>JBKHKD010000013.1:0-82144 GCA_046537785.1 Actinomycetota bacterium
ATCACCCTGATCTCGCGCGATAACGCACCTTCCGCCATCCCGCACATAGCGGCACCTCCGCTCGCTTGCGTGGAAACTCGGTCTCGGCTGACCTGTTACTGGTTTTGTCTTATCCCAACCGTGTCAACTATGCGTTCTACTAATACCTCGACCGGCTCCCGACCGGTGAGACGAAGCACCGTCAAACCCAACCGCGCGGCTTCGGTTGCCACGAGTTCGTTGCGCCAAAGGCTGCGATGCATGAAGTTGGCGAGCATCCGATTCTGATCAGACGAACCTTGCATCCACCCCGTATTCTGTCTCTCCCGCTCCCAGAGTGCCTCAGGGTCGATATGCAGCCAAACCGACGCCACCTGATCAGTGTCCAGAGCTGCCACGGCTCTCGGACGTAGGAGCCACCAGTCGATGACCACAGGAGTTTGGCTCTCGATGTGAGACGAGATGACCCGTTCGAGTACCGGCCACATGGCCTCTTCCTGGGCAAGGGAGTCCGAAACGAGCTTCTCTTTGGGTCCCTCGGTGAAGTAGCTGACATGGCCGACTCCGCTCATCTGATGGAACGCAGGGTGGGACTCCTTCGTCGTTAAGACTCGCGCCGACACGAGAAGGTCATCGGCAGTCAAAGAGGCGTAACCGAGCTCAGCGGCGACTGCCCGCCCCAGGGTCGACTTACCAGCTCCGGGAGGACCTCCGATCAGGATGACCTGAATCTCGCTCATAGCGACGCAGCGACCCTAGACGTTGACCAAGGACATCCGCACATAACACGAGATATGCACGTGATACCGGGCAATAACAACGAGCATCTCGGGAAGCGCGCGATAACGGCATCACGTCGTGCTCTGGTGCCTCCAGTTGTCGGGAACGGCTATCAAACGGTCTAGCCCGAGCAGGCTTCTGGTGCGTTGATGTCTTGGGTTGTGCCTTCTGCGAGTTCTTCGGAGAACACTTCCCAGAATCGACACTCGGCCGGGCCAAGCTCATCGGACGGTAAGTAGAGGACCATTTGGGAAATGGTGCAGTTGAAGCTGTGGGTCTTCCACGAGTGATGGAGTTGGTCGATCCCATTTGACCGGAGCACGTCGTTGCTCCGGTCAACTTCAAACACCGACCCCGAGTCGTACATGACCAAGCGAGTCAGCTCGAAGCGGTCGTCGACGTTCCAGCCCGCCTCTGCCCAGCGAGTGACTCCTGTCCATTCATCCTCTCCCAGGTGAGGAATCCCACTCATGTCTGCGATCGTGATGGACTCGGACACGAGTTCGCGCAGCGTGTCGAGGTCGCGTTCGTTGTATGCCGTGACGAAAGCCTGGATCACTTGAAGGTTGGAGTCGTCGGCCGTCGGTTCACAGGCTGTCGTCGTTTCGAACTCGGTGAACTCCAACGGCTCGTCAGGCTCTCGAAGCGTGAGAGTTGTCGCCTGGGCGGTTGTCGTTGTCGTTTCCTGGGTCGGCGGCTCCGTCACCGAAGCGGAAACCTCAGTCTTGGTGATTTGGTCGTCGACACCCGACCCGACACACCCTGCTAACAGGACGGCCGAAGCGATAGCGAGCACAGACCATTTCATCCCTATCAAGTATGACGACCATCACCCGCAGGGAGTTCCGATCCGCCCGAGATCAACAATCTTGTGCGGATAACGAGCATTTCGCTCGGTGCGCGGGATCGGGCACGTAGGCATGCGCTCGGATAATGGGCGGCACGGGTTCCCCAGCGGTCGACATACTCGGAACCTGTGGACGATGAATACGAGACCTGTGTTGTCCTTCTGCTCGGATACCCAGGTGTCGGCAAGCGGACCGTCGGGTCGGAGTTGGTCGAAATTCTCGACGGGGTGTTGGTCGATAATCAGCTCATCAACATCCCTCTTCTGACACTGTTCAAGTGGGATGGCAAGTCTCCGATCCCAATGGAGATCTGGGACCGCGTGGAACCAATCCGTGAGGCGGTTCTCGGCACCATCGAAGACCTCGCACCGAAGTCGAACAGCTACGTCTTCACCAACGTGCTGAAAGACGATGAGGCAGACGCGAACCAGTACGACCGCATCCGTTCGCTTGCGCATCGTCGCGGCTCACTGTTCCTGTCGGTGATGGTCGACTGCGACATCGACGAGCAGGTCCGCCGTATTGATAACCCAGATCGGATCGTTCGGCTCAAGGGTTCTGACCCGGAGGGGTATCGCCGACACAGGCAGGACACCAAGCTATACCAGCCGCCAGCTGGAGAGGTGGTGCACATCGACACGACGAAGATTGGCGCTCGCCGCAATGCCGAAACGATCTACGAGACCCTTCTGGGTCGAGGACTTCGGCGACCAGACGTGTAGTGGGAGCACGGGTTTCGAACCGCCGGCCGTGGCTGTGCTCTAGCTTGTGACCCCGGAGAGACCGATGCCCAACGAGCTGTTCGAGAAGATCACCGTTGATGGAATCCAGGCCATAGGCAATGGGCAGGTTGCGGCCGAGTCGTTGCCGAGTGAGGGCGGACGTTGGGGTCTTTCCGTCGTATTCAGACCGAAAGGTCCACTGCGTGACGATTTAGCGGACCTGACAGCCGAGGCAGCCGCCGTGATTGGTCAGCACCATTGGCGGGCTGGTAGTCATGGTGCCGCTCACATGACTATCCGTGCACTCGAACCGCACTCGAGGAAGCCGGTTGATTCGAAGAAACTGGACCGGTACGTCGCTGCCATAAGACGCTCGACTCGGGGTATCGACTCGATCCCGTTTGAGGTTCAAGGACTGGCGGTCTCTCCAGCAACCTTGATGGCGTGTGCTGAGGATGTTGTCGGAGCCGCTGAGGAGTTGCGTCATCGCCTACAGGTTGAACTGGGCGAGGACGGCTGGCTGGAGAACGGCTACTTCGCTAGCGGACGTGATCCGATCTGGTACATCACCCTGATCAATTTCACCGGTCCACTACTAAATGCAGAGCAATTCCTCGAATGGTTCGAAGCCAACCGAGGGCGAAGAATTGGAGCAGAAACGTTCTCACAGGCGGATGTGTGCCGCTGGCAGTTCGATGGATCCCGGATGATTCCCAATGTCGTGGCGTCAGTGAGACTCGCTCACGTAAACGGCTGAGCCCTGCTTGCTAGCACCGATCAACAAATACCGAGCAGTAACGCTCGTTTGGCCAAACCACGCATACCGGCACTTACAGGGTGGTGTTGCACGAGGAGGATCATCACGCTTCGTGGTGAGCCGAGGATCAGAGTCCTGCCGGTTTCCGGGCGGCCGGTGTCATGGATTGGAGTCAGAGTGCGGCGCCAGTTGACAGATCAGGTTGGCGTCGCCATAGTCGATCGCGGCAGTGCGCTCGGAGCAATGACTGCACCGAAGAGCCGGCATCTGAGGGTGAAAGCCGGTCGCGCTGGAAGGTCCTCAGGGACCAAAGGTGACGTCCCCTCATTAGTCTTCTCCGAGTGCGCTGTCGCGTCGGCTGCTGCCCCAGATAGGTCCCTGTGTGACACATCGGTGTCGTTGCGGACTCGCGCAGGACGTGACACACCCGTGACACAGGGCACTTGAGAATCCTTATATCCCCTGGTTAACGGGCTATCGGAGTCGGACTCAAAATCCGTCGGTTGCAGGTTCAAATCCTGCCGGGCCCACCAACGAACCTTCACAAAGCTCTGGTCTGACCGACCTGGGTTTCGATGAGCTGAGTCCGCGCGTATTCGGGTCGGCGGATCGGCCGGTTCGCGGAACGAGCGGAAGCCACCAGTCAATCCGTCAACGCGATGGCTTCTCTGATCGCTTGCGCATCGCTATCAAGGAGCGACCTCTCGCGTTCCGTCGGCTCGGGAATGATGGTCCAGCCGTCTCCTTCGTAGCGAGGGATGACGTGTAGGTGGAAGTGGAAGACCGTCTGGAAGGCGGCTTCGCCGTCACAGAGGAAGACGTTGATCCCCTCGCAGCGCATGCGGGAGCGTCGCAAGGCTCGCGACATGTTGTGACCGACCGACCAAACGTGCGCACTAGTAGCTCCATCGAGGTCTTCGAGGCCCACCGCATGCTCCCGAGGCACTACGAGAAGATGGCCGGGTGTCACGGGGTTCAGATCCATGAAGGCCACAACGGTTTCGTCCTCGAACACGACACTGGCCTCGGCCTGTCCCGCCACAATGGCACAGAAGATGCACCCCTGCGCCGGCGCTGACGTGTTCTGTGTCACATGTCAACAATGCCAGTGTGTCTCACAGAGGCGCAAGTCAGTTGACGCTGCGGGTTCAAATTCTGCTGGGGCCCGTCGTCTTCTCATCCAGTTGTGCAACGACGCGCCGTGGCGGTGTCCGCGCATCAGTGGATGACTCGCCTTAATCGGTCTCACCCTCTTCGCGCTTGGAGTCGAAGTAGTGAAAGCCGTAGCTGATGGCCAGAGTGAGCAGGACGCTCCCGATGATGGAGATGTTCCAGCGGAAGAAGAGCCGCAGTGCCAGCAGGACGAGGACGAACAAGACCATCCGGCCGAAGAACGTCGTGGGCATTTAGCGGTCCCTCAACTGCAGATCCGACGCCTGGTGGGCTTAACGTGCGGTGCACTCCTGGTGACCGCAGAAGCAGGTGTGAGGGGCTTCTCCCGTCTTGCAGGAGGGAGCACAGTGCCCTCCCTCCGTCGGGACGGTGCATGTGCAGGGTGGGTGTGCGCATTGCATGAAGTGATTCCTTTCTCAGGGAACGAAGTTAGCCCATACGCCACGCTGACAGACCGGAGCGATGTGAACGCACTCAAGGACTCTCGCTAACCTGGTCGGCCTCATAGAGATCGGGTTCGAGATAGATCTGCATCTCGAGAGGGACCGCCTCCCGCAGGGCGGTCTCAACTGCGTCGATAGCATCGCTGATCTCGGCGTTAGTCAACGATCGATCGAACTCGATCTTCCCTGCCACCAATAACTCCTCGGGGCCAATGTGCTGGGTCTTGAGGTCGATGACATGGTTGACCGACGCCACGCTGTCGACGGCCCGGGTGATCGATCTGACGTGCTCGTCCGTGGCGGCCTCTCCGATCAGGAGCGACTTCATCTCGATCGTGAGGAGGACAGATATCGCCACCAGGAGAATTCCGATGGCGAGTGTGCCCAGACCGTCCCAGAAAGGGTCGCCGGTGATCTGGGCGAGGCCGACTCCGATCAGGGCGAAGACCAGGCCGATCAATGCACCGGCGTCCTCCAACAAGACCACCGGGAGTTCGGGCGACCGCGACCGCCGCACGAACTCGACCCAGGAGCGATCACCTCGCACTTTGTTCGACTCGACGATCGCCGTTCGAAAGGCGAAGCTTTCGAGGACGATGGCGAGTAACAACACTCCGATCGCCCAGCCCAGCGATTCGATGTCGTGAGGGTGGCGGATCTTTTCGATTCCCTCGTAGATGGAGAAAACGCCACCGAGAGCGAAGAGCACCATGGCGACAACAAACGCCCAGAAGTAACGCTCCCTGCCATACCCGAACTGATGCCGGTCGTCGGCGACCTTCCGAGCCCTCTTGCCTCCCAGCAACAACAGAGCCTGGTTGGAGGTGTCCGCAACGGAGTGAATCGATTCGGCGAGCATCGAAGCAGCTCCGGTGACCATGAACGCAACGAACTTGGCGACGGCGATACCCGCATTCGCGAACATCGCGGCGATGACTACTTTCGTTCCTCCACCTGCTGCCATTGAGGCTCCACAGTATGCCTTGTGATCACGGTTCGATAGGTTGACATCAGTGACCGAAAACGAACGCCGAGTGGTGGTGATCGCCAACAGGCTCCCCGTTGCCTACGACGAGGAGTCGAAGAGCTGGAGTTCGAGTCCGGGCGGTCTCGTCTCAGCTCTCACGCCCATCCTGCAACGAACCAAGGGGAGCTGGGTCGGCTGGAGCGGCATCTCGGACCGCCAATTCGACCCATTCGTTCACTCCGACATCAACCAGGTTCCGATAACGCTCTCCCAGGAGGAGTACGAGGAGTTCTACGTCGGCTTCTGCAACGGCACCCTGTGGCCCCTCTATCACGATTCGGTGCGAGCCCCCGAGTTCCACCGGCATTGGTGGCGCCCCTATCAGGCTGTGAACCAGCGGTTCGCCGACCTGACCGCCGACAACGTCGGGCCCAACGACGTCGCCTGGGTCCAGGACTACCAGCTCCAACTCGTGCCACAGATGCTTCGCGACAGGGCCGAAACCCATCGAATCGGTTTCTATCTGCACATCCCTTTTCCTCCAGTGGAGTTGTTTGCCAAGTTGCCCTGGCGCAGCCAGGTGCTCGAGGGTCTGCTTGGCGCGGACGTTCTTGCGTTTCAATCCCGATCGAGCCGCACCAATTTCGCTGTGGCCGCTCGGCGCCTGGTCGGTGCCTCCGGCTCATCGAAGAAGCTGGAATGGCAGGGACGGCAGATCGTCCTCCAGGTGGCACCGATTGGAATCGACACCTCGAACTTCGAGGACATGGCCGCGTCAGAGGCCACCGGCCAGGCGGCCAAGGAGATCCGTTCTCAGCTTGGAGATCCCGACGTGGTCATCCTGGGGGTCGACAGACTCGACTACACGAAGGGGATAGATCTGCGCATGAGGGCGCTGCAAACACTCCTCGAACAAAGACCTGATCTCATCGGCAACATCGCCTTCGTCCAGATAGCGGTGCCCAGCCGCGAAGACGTCGAGGAGTATCAGCGGATCAGGGCCGACATCGAAGGTCTAGTCGGTCGGATAAACGGGGATCTGGCCGAAGTCGGACGCCCACCGATCCACTACCTGTACCGGAGTGTGCCATTCGACGAGTTGATCGCGTACTACCGGGCAGCCGACGTCATGTTCGTGACGCCACTGCGAGACGGGATGAACCTCGTCGCAAAAGAGTACGTCGCCACCAGATACGACAACACGGGCGCACTGATCCTCAGCGAGTTCGCCGGCGCGGCGGAACAGCTCACCCAGGCGTTCCTGGTGAACCCCTTTGACCTCAATGCGCTGGCCAGCACACTCAACGAAGCGATCGGGACCGCTTCGGTAAAGGGAAATGCGCCGATGAAGGCCCTTCGCCGCTCCGTCAAACGCCACGACGTGTTCTGGTGGGCCGACCGGTGTCTGAGCGCACTGGGCCTTTGAGCCTCGACGCCGATCTGAGCCGCGTCCTCGACAGCGGTGATTTCCTGCTTGGACTCGACTTCGATGGCACTCTGGCCCCCATCGTGGAGCACCCAGATCTGGCAGTGCCCGACCCCCGTGCGGTCGATCTCATCGCCGAGCTCGCCTCCCGCGACGCAATCGAGGTTGCGGTGATTTCGGGGAGGGCCAGGAGCGATCTCCAGGCGCGGCTCGGGGACGTCAAGGGTGTTGTCCTCGTGGGCGAACATGGCAACGACATGGGAGGAGCGACGGTGCCGAACAAGGTCATCTCAGAGGCGGAAACCTTCATCCGGCAGCTCGCCGCCGAGGCGGGCGGTGCCACCGTCGAGGTCAAGCCGAACTCAGTCACTTTCCACTACAGACATCTCGAAGATGAGCAGGCCGAGCCGTTTCTGGACCGTATTCGGGAGTGGGCGAGATCTCGTGAGGAGATCAGATTGCTGGAGGGAAAGAAGGTCATCGAGCTCACCACCGCCACGAGTGACAAAGGTGACGCGATCAAGGAGCTCGCCGGCGGCCGGCCCATTGTCTACCTCGGCGACGACGTCACCGATGAGACCGTATTCGAAGTTCTGGGACCTGAGGACGTGGGGATCAAGGTCGGAGAAGGCCCTACCGGCGCACCTCATCGAGTCGAACACGTCGATGAAGTTGTCAGGATTCTGGAGACGATCGCTCTAGCGTCGCGGTAATGGCGCGGACGTCCTATGACACCTGGTGGAAGCACGCCGTCTTCTATCAGATCTATCCCCTCAGCTACTGCGATTCAAATGGCGACTCCTATGGAGATCTGCGGGGCATCATTTCGAAACTCGATTATCTGACGGAGACGCTCGGTGTCGACGCGTTGTGGCTCTCCCCGTTCTTCAAAAGCCCCATGAGGGACTGGGGCTATGACATCTCTGATCACACCGATGTCGACCCGATGATGGGAGACCTCGACACCGTTAGAGAACTCATCGATCGGGCCCATGAGAAAGGGCTCCGGGTCATCATCGACTATGTGATCAATCACACCTCTGACCAGCATCCGTGGTTCCTCGAATCCCGATCGTCGAAGGACAGTTCGAAGCGGGATTGGTATGTCTGGCGGGATGGCCGCGACGGATATCCGCCTACGAACTGGGTCAGCGTTTTCAGCGGTCCTGCCTGGACTTATGACGAGGAGACCGACCAGTGGTACCGGCACACCTATCTCAGCGAGCAGCCGGACCTCAACTGGCGCAACCCCGAGGTGGTGGAGACGATGTTCGACGTTGCCAGGTTCTGGCTCGAGATGGGGGTGGATGGCTTCAGGGTCGATGCGGCCCACCAGATGATGAAGGACCCTCAAGAACGGGACAACCCGCCGGCACCGCCTGACTATCCCCGACTCTACAAGGACATGGGGGAGTACGACGACTACATCCACCTCTACGACTTTGGCCACCCCGATGTGCACGATGTCCATCGTGAACTGCGTCAGGTCACCGACGAATACGGCAAGAACGTGCTGACAGTCGGAGAGATCCACATCTTCGACCTCCCCGAGTGGGCGTCGTACTACGGCGAGAACTTCGACCAGCTCAACATGCCATTCAACTTCCACCTGATGACCTCCGAGTGGGACGTGCCGAGTCTGAGAGCGACCATCGAGGCGGTGCTCTGGAACGTTCCGGTAGGAGGATGGACCAACTGGACGCTCGGCAATCACGACGAGATCAGGCTCGCCACGAGACTGCCTGAGGGCCACGAACGTCTCGCTGCCTTGTTGTTGCTCACCCTCCGGGGGACGCCCTTCCTCTACTACGGAGACGAACTGGGGATGCACCAGGTAGCCATTTCCGAGAACAAGGCGCGCGACCCCTGGGGGGAGAGCGTGGAATGGCTGAGCCGCGACGGGGCGCGCACCCCCATGCAGTGGAACGACGAGCCCAACGCAGGCTTCTCGCCCGTGGAGACC
This sequence comes from Actinomycetota bacterium, assembly GCA_046537785.1. Taxonomy (GTDB): domain Bacteria; phylum Actinomycetota; class Acidimicrobiia; order Spongiisociales; family ZC4RG35; genus JANQRA01. The sequence goes on from JBKHKD010000013.1 coordinate 9,059, forward strand.
GAGCCATGGCTGCCGGTAGGACCCGACTACCCGGAGACAAACGTGGAATCCGAGCTTGCCGACCCCGACTCGACCCTCAACCTGTACAGGCGCCTCATCAGGATGCGGAAGGAGCATCCTTCCCTGAGAGTTGGATCGTTTCTCTCCCATCCGGCTTCCACAGAGGACGTTTTCGCCTATCGGAGAGAGTCTGACACCGAGACGATGACTGTGGTGCTCAACTTCGCCGAGGAGGCCCGGACGATCGACGTGGGCCGGGGAAGGCTGGTGTTCTCGACGGCCGACCATGAGAGGACCGAAGCGTGCAGGGACGACGTCGCCCTCTCACCGCTCGAGGGAATCGTCGTCGACCACACCTGACGGGTGGCATCATGGCTCTCATGCCGGACACCGAGGATCGACTGGGCGGGCTGCTTGGTACTGACCAGTATCAGCTCGCCATGGCGCAGGTCTACTGGAAGGAAGGCTTGGCCGAGCGCGATGCTCAGTTCGACTACTTCTTCCGCAGCTATCCCGACTACGGGAATCATCAGGCGGGATATTGTGTCGCCGCGGGCTTGGGCTGGCTTCTCGAGTGGATGGAACAGGTCCGGATCGAGCCCGAGGACATTGAGCTGCTGGCATCACAGGAGACGGCTGGCGGAGGCAGGCGCTTTGAGCCGGGTTTTCTGGACTGGCTGGCCGAGCACGGCGACCTCTCCGAGATCAGGATCCATGCTGTACCCGAAGGGCGTGTGATCCACGCCCACGCTCCCATTGCCACCATCAAGGGTCCTCTTGCTCTTGCTCAGATCCTCGAGACACCATTGCTCAACCGCCTCAATTACCCAACCCTGATCGCCACCAAGGCTGCGAGAGTCGACGACGCGGCACGTGGTGCCACGGTGCTCGAGTTCGGAATGCGGAGGGGTCCGAACTCGGGAGTTCATGCCGGCGGACGGGCCGCTCTCATCGGAGGAGCGGACTTCACTTCGAACGTCGCCCTCTCGCACGCCCTCGGTTTGGATCCCAAGGGCACGCACGCCCACTCGATGGTCCAGGCATTCATGGCGCTCGGATCGAGCGAACTCGACGCGTTTCGCAAGTTCGCCCGCCAGTATCCCGACGAGTGCATCCTGTTGGTTGACACCATTGACGTGATGCGGTCAGGGGTGCCCAACGCCATCGCCGTCTTCGAGGAGCTGAGGGAGGCCGGCCACGAGCCGGTGGGCATACGAATCGACTCCGGTGACCTGGCGTATATGACGATCCAGGCAGCGGCGATGCTCGACGCCGCTGGTTTCCACGATGTCGCCATCGTGCTCTCGTCCGATTTAGACGAGTTGGTGATATGGCAGATCCTGTCCCAGCTCGAGTCCGAAGCGCCTCGTTACGGTCTCGACCCCGCGACTCTGGTGGGAAGGGTCACGTTCGGTGTTGGCACCAGGTTGATCACCTCCCATGGAGATCCGGCGCTGGGAGGGGTTTATAAGCTGGTCGCCGTCGAGAACACCGACGGTGTGCCCGAGCCAGCGATCAAGATCTCCGAGACCATCGAGAAAATCGCGGTCCCCGGGGAGAAGCGTCTGATCAGGGCATATGACACGAGGGGTCTGGCCACCGCCGACATCATCGCCATGGCCGATGAGGATCCGATGTCCGACGATCCGATTCTCCTCTTTCACCCGCATCGGGAGGTTCGCCGGAGTGTGGAGCGTGCGGACCTCTCAGATTGGGAGGATCTCTTGGAGCCGGTGTTCGCCAACGGGAAGCGCCAGGACGGTACGCCTGACCTCGAGACGTTGCGGGAGCGTCGACGAGCCGACCTCGAGCGTCTCGACCCCGGAGTGCGCCGATTGGTGAACCCGCACATATATCACGTCTCGCTCACCAGCCAGATGAAAGACCTCCAGCTTCGTCTGATGGACGAGTTGGGCGTCTGAGGGCTCAGAGCACCTTGACGCCGGCCCTGGCCATCTCCGCCACGGCGCGGGCGGCGTCACCCGGTTGGAGATTGACGGGCCGCGATCCGTCGGCGAGCAGGGTGGTGTCGTAGTTCCCGGCCGCATCGAGCGCCGTCTCCTTCACGCAGACGTCGAGAGCGAGTCCCACCACAGCCACTGAGGTGATTCCCTCGAGCTGGTCTGCGAGTCCGGTGGGAGACTCTTCACCGCTGACCGGATCGCGGACGGTGAAAGCCGAGTAACCATCCTCACCGCCGACTCCTTTCTTGATGAAGACGGCGTCGTCGACGACGTTCAGGTCGGGATGGAACTCGGCACCGAAGGTGCCGGCGACGCAGTGCACCGGCCAGACTCCTCCATCCTTCTCGAAATGGGGTGTGGACTCGGGGTGCCAATCCTGGGTGTAGACGATCGTGGCTCCGGCCTTCTTCGCAGCCGAAATCTGATCGTTGATAAATGGGATTGCCTCCTCGCCGCCGGGGACGTACAGGTTCCCCGACGGGTCGGCGAAGTCGTTCTGGACATCGACGACCAGTAGTGCAGTTGTCGTGTTGTAGTCCATGACAACAAACGGTAGTGCTCCGGCAAACGTTGGTGGCCGGGGCGCTAGGCCCCCTAAGGTGCTCGCCGTGACCGAGCAGCCGACACACGTGGACTTGTGGAAGCTGCTCCTGATAGGTCTTGCTGCGGGCATCCTCGGTGGGAGTCTCGGTGTCGGTGGTGGGATCATCCTGGTGCCGCTCCTGGTCGCGGTTGGGGTGGGACGTCATCAGGCGCATGCCACCTCGCTGGCGGCCATCGTCTTCATCGCTTCGTCCGGAGCGGCCTCATTCGGGTTCTCCGGCGAGATCGACCTGGGGATTGGCGTCACGATCGGCATCGGTGGCGTTCTTGGCTCGACTCTTGGAGCCTCCGTGATGCATCGGGTCAGCCCGCGGGCGTTGACGATCGTGTTCGGTGTGATTCTCCTGATCGCCGCGGTGAGGCTCATAGCCAGCTCCGCGCCACTGTCTGGCGCAGCGGAATTCACGGAAGGCGGTCGGATCGCCATCGCCCTTGTCATCGGACTGATCGCGGGATTCTTCGCCGGACTGGCGGGCATTGGCGGAGGAGTGGTGATAGTGCCTTCGAGCGTGCTTCTCCTGGGCTTGGCTCAACATGAGGCGCAGGGCACGTCACTGGTCGCCATCGTGTTCACTGCTGTTGCCGGCACTCTCGTGAATGTGCGCAACGAGAGAGTCCGCTTCCTCGACGGCCTTCTTGCCGGTGGAGGCGGGATTGTCGGTTCGCTCCTCGGCTCCCGGCTTGCCCTCCTGATCGAGGGCCGCACTCTCTCGGTTGTCTTCGGTTTTCTGGTTCTCTTCGTCTCGGTGCGGACTCTCTACCGGACCGCTCGCGCGCGTCCCGCCTAAATCTCACCTTCTTCGCCGGCGCTGCTGTCGGGGGAGCCGGAGCGAGCGATGGCAGGTCCCAACACCGTGTCCGCGCCGGCGCCCCGGGGTCATGTCACGAAGACGATCGACCCTGACGAACTCCCGGATGCCATTCAGCGGGTTCACGCAGGTGACGCCGTCTTCTCGCCGAGACTGGGGGTTCGTGCTGGATGCCTTCGCCGGAGCGATCCCATCGGAGGAGGATCCGGAGCTGGACCAGCTCATCACCCGCGAAAAGGATGTGCTGGGTCTCATCGCCAGAGGTTTTGCCTACGAGCAGGTGGCCCGAAGGCTGAACATCTCGATCAAGACCGTCGAGATCCATGTGTCGTCGGTTCTCCGCAAGCTGTCCAACCGCCACGAGCTGGCGCGATGGGCAAGCAAACGCCGTATCGTCTGAGATGGTGCTCGAAGAGGTGACGACGAAGGACATCGAGGCGGCGGCCCATCGAATCGACCAGCACATCCGGCGAACACCGGTGCTCGAGATCGGAGGCGCAATTTCCGACGGCTATGCAGCGACCCTGAAACTGGAGCATCTCCAGGTGACGGGCTCTTTCAAGGCCCGTGGAGCGTTCTCGGTGCTCACCGCGATCGATATCGGCGATGCCGGCGTTGTGGCTGCGTCGGGAGGCAACTTCGGGATCGCGGTGGCGTACGCTGCCGCGAGGCTGGGTTGTCGGGCGACCATCTTCGTGCCTGGAACCTCCCCGGCAGAGAAGATCGAGAAGATCGGTGTGCACGGCGCCGATGTTCGGGTGATCGACGGCTACTACGACGAGGCGCGGGCGGCGTCTGAGGACTTTGCGTTGGCCACCGGGGCTTTCCAGGCCCACGCTTATGACCAGCACGAGGTGGTGGCCGGTCAAGGAACGATTGCCCGCGAAATCGAAGCGCAGACCCGGGCAGACGTAGTCATCGCGGCGGTGGGAGGAGGTGGCCTCATCGCTGGGATCGCCAGCTGGATGCGCGATCGGGCGAAGGTGGTCGCGGTGGAGCCCGAGCTGTGCCCCGGCTTCCATAGCGCAATTGACGCTGGACGTCCGGTCGAAGTCGACGTATCAGGAGTGGCTGCCTCCTCGCTTGGCGCCCGCTCAGTCGGTGACCATCTCTGGCAGGCACGCCAGTGGATCGACGACTCCGTCCTCGTCTCCGACGATGACATCATCGAAGCCCAACGGTGGCTTTGGAGTGCAACTCGCCTCGTCGTCGAACCCGCGGCTGCCACCACCATCGCAGCTCTTCGGGCCGGGGCGTATCGCCCCGAGCAAGACACCAACGTGGTCTGTGTCCTCTCGGGAGGAAACCTCGATCCGGGCAGCGTCGTGTGATGCTTGTGCACGCATGAGGTCCTCGTAATACTCACTCCTGTGACTCGCTTGATCCGAACCGTCGCCGGTGGGTTTCTCATGGGCACTGCCGATCTCGTCCCGGGAGTGTCGGGGGGCACCATCGCACTCGTGTTGGGCATCTACGAGCGACTGGTGAGCTCGATTCGGGAGGGGAGCTCTGCTCTCGGTTCGCTTCTGCGCGCGGATACGACCGGTTTCGCCGCGCATCTCCGCCGTGTGGAGTGGCTCTTCCTGTTACCGCTGCTGGCGGGGATCCTGTTGGCAGTCGGGTCGCTCGCCTCCTTTCTGGACCATCAGCTCGAGCAGAACCCGACGATCCTGGCTGCTGTCTTCTTCGGGTTGGTGCTGGGCTCGGTGGCAATAGCCTGGCGTCTTCTCAGGGACCCTGATGCCACCCATTTAGTCGTGGCCGCCGCCGTAGGAGTCGGGCTCTTTCTTTTGTTGGGTCTGGGCGAGGAGACTCTGGTCCGCAATCCTTCATCGTTGGCCTTTTTCGGAGCCGGTGCCCTCGCCATCTGCGCGATGATCCTGCCGGGGATCTCGGGTTCGCTGATCCTCCTCCTGGTCGGCATGTACGCCGCGGTGCTGGACGCGGTCGATCAGAGAGAGCTGTCCATGATCGCCATTTTCGTTTCCGGCGCTGTGGTGGGACTCGGTCTCTTCTCACAGGTGCTCTATTGGGCGTTGCGGAAACACCACGACGTCATACTCGCCGGGTTGGTTGGTTTGATGGGCGGCTCACTCCGGGTTCTGTGGCCGTGGCCGGATGGGGTGGAGAGTACCGTCCTGGGAGCGCCCGCAGACGATGTGTTCGGCGTCGCAGTCTCGGCGGTCGTAGGGTTTGCCGCGGTGTTCCTCGTCGCGCGATTGGCCGAGAAGGAAGACGAGCGGATCAGCGAGCCACAGCCTTCGGGTTGACACTCTTTCCGCCGAGATGATCATCCAGACGGTTCCAGATATGGGGTCGCGCCAGAGTCCGTTTCATTGATATCAAGGTCCTCATGAACGTGGCCACCGCACGCGAGGAGTCCATGGGATTGGGGCGCATGGTGTTCTGCACCGAAGGCGACGGATAGAGCGTCACGACATCGGCGTCGGGCCACGCCGTCTTGATCTCGTGGATCTCATGCTTCAAGGCCTTGAGCCCGACCCGGTCGAACATCTTCTCGTGGAACAGGGCGCGCGCCCGCTGCGTCTCCGCAGCCATTGGTGCGATCACCAGGACCAGGTCCAGGGGCTCGGAGTGGCCCAGCACCAGATCGGCGTGGGTTCCGGAGGACACACCGCCGTCCACGTAGAGACCCTCTTCGATCTCGTATGGCCGGAACACCAGTGGTATCGCCGACGATGCCGATACGGCGTCGGCCAGACCCACTTCGGGTGCCCCGTCGGTGCCGAAAGCCGTTCGCCTCCCGCTCTGTATCTCGTAGGCGACGATCGCCGTTGGTTTGGCCGGCCATGAGTGAGCAGCCTCTTCTCCGATCTGAGTCGTTAGCCATTCGCCGATTCCGACGGAGCTGTATCTCGCCGGAGATCCGAGAAACATCGTCAAACCGGGGTTCTTGACGCCGGGCACTAGCCCGTAGCGCATCCAGCGCCCGACGCTGGCTGAGGCACTCTTCGAGAAGACGTGGGTCCGGATGCGTTCGGCGACGTCGTCTCTCTCATCGCTCTGTAAGACGAGGGAGTCGAGCACAAGGGCTTCGTGACGCACGAGGGCCGCCACGAAAGACCCTGACGAAGTTCCGACCACGACGTCGGCCTGATTCGGATCCCAGTCGGTGGCCATTCGAATCGCCATCAGTGCAGCCATCTCGTATGCCGCTCCAGTGATTCCTCCGCCACCGAGCACCAGACCTACCCTGCTCACAGCACGCACGATAGAGCCAAACAGGGGTCTAGAACGTCATCCACCCCGCGATGCCCGGTTCCCGAACAAGCGGTCGCGATGCAAACAGAACGAAAGATCAGCCGAAATCGCGCCCGCATCCTCCGCAGCGACTGTCGGCCTCGTCGGTCGGGGCGTAGCACCAGGGACAGGGAAGATCGTCACCACGGTCGGTGCCGACAGAGACAACGAGACGACGACGGTCTTCGAACCGCTGGTTTCCTTTTGCTCCCAGTGCGAGTGCAAACAAACCCGTCGTCGCGGTGGCCACAACCAGAGCTTCCAGCATCATGTGTCTCCTTGCCTTGCCGGCAAAAGACTACGAGGTGGGCGAGGAGATTCAGTGGATTTGGCTGCCCGGAGGTCAGGTGCCCATGACCGCTTCGGTGAGGTCTCCCACCAGGTAGTGGAGATCTCCCAGACGTCCCTCCCGGACCTCGGCGGCATCGAGCATCATCATGGCCGAGTGGTAGGCAACCCATGACCGGTAGCGGCTCTCGGGGAGCTCGGCAGAGTATCCTTTCCGGAACGCGGCGGCGGCATCTTCACCGTGGTTGACCGCGAACTGCCATACCGCGAGGGTGAGATCCCATTCGGGTGGCCCGAGGGTCGCCCACTCCCAGTCGACGAGAGTCACGATGCCCGTCTCGCCGACGACGAACTTCGATGGCGTCGGCCTGGTGTGCGACGGAACTGGATCGGTCGCCGCGGGAGGGTCGATCTCCAGCGCCTTGTCGAGCACGGCTTGCTGCATGCCGAACCGCCTCCGATACCGCCCGAGTCGCTCGATCGTGGATCTGTAGTGGCTCTTCACGTATTCACTGTCGATACCCACCGAAAGGTTGGTGATCTCTGCCTTGGCGTCGTGGACATTGCGGAGAGTCCTCCCTGCCGCTTCCACCACATCGAGGTTCTTGGGGAGGCTGGAGAGGTTCCAGTTCCCTCCGTCGCTCATTTTGAGCCAGGCAAGATCCCCCTCGACGCCGTGGTTCTGGATGGTGGGGATGCCTTCGATGCCGGCTAGGGCTTCGAGCGCATGCCGTTCCCGCTTCTGACGAGAAGCCACCGGATAGACCTTGATGATCGACGTCGTGCCCTCGTCGGTGGTGACCCGAAAGACGTTGTTCTGGCCGGCCGCCAGCTCTCTGATGCGTGCGGCGGACGGATATAGACTCTCGACGAGTCCCCTAGCTGTCATTCCCTGATACCCCTATCGAATTATTTGAGGGCGACTATCCCCGGTCACCTAATTACCCTGCCGCAGGCTAGCGACCATAAGGCAATTCCGTGGATCTTCGTCTGCCCGACAATCAAGTGCTCTCCTATGAGGAGGGGGTGACCGGCCTAGAGGTCGCCAAGGCGATTGGGCCGGGTCTCGCCCGCGCCGCGGTAGCCGTGAAAGTCAACGACGAGCAGCGCGATCTGTCACGCCCGATAGAGGAGGACGGAGACTTCGAAGTTATAACCATCGACAGTCCCGAGGGACTCCACATACTCCGTCACTCCACCGCACACGTGATGGCGCAAGCCGTCCTGGACCTGTTCCCGGAAGCGACCTTCGCCATTGGCCCGCCGATCGAGGACGGCTTCTACTACGACTTCGAGGTCGCCGAACCATTCACCCCGGATGACCTGGCCAGAATCGAAGAGCGGATGGCCGAGATCATCGATGAAGACCAACCCTTCCAACGGGTGAGCATGGCCAGGGACGAGGCCATCGAAGTGTTCGCTGACCACAAGTTCAAGGTGGAGATCATCGAAAACGTCGATCCAAGCGAGGTTCCCGCCGGCGAGGAGGTGACCGCATACCGGAACGACGGGTTCATCGACCTCTGCCGGGGTCCTCACCTGCCCTCCACCGGGAGGATTCCCGCGTTCAAGCTGCTGCGCGTCTCGGGGGCCTATTGGAGAGGGGATCAGGAGCGGGAGCAGCTCCAGCGCATCTATGGCACTGCCTGGCCTTCGAAGTCGGACCTCGAGGATTACCTGCATCGGCTCGAGGAGGCGGAAAAGAGGGATCATCGTCGTCTTGGTGCGGAGTTGGACCTGTACAGCTTCCCCCAGGAACTGGGTGCGGGCTTGGCCGTGTGGCACCCGAAGGGTGGAATGCTTCGGAAGATCGTCGAAGACCACAGTCGAAAGATGCACGAGCGGTTCGGTTTCGACTTCGTCTTTTCCCCTCACATCGGTAAGGAGGAGTTGTGGCAGACCTCGGGTCACCTGGATTTCTTCGCTGAAAACATGTACCCGAGCATGCAGTACGAGGGCGACCCCGGATATCGGGTCAAACCGATGAACTGCCCCTTTCACGTTCTCGTCTACCAGAGCCGGCAGCGGTCGTACCGGGAGCTGCCGATGCGTCTTGGAGAGCTCGGCGGTGTCTATCGCTATGAGCAGTCAGGTGTGATCCACGGGATACTTCGGGCGAGAGGATTCACCCAGGACGACTCGCACACTTTCTGCACCGAGGAGCAGGTGCCCGACGAGCTGACCCTCCATCTGGATTTCGTACTCACCTGGCTGCGCGACTTCGGGTTCGAGGACTTCGAAGCCGACCTGAGCACCCGACCGGAGAAGGCGATGATCGAAGAGGAACATCGCTGGGATGTTGCCGAGAAGGCGCTGGCGGATGCACTGGACAATCACGGCGTCACCTACCGCGTAGCTCCTGGCGAGGGAGCCTTCTACGGGCCCAAGATTGACATCCACATCAAGGATGCGATCGGACGCAGATGGCAGTGCTCCACGATCCAGCTCGATGTGAACACACCCCGCCGGTTCGATCTCACCTACATCAACGCCGCCAACACGCCTGAGGTGCCGTACATGATTCACTGCGCCAAAGCAGGCTCGCTCGAGCGCTTCATGGGAATCCTTGTCGAGCACTACGCCGGAGCCTTCCCTATGTGGCTGGCCCCGGTGCAGGTCTCCATCATCCCGGTCGCCGACCGCCACGACGAGTACGCCGGTCAGGTTCGAGACCGTCTGGCCGACGCCGGGCTGCGGGTTGAGGTCGATGTGTCCGACGAGACCGTTGGGGACAAGATCCGCCGCGCCCTTACCCAGAAGCATCCCGCGGTGATCGTCGTCGGCGACGACGACGTGGAGGACGGGACGGTCGGCTTGCGTCTCTATGGCGAGGAGCGTGACACCAGGGGTGTGCCGCTCGATGAGGCCACCGGGCGCCTATCGGCCATGGCGGAGGAGCCGGCATGAGCGAGGACGGATCCCGGGTCGACCGGGAAGGAATCTACATCGAGCGCGACCTGGCTGACGAGATCGCTATCGAGGAAGAGCTCGACGCCAACATCGAAGGTGAGTACCGGTTCCCGTCTCCAGCTAGACGTCGCATTTCAGGGTGGATCTTTGCTGTAGCCGCAGCGATCTCGCTGGTTGCATTCGACGGAGGTTGGATACCGGCAATCGGATTCGTCGTTCTGGCCACGTGGCAGTTCTTGAGTGCGTGGCCGTTGCGCGTTGATGAGCACGAGGCAATGACCACGGCCGCGACGGCCGTTGACTTCCCCATCGGGCACTCATCAGCTTCGGTCCGCTTCCATGGCTGGCGGTCGAGACCCCGCTGGTCGGTGATGCTCTATTCGGCTACTGAGCCACCCGATCGGCGCGGTCTGGTGGTCGTGGACGCCGTGGACGGCACCATCATCGAAACCCCCTATCTCGAGGAGATAGCCGCGGTCTGAACCCGTCGCGCGACGACGGAACTTGCAACCTCAGGTTCTGTGGCTCATATCCGGAACTCAGCGCCTCGAGAATGATGGAACCGAGAGCCTCGAGTCTTTCTCGAGGCTGTGGGTTCCACATGTGAGCCGTACTACCTGAGGTTGCAGGTTTCACTCGCGGCTACGGTGCCCCACCGCTTGAGGGGCAGCTTCCCTCTTAGGGGAGGAAACCGGGTCAGCGTTGGTCGATCGGCTTCATGTCCCTTTGGGCGGGTCCGGTGTACACCTGGCGGGGACGGAATATCCGAGAGGCGGGGTCAGCCGCCAGCTCCCGCCACTGCGCCAGCCATCCGGGGAGACGGCCCAGAGCGAACAACACCGTGAACATGTCGGTAGGGAATCCGATAGCCCGATAGATGATGCCGGAGTAGAAGTCGACGTTGGGATAGAGCTTCCGCTCCACGAAGTAGTCGTCTGACAGTGCGACTTCCTCGAGCTGGCGTGCCAAGTCGAGGAGCGGATCGTCGATTCCAAGCTGATCCAGCACTTCCTCGGCCTGGGACTTGATGATCTTCGCTCTGGGGTCGAAGTTCTTGTAGACGCGGTGGCCGAAGCCCATCAGACGGAACGGATCGTCCTTGTCCTTGGCCCTCTTGACGATCGTGTCCACGCTCTCGCCCGAGGTGACGATGTCGTCGAGCATCTCCAGGACGGCCTGATTGGCCCCACCGTGCAACGGGCCGGAGAGAGCTCCGATCCCTGCTGCGATGGAGGCAAAGATGTTGGCGTGCCCCGAACCGACCAGCCGGACGGCAGATGATGAGCAGTTCTGCCCGTGGTCCGCGTGAAGGATCAGCAACATGTTGAGGGCCTTGGCAACCACCGGGTCGGGCTCGTACTCCTCGGCGGGGACCGAGAACATCATCTTGAGGAAGTTCGACGAGTAATCGAGGGAGTTGTCCGGATACACGAATGGCTGATGTGCGCGGTACTTGTAGGACCAGGCGATCATCGTCGGTGTCTTTGCGATGAGCCGCTTCGAGCTGATATCGACGGCGTCCAGGTCAGTTGGGTCCAGGAAGTCGGGATAGTAGGTGGCCAGGGCCGAGGTAGCCGAAGCCAGGATCTGCATCGGATGACTGTTATGGGGGAAAGCCTCGAACAGATGCTTCATGTCTTCGCGCAGCAGCGTGTGGTAGGTGATCGAATCCACATACGCGTCGAGCTCGTTGCTGGTGGGCAGCTCCCCGTGCTGAAGTAGATAGGCCACTTCGAGAAAGCTGGCATTCTCTGCCAGTTGGTCGATCGGGTAGCCCCGGTAGCGGAGGATGCCTTCCTCACCGTTGATGTAAGTGATGTTCGATGTGCCCTCGGCGGTGTTTCCGAAGCCACGGTCGAGGGTCACCACGCCAAGAGACCCGCGCAGTTGGGAGATGTCGAGGCCTGCGTCTCCAGCGGTCGACTCCTTGACCGGGAGAGTCAGCTCCTCGTCTCCATAGCGTAAAACTGCGTCGGGCATGCCAATCCTTTCTCTCCTGCGGCTACTCGTCGTCCGAGCTGTGAGCAGCGATCACGGCCTGTGCCTCGTGGTGAGGCACTTCCTCGTAGTGGTCGAACTCCACTTCGAATGTGCCACGACCCGAAGTCAATGATCGCAGCTCAGCAGCGTACTGCTGCATCTCTGCCATGGGGACCTCCGCCTCCACGGTGCGGAGTATGCCTTCTCCTTCCATTCCGAGGACTTTGCCTCGCTTGGAGTTGATATCGCCCATGACGTCCCCGAGATAGTCCTCGGGCACGGTGACCACGACCTTCATGATGGGCTCGAGCAGCACGGGCTGCAGCTTTGGTGCAGCGGCGCGGACAGCCTGTATTCCGGCCATCCGGAACGACATCTCATCTGAGTCGACGGAGTGGTACTTGCCGTCGTAGAGCTCGGCGGCAATGTCCACCACGGGGAACCCGGCCAAAATTCCCCTTACCAGCGCCTCCTGAATCCCCTTGTCGACCGCTGGTATCAGACCTCTTGGGATCGCGCCACCCTTGATCGAGTCGATGAACTCGTAGCCGGCGCCCCGCGGCCTTGGGGAGAACCGGACGTTGGCGACACCGAACTGGCCCCTTCCCCCCGACTGCTTCTTGTGCTTCCCCTCGACATCAGCGGTGGCCATGATGGACTCTCGATAGGGAATCTTGGGAGTACTGGCGTCGATCTCCACTCCGAACATCCGTTTGATCCGGGAAAGCGTCACATCGAGATGGGTGTCACCGAGACCGGAGAGGATGGTCTCGCCCGTCTCAGCCCGCCTCTCGACGCGGATCGTGGGGTCGCTCTCCTCAATGCGGTGGAGGGCGGTGGACATCTTCTCGTCGTCGTGGTGGGAATGAGGCGTGATGGCCAGTTCGGTCACCGATGCCGGATACTCGACGGGCTGAATGACAGCGTCCAGACCCTCAGAACGGAGGGTGTCGCCCGGGTGAAGATCTTCGACCTTGGCTACGGCACCGATTCCTCCCACCGGCAGTTCGGTGACGTCGTGATGCTCTTTTCCCTGGAGTTTGAAGAGGTTGTGGAGTCGTACTTTTCCTCCCCGGGCCACCTCCAGTTCCTGGTCTCCCTTCACCGTGCCCGAATAGATGCGAAACAGCGAGACCCTCCCGACGAAGGCGTCCGAGAAGGTCTTGAAGACGTAGGCGACGACGGGACCGTCCGCCGACGGTTCGATGGTTACACCGTCGGCGAGGGGAGGTATCTCCCGCTCCAGAGGATTCGGCCCATAATCGGCGATGAACTCCAGGAGAGTGTCGACCCCGATGAGCCTGTCGGCCGACGTGACGAGGACGGGGTGGATGTCTCCGGCAAGGATTCCGCCATGAACAGTCTCGACCATCTGGTCCCGGGTCGGCTCGTTCCCTTCGAAGTAGGCCTCCATCATCTCGTCGTCCGTCTCGACCACTGTCTCGACGAGACCGATGTGGGCGCTGTGCACGAGATCGGCGACCTCATCCGGGAGCTCTACCTGTGTGCCCTTGGGGTTGCCCGACTCGTATTCGTAAGCGCGCTCGGTTGCTACCCGCACAAGGCCGCGGAGGTTCTCCTCTTCGCCTACGGGGACCTGGATGGGGGCGATCGACATGCCGAAGCTCTCCCGAAGCTCGTCGAGGACGCGGCTGTAGGAAGCCCGCTCCCTATCGAGCTTGGTAATGACGATTGCCCGCGGGATTCCCTCCTCCTCGGCGGCTCGCCATAGCGCCTCGGTCTGCACCTCGACACCGTCGACGGCGGACACAGCGAAAAGCGCCAGGTCTGCGGCACGAAGCGCGGTTCGGGCGTCTCCGCTGAACTCGGTGGCACCAGGCGAATCGATGATGTTGACCCTTGTCCCGTTCCAATCGACCGTCGCTACTGCCAATCCAAGAGAGATCCCCCGGTCGATCTCCTCTTGTTCGTAGTCGAGAACCGAGGTGCCGGCTTCCACGGAACCCATCCGTTTGATGGCACCCCCGACGAAGAGCATCGCCTCGGCCAGCGTGGTCTTCCCGCTGCCGCCGTGACCGACCAGGGCGATGTTTCGAACTTTCTCGGGAACCACGTGACCTCCTTGTGGAAACGCCGATCCTAACGCCCCATCCGGCATCCCATGTAGACGACCTTCCCGGGCCGGTGCTACTTTCTCGGCCGTGATCGATTCGCGGGTCCGCCCGCATGTGACCCGATACCTGGACTCGGTGGGCAGAGCATTGGCCGCCATCGGCATGACGCCGGCGGCCATGACTGCACTGGGTTTGGCGATGGTCCTGGCCGGCTCCGTGCTCGTCGGGACGGAGCGACTCGTGTCCGGAGCGTGGGTGATCGCCATCGGCTCGGCGTTGGACGGGCTCGACGGGGCGGTGGCCAGATCCTCCGGCACAGTCAGTCCCCGTGGCGCCTTTCTCGACTCAGCTTTTGACCGGGTTGGAGAGGTGGCCGCATTCGCAGGTCTCGCCTTTGCGATGGAGGGTGAGGCCAGGGTCCTGCTCCTCATCGTGCTGGCTGTCGGTGGCGCCATGCTCGTTCCCTATATGAAGGCCCGAGCGGAGGCAGAAGGGCTGGAGGGGTCGGGCGGGCTGATGGGGCGCACCGAACGCCTCATTCTCTTCTGTGCCGGCCTGATCTTCAACTTCGTGGAGCCGATGCTGTGGATCTTCGTGGTCCTGGTGTGGCTGACGGCTCTGGTCCGCTTCGTGCGTTCCTACCGATCGATCCAGTGAAGGACTATCTCGCGTACCTGGCTCTGCGAGCCGGGGTGGGTCTGGTGGGTGCGTTACCGGCCCCGGTCATGCGCTCTCTGGGCAGGGCTTGCGGTGCTGTGTGGGGTGTCTTCGATCGGGGTCGCCGTTCGATGGCTCGTCGACACGCCCAGCGCGTTCTCGGCGGTGCGGGAGACCCCGATGCGACGGCCCGCGAGATGATGAGGTCTTACGGTCGCTACTACGCCGAAGCCCTTTGGGCCCGAGAACGCCGAACCGAGGCAATGCTTGCCAGCACCCGGGTCGAGGGGTTGGACAAGGTCGTGGACGCATGGAATGCCGGAAACGGGATGGTTCTTGCGTTACCTCACATGGGGAATTGGGAGGCGGCGGCTCCTATCGCGAGCGACCTCGGGCTCCCAGTGGTAGCGGTGGCCGAGGTGCTCCCCAACCGACGGATCACCGACTGGTTCACGGCTATGCGTTCCGCGTTCGGGATCGAGATCGTGCTCGCCACTGGCCGGGTAGAGGTGATGCGGAGACTGGAACAGGCGATCGCCGATAACAAAGCCGTTGCCCTCCTTTCGGACCGTGATCTCAAGGGCAGGGGCGTGGAGGTGGATTTCTTCGGCGAGAAGACCACCATGCCCCCAGGACCCGCCAGCCTTGCGGTGCGGACCGGGGCACCGCTGTTCCCGGTGGGCTGTTATTTCGACGATGGGGGATATCACGTGGTGATCCACGACCCCGTGCCCACCCCCGAGGAAGGGTCACGAAGCGAGCAAGTGGCCGCCCTCACCCAGCGTCTCGCTCGGGAACTGGAGATGATCATCCGCCAGGCACCCGAGCAGTGGCATCTGGTCGTCCCCAACTGGCCTTCCGACAGCGAGGGAGAGTAGGTGCCCCCCTCCACAAGTACGTGGGTGTTTCAACGGCCATCGACGCCGCTTGCTGCGTCCTCGCCCTTGACGCACTTGGCCAGCGCGCCTTCGGGTCTGCGTCCTTGCCATCGACGCCGCTGGCTCGCTGAAACACGCTCACGTGCCTACGAAAGAGAGCACTGAGTGCGCATCGGTCTCGTCTGTCCCTACGACCTGTCGAAACCGGGCGGCGTGCAGGCACAAGTGAAGGACCTGGCACGTCAACTGATCGCAGCCGGCGACGAAGTGACGGTGCTGGCCCCCGGGCTCCCCAGGGACCTCGAGGGGGTCGATCTTGGAGGAAGCGTCACCATTCCCGGGAACAAATCGAAGGTGCCTCTGTCGCCCGATCCACGGGTCGGACGTCGCATCAGACGTGCGGTCGCCGATCTAGATCTTCTCCACGTCCACGAGCCGTTGATGCCGTTCGTCTCGCTGGGAGCTCTGCGGGCAGGGCTGCCTGTGGTGGTCACGTTTCACGCGGCCCCGGGGTCGGTTGGGAAGGCTTTCTACACGATCGCCCGACCATGGCTCCGCTCTCTGCTCGGCCCCAACCTCCGCAAGGTGACTGCGGTATCCCGCACCGCGGCGGCACCACTTCCCCGGGACCTCGGCATCACCATCGTTCCCAACGGGATCGACGTGGAATGGCTGCAACCGGCCGTGGAGCGCCACCCCCGCCGGGTCGCCTTCTTAGGTAGAGACGACAAGCGCAAGGGTCTCGACGTGCTGCTGGCGGCCTGGGATCGGATCGTGGCCGAGGTGGAGGACGTCGAGCTCGTCGTCATGGGCGCCAGTAGAGATGTCGGTGGCATCAAATGGCTTGGCAGGGTCGACGACGACGCCAAAAAGGCCGGTCTCGGTTCTTCCGCCGTCTACGTTGCTCCCAACCTGGGAGGGGAGTCCTTCGGTGTCGTCCTCGTAGAAGCCATGGCGGCCGGGGCGGCCGTGGTTGCCTCGGACCTGCCCGCGTTTCAGGAGGTGGGGGGCGATGCAGTCCGCTACTTCGAGACCGGAAACAGCGCCGACCTCGCCGCCACTTTGATCGAATTGTTCGCTGACCCTGACACGATGGAGGCGATGGCCCGGGCCGGCAGCGAACGCGCCTGGAAATACGACTGGGGTACCGTGGCCGCCTCCTACCGCGAGGTATACGAGGCCGCCCTGTCTTAGGAGAGATACCGCAAGGGCGGTACAATTCGAAGTTCACGAGCAGAGGAAAATTCCGTGGAAAAAGGGACAGACCGCGTCAAGCGCGGGCTAGCTGAGATGCTCAAGGGCGGCGTCATCATGGATGTCGTCGATGCGGAACAGGCAAAGATCGCCGAAGAAGCTGGAGCCGTATCCGTGATGGCCCTGGAGCGTGTCCCCGCCGACATCCGCAAATACGGGGGAGTGGCGCGGATGTCCGATCCGAACAAGATCTCGGAGATACAGAATGCAGTGAGCATTCCCGTAATGGCGAAATGCCGTATCGGCCATTTCGCCGAGGCTTCGGTTCTCCAGTCCCTAGGGGTCGACTACATCGATGAATCGGAAGTGCTCACTCCCGCGGACGAGGAGCACCACGTCGACAAGTGGGCTTTCACCACCCCCTTCGTGTGCGGAGCGCGCAATCTGGGTGAAGCGCTGCGGCGGATCGGTGAGGGAGCCGCGATGATCCGCACCAAGGGCGAAGCCGGGACCGGGAACGTTGTGGAGGCGGTCCGACACATGCGCACGGTCACCAACGAGATGCGGAGAGTCGCCTCCATGGGAGAAGAGCAGCTTATGTCCGCGGCGCGTGACATGGGTGCACCGTACGAGCTGGTGCGCGAGGTCGCCGAGACCGGGAAGCTCCCCGTAGTCAACTTCGCAGCTGGCGGCATCGCCACACCAGCGGACGCCGCCCTGATGATGGGTCTCGGTGTCGATGGCGTGTTCGTCGGTTCCGGGATCTTCAAGAGCTCCGATCCAGGGGCATATGCCCGGGCAATAGTGGAGGCGACCACCTTTTGGAACGAGCCCGAAGTCGTCGCCAAGGTCTCCAGGGGGCTCGGCGAGGCGATGCCCGGCCTGGAAATGGAGACACTCTCCGAGACCGACCAGATGGCCCGCAGGGGCTGGTGACATGAGCCGCGTCGGAGTCCTGGCCCTCCAGGGCGACGTGCGCGAGCACATGAGCATCCTGGAGGGACTGGGTGCTGACACCGTTGCGGTCAAGACCCCGGATCAACTCGACTCGGTCGACGGGCTAGTCATCCCCGGAGGCGAGTCGACCACCATCGGAAAGATGGCGGTGCGGTTCGGCCTTCTGGAACCCCTGCGCTCAGCCGCGGAGAACGGTCTGCCGTTGTACGGCACCTGTGCAGGGATGATCTTCCTCGCCGGCGCGGTCACCGAAGGAGACCAGCCGCTTTTGGGGGTCCTGGACGTGGTCGTGAAGCGAAACGCCTTCGGTCGCCAGAACGAGTCGTTCGAGGCCGATCTCGACATAGATGGCCTGGACACTCCATTCCATGCTGTCTTCATCCGGGCGCCGTGGATCGAGAAGGTGGGCTCGGAGGTGGAGATTCTGTCTGAGGTAGACGAACATCCGGTGATGGTCCGTCAGGGATCGATCCTGGCGACCTCGTTCCATCCCGAGCTGACCGGGGATGGGCGGATCCATCAGATGCTTCTCGACTTGATCCGAGGTTGAAATGGCCGGACATTCCAAGTGGGCGAACATCAAGCATCGCAAGAGCCGCCAGGATGCAAAGCGCGGCAAGCTCTTCGCCAAATTGGCAAAGGCGATCGAAGTCGCCGCCCGCGAAGGCGGTGGCAACCCCGAGTTCAACCCGACCCTGGCGACTGCGGTCGAAAAGGCCAAAGCCGCCGACATGCCCAACGACAACATCGACCGGGCGATCAAGAGGGGAACGGGTGAGGTCGAGGGGGCGGTCTACGAGGAGATGTACTACGAGGGCTATGGCCCTGGCGGGGTGGCTCTCTACGTCCACATCCTCACCGACAACCGCAACCGGGCGGCATCGGACGTCCGCTCGACATTCACCCAGTTCAACAGCAGTCTCGGTGAGCCCGGTTCGGTCGGCTACCTCTTCGACCAGAAGGGCATGATCCTGGCGAAGGGAACAGAGGAAGAGGTCATGCTGACCGCACTGGATGCCGGGGCCGAGGACATCCGCGACGCCGGTGACGGGATGTTCGAGGTGATCACCGAGCCTTCGGGTCTCCAGGACGTGAAGACCGCCCTGGCCGGAGCGGGTGTCCACATCGAATCCGCCGACGTCACCCAGTTGCCGTCAAATCTCGTCCCGGTTGAAGAGAGCGAAGCCAAGAAGGTCCTCCGCCTCATCGACGCTCTCGATGATCTCGACGACGTCCAGGACGTGTACTCCAACTACGACATCGACGACTCGGTCATGGAGAAGGTGCTCGCCGAGGCGTGAACCTGCCAAATCCGGAAAGAAGACCGAACCCTGTCGGTCCGGCCGATTAGCGTCTAGAACATATGTTCGTCCTGGGAATAGACCCCGGTCTCTCGACGACTGGTTACGGACTGGTCGAGGGATCGCATCCACCACGCGGCCACCGCGCCGGCGTGATCGGCACCGACAGCGACCTATCGACCCCGCAGCGTCTGGCCGAATTGCACCGAGGCCTCACCGAAGTCGTCGTCGACACCGAACCGGACGTCATCGCGTTGGAGACGATCTTCACCAATCGCAATCTGCAAACTGCGATGTCGGTGGGTCGAGCTTCGGGTGTTGCCCTTCTCGTGGCCGCCGAGTCGGGGGTCCCTGTGTTCGAATACGTTCCCACCGCGATCAAATCGGCCGTCACCGGCGACGGTTCCGCTAACAAGAAGGCCGTGCAGCAGATGGTCACCAGATTGTTGCGGCTCACCGAGTCGCCGAAACCCGCGGACGCCGCTGACGCGCTCGCCATTGCCTTGTGCCATCTCCGCGCCGCATCTCTGGAGGCGAGCCGATGATTGGTCGGCTGCGGGGCGTCCTGGTCGCCAGCCGGGAATCGGGCATCGTCATCGATGTGGCGGGTGTCGGTTACGAGATCACGATGACGACCCGGGACCTGTCGTCGCTTCCGGGCATTGGTGAAGAGATCGTCGTCCACACCCACACCCATGTCCGTGAGGACGAAATCAGCGTCTATGGCTTCGCCGTCGAATCAGACCGAGAACTGTTCCGGGTTCTCCTCTCGGCCAGTGGCGTCGGACCCAAGGTGGCCATGGCCCTCCTGGCATCGATGACATCCGAGGAGATAGTCAGGGCGATCACCGGAGAGGACCCCGATGCGCTGACGGTCGCCCCTGGCGTGGGGAAGCGGGGAGCGCAGAAACTCGTCCTGGAGCTCGGGCCCAAGCTCTCCGGGAGGGAGTCGGAGATCGTGGGGGGGCATGCTCTGGGGAGTGTTCGGCAGGCGCTCGAAGGTCTTGGATACTCGGTGGGCGAGATCAACAGGGTCCTGAACCAACTCGACCCCGATGATCCAATCGAGGACCAGGTGAAAGCAGCATTGCAGAGGCTGGCCAAGGGATGAGTCGCGAGGAAAGCCTGCTCAGCCCGACGGTCGTCGACGATGACGAACTGACTCTTCGACCCCGTCAGCTGTCAGATTTCATCGGCCAGGACCAGGTCAAAGAACGGCTCAAGATCTCCATCGAAGCGTCAATTACCGAGGACCGGGAGCTCGACCACGTCCTCTTCTCGGGTCCACCCGGTCTCGGAAAGACCACGCTGGCGGGAATTATCGCCACCGAAAAAGGGGTGAATTTCCGGGTCACCTCCGGTCCTGCTCTGGAACGACCGGGCGACCTTGCCGCGATCCTGTCCAACCTCCAGGAGCATGACGTATTCTTTGTCGATGAGATCCATCGGTTGCCGCGTGCGGTGGAGGAGGTCCTCTATCCGGCCATGGAGGACTTCCAGCTCGACGTGGTGCTAGGCAAGGGCCCCACCGCGCAATCGATCCGGATCGATCTCCCACGCTTCACCCTGGTGGGGGCCACCACAAGGAAGGGAAAGGTCACGGCTCCGTTGCGAGACCGTTTCGGGATCGAGGAGCGGCTCGACTATTACAGGGCGGAGGACCTGACCCGGATCCTCCGCCGTTCGGCGGGGATCATCGACGTGACCCTCGAGCCCGATGCCGCGGCCCTCATTGCGCGGCGGAGCCGTCAGACCCCGCGCATCGCCAATCGACTCCTGGCGCGGGTGCGCGACTACGCGGTGGCGAGGGCATCGGGTGAGATCACCCTCGCAGTAGCCGAGGAAGCTCTCGAGGTATATGAGGTCGACGAACTCGGTCTCGACAAGGTCGACCGCTCCATTCTCGACTCGATTGTCCACAAGTTCGGTGGAGGACCGGTTGGGCTGTCGACACTCGCCATCGCCGTCGGGGAAGAGCCCGAGACGGTCGAGGACGCCTACGAGCCGTTTCTTCTCCAGTCAGGTTTGATCCAGCGCACCCAGAGGGGGCGGGTTGCGACCGCTCACGCCTACACCCATCTTGGGATCGAGCCGCCCACAGACCCACAAGGGACCCTCATCTGAAGGCCGCCGACTTCGAATACGACCTGCCGCAGTGGGCGATTGCCCAGAGTGCAATCGAGCCCCGCCACGACGCCCGGCTTCTCGACACTCGAGATATGAGCGACCACATATTCCTCGACCTGCCTGACCTGTTGGAGCCGGGAGATCTGGTCGTGGTCAATGAGACCAGGGTGCGGGCAGCCCGTGTCGTGGGACATCGTGTGAAGACCGGAGGGCGGATAGAGATGCTGTTTCTCGAGCGCAGAGACGACGGGTCATGGGAGGCGCTCGTCCGGCCTTCGCGACGGCTTCGACCCGGTGTGGAGGTCGAGTTCGGCGCATTCACCGCCGAGATCATTTCAGAACCCGAACAGGGAAAGGTAACGGTGGTCCTCGACGCGCAGGACCCGGAGGCGGCCATCGAGGCCGCTGGGTCGATGCCCCTTCCGCACTACTTCACCGGCGAGCTCGAGGACCCGGAGCGCTATCAGACCATGTTTGCTTCGTCCCCCGGGTCGGCGGCTGCTCCCACAGCCGGGCTCCACTTCACCGAAGAGGTCATCCGTAGATTGGAGGCCCGGGGAATCGCGATGACTTCGGTGGATCTACACGTTTCACTGGACACCTTCCGGCCCATCGCCACCGACGACATCGAGGACCACGAGATGCACTCGGAATGGTGTTCCATTCCGGATGAGACCGCCCGCGCTATCAGCGAGACCCGGGACAGGGGCGGTCGTGTTGTGGCTATCGGCACGACCGTCGTGCGCACGCTGGAGACGATGGCGGACGGCACGGGAAGGGTTCATGCGGGGGAGAGCCACACCGGTCTGTTTCTACGACCGGGAAGCGATATCACGGTCGTGGACATGCTGGTGACCAACTTCCACCTCCCGGGCTCGACATTGCTCGTGCTCCTCGCCGCCTTCATGGGAAATTCCTGGCGGGAGGCCTATGACGTGGCGCTGAGCCGCCAATACCGTTTCTTGTCTTTCGGGGACGCGATGCTGGCCGCCCGACGCGACCGCTCCAGAGGAGGGCCTGGCCGGGCGGCAGCGAGCTGAGGGATCAGCTGTCGCGTTCGCCTTTGACGACGGCCTTGACGCCGTCGACACCGCTCGCAGCTACGTCGCGTACCGCGTGGACGGCTGACTCGCCGACCTTCTCTGCGGCTTCGAGAGCTCCGGTTGCCGCTGCCGACGCAGCGTCTTCGACGCTCAGGCCAACTTCTTTGGCTCCGGAAATGGCACCGGAAATCGCACCTTTGGTGACCTTCCCGATATCAGCGCCTACTTCACCTGCGCCGCTCACAAGGCCCTGTGCCGTGCTCTGCGCAGCACCGAGGGCGTCTGCACCAATCGACTGCGCGCCCTTGATGGCGCCCGAAACGGTGCTGGATGACGCACCGATCACGTCGCCGCCTACGTCCTTGACTCCACCGATCACCGATCGCCCGAGAGCAACAGCACCTTCGGCTACACCGACACCGGTGTCCTTGGTTGCTCTGATGAGCCCCTCGGCCATGCCGCCAGCGGCGCTAGTGACGTCTCCGCCAACATCAGCCGTTCCCTTTATGGCTGCCCGTGCGATATCGGAGATGGTGCCGACGGTGACGGTTGCGACCTCACCAACTGCTCTTACGACACCGATGACGACACCCTGGACAGTGTCAAGAGTTCCCGTTCCCACTTCTCCGACTGCTGAGAGTCCGCCCTTGATGGCATCCGCGGTCGTCGAGAACACCGAACCGGCGATGTCGCCTGCCCCTTTGAGAGTTCCCGTAACGGCGTCGCGGGTGGCGGAGGCTGCGCCCTGAACCACCTCGCCGGTGCCTTTCAGCAGTCCGACTATCGAATCCTTTACTCGTGCTCCTACTTTCTCCTCGGTCATCGTCTGATCCTTTCCGTAACGCTCTCTGTGTGGCGTTCACTTGTTGTCGGGTATTTTCACCCTACATGACGCGCCCGCTCCCGGTCCGCATCGCGGACCAGGCAGGCTCATGAGACGTCGCGGCAACTTTCGGTCCTAGCCTGTCCGGGATGTCAGCGGTGACCTGGTCTTCGAAAGCAGTCGACGGGCGGGCTCGCTCCGGTGTCCTCCATACGCCACACGGCACTGTTCAAACGCCGGCGTTCATGCCTGTGGGGACCAGGGCAGCCGTCAAGGCCGTCGATTCGGACGATCTCACGGCCATCGGAGCAGAAATCGTGCTGGCCAACACCTACCATCTGATGCTGCGCCCGGGCGCAGATCTCATCGAGTCTCTGGGCGGGCTCCACGGGTTCATGAGCTGGGATGGCCCGATCCTCACCGATTCGGGTGGCTTCCAGATCTTCTCTCTCGAGCCGGAGATCACCGAAGAAGGCGCATCATTCACCTCGATCTACGACGGAGCTTGCGTCCAGTTGACTCCCGAGGGTGCGGTCTCGATTCAGGAGCAGCTAGGTCCCGACATCGCCATGGTGCTCGACGTGTGTATCGGATTGCCGGCACCGCGGGAGGAAGTGGAAAACCAGATGCGTCGAACCCTCCGCTGGGCAGAGAGGTGTCTCGAGGCGCACACCCGCGAGGACCAGTCGCTCTTCGGGATAGTCCAGGGCGGTGTCGATCTTGACCTGAGGGCAGAGAGCGCCCGGGAGACCGCTGCCCTCGGATTCGAGGGTATAGCCATCGGCGGCCTGTCGGTGGGAGAACCCGCCGAGCAACGTAACGCATCGCTCGAGGCCGCCGTCGCCGAACTCCCCCAGGAAGTCCCGCGCTATTTCATGGGTCTTGGCGACACCGAAGGCCTGCTCGACGCGATTGCCCGGGGAGCGGATATGTTCGATTGTGTGATCCCCACCCGACTGGCACGCCATGGCCGGGCATTGACCAGAACCGGCGACTTCAACATCAACCGTGTTGAGCACACCCACGATTCCCGGCCAATCGATCCCGAGTGCGGGTGTCTCACGTGTTCCAACTACACCAGGGCTTATCTACGTCATCTGATCCGTATGAAAGAGCTGAGCTCTCACCGGCTGCTGACCATCCACAACCTCCAGTATGTTTTCGATCTCATCGCAGGGGCGCGAGAGGCAATCAAGGCGGGGACGTTCCCGGCCTATGTGCAGGCGATTCACGCCGCGCGGGCCGATTAGGAGCCCGCTGAACAATGCATGTCACCTCATTGTGCGACCATGCATCACCACTCGCTGCGTTCTCGGCCCTGCCATTCCGGCACAAGGGGTGGCGAAACCTCGGCCTTGCGAGATGGCGCGCCTGGCCGCCAATCTGAGCAACGGCGTTATCCAGCAGACTCCTAGTTAGACCTAGACCGAACCCAAGGCCTAACCTCGCAGGCGAATTACCCCCACTTCCGGAGGAACCGTGACGTTTGTCGTGTTTGCTCAGGAGACGTCGGGAAGCGCATTGCCCTCCCTTCTCTTCCTGGCCCTAATGGTCGGTGTCTTCTATTTCCTGATCATCCGCCCGCAACGGAAGCGGAGTCAGGCGCAAAAGGAGCTGGCTGCCTCGCTGCAAATCGGTGACGAAGTGCGCACCATCGGTGGTGCCCACGGCACTGTCGTCTCTATGACTGAGGATACGGTGGTACTCAGGGTCGAGGACGGCCAGATCAGATTCTCCAAACGTGCCATCGGTGGCCGTGCGGGAGACGACGAAGAAGAGTCCGGCACCGCCGGAGCCTGAATACCCACCGCCCCGCATACGCCGTCATCTGGCCGTTGAAACACCCAAGTGCTTGTGACGGAGGGCATTAATTGACCCGACGTCTGGTCGGCCTGGTCGTAGTCCTTACCATCGCGTGGGTGGGCTGGGCGTGGTAACGACGGCCGGTTTTACACCGCTTCTCGGCCTTGACCTCCAGGGAGGGACCTCGGTCGTCCTCACGGCCCCCCGAAGACACCGACCCCGAACTTCTCGAGGTCGCCACCGGCATCATGACGCGTCGCATTGAGGACTTCGGTGCTGTCCAGGAACCGGACATCGCCGTCTCGGGCGACGACACTGTCGTGGTCCAGCTTCCGGGCGTGGAAGATGAGCAGCGCAGAATGGGTTCAGAGGCGTGCAAAGTCGGGAAGACGCTGAACGAACCGTAGACTTTGCGGCGTGAGCCAACTCGAAGATCTCATCCGTGACATCCCCGACTTCCCCGAAGAAGGGGTGGTCTTCAAGGACATAACGCCGGTCCTGGCCGACCCGACTGCCTTCAACACCCTCATCGACGAGATGTCCGAGCCCTTCCTGGACAAGGGGATCACGAAGGTCGCTGGCATAGAGGCCAGAGGGTTCACTCTCGCCACACCCGTGGCCGATCGAATCGGTGCCGGGTTCATCCCGCTGCGCAAGCCCGGGAAGCTTCCCTACGAAACCGTCAAAGAAGAGTATGAACTCGAGTACGGGATGGACGCTCTCGAGGTCCACATCGATGCCGTCCTGGAGGGAGAGAGGGTGCTGCTGGTCGACGACGTGATCGCTACGGGCGGCACGGCCAAAGCTGCCATCCAGCTCTTGCGACATGTCGGTGCCGACGTGGTGGGCCTTTCCGTCTTCATCGAGCTGGTCTTTCTGGGTGGAATCGAAAAGATAGACAATGTCCCCCTCCATGCCCTCCTTCGTTACGACTGAGTCCAAGACGGCGACCCTCGACGAGGTCATCGACGCCTTCCGAAGCCACTATCCGGATGGTGATTTTGAGCTGCTCAGACGGGCCCACGCCACTGCGGATAAGGCGCATGAGGGTCAGGTGCGCAAGACCGGCGACCCCTATATCACCCATCCGACCACGGTCGCCTACATGCTTGCCCAATATGGCCTCGACGCCGACACCATTGCTGCGGCTTTTCTGCACGACACCGTTGAGGACACGCCTCTGACCCTCGACCAGGTGGAACAGGACTTCGGCACAGACATCGCCGCGCTGATCGATGGGGTCACCAAGCTCGACCGTGTTCGATACTCCAATCGGGAACAGCAGCAGGCGGCCAGCATCCGGAAGATGGTCGTTGCGATGGCGCGCGATGTGAGGGTTCTCATCATCAAGCTCTTCGACCGGCTCCACAACATGAGGACCGTGTACGCGTTGCGGGAGGCGAAACAGGTCCGAGTCGCCCGTGAGACTCTGGATGTCTACGCCCCGTTAGCCCACCGTCTCGGCGTACAAGAGATCAAGCACGAATTCGAGGACCGCTGCTTTGCCATTCTCTATCCCGGTCCGAACGCAGAGATCCAGGCGAAGCTGGCCGAGGCGGCCCCGGAGAGAGAGGCGTTCATCGAGAAGATGACCGACGAGATAAGTGGGCTGTTGGCCGATTCCGGCATCGACGCGGAGGTGACCGGACGGCCCAAACATCAGTTCTCGATCTACCGCAAGATGATGGAACAGAACCGGCCATTCGAGGACATCCACGATCTCATCGGCATCCGAATCATCACCCGCTCCACGAGAGACTGCTATGCGGCACTGGGGCTTGTCCACAGCCACTGGGTTCCCGTTACCGGGCGGTTCAAGGACTACGTGGCGATGCCCAAGATCAACCTCTATCAATCCCTGCACACAACGATCATCGGACCGGACGGCAAGCCTCTTGAGATCCAGATACGAACCGAGGAGATGCATCGGCGCGCCGAGTGGGGGATTGCGGCCCACTGGAGGTATAAGGAGGGAGATGTCTCGTCCACCCCGGTGGTGGAGTTCGATCCTTTCGACGAGGACCCCGAGGAGTTTCTCGCCAACCTGAAGATGGATCTCTATCAGGACGAGGTATTCGTCCTGACACCCGGTGGGGACGTCAAGGAGTTGCCGAGGGGTGCTACCCCGGTCGATTTCGCCTATGCGGTGCACACGGAGGTGGGTCACCGCTGTGTGGGAGCGAAGGTGAACGGTCGCCTGGTGCCTCTCTCCACCAAGCTCGATTCGGGTGACATTGTCGAGATCATTACCTCCAAGTCCCAGGAGGCGGCCCCCTCCCGTGATTGGCAGAAATTCGTCCGCACCGGGAAAGCGAAGACGAAGATCAAGCACTGGTTCCAAAAGGAGCGCCGCCACCAGGCGCTGGCGGACGGAAAGGACCAGATCCAGGAGTTGTTCAAGAGAGAAGCTTCTGAGCTCTCCGCCCATGACCAGTCCGCCCATCTCAACGCCATCGCCGAGGAGTTGGGACAGCGGGACGGTGAAGCCCTGCAAATGGCGCTGGGGGAAGGGAACGTCTCAATCGACTCTGTCGCGGTCAGGCTTCGCCGGCGACTCGAGCCCGAGACCGGGGACGATCTGTTCAAGCCCACGCGGCGTCGCCGGCCATCCGAATCAGCCGACGTGGTGGTGGAGGGCCACGACGACATGCTGGTGAATCTCGCCCAGTGCTGCTCGCCGGTTCCGGGCGATGCAATCGTCGGTTACGTCACCGTCGGGAGAGGAGTGTCAGTGCACCGCGCTGACTGCACCAACGTGGCTTCATTGACGGAGCGCCGGGAGCGCACCGTGGACGTGAGCTGGCCAACGGACACCGTGGGCGCCTTCGTTGTCTGGATTCAGGTCGAGGCCCTCGACCGTGCCCGTCTCCTCCGCGACGTGACCGCGGTGGTCTCGGACACAGGTGGCAACATCACCGCCTCGTCGACCAATACCAACGAGGACCGGGTGGCGATCCTGAAGTACGAGGTCGAACTCTCCGACCCCGGCCAGCTTCCCCGCCTGCTCACCGACATCCGCGGTGTAGACGGCGTGTTCACCGCCTTCCGTTTGGCCAGCGATCCGTCGACAAGCTGATGCGTATCGAGACCATCCCGGCTTGGGTGGCCGGCACCAACGCCTATCTCGTCTCCACCGAGTCGGATCAAGGATTCCTCGTGGACGCCCCTCCCGATCCCGACGAACTCGGCCGGCATATCGCCAGGCTGGATGTAGCGGTGGTCGGCATTCTGCTGACTCACGGACATGTTGACCACACCGGCGGTGCGGGGAAGATCGCGGCCAGCACAAGCGCCGTCACATACGTCCACCCCGATGACGATTTCCTGACGTTGCATCCCGCGGATCAACTGAAGCGAATTTTCGGTATGGTCCCTCCCGGCTCTTACGAAGTTCCCGAATCCCTCGAGGACCTCTACCACGGACAGACCCTCGATATCGCCGGGACTCGGCTCGAGGTGAGACACACCCCGGGACACACCCCGGGCCACTGCTGTTTCTACTGGGAGGCCGAAGGCACGATGTTCACCGGGGACCAGTTGTTTGCCGGCTCCATCGGCCGCACCGATCTGCCGGGCGGCTCTTACGAACAACTAATGCGCTCCATGCGAGACCATGTGATGACGCTCGAAGACGACGTTCGGGTGCTGCCGGGACACGGGCCGGAGACCACGATCGGCACGGAACGAGCCACCAACCCATTCCGTTCCGACTGGGCATGAGTTCCGGCTCTGTCCGCCCGAACTCCGGATGTCTCATCGCCGACACCCCGTGCCGATGTGCACGGTGGGGGTCGACCTTTATCGAAGTGTGATCCGGAGTGGTCACCGGTAACCTGCCGCGAAGTCCATGAATTTTCAGCCCCCTAAAGGCACCAACGACATACTCGCGCCCGAGTCGCAGGCGTGGCGGGAGACGCTGCGGTCGTGGGAAGACTGGTCTGAGCGCTACGGGTATCCGATGATCAGTCTTCCGATCTTCGAGGCGACCGAGCTGTTCGAGCGTGGGGTGGGCGAGACCACTGAAGTCGTCACCAAACAGATGTACACATTCAGCGACCGCGGTGACCGCTCCGTGACGTTACGTCCCGAAGGGACTGCGGGGGCGGTGCGCGCTTATCTGAACTCCGGTCAACAGGGAGTATGGAAGGGAGCCTATTCGGGGCCCTTTTTCCGGTACGAGCGTCCCCAGGCGGGGCGGAGACGCCAGTTCTGGCAGGTTGGCGTGGAGTATCTGGGCACCGGGAGTTCGGTCGCCGACGTAGAGGTAATCGAACTCGGGCACCGATTCATCTCCGGGACAGGTCTCGGAGACGTTGCCCTCAAGCTCAACTCGATTGGCGATCCGGTGTGTCGTCCTGGATACGTGGAGGCTCTCCGAACCCATCTGCGAACGATCGAGTCGGAGCTCAGCGAAGACTCTGTGGAGCTCATCGACCGTAACCCCCTCCGTGTCCTCGACTCGAAGTTGGACGCTCCCAAGCTGACGGACGCCCCGCGCACGCTCGACCATCTGTGCAGTGCCTGCGAGCAGCATTTCGCAGCAGTGAAAAGAGGGTTGGAGATTCTCGGCATTCCCTTTGAGGAGGATGCAAATCTCGTCAGGGGTCTGGACTATTACACCCGTACCGCGTTCGAATACGTGGCGACAGGTCTCGACGCGGCGCAGAATGCGGTCGGCGGCGGAGGACGATATGACGGGTTAGCGGAGGCCATCGGGGGCCGTGCCACCCCGGGTGTTGGGTTTGCATTGGGAATCGACAGGATCATGCTTGCCCTGGGAGATCCGCACCGGCCCTATCTGGACGCCTACCTGGTGTCGGAGACGACCCCTGAGGACGCCCTGGGACCGGTTTCAGAGCTCCGCAACCAGGGCTTGCGGGTCGATTTCGATGCCGAAGGTCGCTCGGTAAAGGCACAGTTCCGCACTGCAGGACGCCTCGACGTCCCTGTGGTGCTGGTCTGGAAGGGCGAGGGAGAACCTGTCGACGTGCAGACCGAAGACGGGCGATCTCAGATGTCACTCCAGGAGGTTTCAGGTTGGTTCAGCAAAAAATGAGGACACACGGTGCCGGAACCCTTCAGGCTTCTGATATTGGAACCGAGGTAGCCGTCGCCGGTTGGGTGCAAAAGCGCCGCGACCACGGAGGCATAGCCTTCCTCGACGTGCGCGACGCCACTGGGATTGTGCAGGTGGTGGCCGACCCTTCACAGCACGCCAACGTCGAAGAGCTGAGAATGGAGTACTGCGTGCGGGTCTCGGGCACCGTCCAGGAGCGGCCGGAAGGCACCGAGAACCCGGATCTGGTAACCGGAGCGATTGAGATCGCCGCCGAGGAAATCTCCGTGCTGGCGCCGGCCAAGACGCTGCCGTTCATGATCGACGACCGCGCCGACGTCGACGAGCGGACACGACTGAAGCACCGCTACCTCGATCTGCGGCGCCCCCGCATGGCTGCCAACTTGAGGGCCCGTTCCCGGGCAACGGCCTCCATTCGGCGCACCCTGGACGATCTGGGATTTCTGGAGGTGGAGACACCCACCCTCATCAACTCGACACCGGAGGGTGCCCGTGACATGCTGGTCCCCTCCCGTCACCGCCAGGGTGAGTTCTATGCGCTGCCCCAATCACCACAGCTGTTCAAGCAGCTCTTGATGGTCTCCGGCGTCGAGAGGTATTTCCAAATCGCGCGCTGCTATCGCGACGAGGACACCCGCGCCGATCGCCAAATCGAATTCACCCAACTCGACATGGAGGGCGCGTTCTGGGGGAGCGACGAAGTCTTGGAGACCATGGAGAAAGTCCTCGCCGCGACCGTCAAGGAGCTGAGGGGAGAAGAGATCGAAACCCCGTTTCTTCGGCTGACCTGGCAGGAGGCGATGGATCGATACGGCGTCGACAAGCCCGACTTGAGGTTCGGGATGGAGATCGTCGACCTGACGAACCACCTGCGAGACACCGAGTTCGGGGTCTTCAAGGGGGCCATCGACGAGGGCGGCACCGTCCGGGCCATCAACGCAGGTGGACTCGAGTGGTCGCGATCACGGGCCGACGAGCTGACCGGCAGGGCGAAGGAACTCGGGGCAAAGGGTCTGGTGTGGATGGTCACAGAAGACGACGGGTCACTGCGTTCGCCCGTCGCCAAGTTCCTCGACGATGCCGAGAAGGACGCCATCCGGAAGACCATGGAAGCGACACCCGGAGACGTCCTTCTGATCGCCGCCGGAAGGTGGCGGACCACAGTCGAGGTGCTCGGCGGGCTGCGCAACGATCTCGGTAAGCCCTCCGCTCACGACGAGCTGGCCTTTCTCTGGGTTGTCGACTTCCCGTTGTTCGAGGAGGACGACGACGGTTCGATCACCTTCTCACACCATCCATTTACCTCACCGGTATCGATAGACCAGATGCGAAAAGATCCAGAGAACGCCATCTCCCAGGCGTACGACGCCGTTCTCAACGGAGTCGAGCTCGGATCCGGGTCAATCAGGATCCACGACCCACAGGTACAGCGGCAGGTCTTCGAGATCCTGGGAATCGACGGCGAGACGGCGGAACGTCGCTTCGGGTGGTTTCTCGAGGCTCTCGACTACGGCACGCCCCCGCACGGCGGGTTCGCCTTTGGCATCGACCGCCTGGTCATGGTGCTCCAGGGAGAGTCCTCCATACGCGAAGTGATTCCGTTCCCCAAGACCCAGACCGGTGTGGACCCGATGACAGGGGCTCCCACCTGGGTCGAGAAAGACCAGCTCAACGAGCTAGGAATCGACCTCACTCCCGCAGCCCGCGCCCGACGCGAAGAGGAAGGAGACCCATCGTGAAAAGCCAGGAGATTCGGAAGGTCTTCGTCGATTTCTTCACAAAACGAGACCACGAGTACCGGCCTTCGTCATCGCTGATCCCGTTGGATCCCACTTTGCTCACCACCAACGCAGGCATGGTCCCGTTCAAGCCCTACTTCATCGGAGAGGAGGAGCCGCCCTGGCCGAGAGCCGTCTCGGTACAAAAATGCGTCCGCACCGTCGACATCGACATCATCGGCACCACCCAGCGCCACCTTTCCTTCTTCGAGATGCTCGGGAACTTCAGCTTCGGTGACTACTTCAAGGAAAAGGCCATACCCTGGGGATACGAGCTGGTCACCGAGCACTTCGAACTCGACCCGGACCGGCTCTGGTTCACCGTCCACGAGACCGACGACGAGGCGGAGGAAATCTGGATCGACGGGGTAGGCGTGTCTCCCGACAGAGTTCAGCGGGGCGGCAAGGACAACTTCTGGCAGATGGGAATTCCCGGGCCATGCGGTCCAAGCTCAGAGATCTTCTACGACAAGGGCGAGGAATACGGCGACCCCGGCGGCCCCATCGGCGGCGACGAAGACCGCTACGTGGAGATCTGGAACCTGGTGTTCATGCAGAACATCCAGGACGAGCCCTATCACGTGGTGGGCGAGCTACCGGCCAAGAACATCGACACCGGCATGGGCCTGGACCGGATCGCCGCCGTCCTGCAGGGAGTTCCCTCTGTCTTCGACATCGACACGACCCGGGAAGTGCTTCGCACCGGGGAGCGATACACACGTCTGGAATATGGGGCCTCAGAACGGGACGACGTGTCCCTCAGGATCCTCGCCGACCACGGGCGAACCGTCACTTTTCTCATCGGCGACGGAGTCATTCCTTCCAACGACGGAAGGGGCTACGTTCTGCGCAGAGTGCTGCGTAGAGCCGTCCGCCACGCCTGGCAACATGGTGGCGACGGGCTCGTGGCTCCGCGGCTAGCGGAGACCACCATCGAGGTGATGGGAGACGCCTATCCCGAGCTGGTGGAGAAAAAGGACTTCATCCTCGAAGTGGTCACGCACGAAGAGGAGCAGTTCCGACGCACCCTCGAGTCGGGGCACCAGCTGCTCGACACCGAGCTCGAAGACAGCGACCGGCTCAGCGGTAGCGCCGCCTTCAAGCTCCACGACACGTTTGGCTTTCCCATCGATCTCACCAAGGAGATCGCCGCAGAACGTGGCGTGGAGGTCGACCTCGATGCTTTCGAAGTCGAAATGGAGGCTCAACGGAAGCGGGCGAGAGCCGCCTGGAAGGGGGGCGACGGCACCGAGATCGCCGATGTCTACCGGGGGCTTGTCGAACAGTACGGGCTCACCGACTTCGTGGGCTACGACTATGAGGCGTCCGACGGCGTCATACTTTCGATGGTCCGAGACGGTGAAACGATAGAGCGAGCCGGGAAGGGTGAGGAGGTCGAGATTTTTCTGGACAAGACCCCCTTCTACGCAGAGGCGGGCGGCCAGGTCGGCGACACCGGTGTCATCCGCACAGACACAGGCGAAGCGGTCGTGGCGGACACACAACACGTCATCCAGGGTCTGCACGGTCACAAGGTGAAAGTGACCAGGGGAGAGCTGGTCACCGGTCAGCCAGCGAGCTCTGCAATCGACAGTCCGCGGCGAGAGGGGATAAGGAAGAGCCATACCGGGACCCACGTCCTCCACTGGGCGATCCGCGACGTGCTCGGCGATCACGCCTCACAGGCGGGCTCGCTCGTCGAGGACAGTCGGCTGCGTTTCGACTTCTCCCACTTCTCCCAGGTGGCCCCCGAGGAGCTAGGCGAGATCGAAACCGAGATCAACGAGCGTCTGGTGGCGAACAGCGAAGTCACCACCACCATCACCACCAAGGAGGAGGCCGAGGCCATGGGCGCCATAGCCTTCTTCGGGGAGAAGTATGGCGACGTCGTAAGGGTGGTGAAGGTCGGCGAATTCTCCAAGGAGTTCTGCGGTGGAACCCACACCCACACCGCGGGTCAGGTAGGGCCTCTGACCATCGTCTCCGAATCGTCCATCGGCTCGAACTTACGCCGGGTCGAGGCTCTCACCGGGATGGCGGCATATGACCATCTCGTCTCCCTGCGACGGGCGCTCGACAGGACCGGGCATCTTCTCAGAGTCCCCGGAAGGGAGGTGCCCGATCGGGTTGAGCGGCTACTGGAGAAGGTGAGCGGCCTCGAGGAGCAGCTCGAGGCGATTGCGAGTCAGCGAATGGGAGTAATGGCCGAGGAGCTTGCGTCGGATCCGGAAATGGTCGGGGAGACAGCCCTGGTAGTCGCCGATGCCGGAGGTGTCAGCGGGAATGAGCTTCGCCAGATTGCGCTGGGCGTGAGGGATCGCATCACCGGCCCTTCCCTGGTCGTGCTCGGTTCGGCCGATGGAGGCAAAGGCGCTCTGGTGGGAGTCGCCAGCAAGGATCTCGTAGAGAAGGGAATCTCCGCGGGCGAACTAATCGCCGGAGCCGCTCGACAACTCGGTGGCGGGGGATCCCGCGATCCGGAACTCGCCCAGGCCGGCGGGCCCAACGGTGATCAGCTTCCGGCCGCTCTCGACACAGCCCGTGAAGACTCAGGTCGGGCCCTGGGCTCGCTTTGAGCCGCTATCTGGGTATCGACTACGGGACCAAGCGCGTTGGTCTCGCTATCTCCGACGGCATCGGTTTGACGGCCGCCCCCCTTGAAGTCGTACCGCGGAAGGAGCTGGAGAGCGCGTTGCGCCGGATCAGTGAAGAATACGACCTGGAGGGTGTGATCATGGGTTTACCGACTGCCTTGGGCGGGCACGAAGGAGAATCCGCCGAGGGCGCCCGAGCACTGGCTGAGGAGATCAGCGCCCTGTTGGGGATCGAGGTCGAGTATGTCGATGAGCGCTTTACATCGCGAATAGCCGAGAGTGTGCTCCTGGAGGCGGGATTGAAGAGACGGGAACGCAAGGAAGCAGCGGACAAAGTGGCCGCAGCCATAATCCTGCAGGCCTTTCTCGATTCGAGACGCTCTGCCGGGAACTCCGCCGACCACACCGGCGTCGAATCTCCTGATACACCATGACTTTCGAACCTGTCCCCGAACAACCACCCTGGATGAGGATCCTCAAGATCGTGGGCATCGGTGCTGCGATCGTTCTGGCAGGTGTGATCGTCGTGGGCGGGGCTTCTTATCTCGGCCAGAGTGTCGGGGATGCCCTCGGTCCGAGGGAAGCCAGTGACGCTCCTGTGGACGTGGAGCCGGGACAAGCGGTCACTGTCGAGATACCACCGGGTTCTAGCGGTCAGGACATCGGGGCCATTCTGGCCAGCCAGGGAGTGGTGCGTTCCGCCCTGGAGTTCGAGGTCGCAGTCCGAAACGTGGAGGCGGCGCAACAGCTACAGGCCGGCACGTATGAGCTAACCACCCTGATGGATCCCGCAGACGTAGTCGCGGAATTGGTTACCGGACCTGCGGCCTCAGCGTTCCGGGTGACCATCATCGAGGGCCTGAGGATCAACGAAGTGCTTCAGCGGCTGGATGAAGCTACCGCTCATGAGTACGAGGACTTCCAGGCCGCTCTCCTGGACGGCAGTGTCACCACCTCGTTGCGGGAAATGCCCGAGAACCCCGAACTCAGGGACTGGGAGGGTCTGCTCTTCCCGGACACCTACGAGTTCTCCGAAAGTGCCGCACCGGAAGCGATCCTCCAGCGCATGGCGTCGACCATGGAGCAGCACGTCGACTCGATCGACTGGAGCGACTGGGAAGACCTGGGATACACCACCTATCAGGGGATCATCGTCGCCTCCCTCATCGAGACCGAGGTGCGTGTGGAGGAGGAGCGCCGCTTGGTGTCGTCGGTGATCCACAACCGGCTCGCCGAGGGGATGCCCCTGGAGGTCGACGCCACCGTTCTCTATGCCCTCGGGACCCGTGACATGTCGGAGTTCAATAACGAGGTCGACTCCCCGTACAACACCTATCAGAACCGGGATCTGCCGCCGACGCCAATCGCGGTACCGGGAAATGCGAGCCTCGAAGCCGCCGCAGCACCGGCAGATACCCCCTATTTCTATTACGTGCTCTCGGATGAAGAGGGAAACCATGCCTTCGCAGAAACCCTCGAGGAGCACAATGCGAACGTGGCCCAGGCTCGAGAAGACGGCATCCTCCCCTGATAGCCCCATGACGTTCTACCGATTCGCCGTGTTGGGGAGTCCGGTGAAACATTCCCGGTCACCCGAGCTACACGCTGCGATGCTCGAGAGCGCAGGCCTCGATGGGGAGTATTTGGCGATCGAAGCCGACGACCGGACGCTGGCGGGGGCGGTCGTCGGACTTCGTGAAGGTCGCTGGCACGGGCTGAACATCACCATGCCGCTCAAGCGCGAGGCGGCCAAGCTGGCTGACTCGCTCGCTGAACGCGCTGCCCGGGCGGGATCGGTGAACACTCTGTCCCTTCGGGATGGGATGGTCCACGGAGACACGACCGACAGCGTGGCATTCAGCGAGATCCTCGACACCTCGAGGTTTCGGGAGGGCACAACCGCCCTGATCCTGGGAGCCGGGGGAGCGGCAGCAGCTGCCTTGACAGCCATCCCACCCCGGATGAACGTCTACCTGGCCGCCCGCAGAACCGACCGGGCGGCTGTTCTCGTGAGGCGTATGGGTGGCGAAGCGGTGTCCTGGGGAACCCCTGTCGCCGGAGCAATCGTCATCAATACGACACCATTGGGCATGCATGGTGAGTCCCTGCCCGAGGGCGTCCTCAAAACGGGCTCCGGTCTGATCGACCTGCCCTATGGGCGCGCAAAGACACCGGCAGTCGTCGCTGCGGAGCAAACCGGGATTCCCTATGCCGACGGCCACGAGTTCCTACTGCGCCAGGCGATTGCCTCTTTCGCATCGTGGACGGGTGAGTCCATCGAGTTGAGTGAACTGCAACAGGCCCTGAGAAAGCTCTAAAGACACCTCCAGACGGGACCGATCTCAACGTCAAGCCTTTTGTAAAGGAGCTGAGGTGTCTCTTTCTGGGAATTTGGGCTTTGTCCCACTGGACGAAGTTTTGAGGCTGCTGACACGATCGCATCAGCAGGGCTCGGTGGAGGTCACGGGCGACGGAGTCCGGGGCCGGATCTTCGTTGGCAAAGGCGGCATCGACCTCGCGACGACCTTCGAAGACGACGAGCTTGGCCGCCACTTGATCAACTCGCGCTATGCAGACGAGAGAACGCTGAGCCGCGTCACCAGCGGCGAGACCACTCTCGCCGCCGTCGCCGAGGGAGACACCGCAATCGTCGACCTTCTCAGGGAGATGACAGTCGAGAGTCTCTTCCAAATCGGTGGCAAGGGTCGCGACTTCGAGGTTCTCGAAGGGGTTACGACGCCATATGCCTCGCCCAAGTCCTTTGAGCTAGAAGCCCTGCTCAGAGATGCCGAGGAACGCCGCCGGGAGTGGGAGCAGGTGAACGAAGTCATCCGGGATCTCACCGGTCCCATCACCTTCCGACGCGACCTCGGCCAGCGCGAGGAGGTGACCGTCAACGCCGACGAGTGGAGGGTGTTGAGTGAGATCGGAGCGGGTTCCTCTGTGGAGCGAGTCGCCGAGCACCTCGGAACTACGAAGTTCTGGACCGCTCGGGTAACAGCACGGTTGGTGGAGAAAGATCTGGTTGTGATTACCGGGACGACGCCGGCGCCACATGAAGCAGAGCAGAACGTCGAATCCGTGTCCGAGGAGGACTACGACGCATCGGAGCCTCCACGACCGGAAGCGGCCTACCGGACCGAACCCGTCGAAGATCACGACTTTCACGAGGGTGAGAATGCGGACCAGACCGACGACGATTCCATCGAAGTACGCCCGGACGAGTCCTGGTGGCGGGAGCCGGAGGAAGACGTTCCCGAAGCTCCCGCTGACGATGCGACTCCCGAAGTCGTATCGGAAGGTCTCACGGAGATCCCCTCAGTCGGCAGCGCCGACGAGGATCACTCCGACGATGTCGAGGGGGGCACTGAGGCCTTCCTCGAGAAAGTGTTCTCCGAACTCGGTTCGGCGGAGAACGAAGACGACTCAGACTCTGAGGAGTCGGAGTCCGAAGAGGGTCATGGCCTGCTCCGGCGACGCCGGATGGGCACGTTGCGAGACTTTTCCTCCGACTCGTGACACCCGGTCACTGATTCTCTGTAGCTAACTTGCTCCGACGGTGACCTATGTCCTCGTCGGAGCAATTGGCTTTATCTCAGGGCTCGTAGCCCACGACCTGGCTCTTCAGTCCCTCGACGACACCGTCCCACTCCGGCCCCTGGTAGGAGTGTGCCGACGATGCGGTAATGAGCGAGGATGGCTCCGTCCCCGATGCAAGACATGCGGGACACCACTCGTTCGTGAGGCTGCCGTGGCCGTCGTCGCAGCGGCAGCCGCCGTCCTCTTCCTTCTCGCCGTCGGGTGGACCTGGGTCCTCCTGCCTTATTTCGGTTTTCTGATTCTCACCACCGCGCTGGTCGTTACTGACCTCGAGACCTTCCGCATCGTGGACCGACTCAATCTGCGGGGGACCGCCATCGTCGCGGTGATGCTCCTGGGCGCAACGGCAATGAGCGGCCAATGGGAGGCGATGCTGCGTGGTCTGGGGGGTGCCGTGTCCTATTTCGCCGGCACGTCATTGATCTTCATCGTTGTGAAAGGTGAGGGGTTCGGTGCCGGGGACGTGAAGCTGTCCGCCCAGCTCGGCCTGTTCACCGCCTATCTCGGCTGGAGTGTTCTGGGATGGGCGGTGTTCGCCACCGCCATGATCGGCGGCGCCTTCGCTCTCATCATGCTTCTCGCGGGATCGGCGGGGAGGAAGACAGAGCTGCCTTACGGACCGCCGATGATTTTGGGAGCTTGGGTGGCGATCGCCCTGGTTGGAGTGGGAGCGATTCCGATTCCCTCGTAACCTGAGCTGATGCTTCGCTTCCTAACAGCTGGAGAATCGCACGGGCCCGGGCTCGTGACCATCGTCGAGGGCCTGCCACGAGGGCTTACGGTCGATGTGGATGGTCTGGGAGCAGAACTGACGCGACGCCGGCACGGCTACGGCCGGGGCAAGCGCATGTCCATCGAACAAGACGAGATCGAGATCCTCGGGGGCGTCCGGCATGGGAACACTCTCGGATCTCCCGTCGCCGTCCTCATCCGCAACACGGAGTGGCCCCGCTGGCAAGAGATCATGAGCCCTGGCCCGGGAGAGGCAGGCAAGGAAGTGACCAGACCTCGCCCTGGGCACGCGGACCTGGCCGGAATGCTGAAGTACGACACAGGAGACGCCCGCGACATCCTCGAGCGGGCATCGGCCAGAGAGACAGCCGCACGCACGGTGGCCGGCTACCTGGCCAAGCGGCTCCTCGCTCTTTGCGGCGTCGAGGTCCTCAGCCATGTCGTCTCGATAGGAGACGTCGAAGCCAAGCATGCCGTCCCCGGACCGGACGAGCTGGCCCGGATCGACGAGGACCCCGTGCGATGTCTCGACCCCGAGGCTTCCCGAGCCATGATGGAAGCCATAGACCGTGCGTCGGAGGCAAAGGACACGCTCGGCGGTGTCTTCGAGGTCGTGGCGCATTCGGTGCCTGTCGGAATCGGGGCTCATGTGCAATACGACCGACGTCTCGACAACCTTCTCGCCGGTGCGGTGATGTCGATTCCCGCCATAAAGGGTGTGGAGATCGGCGACGGGTTCGCCAGCGCTGGGAGGCCAGGGTCGATGGCACATGATGAGATCGTGCGGGTCGAGGGTCAGCTCAGCCGTGACACGAACCGGGCGGGTGGGATCGAAGGCGGGATGAGCAACGGGCAGCCGATCAGGGTGCGGGCCGCCATGAAACCCATTTCGACGTTGATGCAGCCCCTACGCACGGTAGACATGTCGACCGGAGAGCCCGACCAGGCGGTCAGAGAGCGCTCCGACGTGTGTGCGGTGCCGGCCGCTGCGGTGGTGGGTGAGCAGATGGTTGCCTTCGTGCTCGCCACCGAATACCTGCGAAAGTTCGGTGGCGATTCGGCCGACGATTTCGTGGCGGCTGTTGACAGGTACAAGGAGAGAGTCGCCGATCGCGTCGGCCCCTGAGCATGTGGTTGATCGGGATGATGGGCTCGGGTAAGACCACGGTCGGCCGCAAGGCCGCCGCGCGGGTTGGTGTTCCTTTTTACGACACCGACGACATGGTGGTGGAGATCTCCCACATGCCGATCAGTGCCATATGGGAGGGTGTTGGGGAGGAAGGCTTTCGAGAGCTCGAGCGGCGCGCTTTCGACCATGTCCCCGACTCTGGATTCATTGCTGCCGCCGGCGGGGGAGCGGTAATTGACGAGAGGAACCGTGCTCAGATGATGAAGGATGGTCCGGTGGTCTGGTTGCGGTGCACCCCGGAGACGCTCGCTGCTCGCGTGGGCGGGGATGACTCCCGTCCACTGCTTTCCTCTCGGTCTTCGCCAGAGGACCTTCTGGCGGGGCTTCTCGAGGAGCGCAGCGCCCTGTACTCGGATACGGCGACCGATGTGATTGACACAGACGATCTGGACGTCGAACAGGTGGTGTTCGCGGTGATTGACATATGGGAACGCTGAAGGTCGCCGACCAGACCGACGTGCTCACGGGCCGCGGTCTTCCGCGCCGCATTCTCCCGGAGCGAGAGGGTCGTGCCCGGGTGGCGATCCTCACCCAACCACCTCCCACCGATATTGCT
Source organism: Actinomycetota bacterium (assembly GCA_046537785.1). Lineage (GTDB taxonomy): Bacteria > Actinomycetota > Acidimicrobiia > Spongiisociales > ZC4RG35 > JANQRA01. Next base: position 49,258 of record JBKHKD010000013.1, read on the forward strand.
CTCGAGGTAGCCGGTCGTCTCAAGACAGAAGGGCTGTTATGTGAGGTGATCGGGCTCCCCGACCGGGAGGAGGCGAAGACCCTGGATGTCGCGGCGTCGGTCTACGACGCCCTTGCCAGGTTCGGACTTTCGCGCCACGACACCGTGGTGGGTGTGGGTGGAGGATCGGTAACCGACCTTGCAGGCTTCGTGGCAGGCACCTGGATGCGGGGGGTCGAGGTGGTTCACATACCGACGACCCTGCTCGCCGCGGTCGACGCCTCCATCGGGGGCAAGACGGGCGTCAACGTGGGCGGCAAAAACCTCGTGGGAGTCTTCTGGCATCCTTCCCGGGTGGTGATCGACACCGAACGTCTGTCCCGGCTCCCGGTGTATCTCGTACGGGAAGGCATGACCGAGGCGTACAAGGCGGGGCTCATCGGCGATGAGGTGCTCGCAGACCTGATCGCCCGCGACGGCCTCGATGCGCCCGTCACCGAGGTCATCGAGAGGGCAATAGCGGTAAAGGCCGCGATCGTGGCCGAAGACGTCAACGAAGAAGGCGTCCGCGCCTACCTGAACTTCGGGCACACGATCGGTCATGCACTGGAGTTTGCGTCCTCGCTGTCACACGGTGAGAGCGTTGGGCTCGGGATGATCGCCGCCGCGCGCATCTCGGAGGAGACGGCGGGCTTCACCGACCTCGAGGCGGTGACCGAAGCAATAGCCGGACTGGGGCTGCCCACCCGGGGCGAAGGGCTGGATCGAGCACGTGTGTTGGACCTTCTCGGCCGGGACAAGAAACGAGACGCTGGGGGGATCAGAATGGTCCTGCTGAGAGAGATCGAGGAACCTTTTCTCATCCACGTCGAACCCTCGCACATCGAGTTGGGTCTGGCCGCCATAGGCTTATGACCCGTGGTCCTAGCAGCACTAGCGCCACGGCTCCGGGTAGCGTCCCCAAGTCCCCACCCTTAGTGCACATCAGAGGAATCACATGATCAGCACCAATGACGTACGACCGGGCATGGCTTTGGAGTTGGACGACGGGCTATTCACCATCGTCGAGTACCAGCATGTCAAACCCGGCAAAGGCAAGGCCTTCGTCAGGATGAAGCTCAAGAAGCTCGAGACCGGCCAGGTGCTCGATCGGACTTTTCGGGCCGACGAGAACGTGCAGCAGGCGATCATCGATCGCGCTGAACACCAATATCTCTACCAGGACGACCTGGGCTACCACTTCATGAATACGAGCGACTACGGCCAGATCGTGCTACCTCACGACGACGTTGGCGACGCAGCCGGATACCTGGTGGAGGGGATGACGGTGACGCTCCCGATGCACGATGGAACCGCCATCGGGGTGGAGCTCCCCGCGTCCGTCCAGCTCGAGGTGTCCTATGCGGAGCCAGCCGTCAAGGGAGATACCCGCACCGGAGCCTCTAAAAGCGTCACTGTCGAGACCGGAATCCAGATTCAGGTACCCCTGTTCGTGGAGCAGGGTGACCGAATCAAGGTCGACACGCGCACCGGTAAATATCTGACGAGGGTATGAGCAAGCCCGGGTCGACTCTGAACATTCCGGCCCGGATCACCGCGAGAGAACTGGCCGAGAAGATCGACCGGGACCTCAGTGAGGTACGAGCGGCGCTCAAGGCACGCGGAGAGCCCGACGCACCCGAAGAGGTTCTCGGTGCCGATCTGGCAATGAGCGTCGCCCGATCTCTGGGCAAGGCCGCAACCGTGGAATCCCGCGATCTCGCTTTAGAACGCCTCTACGAATACGAGGCGAGGGGAGAGATCGACCCGGATTCGGGTGGTCGCGCCGGCGCCATCGTCCAGGGTGTCGTCAGCGATCTCGATGAGTTAGACGAAATGATCGAATCGGTAGCCGAGCATTGGAGCGTCGCCAGAATGCCGGTGGTAGACCGCAACATCATCCGAATCGCCCTCTATGAGCTCCTCAGCGACCCGGACACACCGACCGCGGTGGTCGTTTCCGAGGCGGTGCGCCTCGCCAACACCTACTCGACGGAGAAATCGGCATCGTTCGTCAACGGCGTCCTGGCCACTCTTGCCAAAAGCATCCGCGATAGCTAGTGGTCTGTCGCAACGTTTGCCGGTCTCGGAGCGGCCATCGCCAACGTCACTGGCCAGAGCACTAGTAAGTTCGCCGGCAACCGGTTATCGTCGTCCACACACCTTTAAAGACGGTCCAGCGAGGCCGGGAAGGGACAACTTGCCGCAGATAATGAGCGGCGATGACATCGGTCGTGTCATCCGGCGCATATCACACGAGATCCTCGAAACGCATCGGGGCGCCCCCAACGTGGTTCTCGTCGGCATCCACACCCGCGGGGTAATCCTCGCCCGGATGCTCGCGCACACGATTGCCTCCTTCGAAGACGAACACGTGCCGGTTGGAGAGCTCGACATCGGTCTCTACCGCGACGACCGGGATTTCCGGCCACACATCCCGGAGCGACAGACAAACATTCCCGTACCGATCGACGGCAAACACGTGATCGTCGTCGACGACGTGCTCTACACGGGGAGGACGGTTCGTGCGGCACTCGACGCCCTCTCCGACATCGGTCGTGCCACGACCACCGAGCTGGCCGTACTGGTCGATCGCGGGCATCGCGAGCTTCCGATCAGGGCCGACTACGTAGGCAAGAATCTCCCCACCTCACATGAGCAAAGGGTGAGAGTTCGGGTCGCTGAAACCGATGGGGCCGAAGGGGTGTACATCGAGAGGGCGGAGGTCGCATGAAGACGTTCACAGCCATCCGGGGTCTGGGCCGGACTGACCTCGAGTCACTCGTGGCCGCTGGTGTGGCCATGCGGAACTCCCTCGACGAGGGCCTGACCCCGCCGAAGTCACTCGAAAACCGATGCGTGGCCAACCTCTTCTTCGAGCCCTCTACCCGGACGCGTCTGTCGTTCGATCTGGCGGCCCAACGTCTCGGCGCCCACGTCGTCACTCTCGACCCGGAGAGCTCATCCACGGTCAAAGGAGAGTCCCTTCAGGACACGGTGATGACAGTCGCCGGGATCGGGGCAGACATCTTGGTGGTGAGACACCACGAGGCGGGAACACCACAGACGATCGCCGATTGGACCGGCTTGCCGGTGATAAATGCCGGGGACGGTGTCGGTGAGCACCCGACGCAGGCTCTACTCGACGCAGTGACCCTCCACAGGCGATTTGGATCCCTTGGCGGTCTTCGGATGACAATTGTCGGCGACGTCGTCCATTCGCGTGTGGCCGGGAGTCTGATTCACGCCATGCCTTCGTTGGGGGTGGATCTCACTCTCGTCGCTCCTCCCCAGTGGCTTCCTGCGGACCCGTCCGTCCGTGGTCTAACCGATCTGGATGAGGTGCTGACGACTACCGACGTCCTCTACCTTCTTCGGGTGCAGACCGAACGAGGTGGAGTAATCGACGATGCCTACGTATCGGGCTACGGAATGAATGCAGATCGTGCCTCCCGCATGCGGGAGGCCTCGGTCGTCATGCATGCCGGACCACTGAACCGGGGAGTGGAGATCAGCGACGACGTCGCCGAATCACCGCGATCGTTGATTGGCGAACAGGTCCGCAACGGTGTCCCCACTCGCATGGCGGTTCTCCAAGCTCTGGCAGAGGCCCGACAGTGACCCGCACCACGACCGATAGCAAATGATGATCGTCCTGAAAGGTGGCGACGTCCTCACCGACGAGGGCTGGCTCACAGCCGATGTCGCCATCGCAGACGGCCGTATCGTGACCATCGGCTCGCGGCCGGCCGCAGATACCATCATCGACGTCTCCGGCTGCCTGGTGGGGCCGGGCTTCGTGGACATGCACACCCACCTTCGCGATCCCGGGCAGACCTGGAAGGAGGACATCGCCTCGGGGTCGGCAGCAGCCGCCGCCGGAGGGTTCACCGCGATAGCCGCCATGCCCAACACCGATCCTCCCGTCGACACTCCCAAGGTCGTGGAAGTGATCTCCCGGTCCGCCGCCAGGGTGGGACTGATCGAGGTTGTCCCGACTGCCGCCCTGACGATGGGACGGGCCGGGGCCGTTCCCACGGATGTGAGAAATCTCTACGAGCTTGGAGTCCGACTCTTCACCGACGACGGGGACACGGTCTCCGACAGTCGGGTACTCGAAGCGGCGATGCTGGAGATAGCCGATCTGCCCGGTGCATTGGTGGCCCAGCACGCCGAAGACCCCGGGCTGACCACCGGACGTCACATGCATCATGGAACGGTATCGAGAAGGCACGGTGTCGCCGGGATGCCTGCAGAAGCAGAGGCCGACATCGTGCGAAGGGACATCGACCTCGCGGCGAGGACTGGGGCCGGCTATCACTGCCAGCACGTTTCAGCGAAGATGACTGTCGAGTTGATACAACAGGCCAAGGAATCCGGGATGCGAGTTACAGCCGAGGTGACACCACACCATCTCAGTTTCGACGACACGTCACTGGCCGAGCTCGACCCGAATTTCAAGATGTACCCACCACTGCGATCGCCCACAGATCGTGAGAGTCTCATCGAGGCGCTGGAGGAGGGAATCATCGACGTGGTCGCAACCGATCACGCCCCCCACCTCCCGGTCGAAAAGGAGGTTCCCTTCGACATGGCACCGAGAGGTGTAATCGGTCTCGAGACGGCCGCCTCGGCTGTCTGGGAGACCCTGGCCGACCGCGACCTGCTCTTCAGTGCAATGTCCATGAACCCGGCGCGGATACTGGGTCTGGAAGGACATGGTCGCCCCCTCGGCTCCGGGAGACCGGCCAACGTGGTGGTGTTCGACCCGCAAGCGAGCTGGCAGGCGACATCGTTCCGATCGAAGTCCTCCAACAGCCCCTATCAAGGGCGTGAGATGAGGGGTCTGGTCGTTGCCACGATCTCCAGCGGGGAACTCGTCTACCTGTCTGGAAGGTCCGCATGAGTCGCCCGAGGGCGCAACTGGTAACTGCTGATGGCGAGGTGTTCAACGGCTCGTCGGTGGGAGTCGAGGGCGTGACCACCGGGGAGGCCGTCTTCAATACCTCGATGACGGGATATCAGGAGATCCTCACCGATCCCTCCTATGCCGGGCAGGTAGTCGTGATGACCTCGCCGCACATCGGCAACTATGGGTTCGCTGCGGACGACGATCAGTCCAGAGCACCTGCGGTCTCCGGGTTCGTGATGAAGGCCCTCTCCCGCAGGCATTCCAACTGGAGAGCCGACGGTGGTCTCGCCGAGTATTTCCGCCGGCACGGTGTGGTGGCAATCGCCGACATCGACACCCGGCGTCTCACCCGCCACATCCGCGACCGTGGTGCCATGCCCGTGGCTGTCGGCGCCGGCGTGGACGAGAGCGAACTGAGACGGATGGCCGCCGAGGCACCTTCCATGGTGGGGAGAGATCTGGTCAGCGAAGTCTCCACAAAAGACCCGTATCACCTCCCGGCCGAAGGAGACAGCCGGGGTCTTGTTGTTGCGATCGACCTCGGAATGAAACGAGACATACTCTCCCATCTCACCCGAAGAGGATTCGACGTCGATGTAGTCCCGCCGCTCACATCGGGTGACGACATCCTGTCACGAAGGCCGGTGGGAGTGTTCGTCTCCAACGGTCCGGGCGATCCCGAGCCTCTGGTGCAGACCACCGGGACCCTCCGTGAGATCATCGGAAAGACGCCCGTGTTCGGAATCTGTCTGGGACATCAACTGCTTGGCCGCGCCATCGGGGCCAGCACCTTCAAGCTCCCGTTCGGGCATCACGGTGGCAACCATCCCGTCCGCCGGCTCGACGACGGCCACGTCGAGGTGACCGCTCAGAACCACGGTTTCGCTGTCGACTTGTGGAGTCTCACCTCGGAGGACGCACCAGAGCGGGAGGGTCTGGTTGGTCCGAATCTTCTCCCCGAGAGTGTCGAAACCGAGTTCGGGGTCGTTCGCCCGACACACCAGAACCTCAACGACGGCACCCTCGAAGGGATGGTCCTCAAGGACCATCCAGCATTCTCGGTGCAGTACCACCCCGAAGCGGCTCCAGGCCCGCACGATGCAGCCCCGCTTTTCGATCGTTTCGTCGCCCTCACGGAGGAGACCGTCTGATGCCGGGCCGCCGCGATATCCGCTCGATCCTCCTCATCGGCTCCGGGCCCATCGTCATTGGCCAGGCATGCGAGTTCGACTATTCAGGGACCCAGGCGGCGAAAGTCCTTCGGGAGCAGGGATATCGGGTAATCCTCATCAACTCCAACCCTGCCACGATCATGACTGACCCGGAGTTCGCCGATGCGACCTACATCGAGCCGATCACGCCCGAAGTGGTGGAAGAGATCATCGCCAGGGAACGGCCCGATGCCCTTCTTCCCACTCTCGGCGGTCAAACGGCCCTGAATGTCGCATCACAGGTGGCACGTCGGGGGGTGCTCGACAATCACGACGTCGAGATGATCGGCGCCGGCCTGGAAGCTATCGACAGGGCCGAAGACCGTGGGTTGTTCAAAGAGACCATGGAGTCCATCGGGCTGGAGGTTCCCAGGGCCGGCTATGCCCGCTCTATGACGGAGGCGGTGAAGATCGCACGGGATGTCGGCTATCCGGTGATGGTGCGTCCGTCGTTCATCCTCGGCGGGGGAGGGACCGGCATCGCCTATGACGAGGACCAGTTCCTCGAGGTAGCAGGAAATGGTTTGGATACGTCACCGGTCAACGAGATCCTCGTCGAGGAGTCCGTGCTCGGCTGGAAGGAATACGAGCTCGAAGTCATGCGCGATCACGCGGGCAACGCCGTGGTCGTTTGCTCGATCGAAAACTTCGACCCCATGGGAGTTCACACCGGCGATTCCATCACGGTGGCACCGGTGCAGACCTTGAGTGACCGCGAGTACCAGGCGATGCGTGACGACGGCATCGCCGTGCTCGAGGCGATTGGTGTGGAGACCGGCGGCTCCAACGTACAGTTCGCCGTCGACCCCGTGACCGGGCGTCGTCTCGTCATCGAGATGAACCCGAGGGTCAGCAGGTCGTCGGCACTGGCGTCGAAGGCGACGGGGTTTCCCATCGCCAAGATCGCAGCCCTGCTCGCGGTCGGCTTCACCCTCGACGAGATCGCCAATGACATAACCAGGGCCACGCCGGCTTCTTTCGAGCCCGCCCTGGATTACACGGTGGTCAAGGTCCCCCGTTTCGATTTTGCCAAGTTCCCATCGGCGTCCACCACGCTCGGCACGTCGATGCACAGCGTGGGCGAGGCGATGGCCATCGGGCGGACCTTTCCCGAGGCGCTTCAGAAGGCACTGCGCAGTCTCGAGAATGGGCGGGCCGGCCTCAACGCCGACCCGGCAGAGGCGGGCATCATGTTGATTTCCGACGACGCTCTGGAACACATGGTGTCGACTCCCACCCCGGATCGCATCTACGCGATGGGTGAGGCACTGCGGCGGGGCTGGGACGTCGAGACCGTGTCCAGGCTCAGCGCGGTGGATCCGTGGTTCGTGGACCAGATGGCTGAGATCATCGAGGTTCGAACAGAGCTCGAGAATAGCCGGGAGGACGACCTCCTCAGAGAAGCGAAGCGGATCGGTTTCTCCGACCGTCAGATCGCACACCTGTGGGGAGCCAAGGAGCCAGAAGTCCGCAAGTCGCGTCTCGAGGCCGGGATCGCACGCACTTACAAGACCGTCGACACTTGTGCGGCCGAGTTCGAGGCCTACACACCGTACATGTACGGAACCTTCGAGGACGAGACCGAGGTCCTCCCGGCCGAGCGACCGAGGGTTGTCGTGCTCGGCTCGGGACCGAATCGCATAGGCCAGGGCATCGAATTCGACTACTGCTGCGTACATGCGAGCTTCGCCCTGCGCGATGCCGGCTACGAGACGGTGATGGTCAACTGCAACCCGGAGACCGTCTCCACCGACTATGACACTTCCGATCGTCTCTACTTCGAGCCGTTGACTGTCGAGGATGTGTTGGAGGTGATCGACGCCGAGAAGCCGGAGGCCGTCGTGGTCCAGCTCGGAGGCCAGACGCCGCTGAACCTCGCCGACGAGCTGAAAAAGGCAGGAGTGCCCATCGCGGGTACTTCGCCTGCATCCATCGCCATGGCCGAGGACCGGGAGCAATTCGGGGAGATATGTGCGAATCTCGGGCTGAAACAGCCCGCCTCCGGGGCGGCGTCATCCGCGGCCGAGGCTCAGGAGGTCGTCGACCAGATCGGTTTCCCCGTGATGGTCAGACCCTCTTACGTACTGGGGGGTCGGAAGATGAAGGTCATCTACTCCTTGGAGGAGCTTGGTGAGTACGTCCGGGACATCTACGGGGAGGCCGACCCCGAGATCACCGACAACCCGATTCTCCTCGACCGGTTTCTCGAATCAGCGATCGAGGTCGATGTCGACGCGGTCTTCGACGGATCGGAGCTCCTGGTCGGCGGTGTCATGGAGCACGTCGAGGAGGCTGGTGTCCACTCCGGCGATTCGGGTTGTATCACCCCTCCTCCAACCATCTCCGAAGAGGCCATGAAGGAGATTCTCCGGGCAACCAACGACCTGGCCGCGGCGTTGCAGGTGCAGGGGTTGATCAACATCCAGTTCGCGGTCAAGGGCGACGAGGTCTACATCCTCGAAGCCAATCCCAGGGCGAGCCGAACCGTCCCCTTCATCTCCAAGGCCAAAGCTCTCCCGCTGGCTCGGATCGCCTCCTGGGTGATGCTCGGGACGAGTCTGGCCGACCTTCGCAACGAGGGAATCATCCCGGCCGCGGTCGCCGAGGGATACGTGTCGGTCAAGGACGCCGTCCTTCCCTGGGATCGGTTCCCCGAGGAAGACAACGTTCTCGGACCGGAAATGAAGTCGACGGGAGAGGTCATGGGCATCGGCCCCGACGCTGGTGTGGCTTACGGCAAGGCGCTGCTCGCCGCCGGGAATGTGCTGGCCGATAGGGGGAATGTCTTTCTGTCGTTCGCCGACCGGGACAAACAGCTCGGGCTCGCCGTGGCGCAGGCATTCACGATGCTCGGTTTCCGTCTGCTCGCCACCAGCGGCACTGCTCGCTTTCTGGCGCATCACGCCCTCGACACCGAGATTGTCAACAAGGTAGGGGAGGGCCCGAGAGACATTGGCGAGCGTCTCGCCAACGGTGAGGTTCAACTCGTCGTCAACACACCCCGTGGAGGACGGGCCCGCTACGACGGTGTCACCATCCGTCAGGCAGCGCGTCGGCTTCACGTGCCATGTGTGACGACCGTTCAGGGAGGTCTGGCGGTGGCGAGGAGTCTGCGGGCAGGCCCTGGCGCGATCAACAAACCGAGAAGCCTCCAGGAATGGCATTCGCGCCAATGACAACGCCGGCCGGTCGGGACTGACAGATGGGCGCAGAGGCCGGTCGACCCGCAACCACCAGCACCGTTCTTGGACCAATGGAGTTGAGGTCTCCGCTGATCGCGGCTTCTGGCACCGTCGGCTCGGTGTGGGAATGGGCATCCGTCGCCGATGTGTCCGTCTACGGCGCCGCCGTGGCCAAGTCGGTCTCACCTTTGCCCTGGGGCGGTCGGGAGGCACCTCGGGTTGCGCCGACGGAGACCGGAATGCTCAACGGAATCGGCATCCAGAATCCAGGCATCGAGGCATGGTCTGAAAGCATGCGGCCTCGCATCCCGTCTCTCGATGTTCCGGTTTGGGGGTCGGCCGTCGCTCGCGACGTCAACGGGTTTGCCCTCGTCGCCAAGGGCCTGGAAGGATCCGGGGCGAGCGCCATCGAGGTCAACCTCTCGTGTCCCAATCTCGAGGACGGAGAGATGTTCTCCTTCGACGCCGCCCGATGTCGTGACGTGCTGGAGTCGGTGAGCTCGGCGACGACCGTTCCCGTCGGCGCCAAGCTGTCACCAGACACTCCGGACATCGTGGATGTCGCCATGACCTGTCACTCGGCCGGAGCAGACTTTGTGGTCCTCACCAATACGGCACTCGGCTTTGGAGTCTCGCTCACCGATAGGCGGCCCCTGCTCAGCGGTGGTGTCGGCGGGTACTCGGGTCCCGGCCTGAAACCGATCTCGCTGCGATGTGTCTATGAGGTATCCAGGACGGCGCCAGAGATCCCCATCGTCGGCTGCGGTGGCGTGAACACCGGCCGCGACATAGTCGAGTATCTGATGACGGGAGCCTCGGCCGTGGAGGTCGGCACCCTCCATTTCGCCGAGCCCCGCGCCGGCAAGCGACTGATGCGCGAGCTGCGACGGGAGATGAAGCGACTGGGAGTGCAATCGGTGGACGAGCTCGTGGGAACGGTGGGGGAGTGGTGACCCGGGTTCTTGTCGCTCTCGACCTGCCCGATTTGGAAGAGGCAGAAAGCCTGGCGCGGCGTCTTGTTGACGGCGTCGACGGCTTCAAGGTGGGGATGGAGCTGTTGATGGCCGCCGGGCCCGCTGCCATCGAGGCCACGGCCGCGATCGGCAAGCCGGTGTTCGTCGACGCCAAGCTCCACGACATCCCCAACACAGTGGGACGTGCCGCGACCCGAATCAAGTCCGCCGGTGCCCGGTGGGTGACCGTTCATGCAGCCGGGGGCAAGGAGATGATCGCCGCGGCTACCACTGGCATGGGTGGACATGGCGTGGTGGCCGTCACGATGCTCACATCGCTTTCGGGGGCCGATCTCGCCGACATCGGGGTCAATGACGCGCCGCCCGACTACGTGAGGGAGATGGCCGGGTTGAGCTTTCGAGCGGGAGCCGAAGGGGTCGTCTGCTCGCCACGGGAGATTGCGATCGTCAAAAGTGCCCATCCGGATCTCAAGGTGTTCTCGCCGGGCATACGACCTGAGGGAGCCTCGACCGACGATCAAAAACGGGTTGCGACTCCCGAGCGCGCCGCCTCCGACGGAGCCGACTATCTGGTTATCGGCCGGCCGATAACCATGTCCGATGACCCGGTCGCCGCCGCCCGTCTGATCACCTCGTCCCTGGGGCAGGGGTGAGCCCCCCTTCGTCCCCGATTTCGATCAGCACGCGGCATCTTTCCTGCGCAGCCGCCCACTAACGTCCAAGGAAGTCGCCCCCGAACCTAGGAGGAGGAATGGCGCAGCCACCGAAATTGACCGATGAGCAGAGAAAGGCTGCCCTGGCCAAAGCTGCCGAGGCCCGTCGGGTCCGGGCCGAGGTCAAGGAGTTGCTGAAGACCGGGTCCTTGCGACTCTCGGAGTTGTTCGAGCGGGCCGAGAGGGAGGAGCTACTTGCCGGACTCAAGGTCGAGTCCCTCATCGCAGCCATGCCAGGGACCGGCAAGATCAAGGCCAAGCGGTTGATGGAGTCATTGGGCATCGCCGAGAATCGCCGGATACGCGGGCTCGGGGACAAACAAAAGCAATCCCTCATCGCAGAGTTCTCGTAGCACCTGGAAATCTGTTGCCGGGGAGATCGATGAAAGCATCCCGGAAGCCGGGTCCCGGATCAGTTGTCCCGTCTCATGACCGGATGAGGCGAGTCACCCGGTGATAGTCACGATCTCCGGTAGGCCTGGATCCGGAAAGAGTGCAGTAGCCACCCGTGTGGCTCGGGAGCTTGGCCTCCGTCATGTCTCCGCGGGTGACTTCATGCGGGAGATGGCAGCCGAGCGCGAAATGTCCATCCTGGAGCTGTCCCGCTCTGCGGAGGAGAGAGACGCTATCGACCGGGAGATCGACGCCCGGACCGCCAGTCTTGCGGAGGAATCCTCCGACTTCGTCATCGACGCGCGGCTGGGATGGCACTTCATCCCGGATTCGGTCAAGGTATTCCTGGAAGTCCGGCCCGAGGTGGCAGCACGCCGTGTCTACCAAGCCCAGCGAGGCACGGAGCGCGAAAATGTGAATCTCGCTGAGACCAGAGCGGCAATCGAGTCCCGCACCGAGTCAGAGCGGAAACGCTATCTGAACTACTACGACCTCGACTACACCGACCACTCCCACTATGACCTGGTGGTCGACACCTCAGACAAGACGATCGACGAGGTGGTTGCAGCCATTCTCGAGCATGTGCGTGAGTCGCAATGATCTGGCGTGGCGGACCGGGTGAGGTAACCTGAAGGGTCCAACGCTCCTCTAAGGATGAAATGAAGCTCGAAGACGTCATCGACCAGATCGGCAACCGTTTCGCGACCGTCGTGGTCGCCTCACGCCGCGCCCGCCAGATCAACAGCTACTTCCACCAGCTGGGAGTCGGCTACGGCGAGTTCGTCCCGCCTCAGGTCCACTCTCTCTCCCGTAAGCCCCTCACGATCGCGATGGAGGAAATCGCCGAGGGCAAGGTCGCGGTCGAGACCCTCGAGGAATAGATGCTGGGCGGTCGGCGAGTGCTGCTCGCCGTCACCGGAGGTGTAGCCGCCTACAAGTCCGCTTACCTCGCCCGCCGTCTGGTGGAAGCCGGCGCCGATGTCCGGGTGATGCTGAGCGAATCCGCCCGGGAGTTCATAGGCGCCCAGACATTTGCCGCCATCACAGGCAGCCAGCCGTTGACGACGCTGTTTGGTGACGAAGTAGTTTCGCCTCACACAGAAATCGCCCGCTGGGCCGACATCCTCGTGGTCGCACCGGCCACGGCCGCCACAATCGGGCGCATCGCCAACGGTCTCTCCACCGACCTCATCTCGGCCACGATGCTCGCATACACCGGTCCTGTTCTCCTCGCCCCGGCGATGCACGCCGAAATGTGGGAGCACCCATCCACGCGTCGGAACCTCGAAACGCTCCGCAACGATGGCTATCGCTTCATCGGGCCCGAATCGGGTGCTCTCGCCGGGGGCGACACCGGAGCGGGGAGGGTTGCCGAACCGGAGACGATCCTCGAACGCATCGAACAGATACTGGCTCCTTCCGGGAGTTCGCTGCGGGTGCTGGTCACCGCCGGAGGCACGAGAGAGCCGGTTGACCCGGTTCGCTATCTCGGGAATCGCTCCACCGGGAAGATGGGACACGCCATCGCCGATGCTGCGGCCCGACGCGGTATGGACGTGACGCTCGTCACCACTTCCGACCTTCCGGTTCTGCCCGCCGTCAAGGTGGTCTCCGTAGAGACGGCTCAAGAGATGCTCGAAGCCGTCAGCGGTGTTGAATCCGACATCGCGGTGATGGCGGCGGCGGTGGCGGACTTTCGACCTGCCAAGCCCTCCGGGACGAAACTGGCCCGATCGGAGGGTCTCGACTCGATCGAACTCGAGCCCAATCCGGACATCCTCGCCAGCGTCGTCGATCGCGACCCGGTTCCTTTCGTCGTTGGGTTCGCCGCAGAGACGGGCGACCTGGACCGGGCCATCGACAAGGCCAGGTCCAAGAAAGTCGATCTTCTGGTCTACAACGACGTCAGTGAGCCCGGATCCGGATTCGGAGCGGATACCAACCGCGTTGTGGTTATTGACGGTGCGGGCGATACAGACGCCTGGCCCGTACTAAGCAAAGAAGAGGTCGCCGACCGGCTCATCGAGCGCGTTATGGCCGAAGCCAGCTCCAGGGGTTAGTCTCGCCCTCCGATGCGCACCTTCTACTTCACCTCCGAATCGGTCACCGAAGGCCATCCCGACAAGGTCGCTGACGCCGTCTCCGACTCCGTCCTCGACGCCGCTCTCAGGCTCAACCCGGAGGCCCGTGTTGCCTGTGAGACCTTCGTCACCACCCGGCTCGCCGTCGTCGGGGGCGAGGTCCGTATCGGCGCCGAGCTCGACATAGAGAGCATCGTCCGGGAGACCATCGAACGTATCGGCTACGACGGATTCGACGAGGACTTCTCCGCGGCGACCATCGAGATCGACAACCGGGTCCATGAGCAGAGTCCCGACATCGCCCAGGGCGTCGATCGGGAGCTCGGAGCCGGTGACCAGGGCCTGATGTTTGGGTTCGCGGTGAAAGAGACCCAGGCGCTCATGCCCCTCCCGATCCAGCTGGCCCATCGGCTGGCCGAACGGTTGAGTGAAGTCAGAAAGAAGGGCGTTCTCGACTACCTCCGCCCCGACGGCAAGACGCAGGTGATGGTGCGATACGAAGCCGACAAGCCGATTGCCGTGGAGAAGGTGCTCATCTCGACCCATCACGCTCCCGGCCGCGATCAGGGTGAGATGAGAGCCGAGATCCTCGATGTCGTGGTCAAAGAGTTCATCCCCGATTCCCTCATGTCCGACGATCTCGAGTTCATCTTCAACCCGAGCGGTCGCTTCGAGGTCGGCGGCCCGGTGGCCGATACCGGATTGACCGGGCGCAAGATCATCGTCGACACATACGGGGGATATGCCCGTCATGGCGGTGGGGCCTTCTCGGGCAAGGACGCGACGAAGGTCGACAGGTCCGCCGCCTACGCCGCTCGATGGGCCGCGAAGAACCTTGTTGCCGCGGGAGTCGCCGACAGGCTGGAGATCCAGCTCGCCTATGCGATAGGCCATCCGGAGCCGTTCTCTATCCATGTCGAGACCTTCGGCACCGAGAACGTCGATCCGGAGAAGATCGAAAAGGTCGTAGGGGAGGTGTTCGATTTCAGGCCCTCGGCGATAATCGAGCGTCTCGGGCTCACCCAGCCGATCTTCGCCGCCACCTCGGCGTATGGCCACTTCGGTCGGCCGGAGTTTCCCTGGGAGCAATTGGACCGGGTCGAAGAGATCCAATCAGTCGCAGGAGTGTGAACCAGGCGGCGCGGGTCGTACCGGATGTCGCTTCGTTCGCAGTGGATGAAGGTTTCTGGTATTCGGTTCCCGAGCACCTCGAGCCAGACCTGAGCGTCGGGTCCATCGTTCGTGTTCCGTTGTCGGGGAGGAGAGTCCGGGGATGGGTCGTCGAGTCCGGGAGTGCGGGCGACAGGGAGTTGAAGGAGGTAGCCGGGATATCCGGATCCGCTCCTGTCTTCGACTTCGGTCTCTTGAAGAGCCTGAGGTGGGCGGCCACTCACTACATTGCCCCCCTTGCCACCCTGCTCGGACGGGCGACACCGCCCAATCTTCCCCGCACCATCCCGTCGCCTTCTGAGGTTCCTGCCGTTGAAACGACAGGACATCCCCTCGCCGGCGTGGTGGAAAAGAGCGCCTCGGGGTCGCGTGAACCCGCCGTTGCCCTGGTAGGGAACTGGCGAGGTCTCGAATGGTTACGCGAGTTCGCGCCAGTGCTCGCGGCTGGCCGGTCGGCGCTGGTCGTCGCGGCCTCGGTGGCGGAAGCAGTGAGGCTGCAAGAGGCCGCTAAGCCACTCTGGGGTGACCTGGTCGTCGCCGTGGTCGGGGAGGACGACCGGTCAGACACAGCCTCCTGGGAGGCGGCGCAATCGTCTCCCCGACTTGTCTTGGGGACCCCCAAGACGGCGGCATGGCAAATCGCTGGGCTGGGACTCGCCGTGGTTCTCGAGGAAGGCCGACGGGCCATGAAAGACCGGCAAACGCCCACACTCCATGTGCGGGAGATGATGCGAACGCGGAGCCGTCTCGAAGGCTTCAATGTCGTTTTCTACGGGCCTACCCCGAGTGTGGAACTGCTCTCGGCGGGAGCGGAGACAGTGCATCAGGGCAACCGGGCCTGGCCGCTGGTCGAGGTAGTTGACCGCTCCGCCGAGCAGCCGGGATCGGGATACCTCTCCGATCGTGCCATCGCGGCGATGAACGCCGCTCGCAGAGATGGAGGCCGGGTCTTTGTCTTCACACACCGGAGGGCGGGCTACGGGTCGATGCGGTGTGCCACCTGTCGTACCTTGAGGACCTGTTCTGGTTGCGGGGCGCGCGTGGGCAGGGTCGATCGTTGTCCCCGTTGCGACGCCGAAATCGGGCCATGTCGGAGTTGCGGTGGTGCCGAATTCGAGGAGATGGGCACGATTCCGGAGCGTCTGGTGGCAGAGATCGAGCGCCGAATCGGCAAGGACGTCGCCACCGTGCATCCCGGCAGTACGCCAGTGACGATCGGGACCGAGAGAGATCTCGCCGATCTGGACCCGGTCACCCTGGCCATCGCGGCTGATGTCGACGGGATGCTCATGGGTGTGGGGTATCGCACGTCGGAAGAGGCGCTTCGCCAGCTTGCCCGTCTCGCTTTGACAGTCCGGCGACGCCACGGCTCCCGGCTGATGTTGCAGACCACCCGCCCGGATTCTCTCCTGATCTCGACCATGCGAAGGGGAGATCCCATCCCGTATCTCGAGCGCGTCCTGGTAGAGCGAGCCCGTGAAGGAGCGCCTCCGGCGCAGGAGATGATTGCGGTCGAGATCCGGGGCCAGGTTCCTGAGGACGCAGGATCGGAGCTGGCTTCTCTTCCGGAGGCAACGATCATGGGACCCATGAGCATCGAGAACGGTCGCCGCTGGCTCCTCACCGGTGAACTGCGAGAAGCACGTCTGCAACTGAAACGGATAATCGGACGTTGGCGGGATGGGGGCGCCACCGTCCGCGTCGACGTAGATCCGATCGACGTTTGATGGAAGGGATCAGCCGATGAGTGAGTCCGATCGGCTCCACTGGGATCCCCGACACACGATCGCCGGAATGCCCGAACCTGGTGAGAGACCAGCTCCTCCGTCCGTCTTCGCTCATGTCGAGGACTTGTTTCCCACCCAGGGGAGGGCCCTCGAACTGGCTTGCGGGCGGGGCCGCCACGCCGTCTGGCTCGCCAACCGGGGGATGACATACCGTGGTCTCGACGTATCCCCGGTGGCGATCGAGATCGCTCGCAACCTCGCCGAAGCCCGCGGAGTCGGCGATCGGTGCCGATTTGAGGTGTTTGATCTGGACGAGGGTCTTCCTCCTGGCGAGCCCGTCGATCTTCTCTTCTGTCATCTCTTCCGCAAGAACCCGTATCTCGATGAGCCAATGATCGACCGCGTCGCTCCGGGCGGGCTCCTTGCCCTCGCCTCGCTGAGTGTCGTCGGCGCGAGCTCTCCTGGCCGGTTCCATGCCCCACCCGGTGAGCTATGTGACTCCTTCGGGCATCTCGAGGTGCTCGACGAGGGCGAAGGCGACGGTATGGCCTGGATCCTCGCCCGTAGGGTGTAGGGGTCAGCGATGGGAGCCCTATGTCCGCCGAAGCGAACGGACAATTACTCACCCGTTATGTGCAAGAGGTCTGGGACAAAGGCGACCTCGATGCCCTCGAACGGTTCTTGAGCCCGGGCTTCAAACGTCATGTCTCGCCGACTCTTCCGCCTCTCGACCGGAGTGGGCAGATCAAGCGGTTGAGAGGTTTTCGCTCGGCCTTCCCCGACATCACCCTCACGGTCGAGGACGTGGTGGCCGGCGATGACCGGGTGGCATTTCGATCGACGATCCGAGGTACTCATCGCGGCCTCTTTGCCGGGCGGGCCGCCACGGAGAAACAGATCACCGTCGGACTCGTCGACATCGTGAGAATCGAAGGCGGTCTGTTCGTGGAGCAGTGGGGCGGGCCCGACATGTCAGACCTGTTCCGCCAATTGGAATCGGGGTAGCCGATCCGTCGCCCCTCGCTGCGGCCCCAATCTCTGTGAGCGAGAAGTACAACCGGGCACGCCATCTACCCTGTCCGGCTCGACCATGGCTATCTATCCGATAAGAACATTTGGCGACCCGGTCCTCAGAATGGAGACCAAGCCGATCACCGACATCGACGCAACCGTCCGCAAGCTGGCCGATGACATGATCGAGACCATGTACGACGCTCCGGGAGTCGGTCTGGCTGCCAACCAGATCGGCATTCCCCGTCGCATTGCGGTATTCGACGCCCAGGACGAGCTTGGTCCCCGGGTCATGATCAACCCCGAGCTGGTGGAGACCTCGGGCGAAGTGGAGATGGACGAGGGATGTCTCTCGGTGCCGGGTCATTGGTGGGAGATCACCCGCCCCGCATTTGCACGCGTCAAAGCCCTCGATCTAGATGGGGCCGAGGTCGAATACGCCGGGGACGGGCTGCTCGGCAGAGTTCTTCAGCACGAGATCGGCCATCTCGACGGCGGACTACTTCTGGACGTGCTCCCCAAGAGGACACGGAAAAAGGCGCTCAAGGAGCTCCGCGACGAGGCTTTGGGGCTGACGGAGTAATGGCTCGCGTGGTGTTCCTGGGGACACCCCGGGCGGCGGTACCCACCCTGGATGCTCTCGTTGGCGATCATGACATCGGTCTCGCCATCACCCAGCCCAACCGAGCCCGCGGCCGCTCCGGCACTCCCCAGCCGCCCCCGGTAAAGGAGAGGGCAACCGAGCACGGTCTCGACGTCGCTCAGCCGACCACCTCCGCCGAGCTCGCCGACGCCATAGACGAACGCGGTCCCTTTGACGTCGGAGTGGTCGTCGCCTTCGGTCGGATCCTCAGTTCGGAGGTCCTCGAGCAGCCGCGCCACGGGATGGTCAATGTCCATTTCAGCCTTCTCCCTCGTTGGCGGGGAGCGGCTCCCGTGGCCCGGGCTCTGATGGCCGGGGACACCATGACCGGTGTAACCATCATGAAACTCGATGAGGGACTGGACACCGGTCCGATCATCAGCGCGCAAGCGATCGACATACCTCCTGCTGATGACGCCGGGATGCTGACCGAGCGTCTCGCCACCATGGGAGCTCGACTGCTCTCCCGGGAACTGCCCCGCTATCTGAGCGGGGAACTGAAGCCCGTGGCGCAGACCGATGAGGGCGCCACTTACGCCGCGAAGGTCGAGAAGAAAGACCGCCCCATCGACGTGCACGCAAAGGCCAAATCAATAGTCGACCAGGTGCGCGGCCTGTCGCCGTCTCCGGCCGCAACGCTCGAGATCGACGGTCAGGTCCACAAGGTGCTCGCGGCTCAGGTCTCCGAACACGAAGTCGAGACAGGAACCTGGTCTGACGTGGAGGGACGACCGTGTGTCGGTGTCGGCGACGGTTCCATAGAGTTGCTCGTCGTTCAACCACCGGGCAAGACCCCCCAATCTGGCGCCGACTGGCTACATGGCCGGCAACGGTCCAGAGGTGTGGTCCATTGACCGCATACACTTCCCATATGCCCCCGAAGATCGCTCCTTCGCTACTGGCGGCGGATTTCGCCCACCTCGCCGATGAGGTTGGGCGTGTCGCCCCGGTGATCGATTGGCTCCATCTCGATGTGATGGACGGGCATTTCGTCCCCAACATCTCTTTCGGGATTCCGGTGATCGAGGCGCTGCGCACCGTTACGGACGTCTATTTCGACTGTCACCTCATGACCACCAATCCCGACGCCTACCTACCCGAGCTAACCAAGGCCGGCATCAACCTCGCCACGATGCACATAGAAGCCATACCGGAACCGCGCCCCGCCATGGACCGTGCCCGGGACAACGGGCTGGATTTCGGGCTCGTTGTCAATCCCGGCACCCCTTTCGAGGCCGTCGCCCCCTACGTCGAGGAGTGCGATGTCGTAGTCATCATGTCCGTGGAACCGGGCCACGGGGGCCAGTCGTTTATCCCCGATGTCCTGTCGAAAGTCGCAGCCGCCAGAGAATGGGTTGAGTCACACGGTTTGAAGGCCGATATTCAGGTTGATGGTGGCATTACACCCGAGAACGCCGGGAAGGTTGTTTCGGCTGGTGCGACCGTCCTGGTGGCCGGCACGGCCGTGTTTCGTGCCGCCGATCCACCGGCCGCTGTAGAAGCATTGAGAAGGGCTGCAGAGACAGATGAGTGAACAGGTCCTGGTCGCTGACGACGATCCAGACATTCTCACGGTCGTCAAAGTGAACCTCGAGCTCGATGGGTTCGAGGTGGAGACAGCCGTCGACGGTGAGGAGGCGCTGCAAAAGGCGACAGCGAACCCTCCCAATGTGATCATCCTCGACATCATGATGCCGAGGATGGACGGTCTCACCGCGCTGCACAGGCTGCGCAGCCAGGCTTCGACCGCGAGCATCCCGATCATTCTCCTCACCGCGCGCGGACTCCCCGAGGATCGTGTTCGTGGCCTCGAATTGGGCGCCGACGACTACATCACCAAGCCCTTCGACATAACCGAGCTAGCGGCCCGGGTACGTGCCGTCCTCCGTCGCACTCAGGCAGCGAGAGATCTCTCCCCACTCACCGGTCTGCCCGGAAACTTCAAGATCACCGCCGAGATAGAGGCCGCCATCCAGGAGGGGCGCGAATTCGCCCTGGTCCATGTCGACCTCGACAACTTCAAAGCCTTCAACGACCACTACGGGTTCATGAGGGGCGACGAGGTGATCCGCTTTTGTGGAAGGTGCCTCACCGAAGCCGCCGCCAGTCTGGGCATCGACACGGCCTTCGTGGGTCACATCGGGGGAGACGACTTCGTCTGCATGGTCCCGCCTGCGATGGCCGAACCGTTCTGCAAGGAAGTGGTTGAGCGTTTCGACGACGGCATCCTCGACCTCTACGACACCCAGGACGCCTTGCGTGGATATATCGAGGTGATCGATCGCAGGGGAGAGCGCTATGCATTCCCCGTGGTCTCGCTGTCGCTTGGTGTAGCTTCCACCGACGTGCGCGAGATAGGGACGCAATGGGAGGCGTCGGCGATTGCGGTCGAGATGAAGGAGTTCGCCAAGAAGCAGCCGGGCTCCACCTACCGCATCGATCGCCGCACGGCATAAGTTGGACGACCGCCACATGGAGCGCGCCTTCGAACTGGCGCGCAGATGGCCGAACTCTCATCCCAACCCCAGGGTCGGCGCAGTAGTCGTATCGTCGACAGGTGCCATCGCCGGAGAAGGCTGGCACGAAGGACCGGGGACAAACCACGCCGAGGTCATGGCACTCAACCAGGCAGGCGACATCGCCAGGGGAGCGACCCTCTACGTCAGTCTCGAACCGTGCTCGCATCAAGGGCGAACACCCCCATGCACCGAAGCGTTGATCTCCGCCCAGGTGTCTACGGTCGTTGTCGGCACCATCGACCCCGACCCCCGGGTATCAGGGCGAGGTGTCAAGCGTCTCCGCGAGGCCGGCATCGAGGTCGTCACCGGGGTACGGGAGTCCGAGGCACGCGAGGTCGACCGTGCCTACTTCCATCATCGGGAGAACGGGTTGGCCATGGTGACTGCCAAATGGGCGATGACTCTGGACGGGGCGATAGCAGCCGCCGACGACACGTCACGTTGGATAACCGGGACCCCGGCACGGGCCGAGGTGCATCACCTGCGTTCACGGGTCGACGGGGTGGTCGTCGGTGCGGGAACTCTGCGGGCAGACGATCCCCGACTCGATGTTCGCCTCGAGGACTATGAAGGCCCTCAACCACGTCCGGTCGTCATCAGCGGCCGTCAGAGCTTGCCGGAACAGGCGCGAATCTGGGAACGGGATCCGGTGGTGGTGTCCACACGCCTCATGGAGATTCCCTCTGGAGAGGTCCTTCAGGTGCAGGGTGACGACGATCTTCCCGATCCGAAGGCCGTAGTCGAGGCATTGGGCGAGCGCGGACTGATTCACCTCCTGTTGGAAGGGGGCCCGGTCATCTCCGGCGCCTGGTGGAGAGCCGGAGTCATCACCAACGGGTTTGTGTTCATAGGGAGCCGGGTCGGAGGCGGGACCGGTCGTTCCCCCATGGCCGGCACATTCGCCACCATCGCCGATGCCCTTGACGTGGAATTCCGCTCCGTCCGCAGCGTTGGAGATGACGTGGTGATCGCATTCGAGAAGAACTACTGATGTTCACCGGGATAGTGGAACAAGTGGGGACGATTGCAGAGGCGATCGACCGCGATATCGGGCGTCGTCTCGTGATCTCTTCGCCCGGTCTGGACGACCTGGCAGTAGGGGGTTCTATATCGGTTAACGGGGTGTGTCTCACGGCGGTCGACACAGACGACGACCTGGTAGCGGTGGACGTGATCCCCGAGACGCTACAGCGATCCAATCTGGGCAGTCTCAGCCAGGACAGCAAAGTCAATCTGGAGCTGGCAATGCCAGCGTCGGGTCGCTTCGACGGCCACATCGTCCAGGGCCATGTCGACGGTGTCGGAACCATCAGCGGACTCGATCGAAACGAGGATGGCGGTGTCGTCATGACCGTCGACACTCCGGAGTCTCTCCACCGTTATCTCGTGGAAAAGGGCTCGGTCACGATCGACGGGGTCAGTCTCACCATCGCCGCCCTTACCGATCAGGGCTTCACCGTAGCCCTCATCCCGCATACCCTGGAGGTGACCACTTTGGGCTTGCGAAGCCCGGGCGAACAGGTGAACCTCGAGATGGATGTCCTGGCGAAGTACGTAGAGAGGCTGGTGGAGCAACTATGAGGCCAGCCGACTTCGTCTTCGTTTCGACCCGCACGCACGAGGTCGAAAGCCGCCCCGGGGGCAGAGCGGCATGAAGTTCGCCCCCATCGAGGACATCATCGACGCCATCGGCCGGGGGGAGATGGTGATCATGGTCGACGACGCGGACCGGGAAAACGAAGGCGACCTCATCATCGCCGCCGAGGACGCCACACCGGACAGCGTCGGTTTCATGCTTCGCTACACCAGCGGGATCATCTGTCTTCCCATCGTCGGCGACCGTCTCGACGAACTCGAACTTCCGATGATGGTGGCCAAGAACACCGATATCCGGCGAACTGCGTTCACCGTCTCGGTTGACGCCGCGGATGGGACGACGACAGGGATCTCGGCCGCGGACAGATACCGCACGATCCAGGCGCTGATCGACCCCGACACCAAACCAAACGACCTGGCCAGACCCGGGCACATGTACCCCCTGCGCTACGAACCGGGCGGGGTGCTGAAAAGGGCCGGACACACTGAAGCTGCGGTCGACCTCGCCCAGCTCGCCGGGAAATACCCGGCGGCCGTGCTCGCCGAAGTGATGAACGACGACGGTAGCGTCGCCAAGCTGCCCGATCTCGAGTTGTTCGCCAAGGAGCACGGCATGCTCATCGGCACCATCGCCGACCTCATCGAACACCGTCGGCACCAGGAGAAGCTCGTCGAGAAGGTGGTGGAGGCGAGAATCCCCACCCGGCACGGTGAGTTCAGGGCCGTTGGCTACAGGTCACTCGTCGATGATCGCCAGCACATCGCTCTGGTAAAGGGGGAGATAGGCGACGGTGAAGGGGTGCTGATCAGGGTGCACTCGGAGTGTCTCACCGGAGACGTTTTCGGCAGCATGCGATGCGATTGCGGCGAGCAGCTCGACAGCGCCCTGCAGCGGGTGGCGGATGAGGGCAGGGGCGTCGTCCTCTACATCCGGGGCCATGAGGGCAGGGGCATTGGCCTGCTTCACAAGCTCGCCGCCTACAGGCTTCAGGACGAGGGTTTCGATACCGTGGACGCCAACGTAAATCTCGGGCTCCCCGTCGACAGCCGCGACTACGGGGTCGGCTCGCAGATTCTCTACGACATCGGAGTCCGCTCCATGCGTCTGCTGACCAACAATCCGGTGAAGCGGGCCGCGATCGAGGGTTACGGACTCTCGATCCAGGAGCGGATACCCATTGCCCTGCCCGCCAATGACGAGAACCGAACCTATCTGCGCACGAAGGCCGATCGTATGGGTCACGAGCTCGATCTGGACGACTCTGCGTGAACCGTGTCATTGAGGGTGGCCCCGACGGTGCAGGCCTGCACATCGGGGTGGTGGCAGCGAGATGGAATCAGGCCATAACCGACCGTCTCGTCGCGGGGGCGACCGGCCGTCTGGATCAGCTCGGTGTGGACAGGGTGACCGTCGTCCGGGTCCCCGGCGCTCTCGAGCTGCCTGTTGCCGCCAAGAAGCTGGCTGAGGGCGGGTGTGACGCGGTGGTGGCGATCGGAACCGTCGTGAAAGGCGAGACCGACCATTACGACATCGTGGTTCGTGAGTCGGCGCGGGGAATCAGCGAGGTCTCGTTGCGCACCGGGGTCCCGGTCGCCAACGCGGTACTGGCCGTTCATGACTACGACCAGGCTGTCGCCAGAGCGGGATCTGGCGAGGCCAACAAGGGTGTCGAGGCAGCGGATGCCGCCGTCGCCACTGCCAACGCATTCCGGGAATTGGGGGAGTCCTGAGCGCTCCACTCCCGGTCTCGAAGTTGGATGGGTTCGGGGCGCTGGTATTCTTGGTGCCACAACCTACGGCAAAGAGCGGAGGTTGCTGCCTCCCCACCCGGCCGTGCAGAGGTCTTCGGGCCCCGGTTACGAGTCGAGGTCATACAGAGAGTCGGGCTATACGTCCGTGTTTGTGGCAGCAGGTCTCCGCCTGCTGCTTTTTTCATGCCCTAACCGGGTATGAGGTTGTCGAAGAACGCAGAAAGACTGCAACTCAACAGGAGGTAACAGCATCAACGAGCTTCGCGTGAATGGAGCGATCAGAGCCAAGGAGGTTCGCGTGGTCGCACCCGATGGAGAGCAAATCGGAGTCAAGAAACTCAACGAGGCCCTGTGGCTCGCAGAACAACTCGAGTTGGACCTGGTCGAGGTGGCTCCAGGCGCCAAACCGCCGGTTTGCCGACTCATGGACTACGGGCGTTACAAGTATGAACAGTCCGTCAAAGAACGTGAGGCTCGAAAGAAGCAGACCCGAACCCAGATCAAAGAGCTCAGGATGCGTGTCCGCATTGGGGAACACGACTACGAGATAACCCGGCGCAAAGCCCGGGAGTTCCTCCAGGATCACGACAAAGTCAAGGTCACCATCCGCTTCCGGGGTCGGGAACGAGAGCGTCCCGATTTCGGCCGTGAGCTCATGGAGCGTCTGGCCGACGAGGTCTCCGACTACGGGACCGTCGAACAGCCTCCGAAGTTGGAAGGCGGGTCGATGACGATGGTGCTGGCACCTCTCCCGCGGTCGCAGCAGCCTGCGACGAGCGAGAAGCAGAGCGACGAAGAGGAATAAGGAGGACCTGTGCCAAAGATGAAGACACACAGCGGCGCCAAGAAGAGGATCAAAGTGACCGGATCAGGAAAACTGATGCGTCGCCAGTCGGGCCGCGGTCACCTGAGGCTCGCCAAGGGCAAGGACACTTTTCGCCGCCGCAAAGGCCTCGAGGAGCTCGCCCCCGGCGACGCCAAGACCATCAAGAAGCAGCTCGGTCGCTGAAGGAGGTCGGAAATGGCACGTGTAAGGCGCGCGGTCAACGCGCGGAAGTCCCACAAGAAGGTCCTCGAACGGGCCCAGGGTTACAAGGGTGCTCGCAGTCGACGCTTCAAGACGGCGAACGAGCAAGTCATGCACGCCATGCAGGACTCCTACCGGGACCGGCGCTCCCGTAAGCGCGAGTTCCGGAAGCTGTGGATCTCCCGCATCAATGCGGCAGCCCGCCAGAACGGCATCACCTACAGCCAGTTCATCGCCGGCCTCAAGGCCGCGGACGTGGAGATCGACCGGAAGATGCTCGCCGAGATGGCGGTTTCGGATCCCGATGCCTTCGCCCAGCTCGTCGAGGTAGCCAAGAGCAGCTGACCCCTCTCGAACGACGACGAGTCCCAGTGAAGCCGGTCCGCACCCATCGCGCCAAGACGGTGGTGGCTGCGGCCCGGCTTCATCGTTCCCGGGAGAGACGGGAGCGTGGCCTGACCCTGGTGGAAGGGCCACAACTGATCGCAGACGTAGAGACGTCCGGGGCGGTGATTCGGGAGAAGTTCGGCACCGACCCGACCGTTCCTGGGGTCACTCCGGTCGATCAAAGGGCCCTCGAGCGTCTCGCCGGTACTGAGTCGCCGCGCGGCCCGGTCGCGGTCGTCGAGATCCCTATCGAATGGCTGGACCGCTCCCGCAATCTCCTCGTCTCCGTTGGAGTGTCCGATCCAGGCAACGTCGGCACCATGATCCGGACCGCGGCCGCCTTTGGCTGGGGGTTCGCCTATACCGAGGGCACCGCAGACCCCTGGGCGCCGAAGACGATTCGCGCCGGAGCAGCAGGCCAGTTCCAGACGCCGGTCTCGGCCATCGGCACTGTGGGCGAGTTGTCCGGTTGGACCACGGTCGCCACCATCGTCACGGGAGGAGATAGCCCCTCGGCGGTAGAGGAACGGCCCGTGGCGCTCCTGGTCGGCGAGGAGGCACAAGGGCTCCCAGAACAGGTAGTCGCCGCCGCAGCACACAGGATCACCATTTCCACACCGGGGCCAACAGAGAGCCTCAACGCGGCCATCGCCGCGGGGATCATCGTCCACGAGCTGGCAAAGGGTTCCGGTGAACCCCCGGCCGATGTCTAACCTGCCGCCGGACATGGACCCCATCGCAATCCTTGACGAGGCCATGGGCGACGCTCCGGCACAGGTGAAGGCGGCGTCGTCCCTGGACGAGCTGGATGCAGTCGAGTCGCGGCTTCTCGGCAAAGACTCCCCGGTCGGCCAGGTGCGGCGATCGATGGGTCGACTCGACAACGACCTCAAGCCAAAAGTCGGAGCCAAGCTGAACGAGGTGTCACAGACCATCGGTAGCCTGCTCGCCAAGCGTCGCTCCGAGCTGGAGGCGATCGAAGAAGAACGACGACTGCGCGAGGAGTCGATCGATGTCACCCTCGAGTCGGTCCGTTATCCCTCCGGCGCCCTCCATCTGGTCCAACAGACCATCGACGACATCTGTGACATTTTCGTGGGTCTCGGATACCAGGTCGTAGGCGGCCCCGAGGCCGAACTCGCCTATTACAACTTCGACGCCCTCAACACGCCTCCGACTCACCCTTCTCGCTGGGAGTCGGACACGATGTACCTCGACTGGGGTGACCCCGGCGACGAGGTGCTGCTGCGAACTCACACGTCTCCGGTGCAGGCACGTTGGATGGAGAGTCATGAGCCTCCGGTATACGTGGTGGTTCCGGGGCGCTGCTACCGCAAGGACACCATCGATGCCACCCACTTGCCTGTGTTCTTTCAGATCGAGGGTCTGGCGGTCGACGAGAACATTCAGTTCAGCGATCTGAAGGGCACATTGCTCCACTTCGCCCGGGAGTTCTTCGGACCGCAGAGCGAAGTCAGGCTACGACCTCACTTCTTTCCGTTCACCGAGCCCAGCGCTGAACTCGACGTCTCCTGTTTCAACTGCGACGGAGGTGTGCCGGGGTGCCGTGTCTGCGGTGGTGCGGGATGGCTGGAGCTGCTCGGCTGTGGCATGGTCGACCCCTCCGTCATCGAGACAGCCGGCTACGACCCCTCAGAGGTCACTGGCTTTGCCTTTGGAATGGGCCCTGAGCGCATTGCCATGGTCCGGCACGGCATCGACTCGCTGCGTCACTTCATCGACAACGACATCCGTTTTCTGGGGCAGTTCCGATGAAGGTCTCTCTCGCCTGGCTCCAGGAGTTCATCGATCTGCCCACTACCGATGTGGGCGAGCTGTCCCATGCTCTCGACATGCTGGGCCACACCGTCGAGGGAGTCGAACATCTCGACGCGGAATGGTCGAATGTCTTTGTAGGGGAGGTGCTCGAGATCGCTCCGCATCCCGATGCGGACCGAATCAGGGTCTGTCAGGTCGACAGCGGCACCGGGCCTTCACAGATCATCTGTGGAGCGTGGAACTTCGAAGCCGGGGCAATCGTCCCAGTTGCCCGACCAGGTGCGGTATTGCCGGGGGACTTCAAGATAAGCCAGCGCGAGATTCGCGGAGTCGAATCGAACGGGATGATCTGCTCCGAGAAGGAGCTTGGTTTGGGAGAAGATCAGTCCGGGATCCTGGTCCTGGATGAAGGTTTCGAGGTCGGCACGGTCTTTGCCGATCTCGTGGAGCTGCCAGACGTCATCTTCGATCTCGAGATCACCACCAATCGCCCCGATGCCCTTTCGATCCTGGGCATTGCCCGGGACCTGGGTGCCTGGTTCGACGTGGATACCCGTGTGCCGGCCATCGAGATGCAGACCGTGCCCGAAGCGACCCCGATACGCGTGGAGATCGCCGACCCGGCCGGCTGTCGGCGGTTCACCGCTCGTGAGATTCGAGATGTCGCTGTGGGACCGTCGCCGCTTCGTATCAGGCACCGGCTCCACAAGATCGGCGTGCGGTCGGTCTCCAATGTCGTCGACATCACCAACTACGTGATGTTTGAACTCGGCCACCCTCTCCACGCCTTCGACGCCGACTCCATCGCCGGAGACCGTCTCGTCGTGAAGAGGGCCTCGGAGGGAGAAACACTCGAGACTCTGGACCACGTGGAACGCACGCTGTCGACCGATGATCTCATCATCTACGACGAAGACGGCCCCACTTCGATGTCGGGAACTATGGGCGGTGCCCGCAGCGAGGTGTCAGAGGAGACCACCCGGGTCCTGATGGAGGCAGCCTCCTGGGACCCGCCCACGATCATGAACATGTGGCGCCGCCACGACCTTCGCTCCGAAGCCGCCACCAGGTTCGAAAGGGGGGTCGATCCCAGCCTGGCCGACATCGCCAACCGGAGGGCGAGTGCATTGGTCCAGGCCGTGGCTGGAGGCGCCATCCTCGAAGGTGCGGTCGATGAGGTGGCGGTGAGTGTCGACCCCTGGGAGGTCGAGCTCACGATGAGCGAAGTGATCCGTCTCCTCGGGTCGGGTTTCGATCCCCAAGGGGTGAAGCACATCCTGGAACGTCTCGGGATGGAAGTGGAAGGGTCGGATCCGATGACCGTCACGGTGCCCACCTTCCGGCCGGATCTCACCCGCTCCGCTGACCTGGTGGAAGAGATTGCCCGCATCCACGGTTACGACCAATTCGACGCCACCCTTCCGACGGGCCCAGCGGGTGGTCTGACGCCACAGCAGACCCGTCAGCGCAAGCTCAACTCCACACTGGTCGGGATTGGTCTCAGCCAGGCGATCAACCTGCCTTTCGTGAGCGTCGACGACCTCAACGGCCTCGGCATCGACACCGACGGCTCCGACCTTCTCACCGTCAAGAACCCCCTGCGTGAGGAGGAGAGCAAGCTGCGCCCCTCCATCCTCCCGGGGCTCCTCAACGACCTCAGGTACAACCAGTCTCACGGCAACCGTTCGGTGGCGTTATTCGAGTTTGGAAAGGTTTTCTCTGCTGATCCGGACCCCACGGACGGTCGACTCCCCGTTCAGTTCGATCGCCTGGGCTGGGCAGTGGTCGGGGACGCCGGACTGGTGACTCTCGACGGTGCCGCCCACCAGGCGGACGGCCCGCTCTCGCTCGCGATTTGGAGGCATCTCGCGGAGACCCTCGGAATCGACGCCGCAGTGGAGCCGACAGAGCGGCCAGGCTTTCATCCCGGGCGCACTGCTGCAGTGAAGGTGAATGGTGACGTGATCGGCCACGTCGGCGAGCTCGCCCCCAGTGCAACCCGTTATCTCGAGATCGAGGGACGGGTGGCGGTAGCGGAGCTCGATCTCTCCCCGATACTCGAGCCGGTCCCATTTCGGCTCGCTACCACCCCCTCGGTCTATCCGCATGTCGATTTTGATCTCAGCTTCCTGGCCGCCGAAGATCTTCCTGCCCGGACTCTCATCGATGCCACCGTCGATGCGGCGGACGGTCTCGTCGAGTTCGCCCGTGTGTTCGACGAGTTCAAGGGCGCCGCTGTCGGTGAGGGACAAAGGGCCCTGGCGATCCGCTACCGGTTGCGCGCCCCCGACCGCACCCTCGATCAGAAGGAGATCGGCACTCTGCGCGAGGCCATGATCTCCGCTGCGGGGGCCCTGGGTGCCCGGCTTCGGGGAGCTTGATGACCCGAGTCCGGGAGTTGGAGGACATCCTGTCCGCTGCACCCGAGGAAGCGGCGCCCCGGCTCCTGGGTGCCGACCTTGTGTCCCGGGTCGATGGACAGCTGGTACGGGTGCGGATCAACGAGGTGGAGGCCTACAAAGGCAAGGAAGATCCGGCGTCACATGCCTTCCGGGGCGAGACCGAAAGAAACCGATCCATGTTCCGCAAGCCCGGCACGCTTTATGTCTACCGCTCCTACGGGATCCACAACTGCGCCAACACGGCCGCGGGCCCCGAAGGGGTCGGCTGGGGAGTGCTCATCCGGGGCGGCGATGTCATCGACGGCGAGACCATCGCCAGGAGACGACGAGGTCGCTCCTCGGACCTCGCCAACGGACCCGGGAAGCTATGCCAGGCATTGGGGATCGTCATTGCCATGAACGGGACCGATTTGCTGGACCCGTCATCGATCGTGTACCTCGACGAAGGCGAGAAGCCCGAGATGGTCATGGCGACACCCCGCATCGGAATCTCCAAGGCCAAGGACCTTCCCTGGCGTTTCGTGTCTGCGGCTCAGCTATCGGCTTAACCTCGAGTCCATGACCGACCCAGAAACGATCAGCAAGGGGGCCATCGCCAGGGACTGGTTGCCCAGATACACCGGGCTCGATGTGGACGAGTTCGGCGACTACGTGCTGCTCACCAACTTCAAGAACTACGTCGACGCCTTCGCCAAGCGCTTCGACTGCCAGGTCAGGGGTCTCGATCGCCCCATGCAGTCAGCCAGCAACGGAGAAGGGCTCACCATCGTCAACTTTGGCATCGGCACCGCAAACGCCGCCACGATCATGGACCTCCTCACCGCCCGTATGCCTGAGGGAGTGCTCTTCCTCGGCAAATGTGGCGGGCTCAAGCAATCGACGGAGATCGGCCACTTCATCCTCCCCATCGCGGCTATCCGGGGCGAGGGCACCTCCAACGACTACTTCCCCCCGGAGGTCCCCGCGCTCCCATCTTTCAAACTCCACAAGTTCGTCTCCGAGAAGATCGTCGAACGCAAGTTCGAATACAGGACGGGCGTGGTGTATACGACTAACCGGAGGCTTTGGGAGCATGACCAACGCTTCCTCGACCGTCTCCGGGCACTCACCGCCCTCGCCATCGACATGGAGACAGCGACGATTTTCGTAGTCGGGCATCACAACAACATCTCCCGGGGCGCGCTTCTCCTCGTCTCCGATGTGCCCACGACTCCAGAGGGGATCAAGACAGAGGCCAGCGATCGGGTCGTCACCCGGGATTGGGCGGCGCACCATCTGGAGATCGGGATCGATGCCATGACTCACATTGCCGACGAGGGCGAGCCCATCAAACACTTCTCGTTCTAGATCCGGTTCGGTTTACTCTCCCTTCGTGTCTGCATCCGATCTCGCCAAAGCGCTCCGTCACACCGACCAGGTAGTTCCCCGCGAGGAGCTCGCTGCGAAACTGGAGCTCAACCGGCCCCTGCGGGTGAAGCTGGGACTGGATCCGACCGCACCTGCGGTCACCCTCGGATGGGCAGTGGTGCTCCGCAAACTTCGCCAGTTCCAGGAGATGGGCCATACCGCGGTGCTGATCGTCGGAGACTTCACCGCCCAGGTCGGCGACCCCAGCGATCGAGATGCCCAGCGCAGACGGCTGACCACCGATGAGGTCAACGAGTACGCGGAGAACATACTCAGCCAGTTCGAACGGGTACTTCTCTCCGACAATCTCGAGATCCGTAGGAACTCCGAGTGGCTCGCCGGCTTCGACATGTACGAGATGCTGGAGTTGACGTCATCGGCCACGGTCGCCCAGATGTTGGAGCGCTCCGATTTCGCCAAACGTTTCGACACGGGAGTTCCCATCTCGGTGATGGAGTTCCTCTACCCGCTCCTCCAGGGATACGACTCTGTGGCCGTCGAGGCAGATATCGAGCTCGGGGGCAGCGACCAGCTCTGGAATCTCATGATGGGACGCGTCGTCCAGGAGCGGTACGGACAGGAGCCCCAGGTGGCAGTGACGATGCCGCTGCTCGTCGGCACCGACGGCACCCAGAAGATGTCCCAGTCGATCGGCAACTACATCGGTGTTGAGGACGAACCTTCCGAGATGTTCGGAAAGACCATGAGCATTCCCGACGAAGCGATGGGAGAGTGGTTCCGCCTGGCGGCCGACTACGACGAGGACGCCGCAGCGAAGCTCGAGGCCGGTCTCGAGTCCGGTGAGCTCCATCCCAACGAGGCCAAACGTCACCTCGCCCGCTCGGTGGTGACTCTCTACTGGGGAGAAGAGGCCGCCTCGGAGGCGGAGCGGGCCTTCGACCGGGTGTTCAAACAAGGTGGCACACCGGACGATCTGGAGAAGTTTCGACTGCCTGCCGGTGATGCGATCAGCCTTCCCGGCCTCATCAGAGATGCCTTTGATGTCTCCGGGAACGAGGCCCGGCGTCTGATCTCCCAGGGTGCGGTTCGTGTCGACGACGAGGTTGTCTCCGACCAGGAATTCGACCGTCATAACCTGGCAGGGAAGGTCCTGCGGGTAGGGAAACGCCGCTTCGTCCAGCTCACCGACTAGATGGAACCGCGTACCTCAGGTTCTGTGGCTCACATGTGAAACCCAGAGCCTCGAGAATGAACGAATTCCGCTTGGACTAGTCCGAGAACGGTTGTACTATTGGTTGCACACGGGCGAAAACAGTCCGTGTGTCCGCCAGCGGTGGAGTCCACGATTCGGACTGCGCCGTGTTGTTTCTGCGTACAGGTCGCGGTATGATCGCCGACCGGCCTGAAAAGAACAGAACATCAGACCGCGGAGCTGTGGGCTCCTTGACAACTGAACAATGTGCCAAAACAGCCAGCGGTGCCCACTCCTCCGTAAGGGTAGGAGCTGAGCACCAGCGGTGATTAGCCAGCGACCCTCGGGTCGCACGGTGACAATCACATGAGTAAATCAAAGCTCGGGGTCCTCACGACCCCGGGACCCAAACCAAACCCTTCATGACAGGATTGCTCCCCACCTCCGGGTGAGGAGCCATGAATGTACGTTGGAGAGTTTGATCCTGGCTCAGGATGAACGCTGGCGGCGTGCCTAATGCATGCAAGTCGAGCGACGCATGCCCAGTTCGTAAGAACAGGGTATGACGGAGCGGCGAACGGGTGAGTAACACGTGAGCAACCTGCCCCACAGACCGGGATAGCCCAAGGAAACTTGGATTAATACCGGATTCCCTCGAACAATCGCATGGTTGATCGAGGAAAGGCCTTTGTGCTGTGGGATGGGCTCGCGGCTTATCAGCTAGTTGGTGGGGTAAAGGCCTACCAAGGCATCGACGAGTAGCTGGTCTGAGAGGACGATCAGCCACACTGGAACTGAGACACGGTCCAGACTCCTACGGGAGGCAGCAG
>JBKHKD010000014.1:0-76089 GCA_046537785.1 Actinomycetota bacterium
CGCAGACCCAGGAGGGCAGAGACTCCGGCGTGGATGCCGAAGACGATGGCGTCCTCGTTGAGGGCGAAGGAGGCCGAATGGAGGTCGCCGCCACCGGACGCCGCTCCGAGACGGAGCAACGCGCCGGGGGTCTCTGTCAGATAGTTGGAGAAGTCCTCACCACCCATCGATGTCTCGGTGTCGACCACCGCACTCTCGCCAAAATGCGACGAGATTCCGTTCGTGGCTCGATGGACGACCATCTCGTCGTTGACCACGGGAGCCAGTCCCTGCTGGTAGTCCAGGGTGTAACGAGCTCCGCCGACCGCCAGGATCGATCCGAGAAGCTTGTCGACCAGCGACGGAAGGACGTCCCACAGCTCTGAGTCGAGTGTTCGGACGGTCCCTCGCAACTGCACCTCGGTGGGAATGACATTGGGGGCGTTGCCTCCGTGGATAGAGCCAAAGGCGGTGACGACCGGGGAGCGGGCATCGGCCGCATCCCGGATTGCTGACGGGAGTTCGGCAGCAACTCTCGCCGCGGCGGCGACGACGTCCACGGTCTTGTGCGGTCGCGACGTGTGGCCGCCCAGTCCGTGAATCGTGATGGTCGTCACGTCCGAACCGGCCGTGATGGGCCCGACCCGGGCTCCGATCCGCCCGACGCGGAGTGTCGGGTCGACGTGGAAGGCGAGAAGACCGCGCAGTCCGTCGACGATCCCCTCTTCGACTAGCTCGATCGCACCTCCGGGAAAAGACTCTTCCGCTGGCTGGAAGATGATCCGCACGCCAATCTCGGGGTCGAGACGCACCAGAGTGGCTGCGATTCCGGCGGCGACGGCAGCATGGGCGTCATGGCCGCACGCATGCATCCACCCCTTTACGGTCGAGCGAGGAGAGTTGTCAGTTGGCTCGGTGATGGGCAGGGCGTCGATGTCGGCGCGGAACCCGATCGAAGGGTGCGGACCGATGTCGACCCATCCGCCCGTCTTCGGGTGGCGTCCGTTGAACTCGAGACCACATCTGGTGATGAAGGCCCTGATCAGCTCGGTGGTGCGATATTCGTGATACGCCGGCTCGGGTTGTCGGTGGAGGGCGTGCCGCAGTTCAATGACCTGAGGGGCGATCTCCTCAACCAGCTTCGCCAGCTCGTCATGGCGAGCCATGAAGCGACACTAACCGCGCCGACTCATTCGTAGAAGAGACGCTCGAAGGTTCGTCGGGCCCGTCTCGTGTGCTTGAGATACTCCTCCCGCAGGGTTCCGGTGCGGTCGAAGCCGAGGGAGGCGGCCAGGCGCGCTGTCTCGGCCCGGTCTGTCGGCAGCGAGTCCGAGGGGCGCCCACTTTGTAGGTGGAGCCGCAAACGGGCCCTGGTGCAGAACAGATAGGCGTTGTAGAGAGCGGTGTAGTCACTCCTGGCGAGGAGCCCGGTGTCTCGGAGAGCCTCGAGCGCGGCGAAGGTGCCGGTGACTCGCAGCTCCGGTGCTTCCCCACCGTGTCGCAGCTGCATGAGTTGGACCAGGAACTCGACGTCGCTGAGACCTCCCGGGCCGAGTTTGAGATGGAAGTCCGGGTCCTCGTGAGAGGGAATGCGCTCCGATTCGATTCTCGCTTTGATCGAGCGGATTCCGTGGATCACATCGTTGGGGACTTCCTCTCTCCACACGATGGGCTCGATCATCTCGAAGTAGTCGGCCAGCAAGTCCTGGTCTCCGGCCGCCGGCCTGGCCTTGACCAGGGTCAACAGCTCCCATGGCTCGACCCACTCCTCGTAATACCTCCTGTAGGAATCGAGGGACCGGGTGAGCGGCCCGCTCTTCCCCTCGGGCCGGAGTCCGGCATCGAGTTCGTAGGCCTCCCCATGGCGACTGGGCTGAGAGAGAATCCTCTCGAGCCCCGCCGCCATCCGCATCCCGCGTTCGGGGCTGGTATCTCCGTGGACGTATATCAGGTCGATGTCCGACCCGTACGACAGTTCGCGTCCGCCCCACTTGCCCATCGCAATCACGCCGAAGCCCTCGTCCGGTTCGTCTGTGATGTGGAGGGCACCTGCAACCGCTGCGTCGGCGCTGTCGGAGAGCGAGGTCAGCGTCGACTCCGGCGGTGCACTTCCGAGAATGTCCCGGGCAGCGATCCGAAGCTTCCTGCGGCGGACGAACCGACGGATCGTGCCGATCCGGGCGTCGTCCTCCGGTCTTGAGTCGAGCACCCCCAACAGACGTTTGGTCGCGTCTTCACGGTTTCGGATCCTGGAGATGGCCTCGTCGTCTGCAAGGCGGGGGATGAACTCCGGTATGCGATCCATAAGGTCGCCCACGAGCCTTCCCGTGCCGAGCAGAGTGCAGAGACGCTCGCCCGCGACCGGATTGTTCTGGAGGAGTGTGATCAGCGCGGAGTGGTCTTTCGTGCGTGCCATCAGCACGCGCAACTGGGCGAGGCCGAGGTCAGGGTCGGGTGACTGCGAAAGCCAATCGAGCATGAGGGGCAGGACCTGATGCATAACCCGCGAGCGGCGACTGAGACCTGAAGTCAGGTCCGCGACGGCCTTCGTGGCCGCGACCACGTCGCGGTAGCCAAGAGCCTCCAGGCGGATGGTGGCCGCGGCGGGGTCGAGGCGGGCGTCGTCGAGACCCGCCAGCGAATCGAGGATCGGGCGGAAATAGAGACGCTCATGCAGGTCCCGGGCCGACTCGCGAACCTCGGCCAATCGTTCGTCGAACTGCGTGATTGGATCCCTGGTGAAGCCAAGTGAACGACCCAGCCACTCCCGGGTGTCGGGGTCTGCGGGCAGGGTGTGGGTCTGTTTCAGCTCCCGGAGTTGGAGGCAGTGCTCCACGTTTCTCAAGAATCGGTAGGCGTCGGAGAGTCGCTCCGCCTCGGCTTCTTCGATGTAACCGTGGCGACTCAGGGCGTCGATGGCCCCGAGCGTGGAGGTGACCCTGAGGTCGGAGTCGAACCGCCCGTGCACGAGCTGGAGCAGCTGCACCGCGAACTCGATGTCCCGTATTCCCCCCCGCGAGCGTTTTATGTCGACCGTCTTCGCCCCGTTCTCGACCTGGGCCTTGATGGCGCGGATGCTGCGGAGGGCGTCGACGTCGAGGCCCTCCTCCCAGACGATCCTGTCGCACATCTCCCGGAATCGCTGTCCTAGCTCCTTGTCGCCAGCGGCGGCGCGGGCTTTCAGTAGAGCCTGGAGCTCCCACGCCTCGCTCCAGCGCTCGTAGTAGCCGGAATAGCCCTCGAGGCTGCGCGACAGTGGACCCATGGTCCCCTCGGGTCTGAGGTCGGGGTCCACGTTCAGTGAAGGACCATCGAACGTCGGGGCGGACACAGCCGACAGGAAACGACTAGCTATCCCGAGAGCGGCCGCCCGGCTCTCGGTGTCCTTTCCTTCGACCGGCTCGTGGACGAAGACGAGGTCGATGTCCGAGTAGTAGTTGAGCTCTCGGGCCCCCCACTTCCCCATAGCCACGACGGCGAAACCGATGTCCCGGGCGATCGGGTAGCGGTCGGCGACCTCGGTGATCACGGTCTCCAGCGCATCGTCGACCAGCTCGTCGATGGCGTCGGACAGACGGGCGGTCGACTCGACGAGATCGGCCCGTCCCTCGAGGTCGGCGAGGGCGACGCCAATCAGTATCGCCTGGAGACGCAGGCTGACGCTTTGATCTTTGCTCGGGCCTTCGACGAGTTCGGGGTGTCTGTCGAGAGCATCGGCCAACGGGGGGCTGACCTCGCGGAGCGTCTCGGAGGTACGTCGGGTATCGGTCACAGCCTCAGGCTATGACGGTTCCGCCACTCGATGCCGACCCGGGACACGGGCCCGCCACTGGGTATCGTGTCTGCATGTCGTTGAAGATCGCCGGGGCACAGCTGAACCTCACGGTTGGAGACATCCCCGGCAACGAGGAGAAGATCGCCGCTGCAATGGACCGCGCCGCCGAGGCGGGAGCCGACGTGCTCTTACTCCCGGAACTGGCGATCCCCGGTTATCCGCCGGAGGACCTCGTGCTCAGACGTGACTTCGTGGAGGCCAACATCGAGGCCATGTGGCGGCTGGCCCGGCGCTCGGGGCCGGTCGCGACGGTGGTCGGTTTCGTCGACTTCACCACCGGAGGTCACAGCGAGGCCGAGGACGCCGGGCGGCGTGCGGTGGCCAACGCGGCCGCGGTGATGTCAGACGGGAAACTGCGGGGGATCTACCACAAGGTTCTCCTGCCGAACTACGGGGTGTTTGACGAGGACCGGTATTTCGTCATGGGTGAACACCCGGCTCGGGTCTGGGAGATCGCCGGTGTTCCGGTGGGTGTGTCCGTCTGTGAGGACATCTGGCTACCCGATGGCCCGCCTTCGCAGCAGGCCGCCGCTGGCGCCAGTGTGCTCTTGAACATCAATGCCTCCCCGTTCCACCGCGGCAAGGCGTTGGAGCGCGAGGAGATGCTGGCTGCCCGCGCTCGCGCCGGGAATGCCGCGGTCGTCTACCTCAATCTCGTTTCGGGCCAGGACGAACTGGTCTTCGACGGGGCATCAGTGGTCATGACGGCGGATGGCGAGATCATCCACCGCTCTCCCCAGTTCGAAGAGGACTTTTTCGTGGTCGACGTGCCGGTCGACGATGAGGAAGTCGAGAGGGGAACTATCACCCCTCTGCTGGAAGCCACCGAGGAGATCTACCGGGCCCTCACGCTGGGTTTGCGCGACTACTGCCGGAAGAATGGTTTCGACCGGGTCGTCGTGGCTGTCTCCGGAGGTATCGACTCGGCCTTGACCGCAGCCATCGCCGCAGACGCCCTCGGTCCCGAGTCGGTCTGGGGCGTGGGCATGCCCTCGAGGTTCTCCTCCCGGCATTCCGTCGACGACGCCGAAGCACTGGCCCGGAATCTCGGCATCCGTTTCGACCTGATACCGATCGACGGGATATACACGGCCCAGCTCGAAGCCCTGTCGGAGATCTTCGAAGGCACCGACTTCGGCGTTGCCGAGGAGAACCTCCAGGCCCGTGCCCGGGGAGTGATCGTCATGGCGATCTCCAACAAGTTCGGGCCGATGGTCCTCGCCGCTGGCAACAAGTCGGAGATGGCCGCCGGCTATGCCACTCTCTATGGCGACATGGTGGGGGGTTATTCGGTGCTGAAGGATGTCTTCAAGACCGTTGTCTACGAGTTGGCCCGATGGCGGAACAAAGACGGTGAGGTGATTCCGCAGAGCACCATCGACAAGTCGCCCTCCGCCGAGCTGCGGCCCGACCAGAAGGACTCCGATTCGCTGCCGCCCTATGAGGTGCTCGACGCCATCCTCCAGCGCTACATCGAAGACGACATGGGGGTGGTCGAGATCGTGGAGGAAGGGTATGACGGGGCCACGGTGCTGAAGGTGGCCGGGTTGGTCGACCGCAACGAGTACAAGAGGAGGCAGTCGGCTCCGGGTGTCAAGATCACCACCAAGGCTTTCGGCAAGGACCGCCGTCTGCCCATCACCAATCAATACCGGCCCCGAATCCCGTGATCACCGAAGTTCTCATCAACGGGGCACCGTCCGACGGACGCATTCCGGTGACCGACTCTTCGGTCCTGCGCGGGGACGGTTGTTTTGAGGTGCTCAGGGCATATGGAGGCTGGCCGTTCGCCCTCGGCGAGCACCTCGATCGTCTGGAGCGGAGCGCCACCGCCCTCGACATTGCGCTTCCTCCCCGCGGATCCCTGGAAGAGTGGATAACACAGACTTCGGAGGCGATCGGGGACGGGGCGGTCAGGGTGGTGGTCACGAGAGGTGCCAGCGTGCCGGGTCTCGACGACCCATCGAATGTCATCGTCTTCGGTCACGACTGGGAGCGAAGTCAGCAGCCGGCGCGACTGTTGCCGGTGGCCGCACCATGGCATGCAGCCGGCGTCGACTGGGATCTCGCCGGGGCAAAGGTCATCTCCTATGCCCCCAATGTGGCGGCGAGCCGCAGGGCGAAGTCGGAGGGATTCGACGATGCACTGCTCGTCGCAGACCGAGACATCATTCTGGAAGGACCAACGTTCTCCGTAGGTTGGATTGTCGACGAGATCCTCGAGACTCCCAGTCTCGACCTGGGGATCCTCGACTCGATTACCAGGAGAATCGTCCTCGACCTGGCCGCCAGCCTCGCCATTGAGATCGTCGAGGGCGAATGGGATCTTCGCCGACTCGACGCGGCCACGGAGGTCATGGCCTGGTCCACCATCCGGGAGGTGCAACCCGTGACCCTGGTTGGGGAGAGGTCCTGGGACCGGGGCCCGGTCACCGAGCGCCTCGCAGGTGTATTCGGAGAGTTGGTGGGGTAAGGAACCCTCCGGCGCTAGCTTTCGTTAGGTGACCACATGAGAATTCGTTGGATTGCCCTCTCCGCCCTGATCGCAATGGTTGGCGTCGCCTGCAATGGCGACGACGCCGAGCTGACGACCGATTCGACGGTCATAACCGGAGCGACGGATCAGCCTTCCGACGCCACCACCACTACGACGGCGGGCTCCGATGACGACGGGGACTCTGCATCACCTTCGACGACCCTGGTAGGCGAGGCCGTATCCGAACATGAGGTGGTCCACGAGATACCGAACGAGGACGGTGTTGCCCAGCACATAGTCATTCCCGACGGTGCCTACACCGACGTCGACCTCCAGAATTTCGTCTTTGATCTCCTCGAGGCCGACCCCGACCTCTACGGGATCGAGATCTTCCGCGACGAGGCTGCCGCGGAAGCGTTCCTCAAACCCGAGGACGAGAGGACTGAAGAGGAGACCGAGCTGCTTGAACAGCATCACTTCGTCACCGTGACCGGCAGGGCACGCATCGACTTCCGCGGACCTTTCTCGGAGTTTCCCGGCGGAGCTATCGGCAGCTGAACTCGGTGCCCCCGCCCGCCAACTTTGGGCCAGAGACATCGCTCAGCGACGTCCACAACCCCGGGTTCGCGTCACTATGTTGCCCCCCGCCAACTTTGGGCCAGAGACATCGCTCAGCGACGTCCACAACCCTGGGTTCGGGCTGGGTGCTCGTCTCGCATAGCTGACTCTGAACCTCCAACTCCGGCAGGTCATCGGGTTGCCGCTGACTCGCTTGATCCTCGCCGACGTCATGAGACAGGGCACTCGCCCGCCCGCTTTCTAACCTGGCGGTGTCTTGATCGAGAGCTTGCCGCCGCGTGACGTTCCCGGCCAT
The DNA here is from genome assembly GCA_046537785.1 of Actinomycetota bacterium. Taxonomy (GTDB): domain Bacteria; phylum Actinomycetota; class Acidimicrobiia; order Spongiisociales; family ZC4RG35; genus JANQRA01. The sequence continues at coordinate 7,165 of JBKHKD010000014.1, forward strand.
GAGCCGTCCGGGATCGGTACTAGCTCCCATCCAATGCGGATAATAACCCGACGCATCGCGGGTCTCGAGCACGGCTCGTGGGATCGCGAGGCCGAAGCCCTGGTGACCCGGACGTTCGACACGTTGGCACCCGAGTGGCACACGCGGACCTCGCCGGAACGGACTGCCATAGTTCACGACGCCCTCAGCCGGGGTCTCGACCCGTTGCTGGGAGGAAGCGGGTTATGCGTCGAGGTCGGCTCGGGGATAGGGACCTACACGCCACTGCTGGAGAGTCGGTTCGATGTGCTGCTCACAGTCGAGCTGTCCTGGCAGATGCTGGCCCGGGCGCCGGAGACCGGCCGTAAGGTCCAAGCCGACGGGGGACGTCTTCCGGTCCGCGACGGCGCTGCCGACGCCGTGGTGCTCATTAACGCATTCCTGTTCCCGGCTGAGGTGGCCCGCGCGCTCCACGTCGGCGGTGTGCTTCTCTGGGTCAACTCGAGCGGTGACCAGACTCCCATCTACCTCAGCACAGCCGATGTGGTGTCAGCCCTCCCGTTTCCAGTGAGAGGTGTGGAGAGCAGAGCTGGGGCCGGGGCCTGGTGTGCCCTCGTCAAGACCCACGACTCGGCGACGAGTTCATGAGACAGGGCCGCCGCTCCTGTCGATCAGGTGCACGGCCGGTCTTCGGGCCGTTGACGGTATTCGTCCAATGAGAAAGGGGTCCTCCTGCCCTGTCACGCGCTGCGCCGTGTGAGGTTCAATGGCGACGTGACCTCCACTACCCGGCCCATCCTCGTTTTCACGTTGGCCGGTCTTCTCCTTGCCGGCGCACTCGCGCTGATGGGTTTTGACACGGGCGTCGACGTCCTCCTCGTTGCCGTGGCCGTGGTCCCGTTGCTCCCCCTTCTCCGGGAGATGGTCATCAAGCTGCGTCGGCGCCAGCCCGGTGTCGATGTCATCGCCCTGCTCGCCGTGGCGGCCGCGCTTGCCCTGGGGGAACTGCTGACGGCTTCGATCATTGGTGTGATGCTGGCTACCGGCCAGTTTCTCGAGGACTACGCCGCCGGGAGGGCCGAGAGAGAGTTGACCACCCTGATCCAGAGGGCTCCCCGGGAGGCTCACAAGCTGATCGACGGGAAACTCGAGACTGTCGATGTGGAGATGATCGGCCGGGGAGATCATCTGCTGGTCAAGGCCGGTGAAGTGATCCCTGTGGACGGAGTGGTGATGAGTGACTCTGCCCTCACCGACGAATCGGCACTGACCGGTGAGCCCCTTCCGGTCGACAAGCTCGCCGGAGACCTGGTGAGCAGCGGGACCGTCAACGCGGCAGACGCCTTCGAGATGCGGGCCACCGAAGGGGCCGAGAACAGCACCTACTCGGGGATCATCCGGCTTGTCGAGAGCGCCCGCGAGTCGAGGGCGCCTTCGGTGCGGCTGGCCGACCGCTGGGCCGGATGGTTCGTGCCGCTAGCCCTCGGTGGTGCTGCGCTTGCCTGGCTCGTATCCGGAGACCCCGTGCGGGGGCTTGCAGTCCTGGTGGTAGCCACCCCATGCCCACTCCTGCTGGCGGTTCCCATCGCCCTCGTGTCGGGCATATCGCGTGCCGCCCGCCGGGGCGTCGTCTTCCGGGACGGGGGTGCCCTCGAAACCCTGGGTCACATAGACAACGTCGTGATCGACAAGACGGGAACCCTCACCGTGGGGCGGCCCGCCCTCCGGTCGATAACCGTGTTCGACCAGGCCAGGAGCGAGGAAGAGATCCTGTCCGCGGCGGCTTCGGCTGATCAGGTGTCGACCCACAGCCTCGCCAGGGCCATCGTGGAGGGAGCACACGAACGGGGGCTTGGTCTCGAGATCCCCGATGAGGTGGCCGAGACTGCGGGGTCCGGTGTCAAGGCGAGTATCGGCGGCAGAAGCGTGGCCGTCGGGAAGCTGGAGTGGCTTCTCGACGGAGATCCGGTGCCCCCTCCCGTTGCCGACTTCCGGAGACGGATCTCGAAGGTCGCTCCGACTGCGGTCTATGTGACGGTGGACGGCGCGGTGGTGGCCGGTCTCGTGTTCGACGACGAGATCAGGCCGGACGCCGCCCACACGATCCGGTCCCTTCGCCGCCTGGGGGTGAACAAGATCATCATGGCCACCGGAGACCACCCGGTCGTGGCCCGCTCGGTCGGCACGGCAATAGGCGTCGACGACGTTCTCGCCGAGGCGACACCGCGGGACAAGGTCGATGCCCTGGAGGAGCTAAGGGCCGGTGGTGTTACGGCCATGGTGGGGGACGGGATCAACGACGCTCCGGCACTTGCCGCTGCCGACGTGGGGGTGGCCATGGGAGCCAGGGGAGCGACTGCCTCCTCGGAGGCCGCCGACGTGGTTCTGGTCGTCGACAAGCTGGAGCGTCTGGGCGACGCCATTTCAATCGCGCAGCGATCGCGCCGGGTAGCCGTCCAGAGCGTCGTCATAGGGATGGGGCTCAGTCTGATGGCGATGACCGTGGCCTCCTTCGGGCTGCTTGCTCCGTTGGCAGGAGCGTTGGTCCAGGAGGGGATAGACGTGATCGCGATCGTCAACGCCCTGCGTGCCCTGGGTGGGCCATCGGGTGGCCGGAACGGGCCCAAGCTCCCACCGGAGATCTCACGTCGCCTGGCCGACGAGCACGAGTCACTTCGCCCCAAGCTGGCGCGAATCAGGGATGTCGCCGACTCACTCGACCAGATTCCGCCCCGGGAGGCTGCCGAGTCACTACGCGACGTGGAAAAGCTGTTGGCCGAGGAGATCCTGCCCCACGAGACCGCCGACGAGGAAGACCTCTATCCGTACATCGCCGAAATCCTCCCCGGCGAGGACCCCATGGCGACCATGAGCCGGGCCCATCGCGAGGTCTTTCATCTCGTCGATGTTCTTCAGCGACAGATCGCCGACCTGCCGGCCGAAGGCCCCGAGCCTGCCGACACCCGCGACCTCCGTCGGACGCTTTATGGCCTGCACGCCATACTTCGACTCCACTTCGACCAGGAAGAGGAGCTGTATCTTTCCCTCCGCGACGAGTAGGAGCCCCGATGCGAGATGACCACGAGCGATACAGGCGGAACTTCACCGATGAGGTGAACGGCGCATTCCTGTATCGGGTCGCCGCCGAGCTTGAATCCGATGAGACACTGAGCGGGGTCTACACGCGGTTGGCGGAGACCGAGGAGAGACACGCCGCCTTGTGGGAGGAGAAGTTGAGGGCTGCGGACGCCCGTGTCCCCGATCGGGACCCCGAGCTCCGCTCACGCATCCTCGCCTGGCTGGCGCGTCGTATGGGTCCCTCGGTCATTACCCAGGTGATGGCGTCGACGGAGATGTCCGGTCGGACGATGTACGACGACCAGCCCGAGGCCGAAGGCACCTCGCTGGCGGCCGACGAGCGATCACACGCCATCATGCTCGACGCGCTGCGCTCCGAGTCCTCGAATGGGGTGAAGGGGAGCGTCCTCGCCCGTCTCGAGGGACGGCACAAGGCCGTCGGAGGCAACGCCCTGCGCGCCGCGGTATTGGGTGCGAACGACGGGCTGGTGTCGAACACTTCGTTGGTGATGGGAGTGGCGGGCGCCGCCTTCTCCGCCCCGGCGGTCCTGTTGTCCGGGTTGGCCGGCCTGCTAGCGGGCGCGATATCGATGGCTTTGGGGGAGTGGCTGTCGGTGCAGAGCTCTCGGGAGCTGCACCAGTCTCAAATCGAGACCGAGCGCGAGGAGATCCTCGCCATGCCCGAAGCCGAGGCCGAGGAACTGGCCCTGATCTACCAGGCGAAGGGCATGGCCCCCGAGGAGGCGGAGAAGGCTGCCCGCGACGTGATGTCCGATCCCGATGTGTTTCTCGAGACCAAAGTCCGCGAAGAGCTGGGGATCGACCCCGAGGAGCTCGGAGGCTCCGCCTGGGAGGCGGCCATCGCCTCGTTCTTCCTGTTTGCAATCGGGGCGATCATCCCCGTCATCCCCTTCTTCTTCCTCACCGGGGGAGCTGCGGTCTTCACCAGCGTCGGTTTGGCCGCCATCGGGCTGTTCCTCCTCGGCGCGGCAACTGCTCTCGTCACCGGAACTGGAGTGCCGAAGACCGGAGCCAGATCACTACTGCTCGGCCTTGCCGCTGCCGGGATCACCTTTTTCATCGGTTCGCTTCTCGGGGTGGCCGTCAACTGATGCCGGCGGGCCGGGTTTCATCTGGAGCGGGCTGGTAGTTCAGCCGAGGAACCAGGCGGCCAGCAGGAGAAAGCCCCCGAAGCCCACCACGTCTGTGAGGAGAGTGAGGAAGATGGAAGCGGCGAGGGCGGGGTCGAGCCCGAACTTTCTGAGTATCACCGGTATTCCGCTACCGGCCACAGAACCGACGATGAGGACCACACATGCCGCGATGGCGACCACCAGGGACACCAGCCAGGCGTCAGAGTTGGTCTCGAAAACATCGGCAGTGAGCAAGATCCAACTGACTACGGCTGAGAAGATCCCTATTGCGACGCCGTTCAGGATTCCCAACATGGCCTGTCTCCCGAGAATCGCCGGGACCTGAGCCGCCGGCACGTCGTCTGAGGCGAGAGAGCGGATCATCACGGCAAGGCTCTGGTTGCCTCCGTTGCCGCCGAGTAGGGCTATCACCGGCATGAGGGCGGCCAGGACCGGCTCGCTGCTGATGACCCCTGTCTGAGTCTCGATGACGAAAGCCACCACCAGGGCGAGCAGGAGATTGACCCCGAGCCAGGGCACTCGCATGCGGAACGAGGAAGTGACTCTCGTGTAGACGTTCTCGGCCACACCGGCACCCATCGCGGCGGCGAAGTCCTCGGTCGCCTCGTCCTGGATCGCCTCTATCACGGCTTCGGTGGTCACCATCCCAACGAGCCGGCCGTGCTCGTCTACCACCGGGATGCCCAGGAGGTGGTACCGCTGGGCCAGCTCTGCCACTTCCTCCCGGTCGGTGAGAGTCCCGGCGGACACCGGGTCCGGCACCATGACGTCGGCCAGAGGACTGCCGGGTCGGCGGAAGACCAGGTCTCGGAACGAGATGACACCCCGGAGCGTGTCGTCGTCGTCCACCACGTAGACATAGGAGAGATCCTCGTACTCCTCGCGGAGCTGACGGATCCGCTCGATTGCCTCCCCGGTGGTCAGTCCCAGGGGGAGCGCGGCAATCTCGGTGGTCATGAGACCGCCGGCGGTGTCGGGCGGAAAGGTGAGGAGATCTCTGACCTCGTCCTCCGCCTCGTCCGACATGGCGGCCAGGACGTCCTCGGTGGCATCCTCGTCGAGCTCGCCGATGAGGTCGGCGGCGGCCTCGCTGGGCATCTCGTTGAGGGCAGCGGCCAACTCAGTGAGGGGGTAGAGCTCGAGTAGTTCGACGGCCAGCTCAGGTGCGATCTCCTCGAGAATTTCGGCGGCATCTTCAGGAGGCAGATGGGAGAGGAGTTCTGCGGCGTCCTCCTCCTCGAGCTGCTCGATGATGTCGGCGGCATCACTCGGTGTGGCTAGCGCCAGCGCCTCCCACGCTTCGCGGTTGGCGTCGAGGTAGTCGGCGACCTTCTCATGGTCGCGCCGGGCAACGGTGAGCAGTTGCCTGGCTAGTTGACGTGGGCTTCTAAGGCGCAGTCTCATGGTGACCCCGGGATGCGATGAACCGGGATCAGGCTACTGCGAGGTCGTGGGAGGCGCCGGACTCAACCCACGTAGGGGCGGACCTCTTTGATCGTGGCCTTCATCCTGCCCGCCGGCGCTTCGTATTCGACCTCGTGACCGACGGACCGCCCCAGCAGAGCCGCTCCGAGAGGGCTCTCCGGTGAGGCCAGAAGGAGGCCGGCGGCCTTGTTCTCCTGGGAGGCGACGAAGCACTCCATCTCGTCACCTTCCGAGTCGACGATGGTGACGACCGACCCCACTTCCACCCTGCCGGTGTCCTCGACGTCCCTCACCTCGGCGGTGCTGATGACGTGCTCCAGCTTGCGGATGCGCGCCTCCATGAGACCCTGATCGTTCTTGGCTGTGTCGTAGTCGGCGTTCTCGCGCAGATCTCCATGAGAACGTGCCTCGGCGATGCGCTCTTCGATCTCCTGACGACCCTCGGTCTTCAGGTGCTCCAGCTCCTCTTTGAGCTTTTCGAGCGCGGTCGGGGTGAGGAAGGTTGATTGCTCGGTCATGAGAACTCCCCAGGATATGTCACAGGGCCTGATAGTCCAGATCTTCTAAGGAGACGAAGGAGCCATTGATAAAGGCCATTGGTCCCTTCGGGAGACCGCGGTGTCTCCGGTAGCTTGGGTGTCATGACTGTTGTTGCATCGCGTCGTCCCGCCATGGTCGACGGAAATGAGGCCGCGGCCCGGGTAGCCCACCTGCTCAGCGAGGTGATCGCCATCTATCCGATCACCCCTGCTTCCCCGATGGGGGAACTGGCCGACACCTGGTCCCATCAGGGCCAACCCAACCTGTGGGGTGTAGTCCCCGATGTGGTCGAGATGCAGAGCGAGGCCGGGGCGGCCGGCGCCATCCACGGCTCCTTGACCGCGGGCGCGCTGAGCACCACCTTCACCGCCTCCCAGGGACTGCTGCTGATGCTCCCGAACATGTACAAGATCGCCGGGGAGCTGACGCCGACGGTGATCCACGTGGCGGCACGCACTGTCGCTACCCATGCGCTCTCCATCTTCGGTGACCACTCCGATGTCATGGGGGCGCGCCAGACCGGTTTCGCCATGCTCGCCTCGGGCTCGGTGCAGGAGGCCCAGGACATGGCTCTCGTGGCCCACCTGGCCACGCTCCAGTCGAGGGTCCCGTTTCTCCACTTCTTCGACGGTTTTCGCACCTCCCATGAGGTCTCCAAGATCGAACTCGTGGACGAGGATGTGGTGAGGAGTCTGGTGGACGAGGACCTCATTGCCGAGCACCGGATCCGTGCCCTCAACCCGAACAACCCCAGTCTGCGCGGAACCGCTCAGAATCCCGATGTGTTCTTCCAGGCCCGGGAGGCTGTCAGCCCCTTCTACGAGGCGGTGCCGGGAATCGTGTCACAGGTCATGGAACGGTTCGGGGAAGAGACCGGGCGTCAATACAACCTCTTCGAGTACCACGGTGCCGATGACGCCGAGACGGTCATGGTGATGATGGGCTCCGGTGTGGGGGCGGCGCGCGAGGCCGTTACGAAGATGGTCGAGGACGGAGACAAGGTGGGTCTCGTGGAGATCCATCTCTACCGGCCGTTCGACGTCGGTTCGTTTGCAGATGCACTCCCCTCGACGGTTAAGCGGGTGGTGGCGATGGACCGGACCAAGGAGCCTGGTGCCGTCGGAGAGCCTCTGTATCAGGATGTGGTAGCCGCCCTGGCGGAAGCAGGGGTCGATGCCGACGTCATCGGCGGTCGCTACGGCCTCTCCTCAAAGGAGTTCAACCCGGCGATGGTCGCCGGTGTCTTCGCCGAGGCAGCGGAGTCAGAGCCGAGACGGCACTTCACGGTGGGGATCCATGACGACGTCAGCGGTTCCTCCGTCGACTTTGATCCGGGCTGGTGGTCCGAACCCGACCACGTAACCCGGGCGGTCTTCTTCGGTCTGGGGGCAGACGGGACCGTCGGCGCCAACAAGAACTCTGTGAAGATCATCGGCGAGGAGACGGACCTGTTTGCCCAGGGCTATTTCGTATACGACTCGAAGAAGTCGGGTTCGCGCACCGTCTCCCACCTGCGCATCTCGCCACACCCGATCGAGTCGACATACCTCATCTCCGAAGCCGACTTCGTTGCGGTCCACCAGTTCGATTTCCTCGAGACCATCGATGCGCTCGAGCTCGCCGGTCACGGTGGGACGGTGCTGCTCAACAGTCCGCATGCCCCCGACACGGTCTGGGAGAAGATGCCGATCGAGGCTCAGCGCCAGGTCATCGAAAAGGATCTCACCGTCTGGGCCATCGATGCAGCCCGGATCGCCCGGGACGCCGGATTGGGCGGACGGGTAAACACCGTTCTCCAGACCTGCTTCTTTCATCTCACCGACTTCCTCGACACCGACGAAGCGGTCGTCGCCATCAAGGAGCACATCAGGAAGAGCTACGGAAAGCGGGGGCAGGCGGTCGTGCGGAGAAACGAGGATGCCGTCGACCAGGCCCTGGCCGGTCTCTACCGGGTAGAGGTCGGCACCGCCGACAGCGAGCGGCGGATCGCCGACCCGGTACCCGAAATCGCTCCGGACTTCGTCAAGCGAGTCACGGGACTGATGCTGGCCGGCAAGGGCGACCTCCTGCCAGTGTCGGCCATGCCTGTGGACGGTGAGTTTCCCACGGGTACCGCCATGTGGGAGAAGCGGTCCATCGCCGAGGAGATCCCGATCTGGGATCCCGACATCTGCATCGACTGCGGCCGCTGTGCCCTGGTCTGTCCCCATGCTGCCATCCGGTTCAAGGCCTTCGAGCCCGATGTCCCCGTGCCTGACGGGTTCCTCTGGAAGGAGTCGACCGGCAAGGATCTGCGCGGCCTGCGCATCACCATCCAGGTGGCTCCCGACGACTGCACCGGATGTGGGGTGTGCGTGGAGGTCTGCCCGGCAAAGTCCAAGGAGGTCGTGAGCCACAAGGCGATCAACATGGAGCCGAAGGGGGATCACCTGGAGAGAGAGCGGCGCAATTTCTCCTATTTCCTCGACATCCCCGAGATGGACCGTGCCGATGTGAACGCCCAGTCGGTCAAGGGCTCCCAGCTCCTCAAGCCACTCTTCGAGTTCTCGGGCGCCTGCGCCGGATGCGGCGAGACTCCCTATCTCAAGCTGGTCACCCAGATGATGGGCGATCGGATGGTGGTGGCCAATGCCACCGGCTGCTCGTCGATCTATGGAGGCAATCTCCCCACCACGCCCTGGACGAGCAACGCCGACGGTAGGGGCCCGGCGTGGTCGAACAGCCTGTTCGAGGACAACGCCGAGTTCGGCCTCGGGATGCGTCTTGCCCTCGAGGCTCAACGCGACGACGCCATCCTCCTCGTCACCGCGCTCGCTCCGGAGTTGGGCCAACTAGCCATGGACATCCTGGACGTGGCGGAGAACCCCGACTACAGCGACCTGGACGCCCTGGTGGAACGGCAGCGAGGCAATGTGGCAGAGCTCAAGGAGAGACTCGCCGACATGGACGGACCTCTGCCCAGACGTCTCGAGGGCGTGGCCGATGCCTTGATCGAGTCGAGCATCTGGATCGTGGGTGGGGACGGATGGGCCTACGACATCGGGTTCGGCGGACTCGACCACGTCCTGTCCACAGGGCGCGACATCAACATCCTCGTCCTCGACACCGAGGTCTACTCCAACACGGGCGGTCAGGCCTCGAAGGCAACGCCGAGGGCGGCGATCGCCAAATTCGCTACCGGGGGCAAGACCACCGGCAAAAAGGATCTGGGGCAAATTGCGATGTCCTACGGCAACGTCTACGTGGGTCAGATCGCTATGGGCGCCAACCCCACCCAGACCGTCAAGACCCTCGCCGAGGCGGAAGCCCACCGCGGTGTCTCCCTGGTGATCGCATACAGTCCCTGCATCGCTCACGGCATGGACATGAGAAACATGCTCGACCATCAGAAGGCCGCTGCGGACTCCGGCTACTGGCCCCTCTACCGCTATGACCCCGCCCGGGAGGCCTCGGGTGATCCGGGGCTCCGGCTCGACAGCCGCAAACCCACCATTCCCTTCAAGGAGTTTGCTTCGACCGAGACCCGGTTCGCCATGCTGGGGAAGGTCGATCCCGAAGGTGCGGAGAGACTCATGGAGAGAGCGCAACAAGACATCGACGACCGTTGGTACCTGTACGAGCAGATGGTGAACGTGCACCGAACGGCCGAGTATGTGGAGGTGGAGGAATGACCGTTGACATGTCCACGACGTATCTCGGGCTGGACCTCGCCAGCCCGGTGATGCCATCGGCTTCGCCCCTGACAGGCGACATCGATCACATCCTCGCTCTCGTTGCGGCCGGGGCGCCTGCCATCGTCCTCCCCAGCCTGTTCGAAGAGCAGATCGAACACGACGCAATGGCCGTCCACTTCAGCATCGAAATGGGGGCGGACGGTTTTGGCGAGGCGCCCCAGGGCTTCTTCCCCGAGCTCGATGACTACAACACCGGTCCCGAGGACTACCTCGATCTGATTCGGCGGGCCCGGGCGGAAGCGGGGGTTCCGATCATTGCCAGCCTCAACGGAGTCTCCACGGGCGGCTGGACCCTCTATGCCCAGATTCTCGCCGACCAGGGCATCGACGCACTCGAGCTGAACGTGTACCGGCTGCCAGCCGACTTCTCCCAGACCTCGGCCGACGTGGAGCAGTCCTATGTCGATCTGGTCGAGCAGGTGAAGGGATCGGTGGACCTTCCCCTTGCGGTGAAGGTCGGTCCCTACTTCTCCTCGATACCGGACATGGCGCGACGACTGCACGAGGCCGGGGCAGATGCGCTCGTGATGTTCAACCGCTTCTACCAGCCCGACATCGACCTGACCACCCTCGGCGTGGTGCCAAATCTGATCCTCTCCGACCCCGTGGAGCTGCGTCTGGTGCTGCGGTGGATGGCGATTCTCTACGGGAGGGTCGACTGTGACATGGCGGCGACTTCTGGAATCCACACCTCTGAGGATGCGGTCAAGGCGGTGTTGACCGGGGCCAACGTGACCATGATGGCCTCCGCTCTCCTGCGGCACGGCCCGACACGGCTGACCACGGTTCGGGACGGGTTGGAAGCATGGCTGGAAGACAACGGCTACGACTCGGTCGCTCAGGCCAGGGGCAGCCTCAGCTACGAATCCGTGGCTGACCCGGAGGTCTTTGAGCGCACCGGGTACATGAAGACGCTGACGTCCTACGTGCCGTCCTGGTGACATCGAGGTACCGGGTACCGCGTACCGCGGGCTCCAAAGGAGTCCGCCAATGAGAGGCCGTCCTCTTCTCTGCTATCGGAGCCGCCGGCGTGCTATCTACCGTCGTGGCGACCCCCGGCCTTCAAGCCACCTGAGAGGAAGATCCCTGAAGCACCGTTGGCTCGAGGATCTGCTCGGAGACGATCGACCGGCCGATCAGACAAGCCTCTTCGGCCTTCTCCAGTAGACGGTGTGTCTTGTCGGGGTTCGAGTCCGCCGAGATGACCACCGTTGGCCGCAGCGTGATTCGGTCGATCGAGTAGCGACGGTCGTCCCCCCGCTGGAGATGTCCGGTGCTGTGGTCGGTGTACTCGAGAACTTCGACTCCCGAGTTGGCGGCGATGGCTTGGAACGTCGTCATGAGACACCCAGCCACGGAGGCCACGAACAGGTGCTCGGGACTCCAGATCCGCTCCGGACCACCGAACTCCGGTGGGGAGGCGAACTCCAACGGTGGCAACCCGTCGCTGGTGGATTCGAGCGTGCCCGTCTTGGGGCCGGTGCCGGTGATGGAAACCTGATAGTCGTGCGATTCAATCATTTCATACACTCCCTTCCCAGTGATCATCGGTGGGAAGGGACGACGCCACCATCGGCAGACGTCCCGATTCCTTAGGACCATGGTCCCTACCGGCTGTCAGGCGTGACGCATAGGTTGGGGATGTCAGTGAGTCAGGAGTCTCTGCCGTGGCTGCATACAACTTCAGCCTTGCAATCCACGACCGGTTCGCCCCGGCAGTAGCCCGGATCCGGAAAACCCTGGAGAATCAGGGTTTCGACATTGTCTTCGAGGTCGACATGGCGGAGGTGTCCCAGAAGAGGCTCGGGATGGCGCGTCGCCCGCATGTGATCTTCGGGGCGAGCGAGAGGGTGCGCTGCGAGCACCCCGTTGAGATGTTGCCATGTCACGTGGTCGTGCGGTCCACCGCCGACGCCGAGGTCGTGATCGACCTCATGGACCCCTCAGTTGCCATCGACATCACCACCGGGAACCCCATTCTCGATCTCACCGACGAACTGCGGACCCGGTTCGAGAGGCTTCGTGACGCTTTGGTGGCGGTGCCGGCCCCCGTATGAACAGAACGTCGTTAGCCACGTACCGGATCCAACTGGCACGTGGAAGCACAGATACAACAGCAAAGGAGCAGAGTTGGCCCCCTATCACTTCAGCGTGACCGTTCACGGAGACTTCCCCACGGCAGTCGCACGGACTAAGCAAGCTCTCGCCGAGCAGGGCTTCGGCATCGTCAGCGAGATCGACATGGCTTCGGTGTTGAAGGAGAAACTTGGTATAGACCACAGCCCCTACCTCATTCTCGGGGCATGCAATCCCGGCTTTGCCCGCCAGGTTGTGGACAGCGAGCCAGCCATCGGTGTCCTTCTTCCCTGCAACGTGGTGGTGCGCACCACAGAGGGCGACGGTGTCGTGGTGGACTTCATGGATCCGGCCGTCATGGTCGATCTCGTGGGGGAGAAGCGTGTCCACGAGATCGCCGAGGATGTCAGGGCGCGGCTTGAGATGGCCAGAGACACCGTCGCCACCAAGCCGAACGCGGCGTAACGTTCTCCTGGCTATTCAATAGGGCGCTTAACCTCGCGTCCGTGAACGAGACAAGACTCACCGAGTACAGCCATGGCGCCGGGTGTGCCTGCAAGCTCAGCCCGGCCGAGCTGGGCACCATCCTCGACCCCGTTCGCGATCACGCCGCCGTCACCCATCCCGACCTGCGGGTGGGATTGGCCACCGGCGACGACGCCGGCGTCTTCTCGCTGGGAGACGGCCGTGTTCTGGTGCAGACCGTGGACATCTTCACCCCAGTGGTCGACTCACCGTCCGACTGGGGGCGCATCGCCGCCGCCAACGCCCTCTCCGACATCTATGCGATGGGGGCCACGCCCATGACCGCCCTCCAGTATCTCGCCTGGCCGCGGGACAAGCTGACCTTCGATGTCGCCACGGACGTGGTCAATGCCGGGATGGATGTCATGGTCTCCGCAGGCTGTGCCGTTGTGGGCGGCCACTCGATCGACGGTCCCGAGCCGACGTACGGCTTCGCGGTGACCGGAACCGCTGCCGATGAGGACGTCGTGACCAACGCCGGGGCCCGTCCCGGAGACGCACTGGTCCTCACCAAGCCGCTGGGAATCGGAATCATCACGACCGCGATCAAGAGAGAGAAGTGCCCTCCGATCCTGGCGCGGAGGGCAATTGAGCAGATGGCCAGCCTCAACGAGCGTGCCGGCGCCGCCCTGAGAGACCACCAAGCCTCGGCTGCCACCGACGTGACCGGGTTCGGCCTGCTCGGCCATCTCCGGGAGATGTGTGTCGCCTCAGGGGTTGGAGCCGTCATTGACCTCGAGTCGGTCCCCATCCTCGACGGGGTCGCCGACCTTCTGCTGATGGGAATGTGGCCCGGAGGCTCACAGCGAAACCTCAAGTGGATCGAGCGCTACGTGACAACCGATTTCCTCACCGAAGAGTGGAAGCCGCTGATCGACGCACAGACCTCGGGTGGACTCCTCGTGGCGTTGCCGGAGGAGAGCGTCGAAGGGTATGTGACGTCGGTCCCCGGTGCGGTCCATATCGGGGAGGTCAGCTCCGAAGAGACCATCAGGGTCACGTGAGGGGTCACGATGGAGCCCGATGAGCGTCTGACCCAGATTGCCGAGGCCCTCTCCATCCCGAGGGTGCAAAGACACATCTTTCTCTGCGCCGACCAGACGAATCCCAAATGCGCGCCACGGGAGGAGACCAACCGGCTCTGGACCCACTTGAAGAGTCGTCTCAAGCAACTCAACGCAGCCTCCGCCCCGCCGAAGTGGCAGGGGGACATGGATCACGACCCCGACCCGGTCGAACCGGGAGAGGGGACCGTCCTGAGGACGAAGGCGGACTGTCTCCGCATCTGCGAGCAGGGCTGCATCGCTGTCGTCTACCCGGAGGGCACCTGGTACGCCAACCTCGATATCGAGAAGCTCGACCGGATCATCGACGAGCACCTCGTCGGTGGACAGCCGGTTGAGGAGTTGTCCTTCGCCGTGGGGGATCTCAGCGAATGAAGTGGTGGAAGTGGCTGCTCGGGCTCGGGCTTCTGTGGCGGCTGCTGGGGCCACGGGTCGAGCCACGGTTCAGACCGCCGCAGGTTCATCCACTCCGCGTCCCGGGACGCACCGTGTTTGTTGGCGACGACGAGTTCCTGGTTCGTGAGATCGGACCGGACGAGGGGATCCCGGTCCTGTTGGTGCACGGATTGGCAGGGTCGTCTCTGACCGAGTGGTACCAGGTCGCCCCCAAGCTCGCCGTCGACCGACGGGTCATCATGGTCGACCACCGGGGCCACGGTCTTTCCGCACGTGGCGACCTGCCCTTCGAGGTGTCCGACGACGCCGACGATCTCGCCGGGGTCCTCGACGCCCTCGATGTCGGCCAGGTGGATGTCGTCGGGTACTCGATGGGTGGTGTCATCGCCCAGGCTCTTGTCCAGAGGCACCCCGGGCGGGTCCGCAAGCTCGTCCTCATGGCCACGTTTGCCACCCTCTCCGAGAACTACAGGTGGTTTCGCCTAATTGGGGCCATTCTCACCCGGGCCTGGGAGCGGATAACCGGGCTCGGCACACCCGAGGTGCGCAGCGGGTACCTCATCGCTACTGGTTCGGTCAAGCCCGAGCATGCCCGGTTTGTGTGGCGCGAGACCTTGCGTCGCGATGTCGAGAGCGGCGCTCAGGCGACCTTCGCGCTGCTCCGCTTCGACTCGAGAGACTGGATCGGCAAGCTCGATGTCGAGACCATGGTCATCGTCCCCGGGAACGACTTCCTGGTCCCAACCGGCTGGCAGTATGAGCTGGCGGCGGCGATCCCGGACGTGAAGCTGGTCGAGATTCCCGGGGCCGGTCACGAGATGGTCTGGACCCATGCCGACCGGGTGGCCGACGAGTTGCGTGCTTTCCTCGGCTAATCGGTCGGCACCATCGTCATGGTGTCGACGGCGACAGCTTCAACCGCTGGCCGCGTCCACGGCATTGGCCCATGTTCGCCGTCTACCCACATCTCGATCATCGAGTCGTAGTTCCCGTGGAAGGCATGACCGGACTGCCCGGTGGTGTGGATGAAGGTGGACGAGTCGTGGTCGGAGAGATCGGCCACCATCCGCTGCGACGGCACCCAATCGACCAGATATGACTTGTCGGTGTCCCAGCCCACCGCGTTGACCAGAGAACTACTGCCTCCAAGCCGTAGCGGTGCGGTGCGGTTGAAGAGCCATTCCACCGGGGCGATCCCCGACTGGCCGAGACTCTGGTTCTCGAAGCGGGCGATGTGGAGGTCGCCCCAGGTCCAGTCGGCGGTCTCCGGACCCAGGAGCTCGGTCAGCTCGGCATGAGCATCGCTCATCGCTTCGACGAGGATCTGATCCATCGTCTCGGTTTCAGGGGTCGAGATGTCATCCCAGTAGGGGTCGGTGGGTGATGTGAGCAGGCTGGCAACGACTTCGAACCACCGGCTGCCTCCGGTTGGCCATTGGTCCTCCGGCAGTTCGTCGTGGAAGAGGTTCGCCAGGAGATGGCGCCAGACCGCCATGTAGACCGCGGCTCCGGTCGAGTCTCCGTCAGCTTGAAAAGCATCGTCACCGGTCGACCAGACCTCCAGGAGCTCCTGCATCTCGGCGGCGGCCCCGTCGCCGGACGTGTCGGCGTCCAAAAGGTAGGGGATCACCGTCTCCGCCCCGCCATCGCGGGCGTCCATCTGCATGTCCTGCATCGTCTGCACGTCGTGTGACGACGTGGCGCTGATCATCTCCTGGATGCGGGCCGCCCGATAGCCGAGGGCGGCGTCGGTTCCGATCAGCGGCGAGCTCCCCGGTCGCAGCACCGGCTGGTTGGCCGTCACGATGAATCCCTGGGGCGGGTTGAGCAACCGTGGCATCTCCTCGGTCGGAATCGTCCCCACCCAGTCGTACTCCGAGGTCCAGCCGGGCACGGGATATCGGCCGTCACCCCCTGCCCGAACAGGGATCTCTCCGGTGGCGTGATAGGCGATGTTCCCTTCCACGTCGGCATAGACGAGGTTCTGGGGAGCGATGTCCCATCTCGCCGCCGCTTCCACGAATCCGTCATAGCTCGTCGCCATGTTGATCCCGATGAAGGCGTCGATGATCGTCGAAGGCTCCAGGGTCCTCCAGGAGAGAGCTATCGCATGCTGGTCGGGCGTGTCCACCGTCGATGAGCCGGCAAAGGCTCCGCCTTCGATGTAAGTGCCATCGATGAGCGGGCCGTGCCGGGATGAGAGGATCTCGGTCGTCACCTCGTCGCCCCCGGCCACTTCGAATGTCTCGGTGCGGACCTCGAAATCGACCCACTCCCCGTCCACTTCGTACTGGCGGGGATCGTCGGGATTGACCCGCTCTATGAACAGGTCGGAGGTGTCGGCGGCCAGGTTGGTGACTCCCCAGGCATGGTGGGCATTGTGGCCGATGACCACCCCGGGGCTGCCCGGGAAGCTGAAACCGACGACGTTGAAACGGCAGTCGGGTGTCGTCTCGACACAATGCAGGCTGTTCTCGTACCAGATCGACGGCATCTGGATGCCGAGATGGGTGTCGTTGGCCAGTAGCGGGAGACCGGACTCGGTCAACTCACCGCCGACCACCCAGTTGTTGGAACCGATCCCTTCGAAGCCGCCACCCGTCAGTTCGTGCACGCGGTCGATGATCGAGCCGGCAGCCATCAGGTCGGCCACCACCTCCTCCTCCGGTATGGCGACTGTCGCACCATCTGCGGTCGCGGCCTGCCCGGACTCGACGATGACCGGCTTGTCGTCGCCGATCGTGGGGTAGAGCTGCTCCACACGTTCGGGTGGGAGATCCTTGCCCAGCAGCGCCCTGTCGATCTCCGCTTCGAAGTTGCCGGCGAGATCCCAGGACATCATCTTCGCCCAGATGAGCGTGTCCGTAGGGACCCAGGGCTCGATCTCGTAGCCGGAGTTCTGGAGTCCCAGGATGGCGTACTCGAGACTTATCCCCGACCCTGAGTATGTGTCCAGGTAGGCATTGACCCCGTCCGCATATGACTGAAGGACTTCACGACTTGGCGAGCCGAGGCTCTCCCACTCCTCCTCGGCCAGAGCCTGGAATCCGAGAGACCGAAGGAAGATGTCGGTCTCCAGCTGGGAGTCTCCGAACATCTCGGACAGTCGGCCCGACCCGATATGCCTCCAGAAGTCCATCTGCCAGAACCGGTCCTGGGCGTGGGTGAACCCTTGCGCGAAGAAGAGGTCGTGCTCGTTGGACGCGTAGATGTGGGGGACCCCGAGCTCGTCACGGAGCACTTCGACGTTGTCGACGAGCCCTTCGATCGCCAGCTCACCATCGACTTGGGGAAATGAGTTCCGCACGGTGAAGACGCCGTAGACGGTGCCTGCCAGCACCACCAGCAGGAGAAACACCAGTATCCGCTTCACCCAACGCACCGGGGCGAGGTTAGGGGGCCGTTTGAGCTTCGGGACAAGCACTACCGTCCCCGTCCATGCGGGTCTCTCTTGTCTCGATCTTGCTCGCGGTCGCAGTCGGTGCTTGCGCATCGGCCGAGCCTGCAGCGACCACCACGACGGTGGACGACACCTTGCTGACCACGATGTTGACTACTACCACCAGTCGCGCGGCGTCGACGACGACCACCACCATCACTTCCCCGTCGACGGCAAGCACGACCCCGGAACTGGACGTGGAATTCGTCGGTGGCGAAGCCGTCGGACCCGCTGTCTTCGAGGTGGCGTTGGGCGAGAGCGTCGACATTTGGATCAGGTCCGATGTCGATGACGAGGTGCACGTCCATGGATACGACCTCACCTACCCCCTGGTTGCGGGCGAGCCGCTCCACCTGAGCTTCATAGCCGACGTGCCCGGGATCTTCGAGGTCGAGGTGCACACCGGCCACACCGTCTTGTTCGAAGTCGAGGTATCGGGTTGATTCTCGCCCACGCCATCGGAGGTCGCAGCGACCTCCCCATCCCGATGCCGGTCCTTTTGGCCGGCGCCGCCACGGTGCTCGTGATCACTTTTCTCTCCCTGAGCGTTCTCTGGCGACGACCGCGACTCCAGGACGGTCCCGACTACCTTGGTCCGGTGCGCCGGCTACCGGTCCGGCCTCTTTTGGCGCTCATCGGGCTCGTCGGCCTGTCGCTGGTGATAGGCCAGGTCGTGCCCGACCTCCTGGGAGTGGAGCGGGTCAGGACCAGGCCTACCATCGCCCCGGTAACCGTTTGGGTCCTCCTCTGGCTGGTCGTCCCCTTCGCGGGGGCGCTCATCGGTAACTGGTACAGCGACCTCAATCCCTGGCGCACGATTGGCAGGGGGTTGGGTCTGGGTCGGATGGAGAGGATCGGTCTTCCACACAGTGTCGGGCTCTGGCCGGCATCGGCGGTGTTCGTCGCGTTTGCCTGGCTGGAACTGGTTGCACCCCGATCGGGAGATCCGACCATCCTGGGCTTTGCCTCGCTTGGCTACACCGCGTTGCTCCTGTTGGCCATGGCTCTTCTGGGACGGGAGACCGGGCTGACGATGTTCGACTTCTTCACCCCCTACAACCGGCTGATCTCCTCCATCTCGCCGCTGGGCCGGACCGCCGAGGGGAGGCTGGTTTGGCGAGGCTGGCTGCGTTCGCTGACGGTGATTCCGGAATGGCCCGGTCTCTGGTTCTTCACCGCGACCATGATCGCCACCGTCTCCTACGACGGTGCGTCGGGTACAGACTGGTTCCGGACCATCACCGGGAACATCGGAGAAACAGTGGCGGGCGAGACATTTCTGCTTCTTGCTTCGGTCAATCTGGTGGCCCTTGCCTACTACGCCGCCAGCGCTGTAGCCGCCTCACTTTCGGAGGAGTGGTCAGCGCGGCAGGTAGCGCAGAGGTTCGCGCATACGCTGGTGCCGATCGGTCTCGCCTACGCGGTCTCCCACTACTTCACTCTGGTGCTCTTCGAGGGACAGCAGCTGATCGCGGCCATTTCGGATCCATTCGGGCTGGGCTGGGACCTGTTCGGAACCGCGGGGTACCGGGTGAATTTCTTCATCACCACCTCGACGCCTATCTGGTTGCTGCAAGTGGCGTTTATCGTCGGGGGACATCTCGTAGGGGTCGTCCTCGCCCACGACCGTTCGTTGCGTGATTTCGGACCCGAGGCAGTGCGATCCCAGTACGCGATGCTCGTGTTGATGATTGCCCTGACCAGCCTTGGCCTATTGATTCTCTCCGGATGACCGAGATTCACCATTCTCCCCTGATCGATGCCACCCCCGGGGCCCGAACCCGGGTAGGTGCCTATGTCGCGTTGACCAAACCGCGCATCATCGAACTGCTCCTCATAACGACGGTGCCGTCTATGGTTCTCGCCGCAGGCTCCTGGCCGGGAACCTGGCTTGTGCTGGCCACCCTCATCGGAGGGACCCTCTCCGCCGGGGGAGCCAACGCCCTCAACATGTACTACGACCGGGACATCGACGAGGTGATGCGACGCACCCGGGCCCGTCCTCTCGCCCGCCATGAGGTGCCTCCCCGCAATGCTCTGGTCTTTGGTGCCGCACTTGGTGCGGCCGGGTTCCTGTGGCTCTGGGTGTTCACGACACTCCTCGCCGCTCTCCTCGCCACGGCTGCCCTGCTCTTCTACGTCTTCGTCTACACCAGACGCCTGAAGCGCTCCACCGTTCAGAACATTGTGATCGGAGGTGCCGCCGGAGCCGCCCCGACCCTGGTTGGCTGGGCAGCGGTCACCGGCTCGGTCGGCGTACCGGCCTGGGTTTTGTTCTTCGTCGTCTTCTACTGGACACCACCGCATTTTTGGGCACTCGCCCTCCGCTATGAGGACGACTATGCGGCGGCAGGCGTGCCGATGCTGCCGGTCGTGGCGGGTGTGGAGGCGACGACCCGCCGGATGCTCCTCTACACGGGGCTCATGGTCGGGGTGTCACTGCTTCTGGTGCCCCTGGGAAGCATGTCCTGGATCTATCTCATGGCCTCCCTCGTCCTCGGCACCTGGTTCCTCTGGGACACCTGGCGTGTGGTGGGCCGGCCCGAGCAGGCCATGCGTCTGTTCACCACCTCGACGGTCTATCTATCGGCCCTGTTCGCCTCGGTGATGCTCGACGTGTTGCTGCTGTGAGACGGCTGGCCATCCTCGTCTTTGCGGTCCTCGCCCTCGCCGCCTGTTCGGAGGAGACCAACTCGATGGGCCGGCTGGCATCCAGCCCCAACTCGATCGGAACCGGGGAACAGCGCGTCCTCGTCGCTGTCATCGACCTTCCCACCGGAGAGATGATCGCCACGCCCGACGTGACCCCTGTCGCCGTCTTGAGGGACGACATCGGCTCACCTCTGGGCGAATACGAAGGGGAGTTCGTCTGGACCATTCCCGACGTGGTGGGGCTGTACGCCTTCAACGTCGACATCCCGGGACCAGCCACTTACCAGCTCACGGTCGACGCAGGCGAGCTGGGGGAATTGGCCCCCATCGGATTCATGGCGTCGGAGGATCCGCCGCAGGTGTCGGTTGGGGACCCGGCACCGAAGTCCGAGTCGAGGACTCTCGAGGATGCTCCCATAGAAGACCTCACATCGGATCCCACGCCGGAGGAGTCTTACTACGAGATGACGGTGGCCGAGGCCGTGGACTCGGGCCCTTCGGTCCTGATCTTCGCTACTCCGGCGTGGTGCACCTCGCAGTCTTGTGGCCCCATGCTCGACCAGGTCCAGGAGATCGACTCCGACTACCCGGAACTCAACTACGTGCATGTGGAGATCTATGAGAATATCCACGTCAGCAGTCGCGACGACCTGGTCGTTGTGCCCTCAGTCGAGGAGTGGAGTCTTCCCTCGGAGCCCTGGCTCTATGTGACCGACGCCTCCGGCACCGTCACCGCCGCCTTCGAGGGCGCCGTCTCCGACGCCGAGCTGCGTGACGCCCTGGATGAAGTGGCAGGCTGAAAGCTGTGTTGCAGCGCGCATGTCTGCACAACACGAGTTTGATGTCACTCCATTTCGAGTTGGAGCTCGATCATCTCCATCGTCTCACCGAGCAGCTCGTCGACCAGGGCGGCACGCTCGTCGGTGGTCTCCGCCTCCAGCACCTTCTGGAGATCGAAAGCCTGGAGACCGGCGAGCTGGGCGAGCTGGTAGAGGGCCTGGACAGGGTCGTCGGACAACTCCGGGGGTGTGGGTTCAAGCTCGGGATTCAACTCAGAGGCGGACTCCATCAACAAAGGAAGACGGTTGGCCGCCGACTCGAGCGACTGCATTCCGGCGTCTGACAGAGGCTCATCCTCCAACTCCTCGATGATCGCCAGGGGATAGGGGTCGGACTCCTGCCATTCGACAACCCGCAGCCGGTTGCGACCGAGGGCCACCATGGCGATGTTCCCGTCCTCGTGGATGCCGGATCCGACTATGTATGCCACACAACCAATGTCGTAGGTCGGGCTGTCGTCCTGAGACTCCACACCGCGCTGGATGAGCACCACCCCGAACTCGCGGTCGTCGTCGATGATGTCGGCGTACATCTGAAGGTATCGGGGCTCGAAGAGACGGAGGGGCAGTGCCATTCCCGGCAGCAGGGTGAGGCTCAGGGGAAACATAGGGAGGAGGCGGCTATTGGTCACGCTGCTCCCAGGATGTCGGTGCTTCCTGTCCCGGTCAACCATTGCAGCCTTGTTTCGGTGCGAGGCACCGATTCGGATGATCTGAACAGTCGGGCACTTGATGGAGTTGGTCGCTATTCCTGATACTCCGTATGATGCCGCCCGATGGCCCGGATCCGTCGACGAATCAAAAGTCTCACCGCCCTTGTCGGCTCGGCCCTCCTCCTGAGCGCGTGCGCGGGCATCGAGGAGCAGCCTCTCACCACCTTCGACCCGGCGGGTCCTTTCGCCGATCAGATCGACGGCCTCTTCTGGATGGTCTTCTGGATAGCCACGGTTGTGTTCGTGCTCGTGATGGCTGCGTTGATCGTGATCCTCTTCTTCTTCCGCGACCGCGGCGGGGAAAGCCCCAAGGAGCCGAAGCAGCTCCACGGCAGCCCCAAGCTCGAGGTGGTTTGGACGGTGATCCCGGCCCTCATTCTGGCGGCCATCGCCGTGCCCACCGTGTCTTCCGTCTTCGAGCTCAGCGAGTGCGGTCCGGACGCAATGGAGATCGAGGTCATCGGGCACCAGTGGTGGTTCGAGTATTACTACCCCGACGCTGACATCCACACCGCCAACGTGATGGTCATCCCCGAGGACCAGGAGATCTGCGCCCAGATGACCTCCGAGGACGTCCTCCACAACTTCTGGATCCCGGCCCTGAACGGGAAGCGATACCTCATCCCCGGCCAGACCACCGAGCTGCGTCTCCAGGCCGACGAGCCGGGGGAGTACTGGGGACATTGCGCCGAGTTCTGCGGACTCTCCCATTCGCTGATGCGGACGAGGGTGCAGGCCGTTCCCGAAGCCGAGTTCGACCGCTGGCTGGAGGATCAGCAGGAGCCAGCGGCCCTCCCCGCAGAGGGGGACGCCGAGTTTGAGGGCTACGAGATCTTCCAGAACCGATGCACCCAGTGCCACCAGGTCCGCTTCGACGACGAGGAGGCCTCGAACCTCATCCCGCCGGAGGCGTTCAACGGCCCCGAGCTGACCCACTTCGCCTCGCAAAACACGTTTGCCGGGGCCATCCTCCCCGAGAGTGACGAGAGCCGCGAGGGAGCGCTGAAGCGCTGGCTGGCCAACCCACCGGAGGTCAAGCCCGGCAGCTTCATGCCCGATCTGGAGCTGACCGAACAGGAGATAGACGCCCTTATCATCTGGTTGGAGAGTCTCGAATGACCGCCACTGCAGAACGCCCGACCACCACGACCATCTTCCGTAGGCCCAAGTCGACGACCGGCTTGTGGGGATGGATCACCACCGTCGACCACAAGAAGATCGGCATCATGTACGGCTACGCCGCCTTCACCTTCTTCATCATCGGCGGTATCGAGGCTCTTCTCCTCAGGATCCAGCTGACCACTGCCAACGCGGAGTTCCTCACCGCTGGCGCCTACAACGCCCTGTTCACGATGCATGGCACGACCATGATCTTCCTCTTCGTGATGCCGGTCGGTGCGGCGTTCATGAACTACATGCTGCCGTTGCTCATCGGGGCCCGGGACGTCGCCTTCCCACGGCTCAACGCCCTCTCCTGGTGGATCTTTCTCTTCGGCGGGATCTTCCTCTACAGCACCTTCATCTTCGGGACGTCGGTCGCTCCCGTTGGCGACGAAGTGGCGGGCAACCTCGCTGCGGGAGGAGGGCCCGGTTCCTTAAACTTCCTGGCGGACTCCCCGGACGGGGGATGGTTCGGGTATCAGCCCAATGCGGGGCCGCTCTATTCGCCAGGCACCGCAATGGACTACTGGGCGTTGGGCGTGCAGATCCTCGGACTGGCGTCGCTGATCTCCGCGGTCAACTTCATCGTCACCGTGTTCAACATGCGGGCCAAGGGAATGCGTCTGCTGAGGATGCCGGTGTTCGCCTGGATGACGACGGTGACTGCCTTCCTGCTCCTCTTCTCGCTGCCGATCATCGCCGTGGCCCTGTTCATGGTCACGTTCGACAGACAGTTCGGAAGCCTCTTCTTCGCATCTTCAGGTGGCGGAGATCCGATCCTGTGGCAGCACCTCTTCTGGCTGTTCGGTCATCCCGAGGTGTACATCCTGATCCTCCCGGCCATGGGCATCGTCTCCGAGATACTCCCGGTGTTCAGTCGCAAGCCACTGTTCGGCTACTCGGCGGTCGTCTTCGCCGGTGCGGCCATCGCCTTCCTCGGTTTCGGCGTGTGGGCCCACCACATGTTCGCCTCGGGCATCACCCCGGTGGCACAGACCGCGTTCGGGTTGGCAACGATGACGATCGCCATCCCCACGGGCATCAAGATCTTCAACTGGCTGGGGACCATGTGGGGTGGCCGATTACGGCTGAGCACGCCGATGTTGTTCGCTATCGGTTTTGTGGCCATGTTCACCATCGGCGGCCTCTCCGGAGTCACCCACGCTGTCGTCCCCTCCGACTGGCAGCAGACCGACACTTACTACATCGTGGCCCACTTCCACTATGTGCTGTTCGGTGGTGCCGTGTTCGCCATCTTCGGCGGCCTCTACTACTGGTTCCCCAAGCTCACCGGACGGGTGATGAACTCGGCTCTGGGCAAGTGGCACTTCTGGCTGATGTTCATCGGATTCAACCTGACATTCGCTCCGATGCACTGGCTGGGGCTTCAGGGCATGGTCCGCCGCACCTGGAAGTATGCCCCTGAGACAGGGCTGGAGACCTGGAACATCTGGGTCACGATCGGCGCCTTCATCATCGCCGCCGCCATCCTGGTGTTCATGTACAACTGGTATCACAGCCGCCGTCACGGCGAGGAGTCGGGTCTCGATCCGTGGGATGCCCGCACCATCGAATGGACCACCCCCAACCCGACACCCGAGTACAACTTCGCCGAGGTGCCCGTGATAACCCATCTCGACCATTTCTGGCATCACAAGTACGACGAGGACGAGGAAGGCCGCGCCGTTCGCAAGCCGGGCGCCGACGAGATGATCGAGAGGCTCGAGCACGTGGGGCGGAACCCGACCGGTCCGATCCATCTGCCCGCACCCTCGTATTTCCCGATCGTCATGGCCGCCGGGATCCCGGTCGTCTTCTACGGGATCATCTACCACGAGACCATCTGGGGCAAAGCGTTGATCCTCGTTGGAGCAATCATCAGCCTTGCCGCTCTCATCGGCTGGGGGATAGAGCCTCTGGAGGAGCCGATGGAACACGACGAGGACGCCCACATGCCGGGCGGCGGCAACGGCCAGGTCGAGATCGAGGAGCATGACTTCCAGGAGGGTGGCGGCAACGTCGAGATCCAGACGGCCGATTTCCTGAGTGACGACGAGACGGAGTTAGTGCCCGATGAGTGATGTCGCTCACGAGGCCGGCGTCGGCCACCATGAGGAGCACGAGTCGACGGGTATCGACAACCGCAAGTTGGGGATGTGGGTTTTCCTCAGCTCGGAGTTCCTCTTCTTCGGTGCCCTCATCACCAACTACCTCCTCTACTCGAACCGGGGAGGGTTCGAGGGGACCTATCCGGCGGAGATCTACGACATCCCCTTCACCTCCGTCAGCTCGTTCGTGCTGCTGATGTCGTCACTGACCATGGTCCTGGCTCACAATGCCCTATCCCGCCACGACCAGAATGGAGCGCGGACCTGGCTGTTCGCCACCGCCGCCCTCGGTTCGGTTTTCCTCGGTGGGCAGGTGTTCGAGTTCTACGAGTTCATCACTGTCTACGACATGACGCTGTCCACCAACCCGGCAGCTTCGGCCTTTTATGTGCTTACCGGTTTCCACGGCACCCACGTGGCCATCGGGATCATCATGCTGCTTTCGTTGTGGGGCATCTCCCGTCGCCAGGGTGGACTGAGTGAGGAACACGGGCTCAACCTGGAGCTGGTCGGCCTCTACTGGCACTTCGTCGACATCATCTGGATCGTGATCTTCACCGTCGTCTATCTCTTGTCCCTGCCACCGATATGACCACCGAAGAACACTCCCACCCCACCCCGGGCCAGTACTGGAAGATCGCCGCCTTCCTGGCGGTAGTAACTGCGATCGAGGTGGCGATGTACTACATCGACCGTTCATTGGAGCTGGGCTTCCTGAACGCGGCGATCCTGATCGTGCTGTCCGCCATCAAGTTCATCGTCGTGGTTGGTTGGTTCATGCACGTCAAGTTCGAGAAGCCGCTCATCAACCGTTTCTTCACCGCCGGGTTCGTACTGGCCTGCGGTCTCTATCTGGTCGTCCTGGCGGCGATGGGCATCGTCGTCGTCCGTGGCGGCTGAACACTGAGCCGTCTTCGCGATCGAAACGCTCCCTGGTAGAACAGACACAATGACCAACCGCCTCGAGCCCGGCCGGTTCTTCCTACCCGGCCCCACCGAAGTCCGTCCCGACGTCCTCGCCGCTCAGGACGGCCCGATGATCGGTCATCGCGGCCAGGCGATCCAGGACCTCTTTGCCAGCATCCAGGAAGGCCTGGAGCCGGTGTTTCAGACGCAGCGACCGGTGATCGTGTCTACCTCCTCAGCCTCCGGCCTCATGGAGGCGGCTGTTCGCAATGCCGTCGTCGACGGCAAGGTCCTCAGCCTGGTGAACGGAGCCTTTTCCGACCGTTTTGCCAAGATAGCGGTGAGCTGCGGGCTGGATGTGGAGCGGGTCGAAGTCGAATGGGGGAGCGTCCACGACCCGGCGATGGTGGCCGATCGTCTCGCCGGAGGTGGCTACGACGCGGTGACCCTGTCCCAGTCGGAGACCTCGACCGGGGCATTACAGGACCTTGAGGCGATTGCTGAGGTGGTCGGCCATCACGAAGACACCCTCCTCCTCGTCGACTCCGTCACCGGGGTAGGCGGGGTGGAGACCCTCACCGACGCCTGGGGGATCGATTTCATCCTCACCGGCTCGCAGAAGGCAATGGCCCTACCCCCGGGTCTGGCCTTCGGCGTGGCCAATGAAGCAACGCTCGAACGTTCCGCCAAGGCGCCAGCAAAGGGTTGGTACTTCGATCTCGTCGAGCTTCATGCCCAGATCGAGGAGCACCAGACGCCCGCCACCCCGGCGGTGTCTCTGCTCTATGCCCTCGATTACCAGTTGAAGCGAATCGCCAAGGAGACGGTGGAGGGCCGGTGGCAGCGTCATCTCGACATGCAGAGCCGTACCTTCGACTGGGTGCAGGCGATGAGGGACAGGGGTGTCGACGTTGGGATCTTTGCCGACGAAGGACACCGTTCTCCTACGGTCACCTGCGTCACGACCAATCGCTCCCGTCAGGTGGTCGCCGAGCTCTTCGACCGCGGCTGGGTCATCGGAGGCGGCTACGGCAAGTTGAAAGACACCACCTTCCGGATCGGGCACATGGGCGATCACACCATGGAGGAGCTCGAGGATCTCCTCGAGGTGCTTACAGAAGTGATGGCATGACCTTCAGTGTCCTGGTCACTGACAAGGTGACCATGTCGGGCTTGGGCCCGCTGCTCGACGATGACAGGGTCGATGTGGTCGCCGTCGATGACTCGTCGAGCCCGGATTTCGAGACGGCGCTGGCCACAGCTGACGCCCTCATTGTCCGAAGTGTCACCAGGGTAAGCCGGGAGATGCTAGCCAAAGCACCCAGTCTGAAGGCCGTGGGCCGGGCCGGTGTCGGCGTCGACAACATCGACATTCCAGCGGCGACGGAGCGCGGGATTGCGGTGTTCAACGCACCCGGTGGAAACACGATCGCGGCCGCGGAGCTGACCATGGCCCTCCTGATATCGGTTGCCCGGAGGATCCCCGCCGCCGAGGCCTCGGTCCGCAGGGGAGAGTGGAACAGGGCGGCCTTCAAGGGCGTGGAGCTGCGTGGCAAGACCCAGGGTCTGATCGGCGCGGGGCGCATCGGGGGGGAAGTGGCCATCAGATGCCACGCGTTCGACATGGAGGTCATTGCCTACGACCCCTATCTGTCCCTCACCCGGGCAGACGAGCTGGACATCGAATTGGCCGGTCTGGATGATGTGGTAGCGCGCGCCGACTTCGTCTCGTTGCACGTGCCGTTGACCCACGAGACCAGGGGCATAATCGGTGACGAGAGCCTGGCGAAGATGAAACCGACAGCCTTTGTGGTCAACGCCTCCCGTGGTGGGGTAGTCGACGAGGTGGCCCTGGCCAAAGCGTTGCAATCTGGCGTCATCGCAGGTGCCGCCCTCGACGTCTACGAAGAGGAGCCGTTGGGCGCCGACTCGCCGCTGCGAGATGCACCGAATCTGGTTCTCACCCCCCATCTGGGGGCGTCTACCGAAGAGGCCCAGGTGGGTGTCGCCATCGAGGTAGCGCAGAAGATCCGATTGTTGCTGGAGACCGGCAACCGTGCCGACGCGTTGAACGCCTTGCAGCTTCAGATCAACTGAACGACAGCCGCCTCCTCGCCTGACTCTTCGGCGTGGTCGTCGTCAGAGATGGCAAATAGGACCGAGATGATGATCACGAGCACGACTCCGATCCCGATCACCGCGACCATCAAGTCGCCCAACGAGATCTTCATCTCGGGTCTCGAGCCGGCGAGGGCGGCGAAGCCCAGGATCCCTCCTGCGGTGATGATGGCGACGACGGCGCCACCGACACCAGGAGCGAGGTGGTTCGACTCGATGAGAGTGAACCCGAAGGGAAGCACCAACAGGACGAGGATGAGGAGCCCGGCCAGAGGAATGCCCACCGCATTGCGGAGACGTTGCTTCATCGTTTCGACCTCTTCCGTGTCCTCGTCGACCGCTACCGGAACCCCCAGGAGTTGAGGAACCAGGGCGGTGAGGGAGCCGAGTACGGCTCCTCCGATGACCAGCACGATGAGAGTGGCCAGCACCGGTAGTTGCACGAGAGGAGGGTCAGAGCCCTCCACAGCGGTGCCGAAACCCTGAAGCATTGCCCCGGCGATCGCACCGAGAACCAGCCCGATGACAGCCCCCAGCCACACGGTCCTCGCCTTGGACCCGGAGAGCTGCATCGCCGGATTGGTCCAGCCGGTGGCCGCCCGGGACATTCCGGCGACAACGGCGCCGAAAACGATGCTGACCAGGGCGGTGGCGATGATGACGCTGTTCGGGCTGACCTGGACCACGGGACCGGCGTCCTCGAGTGTGGTCGTGCTGGGTGCCCATACGGCGCTGGCAGCGAGGAAGCCAATCACACCAAGGGCGGCTCCCGTCCAGGCACCGATGCGAACCGCGGTCGTCACCCGGACTGCGAGAGGGACGGGCTCAAGCTCTTCTTCCGGTTCCGGCTCCACCCCGACTTCGGGGCCTGCTGGTAGGCCCGGTTCTTCGAGGACCGGAGCTGGAGCAGGCTCGGGTTCGCGTTCGGTCTCCTCTGCTGGCTGCTCGGGCTCCGGCTCGGTGGCTTCGGGCGCGGGCTCTTCGGCTGCGGCTGGCTCCGGGGGTGGGGCATCGCCTGCCCAGGCCGCGAGGACGTCGTCCATCGATGTCCCGTCGGCTTCGGCCCTGGCTGCGGCCGACCGCTCCACCAACTCAGGGGGAATCCCCATGGCGGTGCTGGCGGTCTGAACGTCACTCACGGTCCGGCACTTTAGCCACCCACCGGAGTCTCAAACAGTTGGGGGTTATCGGGCGTTTTTCTCGTCCCGCCAGGCGATCCAGTCGGCCACCGGGCCGAGGTCGTAGCCGCCGTCTCCATCGAGACCGAGCGTGATCATGGTCGACCCTGCTGCGACGAGGGCATCGCCCATCTCGGCTTTCCCGGCGCTTGCCCCACTGGAACGCTGGATCTCGGACGGGTCCCTGCCGATGGTGGCGCAGTGGTCGTCGAGCACCTGATTCTTGTGACGGATGACATCGGGCTTGCCAAACCCATGCCAGATGTCGGCGAACTCGGCGGTGTATCGGAGCGTCTTCTTCTCGCCACCACCCCCGATGAGGATGGGTATGTCGCGCGTCGGAGGCGGGTTCAGTTTCGAGAAGCGGCTCGTGATGCGCGGGAGCGACTCCCGGAGGTCGGACAGCCTCGAGCCGGCAGTTCCGAACTCGTATCCGTACTCCTCGTAGTCCCGTTCGAACCAACCTGCTCCGATGCCGAGGATCAAACGCCCGTCGGAGGCATGATCCACGGTCCTGGCCATGTCGGCGAGGAGCTCGGGGTTCCGGTATGAGTTGCACGTGACGAGCGCCCCGATCTCCACGCGCTCGGTCACCTCGGCCCACGATCCGAGCATCGTCCAGCACTCGAAGTGCTTCCCGTCGGGATCCCCATAGAGGGGGAAGAAGTGATCCCAGTTGAAGATGATGTCGACGCCCATCTCCTCGCCGCGTACCACCGCATCGCGGATCTCGGAGTACTCCGCGTGCTGTGGCTGGAGCTGGAGGGCTATTCGGATAGGCCTGGTCATTTATGGAGTCTCCTGTCTCGAGTCTTGCCTTCGACCCTATGGACCGTCATCCGACTACACCTCGATTCCGTGCAGGGTGTCGACGATCAGCTCGTCGACCACGGCCTGAAGAGCTTCATGCTCCGAGGCTCCGTCTTCCAACGCCCTCTCATAGGCGGCGATCTGACGACGGGAACTCGTCCCCTCCTCGACGATGGTTCGGGCATGCCGTAGCTCGTCCCGGATGTCGAACTCGACCGCGTCCTGGGCGACCAGTTCGATCATCTCCTCGAGCAGATCCGGGAAAGGCACCAGTGTCCCCTTGCCAAAGTCGACCAGGGAGCCCTCGGTCCCGTATCGCTGTGCTCGCCAGACATTTTCTTCGATGATCCCCGGGGCGTAGACACGCCACTTCTGGTTGTTCCTGCGCAGTCGATAGAGAAACCCGAGCAGCGCCTGGTAGAGGGCGGCGACGGTCATGGCATCGTCGAGCCTCGTGCACATATCGGCCACCCGCATCTCCAGCGTGGCGTACTTCGCCGAGGGGCGGATGTCCCACCAGAGCTTGGAGGCGTCTTCGATCAGGCCGGCGTCGACGAGGATCTCGACATAGCGCTCGTACTCAGCGTTGGAAATGAACTCCTCAGGGATCCCGGTCCGGGGCATGTTCTGGAAGATGACGAGCCGGTAGGCCTGAAGTCCCGTGAGGGTTCCGTCCCAGAATGGTGATGAGCTCGACAGAGCAAGCAAATGGGGGAGGAAGTATTTCGCCTGGTTCATCAGATCGATGCGGAGATGGGGGTTGGCGATGCCGACGTGGACGTGCATTCCGCAGATGACGAGTTGGCGGGCCACCTGCTGGTAGTCCGCCCGTAGACGGAGGTACCGGGGGTCCTCGGTGGTCTCCTGTTGCGCCCAGTTGGCGAACGGGTGAGTGGATGAAGCGATGATGGCGGCGCCGTATTCGCTGACGACCTTCGACAGGTCTCTTCGCAGGGCCGCCAGATCTTGCCTTGCCTCGGAGACCTTGGAACAGACCTTGGTTCCCACCTCGATCTGAGCTTGAAGAAACTCCTGGGTGACCTGGGAGCCGAGCACCTCACTCAGCGCGTTCCACATCTCCTTAGGAGGTGTCTTGAAGAGATCCCGGGTCTCCCTGTCGACGACGAGGTACTCCTCCTCGATGCCGATGGTGAATTCAGGTCTCTCTATCACGACGAGGACAATAGAGATCGACGTTGCGTCGCACAGTCCTCCCGGACGTGACAACCCTCCAGGTGGTCGTTGACGAGACCCATCGCCTGCATGAAGGCGTAGATCGTGGTCGGGCCCACGAACGACCAGCCCCGGTCCTTCAGATCTTTGGAGAGAGCCGTGGAGACATCGGTCTTGGCGGGTATCTCCGTGGGTGCCGGTGCCTCAAGCTCGGCCCATCCCCAGAAGTAGCCCTTCAGGGTGCCGTGCTCGGCGATGAGCTCCAGGGCACGGGCCGCGTTGTTGATCGTGGAGCGGATCTTGGCCTCGTTGCGAACGATGCCCTCGTTTGCCATAAGCCGCTCGACGTCTCCCTCCCCGAAAGCGGCGACGCGGCGCGGATCGAACCCGGCGAACCCTGCCCGGAAGTTCTCACGCTTGCGCAGGATCGTCAACCAGGAGAGACCGGCCTGGAAACCCTCGAGGCATACCTTCTCGAAGAGCTGGTGATCGTCGGTCGTCGGCCTACCCCACTCGATGTCGTGGTAGACGCGATAGATCTCCGGCCCAGCACCCCACCAGCACCTGGCGACGCCGTCGTCGGCGACGATCAGTTCCATGTCACGTGCTGTTTCCTCCCCCAGGAGCGGAGCGACGCTGGGGGAGGTGCCCCGAAGGGGCGGAGGGGGTTCTGTTTCCTCCCCGGCTGCGCCGGTACTCCCCCCGCTGGGGGGAGAAACGGGGGCGAGAGGGGACCATGTCAGCCGAACTCCGGCATCACTTCCTTGGCGAACAGCTCGAGACTGCTTCTGTCATAAGCGACGTCGGCGAAGTTGACGATGGCGTAGGCCAGGCCGGCTTCATCGTATGCCTTCAGCCACTCGATGATCTGTTCCGGCGTCCCGGAGGGGCCTTCGTACATCCTGACGAACCGCTCCGCCCCCTCCTCGGAGACATAATTCTTCAGATGGTCCTCCAACCACGCCTTCTTCTCCTCCACTTCATCCTCGGTCGTAGCGCAGAGGATGTTGAAGTTCGCAGAACGGGTGATGGCCTTGAAGTCGGTGCCCACATCGCGGCAGTGACCCTCGAGTATCTCCGACTTCTTCACGAAGCTCTCCAGTTTGTTGCCCCCGAAGTTCGTGTATTGCGCATGAGTGGCGGCGATCTTCAACGTCACCTTCTCGCCACCGCCGGCGACCCAAACGGGGATGTGAGGGTCCTGCACCGGCTTGGGCTGACAGATCGCGCCCTTCAGCTGGTAGTACTCGCCATCGTATGTGACCTCGTCCTCGGTCCACATCCCCTTCATGATCTCCACGCCTTCGCGGAGCATCCCGAGACGGCCCCCTGGCGACTTGAACTCGTAGCCGTAGCCGTCGTGCTCGTGCTCGTACCACCCGGCGCCGATCCCCATCTCGAGCCGGCCTTCGGATATCACGTCGATACAGGCGGCGACCTTCGCCAGGTACGCCGGTGGTCGGTATGTGTTGCAGGTGCACATCTGGCCCAGACGAACTGTGTCGGTGGTCGCGGCGAGCGCCGACATGAGCGTCCATGCCTCGTAGGTCACCTCCTGTGTCGGCTCGGGCACCGTGTGGAAGTGGTCGTACACCCATAGCGAGTCGTAGCCGAGACTCTCGATGTCCTTGGCTACGCCGAGCATGGTGGGCCAGTGCTGGTCGGTGGGAATGCCGGAGAGGGTGATTCTCCAGCCTTGGGGGACGAAAGCTCCAAACTGCATGTGCCGAGAGTAACCGTCGGCTGCTTTACCCCTGATTAGCTACACGATTCCTAGGTTGACTTCCCATGGAGTCGACACGTTCGCGCAGCGCCATATCAGGCGCTCTCGCCGCCGGGGTGGCTCTCGGAGTCTCCGAGCTAATTGCCGCTCTGATCGCAGCGGCTCCATCGCTGGTCGAGAGCCTGGGCAATTGGGTCATCGACAACGTCCCCCGGGCCATCAAGGAGTGGGCCATTGCCACCTTCGGCACGGCCGACAAGCCCATCCTCCTGGCGAGCATTATCGTCGTGACCGTGCTTGTGGGTGCGGGGGTTGGCATCTACTCACGACGCCGATTTGGCCTCGCGGTGGCGGTGTTTTCCGTTTTCGGGCTGGTGGCGGCATTGGCCGGGGGAGCGGACCCACAAGTGGGGATGGGCATCGCGGTGATCCCGGCCGGTGCGGCGGTCATAGTTGGTCTGGCCACGCTGAGAATGCTCTACGGGACGAGCGACCCAGGGACGGAGGAGGCTACCCAGCCCACGAGACGAGCGTTTCTCCTCGGGGCCGGGGCCTTTTTGGCCATGGCGCTGCTGGCAGGCACGGCCGGTCGATATCTCATCGAGCGGGCCAAGCGCGCCGTCGCCGGCCGTGATGAGATCGTTCTGCCCAGTGCGGCCGACCCTCTCCCCGCCGTTGCCGAGGAGTCCAATTTCGAGATCGAGGGGCTGGAGCAGATCCTCGTGGCCAACGAGGACTTCTACCGCATCGACACCGCTCTCTCGATTCCGCGCATAGACCTCCAGGAATGGGAGCTCAATATCACCGGGATGGTGGACCGCCCCTACAGCGTCACCTTCACCGACCTCCTCGACATGAGAATGATCGAACGCGACATCACCCTCTCCTGTGTCTCCAATCGCGTCGGTGGCGGTCTGGTGGGCAATGCCCGATGGCTGGGAATCCCGTTGACCGAGATCCTCGATCGGGCCGGTGTGCAGTCGGGGGCGGAGCAAATCGTCGGCCGGTCGGCGGACGACTTCACCGTTGGCTTCCCCGTCGAAGCGGCCTACGACGGGCGTGAAGCTCTGCTGGCGATCGGGATGAACGACGAGCCGCTGCCCTTCGAGCACGGCTTCCCCGCCCGGCTGGTCGTGGCTGGCCTCTACGGGTATGTGTCAGCCACCAAGTGGATCTCGGAGATCGAGTTGACGACCTGGGATGGTTTCGACGCCTACTGGGTGCCCCGGGGGTGGGCCAAGGAGGCGCCGATCAAGACACAGTCGCGCATCGACACTCCCGGCGACAACGAGGGGATCGCCCCGGGACAACACGTGGTCGCCGGTGTTGCCTGGGCGCCTACCCGCGGCATCTCCAAGGTGGAGGTGCAGTTGGGGGAGGACCAACCCTGGGTCGAGGCCGAGCTCAGTGAGCCGCTTTCGGAGAGCGCCTGGGTTCAGTGGAAGGTCGACTGGGATGCCGTCGTGGAGGGCCGGTACACCCTTCGTTGCCGCGCTACCGACGGCGAGGGGAACCTTCAGACCGAGGAGATCGCATCACCGGCTCCCGATGGGGCGACCGGCTGGCACGACCGCAGGGTCGTGGTGGAGTCCGCTTGAACGGAACCTCAGGTTCCCTGACTCATATGTGGAACCCACGGCCTCGAGAAAGACTCGAGGCTCTCGGTTCCATCATTCTCGAGGCGCTGAGTTCCGGATATGAGCCCCACTACCTGAGGTTTCCAGACTCACCCCGCCGCTTGTGCCTGATTAGTCGGCTGAGTCGACGGCGGCAACTGCCCAAGCCAGGCCGGAGGCGGTGTCCTCCACGGCGAGCCTCAATTCCCATCCGGTGGCGGGCGAGCCATCGTCGAACCAGTAGAAGCGGAGACTCTCCAGCGCCCGGCCCATCTCGTCGGGGTCGGGCGGCCAATCGAGGTCGGCGAGAGTGGCGATCGCCCACCACACGCCAAACCTCCCGGCCGCCGCACCGCGTCTCCGGCCGTGGGCACCGCCTGATGCGCCAGCCCATGCCATCCAGCGCAAGGCTTCGTCACTGGTGATCTCACCGACTCTCGCCCGGGTCAGACCCAGGGCGCGAATGGCGGCCAGGGCCGTTCCCTCGACTGCCGAGGTTTCGTACTGTCCGTTCGACTCGTTGACCCACGGCTGTACCAGGTCGAACAGCGCTCCCTCCGACAGCGGGTCATCGATCGGCGTGAACGTGGCGGGCAACTCGGTCTCCTCGACCTCGGGACGGGACGGCGAAGGGGTGGCGACCTTGTCCGACTTGTAAGTTGCTACCGGGTATTCCGGCTCCCAGTCGGCGAGTTCGTCAGGGAGATCGGCGATCGGGCCGGCACCCGACTCGCCCCTGACGACGCGCTCGGCCGCGGTCACCTCCCGCCATGGCCCTTCTTGGAGATGTGGCTCCAGCTCGGCCCAGGTCTTGGTGGAGGCGGCCACTTCGGGGAGAGGCCCCAGAGCGAACCGCGCCACCCCTTCGCTGACCGCCGCCCCGGCCCAGGGTCCCGGAGCCTCCAGAGTGAGCCGGTAGCGGATGTGCTCCTCAACCCCCCACAACTGTTTGCCACGCCCCACGGCCTCGCGACAGCGGGTCTTCAGCTCCACCAGCGCATCCCACTCTCCGTTCTCGCAAAGACCGTCCACCACGCGGATCAGCTCGTCGGTGTCGGATGCCTCTATGGCCTCGACAGCCCTCTGGCTGATCATGGTTCGGGGCCGATGGTCACGGGAAGGCCGAGCCGCGACCACTCGGAGAACGAGCCGACGTAGACGTCTGGCATCTCCCAGCCCGCCACCACCATGGCCAGGGCGCCGTGACATGCGGTGACCCCGCTGCCACACGACATCACGGGCGACTCGAGGCCCTCGTAGATCCGGGCGAGAGTCGTCGCGGCGCGGAAATACCCCCTCTCGTCGACGTTTTCCGATGTCGGGACGTTGATCGCACCGGGGATGTGACCCGCCTTGGGGTCCACCGGCTCGAAGTCCCCTCGATATCGCTCCGCTGCTCTGGCATCCACGACGGTTCGACCCTCGAGCTCCTCGTGGCGGATCGTGCCCGTGAAGCCGTCGGGCACTGGATATACCGTCGGCTCCGGGGATACCGTGCCGACGCCCACGTCGTGCCCGGCTTTTACCCATGCCTGATACCCGCCATCGAGCACCTGGACCCTGTCATGTCCGATGGAGCGAAGCATCCACCACATGCGGGCGGCGATCCGGTCTGCCACGTCGTCGTAAGCGACCACATGGCTATCGGGGCGGATGCCGAGCCGACCCAAGTTGGAAGCGAAGTCGGCAGGGTCGGGCAGGGGATGCCGGCCGGCGCTGCCTGGAGACCCGGAGAGATCCCGGTCAAGGTCGACGAACACCGCACCCGGGACATGTCCCCTCTCGTAGGTAGCAAGTCCCTTTTCGGGATTGGTCAGGTCCCAACGAATGTCGCAGATGTGGACGGAGTCAAGCCTGGACGCGAGCTCCTCGACCGTGATGAGAGGACGCAAGGTTCAATCGCCCTCGGCGGATCCGTCTCGGTCCTCGGAGCTGGCGGCATCCCGGCCGTTGGATTCCCGGAGCTCGTCTCCCAACTCGCTGATGGTGGTCCCGACCGCAGTGGCGAAGGAGCTGGCGGCTGCTTTGAGACGGGCCCGTACCTGCGGATCCTGGAGCGCGGTCGACACCGAACCCGCCACCTGATCCCACGCGCCGATCAAGGTGCCGAACGCCTCCTTGATCTCCTCTTCGGTGGGGCCGTCCTCTGACGCCACCCTGCGGTAGGTCTCCTTGATCCTCTCACCGAGATCCCCGAACTCGTCGTGGAAGGTGGTCCAGGGATCGCGTTCGCCATTTGTCGTAGGATCCTGGTCGTGCGTCTCCACCTCCTCGATGGTACCTACGAACTGTTTCGCGCCCACTACGGGCGCAGGGACACCGTGATGAGCCCCGATGGCCAGGACATGCGGGCCACTCTCGGCATACTCGAGTCGACCCTGTCGTTGCTCCGCGAGCCCGGAGTGACCCACCTTGCGGCAAGCTTCGACACCGCCATCGAGTCGTTCCGCAACGAGATGTTCCCCTTGTACAAGTCGTCGGAGGGCATCGATGAAGATCTGCTGCGTCAGTTTCCCTTTGCCGAGGAAGCGCTCGAGGCCATCGGGGTGGTGGTGTGGCAGAATATCGAGTTCGAGGCGGACGACACCCTGGCTGCTGCCGCAGTCCGCTGGGTGGACGATGTCGAACAGGTGGTGATCTGTAGCCCCGACAAGGACCTGATGCAGGTGGTCATCGCCGACCGGATCGTCACCTACAACCGACGTGATCAGAAGATAGTCGACGAGGACGGGGTGGTGGCGAAGTTCGGATTCCATCCGGAGTCCATCCCCGACTATCTAGCCCTGGTGGGGGACACTGCCGACGGGGTCCCCGGCTTGCCCGGCTGGGGAGCGAAGTCGGCGGCGACCGTTCTCGCCAAGTTCCCCCGGCTGGAGTTGATCCCCGAGGACCCCGCCGACTGGGGGGTGAAAGTGCGTGGGGCGGAGAAGCTTGCCGCCACCCTCGCCGAGCATCGGGAAGAGGCCTACCTGTACCGGGAGCTGACCACGCTCCGACTCGACGTCCCCATCGAGGAGACCCTGGACGACCTCGAGTGGAAGGGGGTTCCCGAGGGCCGCTTCCGCTCCTTCTGCGACACCTGGGGCTTCGACCCCGACTCCATCAACGTCCACCGTTGGGCGGGTTCGTGAACCCCGGGTTGCGGACGTCGCTCACCGGGGTCTGGGGCCCAGAGAACACCGGAGTTGCGGCAGGTTCCTGAGCCGCGGGCCGGAGACGTCGCTCAGCGACGTCTTGAACCCCGGGTTCGGGACTCCTTATGCCTCCGTCGTCAGCCGACGGTGTTGCCGGCCGACTTCAACATCTGAGATGCCTCCACCACCCGCTGAGCCATGCCGACCTCCGCCTTTTTCATGTACGAGCGGGGGTCGTAGACCTTCTTGTTGCCCACGTCGCCATCCACCTTGAGCACACCGTCGTAGTTGGTGTACATGTGGTCGACGATGGGTCGGGTGTAGGCGTACTGGCAGTCGGTGTCGATGTTCATCTTGATGACGCCGTAGCCCAGGGTCTCGTGGACTTCGTCGAGGGTGGAGCCACTACCACCGTGGAAGACGAGATAGTGTCTGGCGTCGTCCCCGAATTTCTCTGCGACTGCGTTCTGGCCGTCCCGGAGGATCTTGGGGTCGAGCTGGACCGATCCCGGCTTGTATACGCCGTGGACGTTTCCAAATACCGCGGCAAGCAGGTAACGGCCCCGATCGAAGGTCCCGAGCACCTCTGACACCCGGACCATGTCGCCAGGGGAGGTGTACAGCTTCGATCGGTCCACGTCGCTGTGGTCGGTGGCGTCCTCGACACCGCCGACGATGCCGATTTCGAGCTCGAGGACGATGTCGAGTGCCGCACACTCGTCCAGCAGCTCACTCGCCAGGGCGAGATTCTCCTCCATGGGTAGGTCGGAGGCATCGAGCATGTGGCTCTGAAAGAGCGGTCCCTCGCCGGCCTCCACCCTCTCCCGGCTCATCGCGAGCAGCGGGCGGACGAATCCATCTACCCGATCGGCCGGGCAATGGTCGGTGTGAAGGGCGATGTTGGCCGGGTACTGGTCGGCGACAACGTTGGCGAACTCGGCTAGCCCTCTCGCTCCCACGGCCATGTCCCTGTTCGACTGACCCGAGGCGAACTCTCCCGCGCCATAGGAGAACTGGATGAGACCGTCCGACTTCGCCTCGGAGAACCCTTCGAGGGCGGCGAGGATCGTGGAGGATGAGGTGGCGTTGATCGCAGGCAAGGCGTACTGATTCGCCCTGGCTGCATCGAGCATCTCCCGGTATTTGTCAGGTGTTGCGATTGGCACCGGTTCGGTCTCCCTGTTGTCGTCGTCTCATCGAAAGCTAATCGGCCCATCCCGCAAGCCCGCTGGCATGATTGCCTCACGCCAAACCAGGTGCACGCCGTCGCCACACAACGGCGTGCACCCGGACCGCTCTCAGCAAGATCCGAAGTCGATCGGATCGGCGTGTTCGACCGCATTCCAGGCGGTGGGCAACGGGTCTCCGGTCAGGTCTCCTACCACCGGGGTGGCATACGCGAGCCCGGCGGCAGCTGGGTGTCCTCCGACATGGTTCTGTCTCCTTTCGTAGTCTCCTGCGACTGGACGCTTCAAGAGCACGGTTCTCGTGTCTCCATACCCGCCTCGCTACTGGAAGAGACGCAAGTGCTTGTAGCCGAATTGCGCCGAACGACACATGGGCCACAAGGGCGGTGAGAGCGACGAGGCTCGTAGACGACGCAGGGCTGGCATTTGTCGACTGGCCGTCGACAACGCTGGCGGATACGTTCGAATGCCGATGGCTGAGTCCGTCGAAGCCTCAACACGTAGAAAGGCGCGCAGCCCGATCGTCAGGGGGTTGCTGTTCGTGCTCGGTCTCATCTGTCTGGCCCTCATACCCCTGAGCTACCTGCCGGGCATCCCCACCTTCGACTTGATCCTCCTGGCGGCGTTTCTGTTCTCGATGTCGTCGGACAAGATGCACGACTGGATGCTCAATCACCGTTACTTCGGCAAGGTCATCCGGGGTTACCGCGACTACGGCCTGACGATGCGCATGAAGTGGGTTGCTGCCGTTGGGATCACCGCATCTCTGACAGTCTCCGGTGTCTTCCTGACCGACCTGTGGTGGGTGCGCGCGATCCTCGTGGCGGTAGGCGTTTACGCGCTCTGGTTCGTCTTTTCCCGACGGACCCGGGATCCCTCGACTACCTGACAACAGGTACCGTCCAGGCGATGCGGTCGTTCTCCAAGGCGGGTCTCAGCGCGGTCTCGGCGATCACCATGGCCACGACCACATTTCCGATCATCGTGTTCAGCGTGCTCGCTGCTCCGTTGATCGACGAGTTCGGCATCAGCCGCGCCCAACTGGGTCTTCTCGTCACCGCTTTTGGTCTCGTCGGGGCGGCCATGTCGCCGGTGTGTGGCAGGCTCACCGATCGTCTCGGAGCGGTGCGGTCGACCACCCTGACCCTGCTCGCCGGAGCGTTCACGCTCACCGCACTGGCCCTGAGTCCAACCTATGCGGTGCTCATCGGCGCCGCGCTGCTCAGCGGATTCCCCAATGGTTGGGGCAATCCGGCCACCAACGCCCTGGTGGCCGACAACGTCGCCGTCGGATCGAGGGGTGTCGTCACCGGGGTCAAGCAATCAGGGGTCCAGATCGGGACGTTTCTCGGCGGTCTGCTGCTGCCGGTCTTCACCGCCTGGTGGAACTGGCGGGTGGCGGTGTTGATGTTTCTCGCAATGCCTCTCGGAGGTCTCATTGGCATCATCGGGCGGAAGGACACCGAGCGACACGAGGTGAGCATGACGGTTCTGGCGGAGGGCAAGAAGCTCCCCAACTCCATCAACTGGATCGCCGCCTATGGTCTCATCTCCGGCTTCGCTACCTCGGCGCTGATCACCTTCCTCCCCCTCTTCGCCGAAGAGGATCAGCTGTGGTCGGAGACCATGGCCGGGGCGATCCTCGCCGCGGTGGGTCTGACCGGGATCTTCTCCAGGGTCTTCTGGTCGCGTTGGTCGGAGCGCTCTCTCGGGCATGGCCGGACCCTGCGCATCCTTGCCTGGATGACCATGATCACGGCCATCCTCCTCGCCCTCGCCAGCCTGGGCACGCTGCCCAGTTGGGTGCTCATCCCGGCGGCGTTCCTGTTCGGGGCGGGGGCGATCGCATGGAATGCGGTCGGAATGCTGGCGGTAATGGAGTTGGCGCCTCCGCACCTGATAGGCAAGGGCACCGGTGTAGTGCTCCTCGGATTCCTGGTCGGCCATTCGATCGGGCCACCGCTGATGGGCTGGTCGGTCGACACCCTCGGCACGTACACACCGGGCTGGCTGGCGACCGGGGCCCTGATGGCGATTTCGGCCCTCCTGGCACTGCGGATTCCCGAGGGCGGTAGGGTCGCCGTCTAGTGATCAACCGATGAGACTGGTCATCGCACGCTGCACCGTCGACTATTCCGGACGGCTCAAGGCCCATCTGCCCGAAGCCACCAGGCTGATCATGGTCAAGGCCGACGGGACTCTGGCCATCCACTCCGACGGCAATGCCTCAAAGCCTTTGAACTGGATGATCGCTCCCAACGTGGTGGAGATCCACGACGACCGCTGGGAGGTGACTAACTCCCAGGGTGAGAGGCTGACCATCTGGGTCCATGAGATCCTCGAGAACGTCACCCACGAGCTGGGTGAGGATCCGGGGCTCGTCAAGGACGGCGTCGAAGCTCATCTCCAGGAGCTGCTGGCTGCCGCTCCTGACTTTCTCGAAGAGGGCCTGCGATTGATCCGTCGCGAGTACCCGACCGACATCGGACCGGTCGATCTCCTGTGCTCCGACTCCAATGAGGCCACGGTCGCCGTGGAGGTCAAGCGTCGTGGGGAGATCGACGGCGTCGAGCAGCTATCCCGCTACGTCGAGAGACTCAACAACGATGTCCGTCTGGCCCCGGTCCGGGGGATCTTCGCCGCGCAGACCATCACCCCCCAGGCGCGTGTCATGGCCGAAGCCAGGGGTATCGAGGCGATCGAAGTCGACTACGACGGTTTGCGGGAGGCGGAGGACACCGAGCTGCGCCTCTTCGACCTCCACTGAGATCTATACGTGTTCGACATCGTCTTATATACCCCGGAGATCCCGCCGAATACGGGTAACGCCATGCGACTGGCGGCCGTCACCGGATGTCATCTCCATCTCATCGAGCCGCTGGGTTTCGAGATGGATGATGCCCGACTGCGCCGGGCGGGAATGGACTAC
Organism: Actinomycetota bacterium; assembly: GCA_046537785.1. Classification (GTDB taxonomy): domain Bacteria; phylum Actinomycetota; class Acidimicrobiia; order Spongiisociales; family ZC4RG35; genus JANQRA01. The sequence goes on from JBKHKD010000014.1 coordinate 48,822, forward strand.
CGGGACAGGACCACGGTATCGGTTCACCACAACCTTGACGCCTGGCGGTTGAGCTCTCCGGCAGAGCGGGTGTTTGCTTTCACCGTGGATGCCGAGGACCTTTACACCGAGGAGTCCTACCGCCAGGGAGACGCTTTCCTGTTCGGCCCCGAGTCGGTCGGTCTTCCCCAAGAGGTGCGGGACCTCCCCTGGATCACCCGCCGTCTCCGTCTTCCCATGGTCCCCGGGGTCCGCTCGATCAACCTCTCCAACGCGGCCGCCATCGTCGTCTATGAGGCCTGGCGCCAGCTGGACTTTCCCGGGGCGCGTTGATCCTTTCTGTGAGTGTCAGCTACGCGTCACGCGTGATGTCAGGTGTTGGGCCGGCGTTCACAGAACCGGTGTCAGGAGGTCCGTTCGGCGAGGAGCCGGAAGGCGACAGCTTCGGTGAGGGTGGCCTTTTCGAGGTCGGCTAGGTCCTGGCTCTCGTTTGGCGCGTGGTAGGCGCTGGTGGGGTCGGTGCATCCCACGACGAGAATCGGGGCGTCGGGGAACATCTCTGAGAAAGTGGCGATGAACGGGATCGACCCGCCGGCCCCCATGTTTACCGCTTCCTTGCCGAAGCCTTCCTTGAAGGCTTCCTTCCAGATCTCGACGGCGTAGTTGTCGGAGCCGAGGACCGTGGCGTCGCCTGACTCCTCGTGGAAGAACTTGAGCTCGGCGCCCCAGGGGACATGGGCCTCCAGATGTGACTTCAGGGCGGCGAGCGCATTGGCGGTGTTTTCGCCGGGAGCGATCCGCATGCTCACCTTGGCCCGGGCAACAGGAACGAGCTGGTTGATGGCCTCCGACACCGGCGGGGCGTCGATGGCCAGGATCGAGATCGCCGGCCGGGTCCAGAGACGCGACTGGATCGAGCCCTCCCCGATCTGCTGGAGACCGGGCACCGCTCCCGTCTGGGCGCGTGCAAGCTCCTCGGAGAAATCGAGTGGCTCCTCGACCTCCTTCGAGACAAGGCCTTCCACCGCCACGTTGCCGTCGTCGTCATGCAGCGAGGCGAGCAGCCGGGACAGAGCCATCAGTGCATCCGGGAAGACACCGCCATACATGCCGGAGTGGACTGCCGACTCCAGCGTCCGCAGTTCCAGCTTCACCCCGACGATGCCACGCAGCGAAGAGATGAACGCCGGCGTTCCCACATCCCAGTTGCTACCGTCCCCGATGACGATTACGTCCGGGTCGAGTAGGTCTGAGTTCTTGTCGAGAATCTCGGGAAGACCCACGGACCCGGCCTCCTCCTCCCCCTCGAGAAAGAGCTGCACGCCGACCGGGAGGTCCTCTCCATGGGCGGCGATCGCCCCCAGGTGCATCACGATCCCTGCCTTGTCGTCACTAACCCCGCGCCCGTAGAGCCGCCCGTTCCGCTCCACCGGATCGAAGGGTCCGGTCTCCCACTCTTCGATGGGCCCGGGTGGTTGCACGTCATAGTGGGCATAGAGCAGGACCTTGGGCGCCCCTTCTGGTCCGGGCTTCTCGGCGAAGACGGCGGGGTGGCCGTTCGAAGACTCGAGCAGTTGCGCGTTGTCGAAGCCGGCCTCTTCGAGCATCCCGACGATGGATTCGCCGGTCTCGCGTACGGCGGCGGGGTCGTAGCCGTCGGCCGACACCGACTTCATACGCACCAGTGTCGAGAGCAGCTCCTTCAGGCGGGGCATGTCGGCCGCGACGGCCGACTTGAGATCGTCATGCATGCCAAGGAGCGTACCGCTGCCAACATGGTGCCCGTGCTGAGATTCAGATTGTTCGACATGCCGGTGACCGTGAGGGGGTCATTCATCCTCATCGCCGCGCTCATCGGGTTCGCCGGCGTCCTCGAGGTCGCCGAGACCATCGCCTGGATTGGCATTGTCTTCGTGTCGATCCTCATTCACGAACTGGGACATGCCGTTACGGCCCGCATGTTCGGATCGGATGTGGCCATCGAGCTGAATGGTTTCGGGGGGCTCACCCGCTGGTCGGTCCCCGAGAGGCGGATGACCCCGGGCCGACGCGCCCTGATCGCGGCTGCGGGATCCGCGGCCGGTCTGATTTTCGGTGGGCTGGTCTGGCTGATGGCGAGGCAGTTCGGTCCCTATGCGCCGCTGACCGAGTTCATCGTGTACTACCTGGTCTACGTGAACGTGTTTTGGGGGTTGCTCAACTGGCTGCCCGTCCGACCCCTCGACGGCGGACATCTCCTCGAGTCCCTCCTCGACAAGGTGGCGCCTGCGCGCTCGGAGGCGATCGCCAAGGTCATCTTCACCACGACCGCCGCGGTGGCACTTGCCGTAGCCATCTGGCAGGGGTTCATCATCATCGCCGTTTTGGCCGGTTGGCTGCTGCTGTCGGAGTTCAGCATGGGGGGCCAGGCCCGGCAGGGCGGTGGTTTGCCAACGCTGTCCTATGACGACCCGCCTGAGGACGAGGGTCCGGAGGTTCCGCCGCGCATCCAATCACTCGATTGGTCGACGGACCAACCGGAGGACGCTGTCGACCCCGACGAGCCCGGTACCCCTCCCCGGTAGGGTCTACACAATGGACTTCTCATACAGCGAAAAGGTCGAGGATTACCGCGGCCGACTCCTCGAATTCATGGACAGCCACGTCTATCCCGCGGAGCCTGTGTACCGCCAGCAAATGGAGGAGGCCGACGACCCCCACCATCATCCGGCCGTTCTCGAAGATCTGAAGAAGGAGGCGCGTGGCCGTGGCCTCTGGAACCTCTTTCTCCCCGACCTCGAGGGTGGAGCCGGGTTGTCGGTCCACGAATACGCCCCTCTGGCCGAGATCACGGGTCGCAGCCCTCAACTCGCTCCGGAGGCGATGAACTGCTCGGCCCCGGATACGGGAAACATGGAGATTCTCCACATGTTTGGCACCGCAGAGCAGAAGGAGCGCTGGCTGCACCCGCTGTTGGAGGGCGAGATCAGGTCGTGTTTTTCGATGACCGAGCCCGACGTCGCCAGCTCTGATGCCACCAACATCCGCACCCGGATCGAGCGGGACGGGGACGAGTACGTGATCTCGGGGCGGAAATGGTTCAGTTCCGGTGCCGCCTCGGACCGCTGCGAGCTCTCCATCGTCATGGGAGTGACCAATCCCGACGCCGATCGGCACCGCATGCAGTCGATGGTCATCGTCCCCATGGACGCACCGGGGGTGGAGGTCGAGCGGGAGCCGACCGTGTTCGGCTACCAGGACCGGGGAGGGCATCCCCAAATCCTGTTCGACGATGTGCGTGTGCCGGTGTCGAACCTTCTCGGAGAAGAGGGCGGGGGTTTTGCCATAGCCCAGGCCAGACTGGGCCCGGGGCGGATCCACCACTGCATGAGAGCGATCGGTGCCGCAGAACGTTGTGTCGATCTCATGGTGCAGCGCTCTCAATCGCGGACAGCCTTTGGGAGGCCGCTATCCGAACAAGGCGTGGTGCGGGAGTGGATCGCCGACGCCCGGATCCAGATCGAACAGGTCCGACTGCTGGTGCTGAAGACAGCGTGGCTGATCGACAGTGTGGGGGCCAAAGGGGCCCGCACGGAGATTGCCGCTATCAAGGTGGCGGCCCCGAACCTGCTGACTTCGGTTGCCGACAACGCCATTCAACTCTTCGGCGCCGCCGGGTTCACCGAAGACTGGCCGGTGGCGGAGCTGTACTCGATGGGTCGGTGGTTGAGAATCGCCGACGGCCCGGACGAGGTCCATCGCCGCTCCGTTGCCCGCACCGAGCTGGGCCGGTTGGAGCCGGGAGCGGTCGCCGAGCTCTAGTGCCCCATCGACCTCATTGGCTCCCCTGGCTGAGGGGCTCGGTGCTTACGAAAAATCTCCGAACCGCGCGCAGGGTCTGTTCCGAATATCCCGAAAACACCCTAAGCACAACTGTCGCGATGCCGACGGGTCCCGCCAGGGCGGGAACGATACCCGTTGACCCTGCGTTTATCTGTGCCCGGAGATCATGGGGCGATCAGTGATAGATCTGGAAGTCACACCGTGGAGAGAAGCGGCCGCTTGCCTGGAGGCAGGCAGGGACGTCACTTTCTTCCCGGACAAGGAAGACCTGGGAGCGATCGTCAGAGCGAAGGCGATCTGCTCGACATGTCCCGTAGCCGACATTTGTCTCAGCTGGGCCATCGAGACCAACCAGTCCGAGGGTATCTGGGGTGGTCACACGCCCAACGAGCGGCGCAAGCTCCGCCGGCGGTGGCTCGAGGAGACCCACAAGGCGAGCTGAGCTCGACAGATCGTCAGTCGGCCTTCTCGGCCCGCTCGTCGCGGTCGGGTCCCGTCTCAGCAGCGATGTGGACCAGCGGGTCCCCGGAGTTCACCAGAGGACGCAGCGATTGGGCGATGACCCACCCGCTCTCCGATGCCTTGACCTGGGTCGGCCTCATTCCGAATGCGTCCGATATCGACGCCAGGGCTTGCCCTTCTTCGACACGCTGACCGAGTTCCACCTCGATGTCCGCGATCCCTCCCCGTCGGGCTCTCACCCAGCGGGTCCTTCGGATGAGCCGGGTTGGTTTCACCCTGGGGAGGCGGCCGTCGATCATCCCCATCGCCCGTAGAGTTCGCATCACCCCGACCACGCCGGTTTCGATGGCCGTGTCGTCGAATCGGTGGGGTTGACCCGCTTCGTAGAGCAGCACCTTTTTCTCCCTCTCGGCAGCAGCCTGGCGGAGAGATCCATCGCGAAGACGGGCGTGGATCGAGAAGGGAGCCCCGAACTCCCGGGCGAGGTCGAGGGTGTCGGGGTCGTCCAGGTCGGCCCTGATTTGGGGGTGGTTGATGCGGTGATTGGTGGCGGTGTGGAGGTCGATGCCTACCGAGCAGTGCTCCACCACCTGTTCCATGAACAGGTGGGCCAACCTAGATGCCGTCGAGCCCCGCTTGGAGCCGGGGAACGACCGGTTCAGGTCGCGACGGTCGGGCAGATAGCGCGATTGCACGATGAACCCGAGCGGATTCACGATGGGAACCGCGATCACCGCGCCGCGCAGACTCTTGGCGTCGAGGTCCTTGATCACCCTGCGGATGATCTGGATCCCGTTCAACTCGTCGCCGTGAATGGCCGCCGACAGCCACACGTTGGGTCCTGCGGAGCGTCCGTTTATCACCTTGACCGGTAGCGATTCGGTGGCGCCCGTTACGACCCGGGCGAAGGGGAGCTCAATCTGGACTTTGCGGCCCGGTTGGACGGTGACGTCGCCCACCGTGATGGGTTCGTTGAGCTTGTCCTCAAGCACCAACGTTGTCTTCTATGTTGTCGATGATCTGGTCGGCGATGTCGATGCTGCTGGCCTTCTCGATCCCCTCCAGACCGGGCGACGAGTTGACCTCGAGGACCATCGGCCCCTCCTGGGACTGAACCATGTCCACCCCGGCGACGTTGAGTCCCATCGCCTTGGCCGCCCGCACCGCCGTGGACCGCTCTGAGGGCGCCAGTTTGATCATCTCGGCGCTGCCCCCTCTGTGCAGGTTGGATCGGAAGTCACCGGGGGCGCCCTGACGTCGCATTGCGGCAACGACTTTGCCTCCCACGACAAGCGCCCTGATATCCGCACCGGCGGCCTCCTTGATGAATTGCTGGACGAGGATGTTGGCATCGAGCTGGCGGAACGCCCCGATCACCGACTCGGCCGCCTTCTTGGTCTCGGCGAGCACCACTCCCAGTCCCTGGGTTCCCTCGAGCAGCTTGATCACAACCGGTGTTCCCCCCACGACTTCGAGCAACCCATTCACGTCCTGGATGGAGTGGGCGAAACTGGTGGTGGGGAGCCCGACTCCGGCCCGGGACAGGATCTGCATGGAGCGCAGCTTGTCACGTGAGCGACTGATGCCGTCGGAGCTGTTGAGCGTGAAGATGTCGGCCATCTCGAACTGGCGGACGACGGCGGTGCCGTAGAAGGTGTAGCTGGCGCCGATGCGGGGGATCACGGCGTTGGGCCTCAGCTCCTCCCCCTTGTAGAGGATCTTGGGGCGTCGCGCGGTGATGTCCATGTAGCAGCGGAGGTAGTCGACCACCGTGACCTCGTGGTCGCGCTCAACGGCGGCCTCTTTGAGCCGCGCAGTCGAATAGAGATTGGCTCCTCGGGAGAGGATGGCGATTTTCATTCTGTGGCCTTCCTGCTGGGTCTTTCGCCGACGTAGCTGCGCCCGGGGTCGACTACGAAGTGATTTCTCACCGTACGGCGCCCGAGAAGCATGCGGAATGTCATCTCGTCCCTCGTCGTGAGGTTTACCAGGGCCTCCACTTCCTCGTCGGCGACGATGAGCGTGGTCTTGATCACCGGACGGAGCTCAGATCGGCCCCCGGGATTCTTCACTTTGCGCTCCATGGCCACCGGAGCGACACACTCGATGCTGGGCTTTCGTTTGCGCTGCCGCGGATGGATCTCGAAGCGCACCATCTCGACACCGTTCTCTTGGAACCGCTCCAGTTTGAAGGCGTGGAGCGAAGAGTTGTCGGCGCCCGTGTCAACCTTGGCTTTGATCTCGGTGACGCCGAGCTCGGGCATCGAGACCCATTCCCTCCATCCGATCGTCTTGAGCTTCTTCTTGGTCACGAACTGGACAGATTAGGACGTCCAGCGGGGTGGGGATACCCGGACCGGGTCTCCGGGATGATTCGGGCTATGCCATGAGTAAACTTGATACTTGACATATCAGATTTACTCATGCATAATAGGGCACGAATTGTAGTCGGATGATGACAAGCAGAAGCAGAGTCACCACACCAACAGGAGGAATCCCAGTATGTTGATGAGATTCGACCCCTTTGCGGATTTTGACCGTCTCAGCCGTCAGATGATGGGCGGAGCCAATGTCCGCAGCAACTACATGCCCGCGGATGCCTATCGCAAGGACGATAGGTTCTATCTGCACATCGACCTTCCCGGAATCGATCCCGAGTCCATCGATGTGACTGTCGAGAAGAACACTCTGACGGTATCCGCGGAGCGCCGGTGGGAGCGTGACGGCGAGGAGCAGCTGATGCTCAACGAGCGACCGACTGGCTCGTTCTCGAGGCAGTTCTTCCTCGGCGAGAGCCTCGACACCGACGCGATCGAGGCCGGATATGACCACGGGGTCCTGACCCTGGCGATCCCGGTCGCCGAGACTGCCAAGGCTCGCAAGATCACGGTGAACACCTCCCATGAGGCACTCACCGCCTGACCGGCTCCCAACCGGTTGACGAAGGCCCCGATCGATTCGATCGGGGCCTTTTTCTCGATGTAGCTGACTGTTTGGGTACGCTCGGTTCTCATGAGCCAGCTAGCGATGTCCTACAAGATGGCCCTGGCCAAGCTCGCCAGCAACGAGCGGTACTCGGAGGTCTTCCGGCACGGGAGTCTCAGCGCAGGGATATATGCCCCCCACGAGAGCGATGATCAGGAGACGCATTCGGACAACCGGTTCTATGTGGTGTTGAACGGTTCCGGTTTCTTCAACGTCGATGGGCAGAGAGAACCGTTCGGACCCGGCGACCTTTTGTTCGCCCAGGCCGAGTCGACCCACCAGTTCGAGGACTTCACCCCGGACTTCGCCGTGTGGGCGATTTCCACCCCGGGTGATGCGGCCGGCGCCGACTGACGCCGGATGACGGAGCCGCGCTGATGGCCCGACATCAACGGAAACTATCCCCGTGGCTCCTGGGGTTGATCATCGCCGTCGTCGTGTTCGTCGCGGTGCTCGTCGTTTTCTCCCTACTCGGCTACGGAGACGATCCAGTGGTCGAGAGTGCAGCGTCACTGCTCCGCTGATCCAGTAACGGCCGACTTGGCCGCGGCCGAGATCGAAGTCTCGAGCCATCTGGTCAGCGATCTGCTCGAGGCTCAGTGTGCCGACCTCGCCGGACTGACCGTCACCCCCATCGGATTCGGATAGGACCAAACTTCTCGTTCCTGGTGGGAGACGACCTGGTGGCGCGGTTTCCACGACGGGAGGCCGCTGTCCGGTTGGTCGAGAACGAGGTTCGGAGCTCCGGTCTGGATCCACTGCGACCTCCATCCGGCCAATCTGTTCTCAGCGGGTGGGCGGCTGAGTGGGGTCATCGACTTCGGTGACCTGGCTTCGTGAGACCCGGCCACGGACCTGGCCGTCGTATGGATGCTCTTCGCGTCAGATGACCGGGAGACGCTTCGCAATGCCTACGGGAATGTGGAGGAGGCGACCTGGGAGCGGGCCCGTGGCTGGGCCCTGACTCTGGCAATGGCCTTCCTGGCCAACTCCGCGGACAACGCCGAGATGGAGTCAATCGGGTGGGCCACCCTTGGAAGGCTCCTCGGCGACCTCTGATCTGGTGCCCAGGGCACTATGGGGGCGGGGGGATCTGGTTCCCGTTGCAGTCGATGCCGTCGGCCGGCCGGTAGTTGGCGATGATGGTGTCCACTTTCACGAGGCCATTGGGATAAGTCCGCTGGCGGTCGATCTGACTGTGCCGGCACTGGCCCCTCCGGAAGATGCGGTGGTCCACCTCGGTCACGTCGATGTGCTTGGTCGAGTAGAGAGACACGGTTATCGAGGTCTCGTCGTACGTAGGCCAGATGAGCACCGGGTAGTCGGTGCTGTTCGTCAGCACCAGGTCGGGCCCCGGCATCGACAACGTCGCCTCCCGCCCGTAGGGGTAGCGGGAGAAGTAGACCGAGTGACTCTGATGCTCGTCCAGATCGAGACCCGCGAAGAATGCCGCGTTGAACATCGTTGTGGTGAACTGTGAGACGCCCCCACCGACCTCGTCGGTCATGTGGCCGCTTCGGATCGCTCCGGCGGGGAGATAACCCTTCTCTCGGGTCCGCGGTCCCACATAGTCGTTGAAGGAGAGGGTCTCCCCGGGGAGCATGTAGTAGCCGCGCAGACGATCCGCCATCGTCTGGATGTTGACGACCCGGTTCTCACAACAGGCATGCGAGGTGGTGAACTCGGCGACAACTTCGGTGACCTGAGAGCCGTCGGACCATGCCACCAGGGTGGGGTCGTCGTTGGGCCTGGTCTCGAGGATGTAAATCATGTCCCCACCATGGAGGAGCCGTTCGGCAGCGGCCCGCACCGACTCTTCAGAGCAACAGATCGGGGGTGGCACTCCCGGAGTTTTCACTTCGACTTCGCCGTCCACCACCTCGAGCTCGGGCTTGGCCAAGGACCCTTGCGGTTCGGGGAACAGTGCCTCCAGGTCTCGCTGCAGGCCCGCCACGTCGACTTCGATCCACATCTCGCCTTTCTCGACATGACTCCAGAGATGGGTGCGGACCTGCTCCGGGCTGAGTCGACCGGTGGTCTGCCGCACCGCCGCGATGAAGTCGTCTTCGGTGAGCTCGTTGGCGCGCTCGGCCACACGGTGCGCCTTTTCATCGGAGACGCTGGGGGGGACGTCGTCGAGCCGTGCTTCGATAGTCACCGGCCCCGAGACGATGTCTGCCACCTCCAGTGCCTCGATCGCCCAGTCGACGTCGATGCCGGTCCCCGGTTCCCCGGGTACGACGGTGACGAACCCGTTCTCCTCGGTCAGTTCCGGCTCCACCGGTGTCTCCAGGACGAACTCTTCGGCAGACAGGCGCTCTCGGGCCCGATCCTTTTCGAGGGTGAATCGGTCCCGAACCGTCACTGGTTCGAAAGGTGTGCGGACCCAAGACACGAATTCGTCGATGGCTCCGTCGCCGTGTCGGGCCGAAACGACCGCGGCCACAGTGTCCTCATAGAGATAATCGAACCCGATCTCCCGGGCCGGCATCGTTACCGAAGTCTCCCCGAGGTCGATGGTCACCGGTGTGTCGAGAAAGGCCGTCTCCCGCCATCCGACGTGAGCGGCAGCCACATCCGGGCTGAGCCCGGATAGGTCGACACCGGCGAACTTCACATTGGGGGCGATCTCGTTGCCCTCGCTCGAGACGTGAGCCGTCCATGCGATCGCCGATATGACGAGAGGTATCATCAGCGCGGGAAGGACCCAGAGCCAGCCGTTCGAGTGTTCACGGTGTCTGACCATGACGGCAGGATGCTAAGGAGGTGCTCTGGTAATGGGGGCGAATCCGGAAGATTGTCCCCTTAACGTCTGTTGAAGGGTGTATGGGTCAGGCCGAACAACAGCACCTCGACTGGCTTGCCCGCTCACTCGGACGAGCCGATTATCAACCATTAACCCGCGCCGACATCGAGTCCATCCAGCGGATAGGGGCGAGCCAGTCATTTGCACCAGGCGAGCACCTCTTCAAGCAAGGCGAACAGGCGGCCTCCACATTTCTCATTGAGAAAGGAGACGTCGAGATCTACCGCGGCAAGGGCCAACGCCGCGTGGTTGCGCATGTGGGCCCAGCGTCGATTCTCGGCGACATGGCCATGTTCGGAGACCGCCCCCATATTGCTAGCGCCCGGGCATTACGACCCTCACGGGCCCTGCGCTTCGACCGCTCCCGGCTTCTTCCGGAGTTGGCGGTGCATCCGGGCATCCTGCTCCGATGGTTAGTGGCAGGCATGCGCCAGATCGAGACGAGTCAGCTCCGGGTGGTTCGGTTGATGCACAAGGCAGTCCTCGCCCAGGTCGCGGACGTCTTGGTGGAGGAGAGCCAACGTCAACCAGATGTCAACCTGTCGCAGTCGACTCTCGCCATGCTCCTTGGAGTCAGCCGTCAGTCGGTCAACGAGGCCCTAGGCCGACTCCGAGATCAGGAAGTGGTCGAGACCGGCTACCGGAGCATCAAAGTCCTCGACCCCGACCGTCTGGAAGAGATAGCAGAAGTGTGAGCTCGCTGCGCTCGCTCGTATCAAGTATCGGGCACTTCGTGCCCTTAAGTATCTGGTATCAAGTACCGCGCCCGAGGTGCAAACACCGAGTCTCAGTCTTCATACTTCATACTTGGTACCTCAGGGAGCGAAGCGACCGATACCTCATACCGCGAGCGAAGCGAGCCAACAGACCTTGACGCCCTTCGCGTGTGTGCGATAGAGTGATCGAGAGTCGACGACTCCGGACCACCCTTTCCGGTACCACCGGGAGGGGCGGTTCGACAATTCAAGATTCCTTTGGGGACATGCTTGCGCGTGTGCTAGCATGTCCTTTCTTGCGTTATCCCCGGAATACCTAGCACCTCAAGGAGGCATCCCTTGGCTTCGCGCGTCGCTGAGCGCTTTTCGTTCGGGAAAATCCCCGAAGTTCTACCCCTACCCAATCTGCTGGCCGTCCAGCACGATTCCTTCCAGTGGTTTCTCGATGAAGGTCTCCGTGAGATCTTCGACGAGATCAGCCCGATCGAAGACTTCACCGGCTCCCTGGCTCTCGAGCTGACAGAGCACCGCTTCGGTGATCCCCAGATGACTCTGGAGGACGCCCAGGAGCGTGATGCGAACTACGCCCGCCCCCTGTTCGTCACCGCCCGGTTCATGAACCGGGGAACCGGCGAGATCAAGGAGCAGCAGGTCTTCCTCGGCGACTTCCCGATGATGACCGACAAGGGCGTCTTCGTGATCAACGGCACCGAACGGGTCATCGTCTCCCAGCTGGTCCGTTCTCCCGGCATCTATTACGACGTCAGCAAGGACAAGACGTCCGACAAGATGATCTACACCGGCAAGGTCATCCCCGGGCGTGGTGCATGGCTGGAGTTCGACACCGACAAGAAGGACACCATTGGTGTCCGTGTCGATCGCAAGCGCCGCCAGTACGTGTCTGCATTCCTCAAGGCGCTCGGCATCGCCGAGACCGACGAGGAGATCCTCGAGATGTTCGGCCACTCCGAGTCGATCAAGAACACCATCGAGAAAGACACCAACGCGGACAAGGAAGAGGCACTCCTCGACCTCTATCGCAAGCTGCGGCCCGGTGAGCCGACCACCCTCGAGTCGGCCCGGGGCCTCATCCAGACCCTCTTCCGCAACCCCAAGCGGTACGACCTGACCAGGGTTGGCCGTTACAAGATCGCCCAGAAGTTAGGCGAGGAGTCTCCCAAGGATTACCGCGCCGAGGGCCTTCAGATGCTGCGCGACGAGGACATCGTCGACGCCATCAGGTACCTGGTCGCCCTCCACGCCGGCGAGTCTTCCTTCGAGACCCACCTGGGTAACGAGGTGAGCGTCTCGACCGACGACATCGACCACTTCGGCAACAGGCGTATCCGCACGGTCGGAGAGTTGGTCCAGAACCAGGTGCGGGTGGGTCTCACCCGTCTCGAGCGGGTGGTTCGCGAGCGGATGACCACCCAGGACCCGGACGCGATCACGCCGCAGAGCCTGATCAACATCCGTCCGGTGACCGCGGCCATCAAGGAATTCTTCGGGACCAGCCAGCTGAGCCAGTTCATGGACCAGCCCAACCCGCTGGCGGGCCTCACTCATCGACGCCGTCTCTCGGCGCTCGGGCCCGGTGGCCTGAGCCGCGAGCGAGCCGGCTTCGAGGTTCGCGACGTTCACCCGTCGCACTACGGGCGCATGTGCCCCATCGAGACTCCCGAGGGTCCCAACATTGGGCTCATCGGATCGCTCGCCTCCTATGCCAGGGTCAACGACTTCGGCTTCATCGAGACGCCGTACCGCAAGGTGGAAGACGGTGTCGTCACCGAGAAAGTCGACTACCTGACTGCGACCGAGGAGGAGCGTTTCGTCATCGCTCAGGCGAATGCCCCGCTCAAAGAAGACGGAGCTTTCGCCAACAAGAGGGTGCTGGTTCGGAGCGCCGGCGGTGGCGGCGATGTGGAGTTCGTCGACTCGAAGAAGGTCGACTACATGGACGTGTCGCCGAAACAGATCGTCTCGGTGTCCACATCTCTGATCCCGTTCCTCGAGCATGACGACGCCAACCGCGCCCTCATGGGCTCGAACATGCAGCGTCAGGCAGTTCCCCTGCTGACCGCCGAGTCGCCTCTCGTCGGCACCGGCGTCGAAGGCCGCGCCGCCGAGGACTCCGGCGACATGATCACTTCCCCGGTAGCGGGAGAGGTGGTCGAGGTGACCGGAGCCGAGATCACGGTCAAGGAGAAGGGTGCCAACAAGAAGCACACATTCACCCTCGACAAGTTCAAGCGCTCCAATCAGGGCACCTGCATGAACCAGAAGCCACTGGTCAAGGTGGGCGACAAGGTCAAGGAAGGTGACGTGCTCGCCGACGGGCCGTCCACCGAGTCCGGTGAGCTGGCTCTCGGGCGAAATCTGCTCGTGGCCTTCATGCCCTGGCAGGGCCACAACTTCGAGGACGCCATCGTCATCAGCGAGCGTCTCGTCAAGGACGACAGCCTCACTTCGATCCACATCGAGGAACACGAGGTCGACGCCCGTGACACCAAGCTCGGTGCCGAGGAGATAACGCGAGACATCCCCAACGTCCCCGAGGAGGTCCTCTCCAACCTCGACGATGAAGGCATCATCCGGGTCGGAGCCGAAGTCGGCCCCGGCGACTATCTGGTGGGCAAGGTCACACCAAAGGGTGAGACCGAGCTGACCCCGGAGGAGCGTCTGCTCCGTGCCATCTTCGGTGAGAAGGCGCGCGAGGTTCGCGATACCTCCCTCAAGGTGCCCCACGGTGAGACCGGCAAGGTCATCGCCGTCAAGGTATTCAAGAGAGAGGATGGGTTCGACCTCTCCCCGGGAGTCAACGAGCTGGTCCGCATCTACGTCGCCACGCAACGCAAGATTTCGGAAGGCGACAAGCTGGCCGGCCGGCACGGCAACAAGGGTGTCATCTCAAAGGTGCTCCCCGAGGAGGAGATGCCATTCCTCGCCGACGGCACACCCGTCGACATCATCCTCTCCCCATTGGGAGTCCCTTCCCGGATGAACCTCGGCCAGGTGCTCGAGACGCACCTCGGTTGGGCTGCCGCACAGGGATGGGAGCCGTTCGACGGTGACTCGCCCGCGGCGGTGGGAGCCGAGCCCTGGACCAAGACGGCTACGCCGGTGTTCGACGGAGCGCGCGAGGACGAGATTCTGAAGGTCATCTCCTCCGCTCGTCCCAACCGCGACGGCAACCGTCTGGTGCAAGATGACGGCAAGGCGCTCCTCTACGACGGTCGTTCCGGCGAGCCCTTCGATACCGCGGTCACAGTCGGGTACATCTACATCCTGAAGCTGGTGCACCTCGTGGACGAGAAGATCCACGCCCGTTCCACAGGCCCGTACAGCATGATTACCCAGCAGCCACTCGGTGGTAAGGCCCAGTTCGGTGGCCAGCGCTTCGGCGAGATGGAGGTCTGGGCCCTCGAGGCATACGGCGCCGCCTACGCCCTCCAGGAGCTGTTGACCATCAAGTCCGACGACGTGCAGGGCCGGGTGAAAGTCTACGAAGCGGTCGTCAAGGGCGACAACATCCCCGAGCCGGGGATCCCGGAGTCATTCCGGGTGCTGGTCAAGGAGATGCAGAGTCTCGGCCTCAATGTCGAGATGCTGTCCGCCGGTGAGGAGGTCGAGCTCCGTGAGCTCGAGGAAGACTCCTACCGATCGGTGGAGACCCTGGGCATCGACCTGAGCCGTCCCGAGCGCCCCGACTCGGAATAGGGCGTTGTTAATCCAAGTACCGAGTACCGAGTACCGAGTACAGCGAACAAAGCGTTGATCCAAATACCAGATACCAGATACCAAATACTGCGAACGAAGCGAGCCAATGGCACACCAGATATTCGATGAACTGAAAATCGGCCTCGCCTCCTCCGACCAGGTCCGCGCCTGGTCGTACGGAGAGGTGAAGAAGCCGGAGACCATCAACTACAGGACCCTTCGCCCGGAGAAGGAGGGTCTCTTCGACGAGCGCATCTTCGGTCCCCAGCGGGACTGGGAGTGCTACTGCGGCAAGTACAAGAGGATCCGCTACAAGGGGATCATCTGCGAGCGCTGCGGTGTCGAGGTGACCAGGTCCAAGGTTCGCCGGGAGCGCATGGGTCACATCGAGCTCGCCGCTCCGGTCACCCACATCTGGTTCTTCAAGGGTGTGCCCAGCCGTCTCGGATATCTCCTCGACATGTCTCCGAAGGAGCTGGAGAAGGTCATTTACTTCGCCAGCTACATCGTCACCTCGGTCAACGACGAGGCCCGCCAGAAGGACCTCCCCGAGCTCGAGGCCGCGATGGGCGACGAGATCGAGGTCGTGAAGAACGAGTTCAAGGAGTGGCACGAGGTTCGCCTCGAGGCCCTCGAGGACGAGCTCGAGCGCATGGAGGAAGGCGGGGCGAAGACCCAGGAGATCAACGCCCGGCGCAAGGAAGTCGAGAAGGAGATCAAAGAGCGTGAGGAGCGCGCCGACCGCGAGGTCGAGCTGATCGAAGAGGCTTTCTCCACTTTCCGCACAATGGAGAAGAAACAGCTCATCGAGTCGGAGCAGCTCTGGCGTGAGATCTACTTCCGCTATGCCGACTACTTCGAAGGGGGCATGGGCGCCGAGGCGGTCAAGACTCTTCTTCTCACTCTCGACCTAGACGCCGAGATGGAGAAGCTTGACGAGAACCTCAACGGGAACTCACAGCAGCGGCGCCAGCGCGCCACCCAGAGGATGAAGGTCGTCAAGCCGTTCTGGGAGGGCCGGAACCGCCCCGAGGACATGATTCTCGAGACCGTCCCGGTGATCCCGCCCGATCTTCGTCCAATGGTCCAGCTCGACGGTGGACGTTTCGCCACCTCCGACCTGAACGATCTCTACAGGCGGGTCATCAACAGGAACAATCGTCTGAAGAGGCTGTTGGATCTGGGCGCTCCGGAGATCATCGTCAACAACGAGAAGCGGATGCTCCAGGAGGCGGTTGACGCCCTGTTCGACAACGGCCGTCGTGGCCGCGCCGTGACGGGGCCGGGCAACCGAGCCCTGAAGTCGCTGTCCGACATGCTGAAGGGCAAGCAGGGCCGCTTCCGTCAGAACCTTCTCGGAAAGCGTGTGGACTACTCGGGCCGTTCGGTCATCGTGGTCGGACCTCAGCTCAAGCTGCACCAGTGCGGTCTGCCCAAGATCATGGCCCTGGAGCTCTTCAAGCCCTTCGTCATGAAGAGACTCGTGGACCTCGACCTGGCGCAGAACATAAAGGCCGCCAAGCGGATGGTGGAGCGTCAGCGTCCCCAGGTGTGGGACGTTCTGAGTGACGTCATCCAGGAGCACCCGGTGCTGTTGAACCGTGCCCCCACCCTGCACCGTCTGGGGATCCAGGCGTTCGAGCCCGTGCTCGTCGAGGGCAAGGCCATCCAGATCCACCCGCTCGTCTGCGAGGCGTTCAACGCCGACTTCGACGGGGACCAGATGGCGGTCCATCTGCCGTTGTCCGCCGAGGCGCAAGCTGAGGCGAGGGTGCTGATGCTCTCGAGCAACAACGTTCTGTCTCCCGCCTCCGGCCGGCCGATCGTGACCCCATCCCAGGACATGGTTATCGGCATCTACTACCTCTCAGAGTTCGTGGAGGAGGCCACTGGTGCGGGGAGAATGTTCGCCGACCTCGACGAGGCCATGATGGCCTACGAGATCGGAGAGATTGCGCTCCATGCCCCGATCAAGCTCCGGCTCGGTGGGCTCGCGGGTGACCTGGAGAGCCACACAGCACTGAAGCAGGGCCTGAAGAAGCTCATCCACGAGGAGCCGGTCGACCCCAATGTGCTCACCGAGACCACTCTCGGTCGGGCCATCTTGAACACCGTGTTCCCTGAGGACTTTCCCTACATCAACTCGGTGGTCATCAAGAGCGACCTCAAGCTGTTGATCGAGACCTTGATCGAGCGCTACCCGCGCTCGGCGGTTGCCGCGACGCTCGACGGTATCAAGGACCTGGGATTCCGGTACGCCACCCGTGCCGGTCTGACCATCGGTCTGGACGACGTGCGCACACCCGCGGACAAGGCGAAGATCCTCGCCGAGTACGAGGAACGCGCCGAGAAGGTGCAGAACCTCTTCGCCAAGGGTGTCGTCACCGATGACGAGCGGCGTCAGGAACTCATCGAAATCTGGACAGAGGCCACCGAGAAGGTGACCGATGCAATGAAGCTGGGGCTCAAGAGCGAGCAGTTCAACTCACTGGACATGATGGTCGGCTCGGGTGCCCGCGGGAACATGATGCAGGTGCGTCAGATCGCCGGCATGCGTGGCCTGGTGGCCAACCCGAAGGGTGACATCATCCCCCGTCCGATCATCTCCAACTTCCGTGAGGGTCTATCGGTGCTCGAGTACTTCATCTCGACACACGGTGCCCGCAAGGGTCTCGCTGACACCGCACTCCGTACCGCCGACTCCGGCTATCTCACCCGTCGTCTGGTCGACGTCTCCCAGGAGATGATCGTCATCGATGAGGACTGTGAGACCGATCGGGGCATCGTGATCGGCGTGGTCGACGAGCGGGGAGCAAAGATCAGGAATCTGCGTTCGAGGATCTACGGGCGCATGCTCGCTGAGGACCTCAAGGAGGGCCGTTCGCTGGTTGCTACCGAGGACGACGAGAAGCTTCGTGCCGGCACGATCATCGGAACCAAGGAACTGCACGCCATCGAGATGGCCGATGTGGAGTCGGTCCGAGTGCGTTCACCTCTCACGTGTGACACCCGGGGCGGGGTCTGCCGGGATTGCTACGGCCTGTCGCTGGCCACCGGCCGCATGGTCGAGTCGGCAGAAGCCGTCGGGATCATGGCCGCCCAGTCGATCGGTGAGCCCGGAACCCAGCTGACTATGCGTACCTTCCACACGGGAGGTGTCGCCGGGGAGGACATCACACACGGTCTGCCCCGCGTGGTGGAGCTGTTCGAAGCCCGCACACCGAAGGGCAAGGCAGTGCTCTCCGAAATCGGCGGCACCGCCAAGGTGCTCGACGACGAGGAGGGCCGCCGCATCGTCGTCACCAAGGGTGACGAGGAAATCGTCTACCCGATCTCCCGGTTCGCCAAGCTTCGGTTCCAGGACGGAGCCGAGGTCGACGCAGGCACGCAGCTGACCGAGGGGCCGCTGGATCCGAAGGAGGTTCTGGTCATTCGCGGGGTGCGCGCCACCCAGCAGTACCTGGTGGACCAGGTGCAGGAGGTGTACCGCTCCCAGGGTGTGGAGATCCACGACAAGCACATTGAGATGATCGTGCGTCAGATGCTCCGTCGGGTCAGGGTTGTTGCGCCCAACGACTCCGATTTCCTGCCTGCCGCCCTCATCGACGACCAGAGCTTCCGGGATGCAAACCGGGAATTGGTGTCCGACGGCAAGAAGCCGGCCGAGGGTCGTCCCGAGCTGATGGGAATCACCAAGGCCTCGCTCGCCACGGACTCGTGGCTGTCGGCCGCTTCCTTCCAGGAGACCACCAAGGTGCTCACCGATGCCGCCATCCAGAGCCGCTCCGATTTCATGCGGGGGCTCAAGGAGAACGTCATCATCGGCAAACTGATCCCCGCCGGAACGGGCGCCGCCCAGTACCAGGTGCTGCAGCCTTCGCTGCCCGGGGCCACCACCGTGGCCAGCCTGGGAATCCTCGGAGACGGGGAGGGTGGCCCACCCAGCGCCGACGAGGGTCTCCCCGAGGACCCAGCCGAGTGGCTGGCCTCCCTCGGTGGCTCGGAGACTCCGGAGGAGGAGCCGGAAGAGGAGTAGGGATAAGCACGCGGTATCTGGTCCTCGCCACGCGGAAGGGGTCGCCCGGTTGGGCGGCCCCTTCTCTGTATTTGGTATTTGGTATTTGGTATTTGGTATTTGGTATTTGGTATTTGGTACCTGGTACCTGGATTCTGCCGCACGAAGACGTGGGGTGCTCGGTGGCACGCGCCCGAAGTCGGCCGACCATTAGGACGGCGCGGTAGCTGTCGGCCGACCGGCGTCTGTTCGCGTGGCGATCAACCCCTTGTGGCGGGTGTTGTGAGGGTGACTCCCCTGCTTCGCGGTTGGTCTATGTGTCTTGGAGGCACTCACGCAAAGTCGGCCGACCATTAGGTAGGTCGTTGACTTTGTGCCCCCAGATTCGTAACTTTCGTCCGGGCGGGGCGACAGGAAGAAGGGACTTCTCCGTTGCCTCCAGGCAATCGTCGGCGCAACCCGAGCCCCGAAGAACTCGCCAGACAGATCGCGGATCAGCTCGCTCATTCCCGACCATCCACGCGCCGATCCTCTCTGCATGACAGCGTCCTTCTGGGCCGGCTATTCACAGGACTGATCTTCCTGGTGGCGTCGACTCTGGCGGCAGGGGCCGTATTGATGGGAAATCACTGGCTGCAGTCCCGCAGCACCGAGCCAGAGCCGGAAGTCCTATCGGACAGTATTTTCTCGGATGAGGCGGACCGGGACCTCGACACGACCTCGATCACAAGCAGCGGTTTCGTGTTGATGCCACTGGTCTCGCCACCGTCGTCTCCTGTGGAAGCGTCCACTGGAGACGGGTCCGTATCGACCGTTGTGACCATTCCACCGCCGACCACCATCCCGGCGTCGGATCCGGTCGTCACGTCGTCGACGGTCGCTTCCATGCCATCGACGACTTCGACACCGGGGACCAGTACCAGCACGCCCTCGACACAGCCACCGACGACGCCTACCACCGCACCGACGACGACCATTACCACCGCACCGACTACGACCGCACCGACGACGACTACCACCGCACCGACTTCGACGACGACCACCACGACGCGACCCTCACCACCCTCAACACCGGCACCACCCTCAACACCGGGCCGGGGCGGATAGCCAAAACCCCCTGGTAGTAGTGCCAGGGGCGTGGTATCGTGCCCATGTCGGCCGGACCTTCCGGTCGATTTGGTACGCGCGCAGACGGACACATAGAATCCGTCCTGGTTCCCGGATCGGACATCTAGACCGGTCATTCGAGGGGCCCGTTCGGGCGCACTCGCGGCGCCTGATACGCAAGGTTTCATAACAGGAACGGCGCTAGGGCTGTGTCCAACGCCGCTTCCTCGCGTTATAGGAGTGACATGCCGACGATGGAGCAGCTTGTCCGCGAGGGCAGGCAGCCGAAAAAGAAGAAGACCAAGACCGCAGGTCTTGCAGGCGCACCGCAGCGTCGCGGTGTCTGCACACGCGTCTACACGGTCACCCCGAAGAAGCCGAACTCTGCCCTTCGTAAGGTCTGTCGTGTTCGACTCTCCTCGGGCATGGAGGTAACTGCCTACATCCCGGGTGAGGGCCACAATCTCCAGGAGCACAGCATGGTCCTGGTGCGTGGCGGGCGTGTGCGTGACCTGCCCGGTGTTCGCTACAAGGTGGTCCGCGGTGCGCTCGACGCAGCCGGGGTCAGTGAGCGTAAGCAGGCGCGAAGCCGTTACGGAGCGAAGCGAGACTCATAATGCGACGCGCACCTGCCCAGAAGCGGAAGCTCGATCCGGATCCGGTATTCCGGAGCGTCCTGGTCAGCCAGGTCATCAACAAGGTGCTCCTCAAGGGGAAGAAGGATCTCGCCCGATCGATCGTCTACGACGCTCTCGAGACGATCGAGCAGCGCACCAACCAGGATCCAACGGTCGTCCTGAAGCGGGCGGTCGACAACATCCGACCCTCGGTGGAGGTCCGTTCTCGCCGGGTGGGCGGAAGCTCCTATCAAGTTCCCGTGGAAGTCACGCCACGACGCCAGAACAGCCTCGGGGTCCGTTGGCTGGTCAATTACGCCCGCCAACGGCGCGAGCCGACGATGTCGTTGCGCCTGGCCAACGAGATTCTCGACGCCTCCAACAACACAGGCGCTGCTGTGAAGCGCAAAGAAGACGTCCACAAGATGGCGGAGTCCAACAAGGCCTTCGCCCATTACCGCTGGTAGCGGCAAGCTCCCAGGGGTAGCTGACAAGACCTAACCCGAACGTTCCGACAGGCGGGCTCGAAATCCAGAAGCCCGAACCGCCGGACGAGGGACGTTCACAACTTCATAACGAGCTGGAGTAGTAGAAGAAAATGACCAACGACAACGTGCTGCATCGCCTTCGCGAGGTGCCACTGAATCGGACCCGAAACATCGGGATCATGGCGCATATCGACGCGGGCAAAACGACGCTGACCGAGCGCATCCTCTACTACACCGGCCGTAACTACAAGATCGGTGAGGTCCATGAGGGTGCCGCCACCATGGACTGGATGGAACAGGAGCAGGAGCGTGGAATCACCATCACCTCCGCAGCCACCACCTGCATCTGGCACGAGCACCTGATCAACATCATCGACACCCCCGGGCACGTCGACTTCACCGTAGAGGTCGAGCGCGCCTTGCGTGTACTCGACGGCGCCGTTGCCGTCTTCGATGGCGTCGCCGGCGTCGAGCCCCAGTCCGAGACGGTTTGGCGTCAGGCCGACCGCTACGGAGTGCCCCGCATCTGTTTCATCAACAAGCTCGACCGCACGGGCGCCGACTTCTACTACGACGTGGACACGATCAAACAGCGTCTCGGCGCCACGCCGCTCGTCATGCAGCTCCCCATCGGCAAGGAGTCCGACTTCCTGGGAGTCGTCGATCTCGTCGAGATGAAGGGCCATATCTGGAAGGGCGATGACGGCAAGGTCTGGGAGACCGTTGACATCCCCGACGAGCTCGCCGACCAGGCGAAGTCCTACCGGGAGACGCTGCTCGAGCAGGTCGCCGAGACTTCAGAGGAGCTCCTCGACGCCTACCTAGAGACCGGAGAGCTCACCGCAAAGCAGATTCATGAGGGAGTCCGCAACGGCACGTTGGCCAACGACTTCACCCCTGTCTTCTGTGGGTCTGCATTCAAGAACAAGGGAGTCCAGCTCCTGTTGGATGCCATCGTCGCCTATCTGCCCAGCCCATATGACCTTCCCCCCGTCCAGGGCTTCAAGCCCGGCGACGAGGAGGTCAAGATGGAGCGGCAGAACCACGACGGAGACCCCTTCTCCGCTCTCGCCTTCAAGATCATGAGCGACCCCCACGTGGGACGTCTCACCTACTTCCGGGTCTACTCGGGTCATCTCGCCAAGGGTGACACGGTGCTCAACTCGGCGACCGGAGAAAAAGAGCGAGTCGGCCGAATCTTGCGGATGCATGCCAATCACCGTGAGGACGTCGACGCCATCTTCGCCGGAGACATCGTGGCCGGGATCGGGTTCAAGAACACGACCACCGGTGACACGCTCTGCGCCGAGGACGCACCCATCCTGCTCGAGTCCATGGAGTTCCCCGCCCCGGTGATCTCGGTGGCCATCGAACCCAAGACGAAGTCGGATGAGGAGAAGCTTTCGCTGTCACTTCAGCGTCTTGCTGAGGAGGACCCCACCTTCCTGGTCCGTGGAGACGAGGAGACCGGCCAGACGATCATCTCCGGAATGGGCGAGCTCCACCTGGAGGTCCTGGTCGATCGTCTCCTAAGGGAGTTCAAGGTCGACGCCGCGGTAGGCAAACCACAGGTGGCTTATCGCGAGACCATCCGCAAAGGCATCGAGAAGGTCCAGTACAAGCACGTCAAGCAGACCGGTGGTAAGGGCCAGTACGCCGATGTGGTGATCAACCTGGAGCCGACCGGGCCTGGAGGCGGATACGAGTTCGTCGACAAGATCAAGGGTGGCTCGATCCCGCGGGAATTCATCCCGTCGGTCGACGCCGGCATCGAAGAGGCCCTCGACCAGGGAATCCTCGCCGGCTACCCGCTGGTCGATGTTCGGGCTGTGCTGGTCGACGGCTCGTCCCACGACGTCGACTCGTCAGAGATGGCGTTCAAGATCGCCGGTTCGATGGCGTTCCAGGAGGCCGCCCGCAAAGCGGGCGTCAAGCTCCTGGAGCCGGTCATGGACATCGAGGTGACCACACCCGAGGAATACATGGGTGACGTCATCGGCGATATCAACGGCAGGCGAGGCAAGGTCGAGGGCATGAATCAGCGTGGCAACAGCCAGGTGATCAAGGCCCAGGTGCCGATGTCGGAGATGTTCGGCTATGCCACCGACCTGCGTTCCAAGACGCAGGGACGTGCCACCTACTCGATGCAATTCAATTCTTATCAGGACGTGCCTGATTCGATTGCCGACGAAATCGTTGCCCACCGTCGCGGTGAGGCCTGAGAGGAACGAGGAGATGACCAGCGATGTCTAAAGCGAAGTTTGAGCGGTCGAAGCCGCATTTGAATGTGGGGACGATGGGTCATATTGATCATGGGAAGACGACGTTGACTGCGGCGATTACTAAGACGTTGGCTGAGCGTGTTGGTGGGTCGAATCAGTACACGGAGTTTGCGGAGATTGATAAGGCTCCGGAGGAGCGTGATCGGGGGATCACGATTTCGATTTCTCATGTGGAGTATGAGACGGATGCTCGTCATTATGCGCATGTGGATATGCCGGGGCATGCGGATTACATCAAGAACATGATTACTGGTGCGGCTCAGGTTGATGGGGCGATTTTGGTGGTGTCGGCTGCTGATGGTCCGATGCCGCAGACCCGGGAGCATGTGTTGTTGGCTCGTCAGGTTGGGGTGCCGTCGATTGTTGTGTATTTGAACAAGGTTGACATGGTGGATGATGAGGAGCTGTTGGATCTGGTGGAGCTCGAAGTGAGGGATCTTCTTACTGAGTATGAGTTTCCTGGTGATGAGGTTCCTGTCGTCCGGGGTAGTGCGTTGAAGGCGATGGAGGGTGACGACGGCGAGCAGGATCGGATCATGGAGTTGATGGATGCTGTCGACGGTTACATCCCGAATCCGGAAAGAGACACCGAAAAGCCTTTCCTGATGAGCATCGAGGACGTGTTTTCGATTACTGGCCGGGGGACGGTGGTTACTGGTCGTATCGAACAGGGTGTTTTCAATGTCAACGAAGAGGTGGAGATTGTTGGGATCCGTGACACTCAGAAGACGGTGGCTACCGGTATTGAAATGTTCCGCAAGCTGTTGGATCAGGGGGTTGCGGGCGACAACGTAGGTGTCCTTCTTCGTGGTATCGGCAAGGACGACGTGGAACGTGGCCAGGTGTTGGCCAAGCCAGGGTCGATTACTCCGCATACTGATTTCGAAGCTCAGGTGTATGTGTTGACCAAGGAGGAGGGTGGTCGGCATAACCCGTTTTTCCCCGGCTACCGGCCTCAGTTCTATTTCCGGACTACTGATGTGACGGGGACGATTGAGCTGCCGGAGGGGACTCAGATGGTGATGCCGGGCGACAACACCGAGATGTCGGTGGAGCTGATCGCTCCCATTGCCATGGACGAAGGCTTGCGGTTCGCCATCCGCGAAGGCGGCAAAACCGTAGGCGCCGGCCGAGTAACCAGGATCACAAAATGACTGCGTCATTTTGTGATCAGTATCAGGTATCGGACGGCTCCGCCGTCCTGAAGTATCAGGTATCAGGACCTGTGCGAATCGCCTTCGGCGATGCTGCCTTTCTCAGTACCTCATACTTCATACCTCATACTCGGGCAACAGAGATCGGAGATCGCTGATGCCCGACCAAAAGATTCGTATCCGCTTGAAGGCCTACGACCACAACGTGGTTGATGAGTCCTCGAAGAAGATCACCGAAACGGTGCTGCGCACCCAGGCCAAGATCAAGGGCCCGGTGCCCCTGCCGACGGAGATCCACCGCTACTGCGTGGTGCGCGGCCCCCATGTCCACAAGACCTCCCGGGAGCACTTCGAGATGCGGATCCACAAGCGGCTCATCGACATCATGGAGCCAACTCCGAAGACGGTCGACTCGCTGATGCGTCTGGAACTCCCCGCAGGAGTAGAGGTGGAGATCAAGCTATGAGTATCTGCTCGCTGCGCTCGCCGGTATCGGACGGCTACGCCGTCCTGAAGTATCAGGTATCAGGTATGAGGAATTGGGCATCGCCGAAGGCGATTCTTGCTGGTCTTCATACTTCATACTTCATACCTAATACGCCCGACCGAAGGGAGGGCATCCGATGAGTTCTCTCAGCGGAATCCTTGGCACGAAACTCGGTATGACCCAGATCTTTGATGATGAGGCCCGGTCGATTCCGGTGACTGTCGTCAAGGCGGGTCCTGTCCACGTCGTCCAGATCAAGACCATCGAGAAGGATGGCTACAACGCCATCCAGATCTCTTATGGGGAGACCAAGCCGGGGAACGTCAACAAGCCAATGGCGGGACACTATGCCAAGGCAGGTGTGGCTCCCGGCAAGCACCTCATCGAGGTGAAGGTGGAGGACCCGTCGGAGTACCAGGTCGGCCAGGAGATCAAGGTCGAGGAGCTGTTCGAGGTCGGCACCCGGGCCGACGTCAGCGGCGTCTCCAAAGGAAAAGGTTTCAGCGGCGTCATGAAGCGGCACAACTTCAGTGGCCAGGGCGCTTCTCATGGAAATCACAAGACCCACCGCGCCCCGGGAGCTATCGGGGCATGTGCCACTCCCTCGCGGGTCTTCAAAGGCATGCGCATGGCGGGTCGCATGGGTGGCGAGAAGGTCACCACGTTGAGCCTCGAGGTAGCTGGTGTCGATCCCGAGCGGGGTCTGTTGATGCTCAACGGCTCGGTCCCCGGCCCAAAGGGCTCGGTCGTATTCGTCAGAGAGGCGGTGAAGGCGCGTGGCTGATGTGAAGGCACCTCTCTACAAGTCAGACGGCAAGTCGAGCGGAGACATCTCCCTCGATGCGGAGGTCTTCGGCATAGAGCCGAACATGGACGTCCTGCATCAGGTGGTGACCGCCCAACTCGCCGCGGCCCGGGCTGGCACCGCCAAGACCAAGACGCGGTCGGAGGTTCGAGGCGGTGGCGCCAAGCCCTGGCGCCAGAAGGGACTCGGTCGTGCCCGTCATGGTTCGATTCGCTCCCCAATTTGGGTCGGCGGCGGCATAGCTCACGGTCCTCAGCCGCGGAGCTACCGGCAGCGGACTCCGAAGAAGATGAAGCGTCTCGCGCTGCGCAGCGCCCTTTCGGCACGCGCCGCGGAGTCGGCGATCAAGGTCGTCGAGGAGTTCGACTGGGCTACGCCCAAGACGAAGCAGGCCGTCGGGTTGCTCGAGGCGATGGAGGCGAGTGGCAAGACGCTGGTCGTGATCAACCAACTCGACGGGTCTCCCGGCCGCTCCTTCCGCAATCTTCCCGATGTGCGTCTGGTCGAGCCGGGTCATCTGACCGCCTATGACGTCCTCTGGTCCGACCAGGTGGTGTTCACCTCGCACACGGTGGGCTCGGTCGGACGCGCCGCTAGCAAATACGAGGTCAGCGACGAGGATTTCGTCAAAGAAGACGGAGGTGAGTCCTGATGAGGACTGCTCACGACATCATCCTCGCCCCGGTCATCTCCGAGAAGTCATACGACCTCATCGAGCTTCACAACACCTACACCTTCGAAGTGGACCCGCGGTCCGACAAGGAGCAGATCAAGCGCGCCGTGGAGCAAGTCTTCGACGTGAAGGTCCTCCGGGTCAACACGATGAACCGCAAGGGAAAAGTCAAGCGCACCGGCTACAAGCTCGGGCGGCGCCGGAACGTCAAGCGGGCCGTGGTCACACTCGCCGAAGGCGACCAAATCGATCTGTTCGGAGTCTGAGATGGCAATCAACAAACGCAAACCGACTTCACCAGGACGACGATTCCAGACGGTCTCGGACTTCGCCGAGATCACGGACTCGAATCCCGAGAAGTCGCTGATCGCCAAGAAGTCCAAGACCGGCGGCCGCAACACCGACGGCCGCATGACGTCGCGTCACCGCGGCGGCGGCCACAAGCAGCGCTACCGCATCGTGGACTTCAAGCGCGACAAGGACGGGATACCCGCCCGTGTGGCCTCCATTCAGTACGACCCCAATCGGAACGCCCGCATCGCCCTGCTCAACTACGCAGACGGGGAGAAGCGATACATCCTCGCTCCGGTGGGGGTGAAGGTGGACGACCGTCTTCAGTCTGGCTCGGGAGCCGAGATCCGGCCGGGCAACGCTCTCCCTCTACGGAACGTGCCGGCGGGAACGATGGTTCACGCCATCGAAATGCGCCCGGGAGGAGGGGCCAAGCTGGCCCGTTCCGCCGGATCGGCCGTCCAGCTCATGTCCAAGGAAGGCGATCTCGCCCTGCTGCGTCTCCCGTCCGGTGAGATGCGCCAGGTGCCCCTCGACTGCAAGGCAACCGTCGGCCAGGTGGGCAACACCGAGGCCGAGCTGGTCAAGCTGGGCAAGGCGGGACGCAACCGCTGGAAGGGCGTTCGCCCCCAGACCCGTGGTGTCGCCATGAACCCGGTGGACCATCCCCTCGGCGGAGGCGAAGGCAAGTCCTCCGGCGGCCGTCACCCGACGAGCCCCTGGGGCAAGGTCGAGCGTCGCACCCGCAAGCCCAAGAAGGAATCCAACAAGTACATCGTGCGTCGTCGTACCAAGAAGGGGAGGAAGTGATGGCACGCTCACTGAAGAAGGGGCCCTTCGTCGACGACCATCTCGCCGCCAA
>JBKHKD010000001.1:0-237530 GCA_046537785.1 Actinomycetota bacterium
GTAGTCGGCGTTCTCATCTCGTCCGGGCTGCAACGCGTGACGGAAAACGCAACGTGTTGCAGCCCAGATGAAGACAGGCCCTGCCTGAGGTCTTGGAGGCAGGCGGGCAAAGTCGCTCGACCATCATATTTGCCAAACGAACGTTCGTTGGCTTACCATGAGGGCATGGAACCCGAGGAGAAGTTTCAGGCCCTCATCGACGACGAGGCGAAGATCGAGCCCACCGACTGGATGCCGGAGGGCTACCGCAAGACATTGATCCGCCAGATCGCCCAACACGCCCATTCCGAGATCATCGGAATGCAGCCGGAGGGCAACTGGATCACCCGGGCCCCGAGCCTGTACCGCAAGGCGATCCTGATGGCCAAGGTCCAGGACGAGGCCGGTCACGGGCTTTACCTCTACTCCGCAGCCGAGACACTTGGGGTGAAGCGAAACGATCTCCAGGAGTTGCTGCACCAGGGCAAGCACAAGTACTCGTCCATCTTCAACTATCCCACCCTGAGCTGGGCCGACATGGGGGCCATTGGCTGGCTCGTCGACGGGGCCGCCATCACCAATCAGGTGATGCTCACCCGCTGTTCCTACGGGCCCTATTCGCGGGCCATGGTCCGTATCTGCAAGGAGGAGTCGTTCCACCAGCGTCAGGGCTACGAGATCCTGCTGAGACTGTGCAACGGCTCACCGGAGCAGAAGGCGATGGCTCAGGACTCCCTCGACCGCTGGTGGTGGCCATCGCTGATGATGTTCGGCCCCAGCGATACCGACTCCACTCACTCCGAGCAATCGATGAAGTGGAAGATCAAGCGGGTATCCAACGACGATCTGCGTCAGCAGTTCGTGGACATGACCGTCCCCCAGGCGGACTATCTCGGTCTCACCATCCCCGATCCTGAGCTGAGGTGGAACGAGGAGCGCGGGCACTATGACTTCGGTGAGATCGACTGGGAGGAGTTCTGGCGGGTGGTCAAGGGAAACGGCCCGATGAGCCGTGACCGGATCGAGCACAAGACCAGGGCCTGGGAGGAAGGCGCCTGGGTTCGCGAGGCGGCCAGCGCCCATGCAGCCAAGCAGACGAGGAGGGCGGCATGACCTACGACGTGCCCGTTGCCCCCGGAGAGAAGGCCGACCTGGAGGAGCGCATCGAAGGAGCTGGCGACGGCTGGCCGATGTGGGAGGTGTTCGTCCGCGCCCGGAGGGGCATATCCCACGTTCACATCGGGAGTCTTCATGCTCCGGATGCCCGCACCGCGCTCCAGAACGCACGGGACGTCTACACCCGCCGCGGGGAAGGCGTCAGCGTCTGGGTGGTGCCCAGCAGCGAGATCTCCGCCTTCGAGCCCGAGGCCGCAGCGGAATATGTGGAGGCCAACGAGAAGGTCTACCGCCTGGCCACCACGTACGAGATCCCCGACGAAGTGGGGCAGATGTAGCGGCCGGCTTCGCCGGCCGGTATCAGGTATGAGGTATCAGGTATCGAGACGATGAACGAGCAGATTGTTTCCAGCACGCCGCAGGGGATGCCGGCCGTCGAGATGGATTCCCATCTGCGCACCGTCGTTTCTCATGCCGACGACAACATGGTGCTTGCTCAGCGTCTCGGGGAATGGATCTCCAACGCACCGGATCTCGAGTTAGACATCGCCCTCGGCAACATCGCCCTCGACCATCTGGGTGTGGCTCGCTCCCTCTACACGCACGCCGGTGAGATCGAGGGGCAGGGTCGGAGCGAAGACGATTTTGCCATGCGCCGCACCGAGCGCGATTTCCTCAACCTGTTGCTGGTCGAGCAGCCCAACGGCGACTTCGCCCACACCATTGTCCGGCAATTCTTCTTCGATGTGTACCAGCGGCTCCTCTGGGAAGACCTCGCTGGCTCCGATGACGAAACGCTGGCAGGGGTAGCGGCCAAGGCTCGAAAGGAGGCCGCCTACCACTACGAGTTCTCCAGCGCATGGATGGTTCGTCTCGGCGACGGCACGAAGGAATCCCATGACCGCATGCAGCGGGCTGTCGACGCGCTGTGGCGCTTCACCGCCGAGCTATCCGAGCCGTATGCCGACGACTGGCGTCGGGATGTCGACGCGATCTTTTTCGACGCGGGCCTCACGCCCCCCGACGACCCGTACCAGCGTTTCGATGGCCGGGACGGGTATCACACCGAGCACCTCGGCCATCTCCTCGCGGAGATGCAATGGATGGACCGCGCCTACCCGGGGATGGAATGGTGACGGTCGCCACCGATCTCCATGCCGCAGTTGCCTCGGTGGTTGATCCCGAGATCCCTGTTCTGACTATCGAGGATCTGGGCATCCTGCGCTCGGTCGACACTGAAGGTGACAAGGTCGTGGTCACCATCACGCCGACTTACTCCGGTTGTCCGGCCATGCGACAGATCGAAGACGACATTGCTTCTGCCCTGGAGAGGGCGGGGGTGCACTCCTACGAGATCGAGGTCACTCACAATCCACCCTGGTCCACCGACTGGATCAGCGAGGAAGGGCACCGCAAGCTCGCTGAGTTCGGTATCGCTCCACCCACCGAGCCGGCCGACGTGCTCTGCCCGCGGTGCCGGGCGGATAAGCCCGACATGATCGCCAGGTTCGGCTCGACAGCGTGCAAGGCCTTGATGGTGTGCTCTTCCTGCGGCGAGCCATTCGACTACTTCAAACGGTTCTAATGACAGAGCTGACATTTCACCAATTGCGAGTCACCGAGGTCAGCCCGCTGACCGATGACTCTGTGACCGTCACCTTCGACGTGCCACCCGAGCTCGAGTCGACCTTCGACTACATACCGGGCCAGCACGTCACCGTGCGCAAGTTCATCGACGGTGTCGACGTCCGCCGTTCCTATTCGATCTGCGCTCCCGCCGGCTCCGGCAAGCTACGGGTCGGGGTGAAGAAGCTGCCCGGTGGGGTCTTCAGCACCTTCGCCACCGAGGAGCTGCGGGCGGGCGATGTCCTCGATGTCATGCCACCCGTGGGCGAGTTCACGATCGACATCGATCCCGACAGGCCGCGCAAGGCAGTCGCTATCGCCGCCGGATCGGGGATCACCCCGGTGCTCTCGCTGATCTCCACCTCACTCGAGAGGGAACCTCGGTCGTCATGGACCCTCCTCTATGGGAACAGGACCGCCAACTCGGTGATGTTCCTCGACGAGTTGGAGGCGCTGAAGGACCGCTACCACCCCCGGTTTCAGCTGCTGCACATCCTCAGCCGCGAGGGCTCCGACGTCCCACTGCTGTCGGGGAGGATCGATGAGGAGAAAATCAGGATCTTTCACGATCAGCTCCTCGGCTCCCGTGAGGTCGACGGGTGGTATCTGTGCGGCCCCTACGGCCTGGTGATGACCGCCAGGGAGACCCTCACCGCTATGGGAGTCGACGAGGGCCGCATTCACGACGAGCTGTTCTTCGCCGGGCCGTTGGACGAGACGACACTGCCCGAGGAACCGCCTCCCGGGGAGGGAAGCGTCGACCTCACCGTCATCCTCGACGGGCGGGCGGTCGAGACCCGAATGACACCCGAGACGTCGATCCTCGACGCGGCGCTGCGGGTGCGCAGCGAGCTGCCGTTCTCCTGCAAGGGCGGGATGTGCGCCACCTGCAAAGGCCGCATCGAGGAGGGCGAGGTCCGCATGGACAAGAACTACGCCCTCGTCGATTCGGAGGTCGAAGCGGGTTTCGTGCTCACCTGCCAGTCACATCCCACGACCGACAAGGTCGTCGTCCGCTACGACCACCGCTGATGGTCGCCACGCGGAACACGCGGGAGGACGTGGTCAGGGCCGCCGGCAAGCTCTTTGCCGACCGGGGATATCACGGCACCTCGATGAGGGACCTGGGCAAAGAGCTCGGGCTTCTCGGTTCCTCGCTCTACTCACACGTCTCTTCCAAACAGGACCTCCTGGTGGAGGTCGTGGCGGAGGGAGCCCGTCTGTTCGAGGAGTCGGCGGAGAAGGCCATGGCGACGGAGGGGAGTGCCGCAGACCGGCTCGATGCGCTCATCGCCGGCCATGTCGACGTCGTGATCGACAACATCGAGGTGGCCCGCACCTTCCTCAACGAAGCGCGGATGCTCGACGCCGATCACCGATCACCGATCATCGCCGCCCGGGATCACTACGAGGAAACATTCCGGTCGGTCATCAGGGAAGGGATGGCGGACGGGTCATTCGGCGCAGGCACCGATCCGAAGACGGCTTCGATCTTCATCCTGTCCATCCTCAACGCCATCGAGCGCTGGTACCGACCGAACGGCGAGCTGGACCGGGACGCCCTGGTGGCCGAGCTGTCGGCGTTCGCCAGGTCTGCCCTGACATGATGTCCCCACCACGGCTGAACGGGGGGATCACGGCGTGCCTTTGCCGATTGCGTCCGACAGATCTGTGTCGGTGGTCCGTCATCATGGCCAGCCCCGGTGGTGGGCTCGAAGCTCGCGGACCTCATCGACCGTGCGCGGTCCCCAGGTGCGGGTGGGGACCGGGTGCTCCGCCCGGGCGAGCTCGAGGTCTTCGCGGGTGAAGCCGACGGGCTCGGTTATCGGGTCGATGCCGTAGAGGTTCACCGCGTTCCACCCCAGAATCTTCGCCTTGGCTGCCCGGGTGAGCGGGGGGTAGCCGAAGCGATCCTGCATCTCCTCGGGGATCTGGAATGCTCTGAACGCGTCGATCTGGCCCTGCGGCGACCCGTAGAAGATGGAGTCGGTTCCCCACAGGATGTTGTCCTCGCCGAACGCCACGAGGAGCTTGCCGAGAACGTGTGCCGCCTCGTCGGGTCTCCTCAGAAGATGCCACCACGTAGAACCCAACTCTGCATACACGTTCCCGCCAGGACCGATGCCTGCTTCCCGAACCGAGGTGATCAACCGGTTGATGCCCACGTTGGCGTTGGCCTCGGTGTAGGGGCCTTCCCGCTGAGCGACCTCGAAACCGGAGTGGTACACCACGAAAGAGACTTCCGGGTGGGCCGCTGCCGCCGGCCCGACATCCATCGGTGACCCATAGCGGCTCTGGTTGGAGAGACCCTTGTGTACGAACAGGACCGGTGTGCCCAGCGTCACCAGGTGTTCCAGGAAGGCATCGCCCACCTGGGGGAGATCGGGGTCGTGATCGTCGAGCCACCAGTGGATTCCCGACGGAAAATGGGTGAACGTCTTCCATCCGGCTATCTCGTTCTCCTCGACGGTGCGGGTCATCTCGTCCAGCACCGAGGGGACCGTGGCCGTCTGGGGCAAAGCGAGGGCATTTACAACCACCCGCTGGTCGCCGGAGAGCGCCTGCACCAACTGGCGGGTCTCCTCCATCACCTCGTTGGACAGCGGGCTCCCCTCGGGATTGATCGGTAGCCCGGAGAGAGCCGTCATCGTGGTGTCCGAGCGGATGAAGATCTCTTCGAGGAAGTGATTGGTGGCGAAACAGGCACGCGGGTCGTCCTCGTCCTCACAATTGGCCTGGGGGAACTGGCGGCCCCAGAACCAGTCTCCACGGGTCGACGGGTCGAGGTCGTATTCCAACAGGTGACCCTGGACGTCGAAGACGAACTGGGCGGGACCGAGGATCGACCGCACGGCTTCGGTGTCGAGCCTCGAGGCCGGGTCGAACGGGTAGAAGAGCCCGGGCCGGATGTTGTTCGCGGCGGAGACCGCTCCATCGATCGCGGCCAGGCAAATGGCCAGGGCGGACGCCGAACGAAGAAACTCGCGGCGGTTCATCCCGGTCCGTCCGATGGCGTCTTCGATCTCGGCTCTGGCTGTCCGTTCCGCTTCCCGGCGAGGTGGTGTCACCGGCTCGGGGTCGTACTCGCCGTTGGAGCACTGCTCGAAGGCGATTGGCAGACCCGGGTCTTCGTCGCGCCACCGGATGGTCATCGCTCTCCCATACTCGCACAACGCCACGTCTGGGGTGTCCGCGGGTTCTGAGTTTTGGGCGTTTTGGCATACGGTCCTTACCCTGGAGCGATGTCTCGACGTCCCCCGCTGACGTTCATCTTCACCGTCACGCTCACGGGGATCCTGAACAACACGCTGGTCACCCCGGTGCTCCCCGAGATCCTGGAGGAGTTCAGTCAACCGCGGGACAGAGCCGGGTTGTTGGTGGCGACTGGCTCCATCGCTGGAATAGTGGTTGCTCCTGTAGCCGGGTTCCTGGCGGACCGATTCGGGAGACGGGTCGTCCTCACGACCGCACTCGGCGTATTCGGCGTGTTCGGGGGTATTGCTGCATTGGCGCCGAGCTTCGAGATACTCCTCCTGGCCCGCCTCCTTCAGGGGTTCGGGTCCGCGGCACTCATCAACCTCGCGGTGGTTCTCATCGGCGATCACTGGGACGGTCTCGATCGGACCCGTCTCATCGGCCGCAACTCGTCCGTTCTGACCATCGGATTGGCTGCTATGCCATGGCTATCCGGGACGATCACCGAGGCCAGCAGCTGGAGGGTCGCATTCGCTCTCTACACCGTCGCCCTCGCCACCGCTGTCGCCGCCTGGCTGATCCTCGAGGACGGCAAGCCTGCCGAGCCGCCGAGCCCCAAAGACCAGTTCGGCGATGCGATGATCGTCCTGAGAAGACCCATTGTCCTCTTGACCGTGTTGTCCGCGTTTCTCGTCTTCATCGCCATCTTCGGGCTTTACCTGACGGTCCTACCGGTGCATCTCGACGAGGTCTTCGGTCTCGGTTCGGGGGCGAGAGGTCTTGTGATCGCCCTCCCGGCCATCAGCGCCACTTTGGCGTCGTTCAACCTCGGAAGGATGCGCTCGCTGACCAGCGCCAGAACCGTGGTCATCGTCGCCGCCACGGCCCTTGCTGTCGCCTATCTGATCATCGGCATTACAACCACCCTCGCCGTCCTGATCGGTGCCACATTGATCTACGGGGCGTCCGAGGGCTTCTTCATCCCCATGCTTCAGGATCTCAACGTTGAGGATGCCGGCAACGAGCATCGTGCCATCGCCATAGCTGTCTGGGTGGGAGCGGCCCGCGTCGGACAGACCATCGGTCCGCTCCTTGCCGGACTCTCCCTAGGCATCCTCGGTACGGGCACCACCTTCATCTTGGGTGCGGGAGTGGCACTTCTCATTTTGTTGGTCGGCCTGTTCGGGCCTTTCCCCAGGACGCGGGTCGCCGGGTCTGCGGCCGGTCATCCCCGGGGCTAGGTGCTCTCCGTCACAAGTACCTGCGCGTGTTTCGGCGAGCCAGGGCGTTGCTCGCTAGGACGCAGTCCCGCAGGCGCACTTGGTCTTGTGCGTCAAGGGCGAGGACGCAGCGAGTGGCGTCATCTGGCCGTTGAAACACCCAAGTATTTGTGGCGGGGGGCACGAAGGTTTCGATGGCCAAAAGCCGGGTATAGCCTTCTCTCCTGTAAGGATTACCACCATCCGCAGCTGCTATGTCTGATCCTGAAGGTCCCACTCAAGGCGAATCCACGACCCCTGCCGGAACGAACGATCCGGACACGTCCGGTTTAACCGGAAAGCCTGCTTGGCTCACCGAGGAGCGCAGGATGATCCTCATGTTCGTCGTGGTGACGGTTGTTGTGGGACTCATCGGCTTCGCCGTCTCCGCACAGTTTGAGCCTCTCGAACCGCCCTCCGGCGGTGCACGACCGGGCGCCATCAGTGTTACGACGACCACGACTACTACGACGACGACGGCGCCCGACTCGGCGACGACCATCGACGGTGAGTCCACGACGAGCACGACGGTGTCGAGTGACACCACCGTGCCGGGCTCACTTACTGTGTCGGCCGAGAGCGTCGACTTCGGGGCAGAGGGCATCGCCGGAGAATTCGAGATCATCAACGACGGGGGAGGACCAGCCGGGTGGTCTCTGGAGTCGAGTAGCGACGCCATCTCGCTTTCGTCCACCGAGGGAGAGACAGCCGGAGGCGAGAGCACGGCCATCGATATGAGCCTGAATCGCGACGAGATCGAGGAGGGAGAACTAGCCGAGACGGTGACTCTCACCTGGGACGGCGGGGAGATCGAAATCGCCGTTGCTGCCACCCACGAGGACAATCCGATCATCCACAACCCTCAGGCGTCGCCATCATCGGTGGAGGTTTCCGGGGATGAGGAGTGCACCAACACCGAGACCACCGTCTCTGCTCGGATTCGTGACACATCGCCCCTCGAGTCGGTGGTCGTGCGCTGGAGTCCCGACGGCGGTGGAGAACAGGAGACAGAGATGACGGCGGTGGGCAACGACATGTTCGAGGCCGTTATCGGGCCGTTCACAGTGGAGCGCTCGGCCACCGCCCGGATCGTTGCCTTCGACGAAAGAGGCAACGCCGGCGGGGCGACCACGACGATCAATGTCGTGGCCTGTCCCTGACCGACCCCGTCTTTACATCGCGACAACGATCGGCCATCGTTGGCGCCGATGAAAGTCGTTCTCGCCTATTCAGGAGGTCTCGATACCTCGGTGATTCTGGCCTGGCTTCGTGAGGAGTACGACGCCGATGTCGTCGCCTACACAGCCGATGTGGGTCAGGGTGAAGAGGTCGAAGAGGCCCGCGCCAAGGCCCTGGACACGGGTGCCGTTGATGCCGTGGTGGGCGATCTCCGGGATTCGTTCGTCACAGATGCGGTCTTCCCTGCGGTTCGCGCCGGCGCGGTGTACGAGACCGAATACCTGCTCGGTACGTCCCTGGCAAGACCCATCATCACCCGCGGCCTGGTGGACACCGCTCTGGCCCACGGTGCCGATGCCATCGCCCATGGAGCGACCGGGAAGGGAAATGATCAGGTCAGATTCGAGCTATCCACGGCCGCCCTGGCCCCAGAACTGAAGACCATCGCCCCGTGGCGGGAGTGGAAGCTCAATGGGAGAGCCGATCTCGTCGCATACGCCGAGGCGCGCGGCATACCGACCCCGGTTACCAAAGAGTCTCCTTACTCGATGGACGCCAACCTGTTCCACATCTCCTATGAGGGCGGTGTTCTCGAGGATCCCTGGGCCGGCCCACCCAAGGGGATGTTCCGGATGACCACCGATCCCGAAGACGCCCCCGACGAGCCACAGGAGGTCGTGATCGGGCTCGAATCCGGCAATCCAGTGGCAGTCGACGGTGTCTCCATGGAGCCGGTGGAACTCTTGAGCCATCTCAATGAGGTGGCGGGCGCCCATGGCGTCGGCCGCATCGACATCGTCGAAAACCGCTTCGTGGGGATCAAGAGCCGCGGCGTCTATGAGACTCCGGGCGGGACGGTGCTCCACGCCGCGAGACGAGCCGTGGAGTCCATCGTGCTCGACCGCGAAGTGCTTCACCTCAGAGATGAGCTGGCCCAGCGATATGCCCGGATCGTCTACAACGGCTTTTGGTTCTCCCCGGAGCGGACCACCCTCCAGGCGACCATGGACCGGATCCAGGAGCCCGTCACCGGGGAGGCCCGTCTCGTCCTCTACAAGGGGGCGGTGAGGACGGCTGGACGTCGTTCCCCCAATTCGATCTACTCACAGGACGTTGCCACCTTCGAGGCAGACGACGTCTACGACCAGGCGGATGCCCGCGGATTCATCAACCTCCATGCGCTCCGCATCCGGGGATACGGCGACAGCACATGACCCTCTGGGGAGGCCGCTTCGACGGGTCGATGTCCGAGGTGACTCGCCGGTACACCGGCGATGACGCCGACCGGCGACTGCTCGAAGTGGATGTCCGGGGCTCCATCGCCCATGTGACCATGCTGGGCAAGACCGGGATCATCGAGCCCGGAGAAGCCGAGACACTCACGGCGGGTCTCGAGATGATTCTCGACGAAATCGACGAGTTCGAGTTCCAGCGCAGCGACGAGGATGTCCACACGGCCGTGGAGCGTCGTCTCGGTGAACTCGTTGGCGATGTTGCCGGCAAGCTCCACACTGGCCGGTCGCGCAACGACCAGGTGGCTCTCGATCTGAGGCTGTATCTGCGGGAGACGGCTCGTTCCCGGAACGCACAGCTGAATGGCCTCGTTGCCACGCTGGCCGATCTGGCGGAGGAACACTCCGCGACCGTCATACCTAGCTACACCCACCTCCAGCAGGCGCAGACGACCACGCTGGGAAACCATCTCCTGGCTTACGCCTGGATGCTCCTGCGGGAGACCCAGCGTTTCGCCGACGCCGTCGACCGCATTGGCCTCTCCCCGCTCGGTGCCGGGGCGTCATCGGGCTCCTCGCTACCTCTCGATCGGGCCATGACCGCCGATGCGCTGGGTCTGAAGGAGGTCATGGCCAACTCGATGGACGCGGTGGCATCTCGCGACTTCGTCGCCGAGTACGTCTTTTGCTGTTCCCAGACCATGGTTGAGCTGTCGCGACTTGCCGAGGAGGTGATCCTCTGGGCCTCCAAGGAGTTCGGGTGGGTGACGCTCTCCGATGAGGTCAGCACCGGGTCTTCGGCTCTGCCCCAGAAGCGGAATCCCGACATCGCCGAGTTGATCCGGGGACGGTCCGCTTCCGTGGTGGGAGATCTCACCACGATCCTGACCGTCCAGAAGGGTCTCCCCCTGACCTACAACCGCGACCTCCAGGAGGACAAACGGGTCGTGTTCCACGCCGACGACACGCTTGCTGGATCACTCGAAGCCACCATGGCCCTCCTTGAGGGAATCGAGTTCCATCCGCCGACACCGGATGCTGACACCACGGCGCTCGATCTCGCCGAGGTCCTGGTGCGGAGGGGTGTGCCCTTTCGGGAGGCGCACACCGTGGTGGGCCGGCTTGTCAGACACCTCGAGGAGGAGGGTCGCTCGGTGGCGGAGACCACGGCCGAAGATCTCGCGGCCATCGACCATCGGTTCGAATCTGACGACCTTGCCGTCCTGGATCCGGGGGAGTCGGTACGTCGCCGGGTGACGCAAGGCTCGGGGAGCCCGGAATCGGTGCGCGATCAGATCGCGATGATCAGAGAGCTACTGGTCCCCGCCTGATCCGTTCGACGAAGCCCCGCCGTTGGGCGAGTTACCATCGACGGTCCAGGTTCCGTGGGATCGGATCAACGAGTTGAGGTCGCCGTCTCCCAGCTTTTCCTTCGCCCCGGCTACCTGGAGATTCACCGCCTTGTCGTAGGTCTCCCGGTTCACGCTGCGGAATACCCCGAGAGGAGTCGGCCCGTAGGGGCCATGGGAGAGACGGCTCAGTGCAAATGCGATGGAGGGGTCCTCCCGGGTCTCGTCGTGGACGAGGATCGCCTTGGGATCCACCGAAGAAGAGTCGACGATCTCGGCCTGACCACCACGCATTACGACAGCTTTGGAGCCCTCGTCGAAGACGATGGGCTTGCCGTGCTCCAGGTCGATGCGGTTGTGGACTCGCTCCTGCTTGCCGGTGATCTCGATGAAAGCCTTGTCGTTGAAGACGTTGCAGTTCTGGTAGACCTCGATGAAGGCGGCGCCTTCGTGCTCATAGGCCTTGCGGAGAAGTTCCTGGGTGTGGTTGCGGTCCATGTCGACGGTTCTGGCCACGAAGGTGGCGTCGGCACCCAGGGCGAGGGACACCGGGTTGAACGGGTAGTCGATCGAGCCGAAAGGTGATGACTTGGTGGACTTGCCCACCTCGGACGTGGGGGAGTACTGACCCTTGGTGAGCCCGTAGATCTGGTTGTTGAACATGATGATCTTCAGGTTCACGTTGCGGCGCAGCGCGTGGATCAGGTGGTTGCCCCCGATCGACAGGGAGTCACCGTCACCGGTTATCACCCACGTCGAGAGGTCCGGCCGGGTGGTGGCGATGCCACTGGCGATGGCGGGAGCGCGACCATGGATCGAGTGCATCCCGTAGGTGTTCATGTAATAGGGAAAGCGAGCGGCACACCCGATTCCCGAGATGAACACGAACTCCTCCCGGGGCCGTCCCAGGCCGGCGAGAAACATCTGCACCGATGCCAGGATCGTGTAGTCCCCGCACCCGGGGCACCAACGGACCTCCTGGTCCGTCTGGAAATCTGCTCTCGTATAACTGGGTGAAGTAGTCATTATTCGACCATCTCCAGAATCTTCTCTTTGATCTCGGACACTTTGAACGGTTCGCCGGCCACCTTGTTCAGGCCGACCGCGTCGAGGAGATATTCCGAACGGATCACCTTCAGCAACTGACCGGTGTTCATCTCGGGGATCAGCACTTGATCGAAAGAGCGCATCACATCACCGAGGTTGTTGGGGAGCGGGTTGAGATAGCGCAGGTGGGCGGTGGCAACCTTGTATCCTTCGTGTCTGACCTGTCTCGCTGCCGCCCTGATCGAACCGTAGGTGGAACCCCAGCCGAGAACCAGCACGTCGGCATCGTCCTCCCCATCGACTTCGACATCGGGGATGTCATTGGCGATGTTGGAGACCTTCCACGCCCTCGTGTCGGTCATGAGCTGGTGGTTGGCAGGATCGTAGGAGACGTCACCCGATATCGCTTCCTTCTCGAGCCCGCCGATGCGGTGCTCGAGACCCGGCGTGCCGGGCACGGCCCAGGGCCGTGCGAAGGTGTCGATGTTGCGCATGTAGGGCAGGAAGCCTCCATCGGGTCCGTTGGGGTCGGTGGCAAACCTGACATCGATCTCCGGGATCTCCTCGAGGTCGGGGAGTAGCCAGGGCTCCGATCCGTTGGCGATCTGGTTATCGCTCAGCAGGATCACCGGTGTCATGTATTTGATCGCGATCCGGGCGGCCTCGATGGCCATGTCGAAGGCGTCGGACGGCGAGGCAATGGCTAGCACCGGCACCGGGGACTCGCCGTGTCGCCCGTACAGGGAGAAGAGAAGATCGGACTGCTCGGGCTTGGTTGGCAGACCTGTGGATGGGCCGCCGCGCTGGACGTTGATCACGATCATGGGCAGCTCCAGCATGAAGCAGAGGGAGATCGTCTCAGACTTGAGGGCGATGCCCGGCCCCGAGGATCCGGTCACGGCGAGGTTCCCGGCGAACGCGGCACCCACAGCACTGCCCACGCCGGCGATCTCGTCTTCCGCCTGGAACGTCCGGACCCCGAAGTTTTTGCGTCGGGACAGTTCGTGGAGGATGTCCGAAGCCGGGGTGATGGGGTAGGTCCCATAGAAGAGCGGCAGGTTGGCCTTGTGTGATGCCGTTATGAGACCCCAGGCCAGGGCGGTGTTCCCGTTGATGTTGGTGTAGGTGCCTTCTCGGAGGGACGCGGGCTTGACCTCGAACGTGGTTTTCGTCGCCTCGGTGGCGACCCCAAATGTGTATCCCGCCTGGAACGAAGCCTTGTTTGCCTCCGCGACCTCAGGCATGTTGGCGAACTTCTTCTCGACCCACTCGATGGTGGGCTCGATGGGGCGGTGGAAGAGCCAGGCCATGAGCCCGAGGGCGAAGAAGTTCTTGGAACGGAGGACGTTGCGCCCGGTGACCCCGGTGTCCTTCACGGCCTCTTTGGTCAACTCGTCCATCGGCGCCTTGATGACCCGGTAGCCCTCCAGGGTCCCGTCTTCGAGGGGGTTGGACTCGTAGCCAGCCTTGTCAAGGTTGCGCTCGTCGAAGGTGTCGGTGTTGACGATGAGCGTCCCACCCTGACGCAGGTCTTTGAGGTTCTTCATCAACGCCGCCGGATTCATGGCGACGAGACAGTCGGGAGCGTCACCCGCGGTGAGAATGTCGAAGTCGGCGATCTGCACCTGGAAGCTGGAAACCCCGGGCAGAGTTCCGGCCGGGGCCCGAATCTCCGCAGGGAAGCTGGGAAGCGTCGCCAGGTCGTTGCCGAACAAAGCCGATGCATCCGTGAAGCGGGTGCCCGCCAGCTGCATGCCGTCGCCGGAGTCGCCGGCGAAACGGATCACGAGTTTGTCGAGTTCTTCAGTGGGTGTGGTCGAGGGATCTGCAGTGGCGATTTCATCAGCCACGGTGAGTCACTTCCTTGAAGGTATTTGAACGCGGACGCGGGTTCCGACTTGATCCGGTGGCACCGACCGCCCGTGGTTTGTCATTTACATCCAAGTCTATCCAACCTTTGTCTTAGGTGAATTCCCTCGTGCAACCGTGAATCCGACGATTCCGGCGTCTTCGAGCCAGCGGCCCATCCCGATCAACGCGGCCTCCGAATCGAGGGCGCCGATGAGCTGAAGAGAGACCGGCGGGGCTCCTGAGCCCTGTATCGGCAGCGCCAGCGCCGGGTGAAGCGCGTGGTTGACGATTGCAGTGAAGTAGGAGAGCACCGTGGTGTGGCTCTTGTCGCCGATCATGTCTTGGCCGATCACCTTGTGACTCACCGGTGTCGTCGGGGTGATGATGAAGTCCACGGTTGCCAGGGCGTCTCTGAAGCGAGCGCGGAGCATCTCCTGCCACTCCCGCGCCGCCGCCTCCTGCTCTGCCGTCACCTGTTCCACTGTCTCGATCCGAGCTTCCACGGCGGCACCGTAAGGTCGTCCCTGCTGTCGGAACTCACGATGGATTCGCGCCACGTCGACGATGGCCCCGAAGATGTGGGTGCTGGGCTTGGTGTCCGGCATGTCAATCGGATGGACAGCATGGCCGAGCTCCCGTAGGGCCGCAATCGCTCCCTCGAAGGCGCTGCGAACGTCGTCACCCAGGGGAGCTTCCGGGTACCACGGCTCCGGGACACCGAACCGGAGAGGCTTGTGTTCGGGTTCGGGGGTGTCGTCTCCAGACATCGCCCGGTAGGACGTTGCGATGTTGTCCATCGAGTCGGCGATAGGCCCGACAGTGTCGATGTCGGGGACAAGCGGGAACACACCGTCCAGCGAGATCCGGCCGTAGGTGACTTTCAGCCCGAACGTTCCGCACAGCGCAGCTGGCACGCGCACCGAACCTCCGGTGTCGGTCCCGATAGCCAGCGGGGTGATGCCGGCAGCGACGGCGGCACCCGAGCCACCTGACGACCCTCCCGCGGATGTGGTGGGGTCC
Source organism: Actinomycetota bacterium (assembly GCA_046537785.1). GTDB lineage: Bacteria > Actinomycetota > Acidimicrobiia > Spongiisociales > ZC4RG35 > JANQRA01. The sequence continues at coordinate 14,854 of JBKHKD010000001.1, forward strand.
CAGGGGTTGCGTACCGGGCCCCAATGATCGTTCTCAGAACTGAAGCCAAAGGCGAACTCGTGGAGATTGGTCCGCCCGACGATCACCACCCCGGCGTCTTCGAGACGCTGCACACAGTCGGCCGAGGCGGTCGCCTTCTCTGCATAGAACGCCGACCCGGCCGTGGTAATCCGGCCCTCGTGATCGATGAGGTCCTTTAGGGCAACTGGCACTCCGGCCAGCGGACCAATCACTTCGCCCGCATCGATGCGGGCATCGATCTCCGCTGCCCTTTCCAGGGCGCGGGCATCGTCGATCGAGATGAATGCGTTGAGCGTGTCCTGGGTGGCGTGAGCTCTCTCGAGCGCCGCCTTGACGCGTTCGGTGGCAGTACCGCCAGACACGTCAGACGAATCTAATGGCGACCGACTTCGTTCGCGTGCTGCCGGGCGAGAAGTCGTCGGCACGCAGGGCATCAACGTGGTTGAGTCTGGCCGGACGAACAGCCGCCGGTCGGTCGCAGCTGCCGCTCCTGCTAGAAGGTTTCGGCAACCGGGCGAAGTCGGCCGCCCATCATTCAGTGACGCTCAAGCCGTCGTCGTCGGGGACAAGGGAAACCCACACTTTGCCGGGCGGAACTGCGATCTCGTTGTCGTCGGCATCGGCGAGGGTGAACCAGTCGGTCTCGGTCTCACGCTCCCACGTGCCCTCGACGACCTCGCCGTCGGCGAACACAAATGCACGATTCGATCCGGTGGTTCGTGAGGTGGGAAGCCCGTTGACCGAGTACTGCTCGGTGTAGAGCGCCACTATTACGGGTACTCCGATCCGGCCCTCCTCACCATTTTCCTCCCGATACATGCTCTCGCGGCCGTCGACGGTTCGCAGCCAAAGACCCTCGGTCTCGTCCCACTCCCAGGTGACGTTGTTTCCGGAGAAGTCAATGCTTACCGACGACGCCGATGCAGCATCGGCGGGCATCGGCCCGAAGGTCCAGATCGGCCCTTCCGGGGGATCGTTCTCGTATCCACGGGAGTCGGCGGTGTCACGCAGCACATAGGTATCGACATACAGGTTTTGGGGTGCGGCGCGGCCCGAGATGCGGAACGTGCCGTTGGACAATTCCTTGATCATGTTGATCTCATTGCCGGTGATCATGTTCTGCACCCAGGCCTGGGCGCCCGAGATCGTGAACGTGGGGTTGTTGAACGCAGGCAGGAGGGTCGAGTCGGTGGGGCGTCCGGATCGGTTGGGCCCCAGGTAGTCGGTGTCGCTCTGGTGCCAGATGGTGATGAACCGGGTGATCCCCTCGACCATCATCTCCATCACTATGTCAGCCTCGTTGATGCCCGACTGTGGTCTGGCGCGGGGGTGGTTGTCGACCTTCACCGCGAGGACCCTCCGATCCAGTAGGGCGGGGTCGTTGACCGGCATCCCGTTGACGGGCGACGTCTCCGAGGCCTCGGTAGTGGTCGGAGCCACGGTGGTCGAAGGGAGGGTGGTGGTGGACGAGCTAGATGAGGTGGTCGGTTCCGACGTGGTGGTAGTCGAATCAGCGGGCTCTTCCGCTCCGCCGCTGCATGCGGCCAGGAGCAGTCCGAGCATGACCAGCCTGGCGACTGTGGTCTGCATTCGGAGGATTGTACGAAAGCGTCGTCAGCTACACGGAATCATTCGGCGAGGGTGCCGCCAACCACATCGAGGTCAGGGAGCACCGACAGTGGCTGGTCGACAGATATTGCCAATTCGATGCCATCGGAGTTGGCGCGCAGGACGTAGAGGGCGTCGATGTTGACCCCCGCGTCGGCGAGTGAACGTGTCAGACGGGCCAGCTCACCGGGACGGTGGGGCAACTGGACGGCGAGGACCGTGTGCTCCTCGAAGTTGAGGGCGGCCTCGTCGAGGACACGACGTGTGGTTGGCGAGTCGCTCGTGATGAGGCGCACTGTTCCTTCACCGTTATGACCGTAAGCGGTAAGAGCTTCGACGTTGACGCCGAAGGCAGCCAGTGCCTCCGTGAGTGAGGCCAGCCGTCCGGGCTGGTTCTCCATGTTCACGATGAACTCGGTCATGTCCTTCGACTCTACGCGTCCGCGATGCTCCCGTGTGCAAGAGTCGGGTCGGGGGGCTCCGCCCTGCCCCTCTCCGAGAGATAAGAGTGCCAGATGAGCCGTGCCGCCACAGCCCGGATCGGGCGCCATGGGTCGGACAGAACTTCGAGCTCCTCCTCGTTTGGGATCTCCCTCATCCCGACGGCTTCTCCGGTGCCGACCTGAAGGGCACGGTCGCCTACCGGCCAGATGTCGGGTCGTCGGGATGCCGAGAGGAGATAGGCATCGGCGGTCCACGGTCCGACGCCCTTGACGGAGAGCAGGATCTGCCGGGCGGTTTCGGCCGGCATGCCCTCGAGAGATTGGAGATCGAGCTCATCGTCCACCAAGCGTCGGCTCAGTTCAGTGAGGTAGCGCGCCTTCTGCCGCGTGACCCCGATGGAGCGCAGCGCGACCTCGCCGGCATCAAGCACGGACCGGGGAGTCACCTCTCCGAGAAGCCCGGCGAGCCGGGCATACATGGCGGCTCCCGATTCCAGGGACACCTGCTGCTCCAGGATGAGCAGCACGAGGGTCCTGAACCCTGGTTGGCGCTCCCAGAAATCGGGATGCCCCCAGCGATCGACGATTCGGGCCAGGTGCTCGTCCTCTTCGGCGAGAAGCTCAACGCCGAGACGAAACGTGGCGCCGTCGAGTTTGTCGACGACGGTCCAGAGGCTTTCCAGTGGCAAACGTCCCAGAGTGCGGGAATCGGTGTCGCTCAGCTCCTCGTTGTCGGAGGTGATCCACCCGGACCGGTCAGCGAGACGCTTGATCAGCCAAAAGCCGGTTCGGTCGGGATGTTCGAACACCACGAGGTTTCCGGGCTCCGGCAGGCGGGTATCAACTGCCACAACCTCCTGTCCGGGTTGGAGCGTTGGAGTCATCGAATGTCCGGCTACCCGGTAGCGCTTCATCGCCATAGGTGATCCACGTGATCGTCTCTGTGTCTGCAGGAGTATGGTCGGACAAGAAGCAACCAAGAGAAGGAGTCACATGCGACAGGTAACAGTCGCGCATGCCCATTGCGACCTCTACTGCGGTGTCTACGACCCCGCACAGGCGAAGATCGAGGCCCTCTCGGTCCTCAAGATCGCTCAGAAGTATCAGGACTCGGACGACGAGGTCTTCCGTGCTCGCGCCCTCCAGTTGAAGGAGGAAAGGGCGGAACTGGTCAAGCACCATCTCATGGTGCTGTGGGCGGACTTTTTTACCGCCGACCACCGCAAGGAGTTCGACAACCTCGACGACCTCTTCTGGCGCGCTATCCATCAGGCGGGAGACGCCAAGAAGTCCGCCGACCCCGCTGACGGCGAGAAGCTGATCGACCTCATCGACGAGATCGGCGAGATCTTCTGGAAGACCGAAAAGGCCAAGTCCATGGGGGTCTATCCGCCCAGATAGTACCCGGTACTCGGTAGCCGGTACTAGGAGACAGATTCGTCCGTAGCACCGTCGCGTGCTGCGGACGTTTCTCGGTTGGTGAAGTGCTCCCGGAAGCGACTCTTCATCCAGTCGAGAAGGTTTCGGGCCCATGCGAAGTCGACCGCCAGGATGGCGAGGCCCCCTGCGATGGTGAGCAGCCCAGGACCGGGAAGCACGAGCAAGAAGACGCCCAGCATGACGAGGGTGAGTCCCGTGCCGACGCGGACAATGCGGATCATGCTCGAAACCTATCCGGTTACCGAAGTTGTGCGGTCTCAGTCTTCGAGTACGTCTTCGTCGAGCTTGATGAACAAGGGAGCGACCTCCCCGAGCTCCGTGCCGGCGAGCACCTCGGGGGCCGACCACGAGTCGATGTCCGGACCGGTGCCGAGCATCTCTCCGATCGTGATCGCCGAATGGGGCAGATACGGGTAGAGGGCGACACGGATCGCGGCGATGGCCTGTACCGCGGCCCAGAGGATGGTCCCGCTGCGTTCCGGGTCGTCTTTCAGCAGTTTCCACGGCTCGGTGGCGTTGAGATAGGCGTTGACCTCGGATGCCGCCTCCATTGCCCTGCGCAACCCCGCTCTCAGCTCGACCTTCTCGATATGGGCGGCGACTTCGTCGAGGGTCTCGGATCCGAGCTCCAGTATCTGCTGGTCCTGGTCGGTCAGTGCACCGGGTTCCGGCACCTTGCCGTCGAAGTTGCGGGAGCTCATCGATAGGACCCGGTTGACCAGGTTGCCCCATGTGGACACGAGCTCCTCGTTGACCCTCCGGATCAGCTCGTCGTCGGAGAAGTCGGTGTCGTCTTGCTCCGGCAGCACCGAGGCCACGGCATAGCGGAGTGCGTCGGGCTGGATGCGCTCTGTGTACCAGGCGATGGACCGTCCCACTCCCCGGCTGGCCGAAGCCTTGTCGCCCTTGAACGTCAGGTACTGGTTGGCGGGCACATCGGTGGGCAGGTTGAGCTCTCCGTGGCCCATCAGCATCGCGGGCCAGATGACGGCATGGAACGGGATGTTGTCCTTGCCGACGAAGTAGTACGACTCTGCGGTGGGATCCTTCCACCACTTCTCCCATGCGTCGAAATCGTCGGTGCTTGCAGCCCATTCGATCGATGCCGACAGATAGCCGATGACGGCGTCGAACCACACGTAGATCTTCTTCCCCGGGCCGAGGTCGTCGACGGGCACGTCTATTCCCCAGTCGATGTCACGGGTGATGGCGCGGCGCGGCATGTCTTCGAGCATTCCCAGAGCCCAGTTCTTCACGTGCCGCCGCCAGGTGGTCTTGCTTTCGAGCCATTCCCGCAGCCTGTCTGAGAACGCAGGCAGGTCCAGGAAGTAGTGCTCGGTCTCCCGCCGCTCCGGTGTTGCTCCGCTGAGCCGGGAGCGCGGGTTGATCAGGTCGGTGGGGTCGAGGGTTCGGCCGCAGCTGTCGCATTGGTCGCCACGGGCGTCGGCATATCCGCAGTGGGGGCATTCTCCCTCGACATAGCGGTCGGGAAGGAATCTCCCGGCCTCCGGATCGTAGAACTGCTCCGACGATCCCTTGATTACATAACCCTTCTCGAGGAGGCGGAGGAAAAGGTCCTGGGTCACGCGGGCGTGGTTCTCGGTCATGGTCGTGGTGAAGAGGTCGAACGAGATCCCCAGGTCATCCCAGTAGCGAAGGAACTCCGGGTGGTAGGTGTTGACCACTTCCTCGGGGGTGACCCCCAACTCCTCGGCCTTGACCGTGATCGGTGTGCCATTGGCGTCGGAACCCGAGACCATGAGCACATCGTTACCGGCGAGCCTGTGATAGCGGGCGAAGACGTCGGGTGGCAGGTAGGCACCTGCCAGATGCCCCAGATGGCGTGAGCCCGAGGCATACGGCCAGGCGACGGCAACGAGGATTCGGCGGGTCATAGGTGCGGCAGGGTAACGGGCCAGGATCGAGACCAGACCCGTTTTAGCAGCTCAGCGGGCCGTGGCGACCCCGGGCTCGGGTACGTGCGGAGTGGTCCGCTCCACCATCACGACTCCGGTGATGATCAGCGCCGCACCGACCACGATTCCCAGGGTCAGACTCTCACCGAGGAAGATCACCGCGAGAATCACCGAGAGAACCGGTATGGAGTAGCCCACCAAGGCGAGCCGGGACGCCGGGTTGAGTCCTGCAGCGGTGAGGAGCGACCCGAAGGCCAGCGTGGTTCCCACCGCACCCACTCCCGCGATCAGCCACCAGCTGACGTTGTCGATGGCGGTGAGTTCGAAGTCGAGGAATAGGGGGAGCACCAGGCCGGTGGCGAGTGTGTTCACGGTGAACTGGGGCAGGACGAGTTGGCGGCTCGACACCTCCAGGGCGAAACGTCGGCTCAGTGCCCCACCCATGCCGGCCGCGGCCACACCCATGAGCATCAGCAGCACGCCTCGCCAGAGGTTGTCGACGCCCTCGATGGTCGTCCCGCCCACGCCGACCAGAAGAGCGGACCCGAGCAGGGCAACTAGCAGTCCGGGAAGGGCCCTGATCCGGAACCGCTCACCGCTTACGAGGAAGTGCGCCGCGATGATGGTGGCCAGGGGGATGAGCGCGATCAGCAGTCCACCCAGACTCACCGGAAGGTCTTCGAAGCCCAGGGTCATCAAGATCATCGGAAGAGCCATGCCCACCAGTCCGAGCACCAGCCCTCTCTTCCATGCCCTCGGATCGGTGGTCCAGAAACGCTTGGTGAGCGCCATCACGATCAAGAGGCTCGCTAGGGCGAAGACCATGCGAACCGGGATCAGCGTCCATGTGCTCACTCCTCGAAGCAACACCGCCCGGGTGAGGACAGTCCCGACGGCATATCCGAAGGTTGCTCCTGCGAGTGGAGTCCATGGATTCATCCCCGAGAAGGTAACGACCTTCTACTAAGAACCGCATCAGGCTGATAATCGGGGTCATGCGAACTCGCACACTGACCTTTCTTGCCTTACTCGCGCTCGTGGTCGCTGCCTGCAGCGACTCGGGTGCCGGAGATAGCACCACCACGGCTCCTTCCGTGGCTGAGACCACGACGACCACGACCCTCCCCGAACTGGATGCCGTCCAACTCTCTTACGCCCTGGAGCCGGGTACCTCCTATGAGTACGAGGTCGACGTCGACCAGACGATCGACATGTCCAGCAGCGGTGACACCTCGGCCCTCGGCGAGGTCGAAGGCGAGGACATCCCTTCCGAGATGTCGATCCAGGTCAATGGCACATCAGTTTTCACCCATACCGTGGCGGAGGGACCCGAGCCGGAAACGTTCGAGATCACCATCACCGGTGACTTCTCGGACATGGAGTTCGACGGGACCATCGATGGCGAGCCTGTCGACCCGTCTGAGATCCCCAGCATGGCCGAGATGGATCCCGTGGACGTCACCATCGTCGTTGACGAGCAGGGCAACGTCATCCCCGACGACAGCGGCGGCCTCGGCGACGAGCTCCTCGGAGGTCTCGGCGGGCTGGACATGATGGATCAGCTCGGTGCGGGCGGTGGCGCCGGCCGGTTTGTCGGCCCGCCCTTCCCGGACGGTGAGGTCACCGTGGGGGACACCTGGTCGGACACCGTGGAGATCCCCACGATGCCCGGCGAGGAGCCGGTGGTCACCGAGATCGTCAGCGAGGTCGTCGGAACTGACACCATCGACGACATCGAGACCATGGTCATCGGGACGACCCACTCGACGTCCGCGATCGAATTCGACCTGGCCGAGCTTCTCATTGGATTCATGACCGCCTTCGTTCCCGAGGACATGTCCGAGGAGGAGCAAGCCGAACTCGACGCCCTCGTCGAGGACCTTAGGTTTGCGTTCATGGTCGACCCGCAGGTCATGGAGTCAACTACATGGTTCGACCCCGACGCCGGTCTGGCCCCTCAGGCCGAGCTGTCCGGAGACATCCATCTGGTGATGGACATGAACATTCCCGATGAAAGCACCGGGGAACTGGTTGAGTTCGCCCTGGACATGAACATCGGCCAGCACGTCACTTATCGCCTTATTGGGTCCGACAGCGCTTAAGTGCCCCGCCCCACAACGTTTGCCGGGCTCAGAGCGGCCATCGACGCCCCCAGCTGCGTCCTCCTCCTCAACGCACCTCGCCGGTGCGCCTTCGTCATGCGTCCTTGCTGGATGACGACGCTGACTCGCTCTGACCCTCGGCAACGTCATGGGACTGGGCACTAACGACGGTTACGCCGTTTCGAGCGCCAGCCGTTGTAGATCTTCCGGGCGAGTGAGATCGTTGACGGCGGCTGCGGTGAAGGCTGATGTGATGGCTCTTCAGCCTTTTCTGTTTCCGTGCTCCTGGTTTTCTCCAGCTCTTCGCGCAGGTCGGCGAGCCGCTCCTTGAGAAACTGGCTCTCGGTCTCGGCTTTGGCGGCCCGCTCCCGCGCCTCGGCGAGCTGCTGTCCTGCCTCGTGGAGGTTGCCAAGCTGGTTGAGCATGCGGTTCCAGGCATCCAGGGGGACGATCATCGTGCCCTCCGGAGCCGCTTGCTCCGGTGTCGGGCCGGGGTCTTGTGCCTTTTCTTCTACGGCGGTGAGGTCGACTTCAGCGGAAGGTGGGGGCGGATCGACCTCCCTGCCGATTTCCTCCGTCCAGCGGTCGATGCCCTCCATCGAGACGAGACGCAGATAGCCGTTGGCGGTCTCTTCGAGAAAGCTGGGGATGTTGTCGTGTCTCGCCCACTTCCGGATCGTGGAGGTGGGGATGCCGGTTACCTCGCTGGCCTCCCTGACCGTCAGCCATTCACCGGAGTCGTGCCCGGCCGACCCCGCCGGCACGCCTCCCGGGCTGCGCTTGCGGCCCGAAGAGCGCAGCACTTCGGACTCCCATTGGAATGCCGGGTCTTGGCTCGCCACGATCGCATCATAAGTGTGTTGCCGGTCGCCGCGCTCTAGGGGCCCGTTGAACAGTGCATGTCACCCATCTTGACGACCATGCATCACCACTCGCTGCGTTCTCGGCCCCGCCATTCCGACCCGAGGAGTGGCGAAACCTCGGCCTTGCGAGATGGCGCGCCTGGCCGCCAATCTGGGCAACGGCATTGTCCAACAGACCCCTAGGATGCGTCCCTCGATGGCGCCGCAACCACAGAGAAACCTTCCCTCCGAAAGTGAGGTTCGCTCCCTCGTCGAGCGCATCCTCGACGGAGTCGTGGACGAGGCGGAAGCGACACCTGCCCCCGAGGTGCGAAAGTCGGCCACTTCTGCGACTGTCTCGGGGGCGGACTCGAAGACGATCGCCATTGGCGCCGATCATGGAGGCTTTCCTCTGAAGGAGCGGCTGGCATTCAAGCTGAGAGAAGCTGGCTGGGAGGTCACTGATTGCGGCACCGACTCCCACGAGTCTGTCGACTACCCCGACTTCGCCCATGCCGTCGCCCGCAAAGTCGCCTCGGGCGAATGCCACTGGGGCATAGTGGTCGACGGAGCCGGAATTGGTTCGGCCATGGCAGCCAACAAAGTGCCCGGCGTCCGCGCCGCCACCTGTTACGACATCTCCTCAGCCCGCAATAGCCGGGAGCACAACCACGCCAACGTCCTCAGCCTCGGAGCGGGTTTGATCGGCGAGGGGCTAGCTTGGCAGATCGTCGAGGAGTGGCTGGCAACCGAATGGGGTGGTGACCGTCACGCGCGCCGGGTCGCCAAGATCGACGAGATCGAACAGCAATACTCACGGGACTCCATGAAGGCAGAGAGCACATGAATCGCGAGGCGCTGGTCGAGGCGATCACCAGGGAGGTGCTCACCGCACTCTCGGCCCGCTATGACATGGCGGAGACCGGCGATCAGGTTCGGGAAGTTGTAGCCAATGGCGCCGACCGGGTCGCCTTCCACGGAGAGGCCGCCGACGTCCCCCTCGATCTGGCCCGCTACATCGACCACACCCTGCTCGGAGCCGACGCAACATCCGATGACATCGACCAGTTGTGCCAAGAAGCCGAGCAGTACGGGTTTGCCTCGGTGTGCATCAACCCCACTTGGGTCAAGAGAGCCGCCGCCAACCTCAGAGGTACCGACGTTCCCGTTTGCACCGTCATCGGCTTCCCGCTCGGGGCGACGGCGACCGAGGTAAAGGCAATGGAAGCTCGCAAGGCCCTTCGTGACGGTGCCCGGGAGATCGACATGGTGATCAACGTCGGAGCCCTCAAGTCGGGCATGAACGATCACGTCTACAACGACATCAGCAAGGTCGTGGATGCGGCACATGAGGTGGGGGCGGTGTGCAAGGTAATTCTGGAGACGGCCCTCCTCACCGACGAGGAGAAGGTTGTTGGTTCCGCGCTCGCCAAGCGGGCCAAGGCAGACTTCGTCAAGACATCCACCGGTTTCGGCCCTGGAGGTGCCACCGTCTATGACGTGGCGTTGATGCGTGAGACAGTAGGGCCCGAGATGGGGGTCAAGGCGTCCGGTGGCGTGAGAACCGCTCACGATGCCGAAGACATGATCGCGGCCGGCGCGACCAGGATCGGTGCCTCGGCCGGTGTGCAGATCGTCAGCGGATCGGATGGAGGAGATAGTGACGACGAGAGGTATTGAGCTCAGGTCCTACGCGTTCCTGGACAGCCTGCAACCCCAGTACGCGGCATTCCTGGGCACGGTGGCCCAGGGATTCCTGCCGCTGGCGGGAGACGCGTCGTTGTGGATCGAGGTGGCCCCCGGCATCGAGATCAACCGACTCACCGATGTAGCTCTGAAGGCGACCACGGTGCGGCCGGGCCTTCAAATCATCGAGCGGTACTACGGGTTGTTGGAAATCCACTCGCCCGATCAGGCGGAGACGAGAGCAGCAGGGGAAGCCGTCCTCGACTCGATCGAGCAGTCGGTGGAAGATCGCATCAAGCCCACCATCCACAGCTCCCAGATCATCCGGCGGCTCGACGACCATCACGCCCAGCTCATCAACCGCACCCGTCATGGGCAGATGATCATCCCGGGCCAAACGCTCTACGTCCTCGAGTGCGAGCCGGCGGCGTACGCGTCGCTGGCGGCCAATGAGGCGGAGAAGGCGGCCGAGATCAACGTGCTCGAGGTGAGGAGCCACGGTTCGATGGGCCGTGTCTACCTCGGCGGCGAGGAACGGGACATAGATGTCGGCTGGCAGGCGGCGGTGAGTGCCCTCGAGGGCTTGACCGGACGCGAATCCAACAAGTGACCGAGACTCCGATGGAGAAACGAAAGGAGGAGCTTCATGGCTGAAGCTCTTGGAATGATCGAAGCCCGCAGCTTCCCGGCGATGGTCGAGGCTGCGGACGCCATGGTCAAGGCGGCCAAGGTGGAACTGGTGAGTATGGAGAAGACGGGTGGCGGCTACGTCACTGCTGTGGTCCGTGGCGACGTCGCCGCGGTCAAGGCCGCCGTCGACGCCGGTGTCCGTGGCGCCGAGAAAGTCGGCGAGGTCACCGCGACGCACGTCATCGCACGTCCCCATGTCAATGTGGACCTCACGATTCCGCTCGGCCGTCAGGAGCAGGCCCAGGAAGATCTCGAGTAGATCGTGCAACTAGGCAGGGTCACCGGGACGCTGGTCGCCAGTCGCAAGGAAGCCCTGATGGCGGGGATGAAGTTCCTCGTCGTCAAACAGATCGACGAGAACGACTCCGAGACGGGCTCCTACGTGGTTGCGGTCGACGCCGTGGGCGCAGGGGTCGGCGAGGTCGTCCTCTACGCCTCGGGCAGCTCGGCGCGTCAGACCGAGCTGACCCGGGACCGTCCTTGCGATGCGGTGATCATGGCGATCGTTGACTCCTGGGACGTCGGCGGCGAGGTGAAGTACCACAAGGGAGAGGAGGCGCGCTCTGGATAGGTCCCAGCTCAGCGAGTCCGAGATCCGAGCCATCATCGACCGGGTGAAGGGCCGGGTGGCTGCGGCCGAGTTTGCCGAACGTACCGGCCAGGCCCTCAAGGCTGGCGAGGATCTGGCTGTCGCGGAGGTAGAACTCGGCGACGGCATCCACGCCAGCATCGAGGATGCGGTCAGGGCCGCACGCAACGCTTTCACCACGTCCCGGGAGATGGGTCTCGAGACGCGCAAGACCATCGTCGAGTCGATGCGGGCCGCGATGCTGCGCGAGGGGGAGCGGCTGGCCTATATGGCTGTCGAGGAGACCGGGATCGGCCGGGCCGAGGACAAGGTCGTGAAGAACCGGGTGGTGACCACCAAGACACCCGGCCCGGAGGACCTCGAACCCCACGTCGTGACGGGGGACTCGGGGATGATGATCACCGAGTACGCCCCGTACGGGGTCATTGCTTCCATAACCCCTACCACCAACCCGACGTCGACGATCATCAACAACTCGATTGCCATGGTGTCCGCTGGCAACGCCGTGGTCTTCAATGTCCACCCCAACGCCGCACTGGTGTCCGTGGAGAACATCAAGCTGTTGAACCGGGCCATCGTCGCCGCGGGCGGCCCGCCAGACCTGATCACCGCGACGCCGCAACCCACACTGGAGACGGCGCGGGATGTAATGAACCATCCCGATGTCAGGGTCCTCCTCGTGACCGGCGGCCCCGGAGTCGTCCAGGAGGCGTTGAAGACCAACAAGAAGGCGATTACGGCAGGGCCGGGCAATCCTCCGGCCGTGGTTGATCAGAGTGCCGACGTCGAAGCCGCCGGTCGTGACATCGTGCGGGGCGCCTCATTCGACAACAACGTCATTTGCACCGACGAGAAGACCACGATCGTGGTCGACACCGTGGCCGACCGTCTCGTGCAGGCGATGGCTGCCAACGGCGCCTATCGCCTCAAGGAACACGAGGTCAAGCGCATCGAGAAGGTCGTCTTCCGGGAGATGGGGCCGCCCAACAAGCCGGGCATGATCAACCCCGATCTCATCGGAAAAAGCGCCGGACGGATTCTCTCCGAGATCGGGATCACCGTCGATGACGACGTCCGGCTGATCGTGGCGGAGGTCCCCCGGGAGCACAACCTGGTGTGGACCGAGCAGATGATGCCGGTAATGCCTGTCGTCAGGGTCCACAACGTCGACGACGCCATCGATTTGGCAGTGGACTCGGAGCACGGCTTCCGGCACACGGCGTCCATCCACTCCACCAACGTCGACACCATCACCCGCATGGCTCGGGCCATGAATTGCAGCATCTTCGTTGCCAACGGCCCCAACTATGCAGGCCTGGGGGAGGGCGGCGAGGGCTTCACCTCGTTCTCCATCGCCAGCCCCACCGGAGAGGGGCTGACCCGTCCCCGTCACTTCTCCCGGGTGCGCAGGATCAGCGTGGTCGGAGCGCTCCGCATTGTCTGACGCGGCATTGTCTGATCCCGCGATCGCCCTCCTCGAGTTCGACTCCATAAGCGCCGGGATCGTGTCCGGTGACGCCATGGTCAAGGCCTCGCCGATCGGCTCCATCTACGCCGGCACCATCCATCCCGGCAAGTATCTGGTGCTGGCCGGTGGTGACACTGCCAGCGTCGAGATCGCCCTGTCCACCGGACGCGACATCGGGGGAGGAAACGTCAGCGATTGGGTCTTCTTGCCCGACATCCACCCGGACGTGACGTCGGCGATCGTCGGCAACGCCGACAGGGCCGACCTGGTCGAAGAGGCCCTGGGAATCGTTGAGACCGACACCGTTGCCGCGGTGATCGACGCCGCGGACGCCGGGGTAAAGACGGCCGACGTGAAGGTTTCATCTATCCGGCTCGCCGACGGTCTCGGCGGGAAGGGCTACGTGCTGTTCTCCGGGGTGGTCGCCGAGGTTGAGGCCGCAGTCGAGGCGGCCGGTGTCCGCACCGGGCCACACGGGACCCTGATCCGCTCCGATGTCATTGCCCAACTCCATGAGGAGATGGCTGAGAATCTGGGGGCGGAGCTTCGATTCATGAGGCGGGTGAGCTGATGCAGCTGGCTCGCGTCATGGGAACGGTTGTCGCCACCGAGAAGGTGGAGGGTCTGGAGGGTGTCCGTTTCCTCCTCATCCAGCCTCTCGACAAGCACCAGGAGCCGTCGGGCAAGACAGTGGTGGCCGCTGATGCGGTCCACATGGCCGGGCCCGGTGAGCTGGTCTACTTCGTCAGCTCCAGGGAGGCCGCCGAGGCGCTTCCGATCCGGTTCGTACCCGTCGACCACGCCATCACGGGCATCGTCGACGAAGTCCATCTGGGGGCCAATTCGTGAAGGTGGGCAAAGTCGTCGGCACCGTGGTCTCAACGGTCAATATCCCCCTGCTCGATGAGCACCGGCTCCTCCTCTGTGACATCGAGGACGTCGACGGCGAGCCCGACGGTTACACGATCTGCATCGATGTGGTCGATGCCGGAGTGGGGGAGACCGTGTTGGTCCTCGACGAGGGCAACTCAGCCCGTCAGATCCTCGGTCTCGCCACCGGCGCCATTCGCGCCGTCATCGTCGGGGTGATCGATGAGCTCTACGTTGACGGGGAGCTCCGCGAGATCGGCTGACTGACACCGGCCTGATTAGTTATGGTCAACCCCGAGCGACAGGAAGATCGTTTTGACGACAGAGATCGTTTACATAGACCGGTCCACGATCAAGGAGGGACAGGTCGAGGAAGTCCGGGAGAGAATCCAGGATCTAGTGCCATTCATCGAAGAACGCGAGCCGCAGCTCGTCGGGTACCAATTCTTCTTCGATGAAGACGCTCGCAGGATGACCGTGGTGGCGATCCATCCCGACTCCGACTCTTTGGTGATGCATATGGAGATCGGCCGGTCTGCATTCGCCGGGTTTGCCGACTTTATCGACATGAAGGCCATCGAGGTCTACGGCAACCCAACAGAGAAGGTGCTGGAGTTGCTCGAGGACAAGGCCGCAATGTTGGGGGAGGCCGGACGCGTCGAGGTCCACACGCCCCAGGGCGGCTTCATGAGGCTGCCCTAGCGGCGCTGACGAGGACTCCGGCCTCAATTCGGACGCAAGCTGTCCTGGTTTGAGCGTCAGCTCGACTCCGTTGACGGCAGTTCACGCCTAAACAAGGCTGGCGGTCTTCCTCAGCCAATAGAGAGAACGCATGCCTGCGGTAGAGACCAATGGAACAGAACTCGAATACATCGAGCAGGGAAGTGGCGATCCGGTTGTCTTCGTTCACGGGACACTCGGGGACTATCGGAGCTGGGAACTGCAGATGGACGTCTTTGCCGAGACATATCGGGCTATCTCGTATAGCCGGCGCTATCACCATCCGAACCAGTGTTGCGGCGACCGATCCGACTACTCCGCCGTCCTTCATGCGGACGACCTCGCTGCGCTCATCACTGATCTCGGACACGCGTCTGCTCACGTCGTCGGCACTTCGTATGGTGCCTACACCGCCCTGTTGCTGGCGACGCGGCATCCTGAACGGGTCAATGCCCTTGTGTTGGGTGATCCTCCGGTCCTCCCTCTACTCGGCGAGATGCCGGAGGGGCGCCCGTTCAGAGACGAGTTCTTGGAGAGTGTCTGGAAGCCGGCAGGTGCGATGGCACAGCGAGGAGAGATCGAGAGTGCCATCCGGGTCTTCGTCGACGGTGTCGTCGAAGAGGGCGCCTACGACAGTTTTCCGTCGGAGGTCCAGGACCTGATCAAGCAGAACGCTTGTGAGTTTCAGGTGGAGACCTCGAGTCCGGACTTCTGGACGTCCTTCACCTGCGATGAGGCGAGAGACGTGACCACCGCGACCTTGTTGCTGACCGGAGACCGGAGCCTGAAGATGTTCCAGCTGATCGTGGACCAGCTCGCCCGATGCCTCCCGAACAACGAATCCATGAGAGTTCCCGAAACCACCCACTTAGTGAATTTCGACAACCCCGACGCATACAACGAAATCGTGTTGGGCTTCCTTGCGAGGCACACCGGGAGTTAGTAGTCCTGGGACTCTTGGGAGGCTATCGAGCGGCGGAGAGAGCTGCCCCGAGTAACTCGTCGTGGATCGCCCAGGCAGGGAATGGAGGCGCTGCATGAGCGTGCCCCGGCGGACCGCGTTCGGTTGAGACGTACCACCTCCAAGAAGGACCCGAGCGCCGCGGTGCCGGGGATGCGTGTGGATCTGGTGATCGTGGCGAGTGCTCGTGGCCGATGCCGGATTTGCCAGCCGGGTTACGGGTCCGCGCCAGCCAGGATCCGCTGCTTCGCGTGGACCTGGTATCTGAGATGGGTCACCCGGGGTGAGTGGATCGCCTCCGCGATCTCTAGGCTGACGCGTTCTGGGTTGATTTCACGGGCGAGACTGGTTCCGCCGGCAAATATCACCGGGGCGAGTCCGATTTCTAGTTCGTCCACCAAGCCTGCGTTCAGATACTGAGCGATCGTGTAAGCGCCACCGGACACACGGATATCCTGTCCTCCGGCGACCTCCCGCGCTCGCTCCAGAGCACTGTGGATCCCGTCGTTGACGAAGTAGAAGGTGGTGCCACCGGGTCGTTCCCAGGGCTCTCGCTTCTCGTGGGTGAGCACGAAGACCGGGGTGTGGAAAGGCGCCTCTTCTGGCCAGGCTTGCTCGCCCTGGTCGAACATCCGCTTTCCCATGATCGCAGCACCTGTTCGACGGAACGTCGCCGCGACCAAGTCGTTGTCCGTGCCGGTCTCGCCGCCCTCTCCCAGGTTCAGGTTCTCTCTGAAGAACTTCAGGGGAAGCATCCACGCCTGGAGGTTCATCCACTTGTTTTGCCAGTCCTTGTATTCGGAGTCTTCGAAGTGTTCCACCATGCCTTCCGGGGCGAGGTATCCGTCCAGTGACATGGACACGTGCACGAAGACTTTCTGATCTCCACTCATCCGGGTTACTCCGATCTGCCGGTGACGTATGTGGCGAGGCTGTCGAGAGTCTGATTGGCTCCTTCGATGGCGCCGTACTCCTCGGCCGCCCGGTCGCGGAGTTCTTTGGTCTTGAACTCGCTACGCAAGGTCACCCGGGTCCCATCGGTCCTCTCTTCGAATAGAAACGTCGAGGAGAACTGTTCGGGGTCGTCGGGTCCTTCGCCGTGGAGCAAGACGATCATCTCAGGGGCGCGGATCTCGATCCACTGGATCCAGTTCGGGTAGTCCGTTCCGTCCGGCCCATGCATGGTGAACTCCCATACTCCACCCTCCGAGAAATCGAAGGTGTGGGTAGTGGTGGTGAAGCCGCGCGGTCCCCACCATTGGGACAAATGCCGGACCTCGGTGAATGCCTCGAATACTGCGTCCCGGGGCCCTTCGATGAGCCGGGAGACCATCAACTCTCGATCCGATAGTGCGGTTTCGGGTGTCATCGCTCCTCCTCGGGTTGTCTCTTCTTCACGTACGTGTCGAGACGGTCGAACGACTCGCTCCAGTACTCCTCGAATCCCCCAGTCCAGCCGTGCACCGGCTCCAGGCGACGGGCATCGAGTCCGTAGCGGCGCTGTTTGCCTTCGGGATGGACATAGACGAGCCCGACCTCACGCAGAACTCTCAGATGCTTCGAGACAGCAGGCTGGTTCATGCCCATGGCATCGGCGATGTCCGAGACAACTCTCTCACGCCCCTTGAGGAGCGTGAGGATCTGCCGTCGATGGGGTTCCGCGATCGCATTGAAGGCGTCAGCGGTGGTTTTGGCACGAGCCATGTCCCAAATCATATGCCTATATAGGCAAATGTCAACCTGGCCTGATGACCCTCTTGTTTCTGTCGGTGGGGTGGTGTAGGTTCGTACATATGTTCGATCACGAGGATGTTGTGGTCGGGCTCTGGCCGGGGGAGAGGCCTGAAGGATGGGCTGCTGAGGATGATCTCGCCTATCGGATCACGGTGGAGGAGTTGAAGACTCCCCGGAACGAGGATTCCCGTCATGTTCTTCCTGACTTGGAGTCGATTCCGCCTGGACCGTTCCTGGCGGCGATCGTGACGTCGGTTGACCGGTCGAAGTTGAACGGTTTCGACCTGGTGCGGCTCCTCAAGGCTCGGGAGCGGCTGGTGGCTCACTCTCAGGCTGGGGTGGCTGCCGACACCTTTGAGATGGCTCATGCCACCCCCGGCGACGAGGATTCGGATGCCGAACGGCTCGAGGAGGGTTTCGAATACGCCGCTGATGAGCTTCGTCCTGCTCTGGTGGTCACCCGTAGTGCTGCGAATAGGCGGCTGGGTTTGGCTTTCGATCTTCTTGAACGACTCCCCCTGGTGTGGGCGCTTCTCGACGAGGGTCAGATCGACCTGGCCCGAGCCCGCGTGATGTGTAATGGCACCGCCCATTTAGACGAGGACGAAGCGCGTCGGGTGGTGGATCTGGTCGCGGAGCGGGCTTCCCGGTTGACTACCGGCCAGCTCGCCGCCTGGATCCGACGTCTCTGTGTTGATTCCGATCCCGAGAAGGCCAGGAAACGGTACGACCATGCCTTGGAGGAGAGGAAGGTGTGGATCGAACAAACCGAATTCGGCACCGGCAACGTCCACCTGTTGGACATCGACATTGCCGACGCCCGGGCCATCGGCAAACGCGTCAACGCCCACATGATCTCGCTACGCCGCGACGGAGACACTCGCTCTCACGACAACCTGCGCGCGGACATCCTCACCGATCTCATCCTGGGATCCGACCCGACCAACGGGGGAAGAGGCCTCGTGGACATGAGAGTGTCGATGACGACCCTCGCTGGATTGGACGAGAAAGCAGCCGAAATCCCGGGACTCGGCCCAGTAATAGCCGACGTCGCCCGCAGGTTCGCCGACCAACACCCCAGAGCGGAGTGGCAGGCGACCATCACCGACGACTACGGCAACATCGCCGGAACCGTCACCACATCGAGACGCCCCACAAAAGCCATCTCCAGGATGGTCAACGCTGCCCAACCCACCTGTTCGTTCCCCGGATGCAGGATGCCCGCCCGAGACTGTGACTTCGACCATCTCCTCCCCAGATGCCAAGGAGGAGAAACCTCGACCAGAAACGGCGGACCGAAATGCCGCCACGACCATGTTCTCAAAGACCACGGATGGGAACACCAACGAATCAACGGCCAAGACATCTGGATCAGCCCACTCGGGCACACCTACATCACTGAAAAACCGCCCTAGCAGGACAGATACTTCCCCGCCTGATAGTCCGTCTAGTAGTCGGTCTCGACGCCGCCCTCTGCCTTGCGCCGTTCCTTGAATTCCTCGAGTTGCGCCCGGATTTCGGCGTCGATCGGCGGTTCTTCATAGGAGTCGAGGAACAGCTTGGCCAGCTCGATCATCTTCGCCCGGGCGTCGGGACTGCCGGCCTCCTCCCAGCTCTCGAAGTTGCGCCAGTCGGAGATCATCGGTGAGTAGAAGGCGTCCCGGAACCTCTCCAGCGTGTGCGGGGTTCCGAAGTAGTGTCCACCCGGCCCAACATCGTTAACGGCGTCGAAGGCCAGGCCGCCCTCGGAGAAGTCGATCGGGTCGAGGAAGCGTTGGACCATACCCAGCAGGTCGGCGTCGAGGACCATCTTCTCGAACGAGGCCCGAAGACCGCCCTCCATCCAGCCGGCGGCGTGAAACACCATGTGCGCCCCACCCATGACGGCACCCCATAGTGAGAACACAGACTCGTAACCCGCTTGGGCGTCCAATGTGTTCGCGGCATTGACGCCGGACGAGCGATAGGGGATCCCATACCTTCGTGTGAGCTGCCCGGTCATCATTGCGGTCTGCATGAACTCGGGCGTTCCGAAAGCGGGAGCGCCACTTTGCATGTCTACGTTGGAGGTGAACCCGCCGTAGACGACCGGTGCCCCCGGGTTGACCACCTGAGTGAAAGCGATCCCCGCCAGGGCCTCGGCGTTGTGCTGCGCCAAAGCTCCGGCCAGGGTCACCGGCGCCATAGCCCCGGCGAGGGTGAATGGAGTTATGGCGATGACCTGATTGCGGGGGCTGAACTCCATGATCCCCTCGAGCATCGGCTTGTCATATCGAAGGGGGGAACTGGCGTTGACGACGCTGATCAGCGACGGCTCCTGGAGGAGGGTCTCGTCGTCGATCTGGCGGGCGATCTTGATCATCTCAATGGCATCGATGTTTCGCTGGGCGCCGAGGCTGTAGGCATGGATGACCCGATCGGAGAGGGTGAGCAGGTCGAAGATGGTCTCCAGATGACGCACCGAGGGGTGGATGTCGGATGGCTCGACGGGATACCCGCCCCAGAGATGCACCGTGTTGAGGGTTTGGCCCAGCTTGACCAGCCTCTTGAAGTCCTCGTGGTTTCCCGTCCGTCGTCCGCCGATCTCGTCGCTGACGTTGGGCGGGCTTGCCACCGCGGTGAATGCCACGGAGTCGCCGCCCATGTGCAGGTTTCGCTCCGGGTTGCGGGCGTGCAACGTGAACTCCGACGGTGCGGTGGAGATCTTGTCTTCGATGAACTCGGGATCGAAGCGGACCCGCTCCGAGTCGGGATCGACCTGGGCTCCGGCCTCGTCCAGTAATCGGCGGGCCTCAGGGTGGAGAAAGTCGACACCGATCTCGGAAAGGAGCCGGAGCGAGGTCTGGTGGATGGCCTCGATCTGTTCCTTTGGAACCAGATCGACCGGTTGAAACGAGCGGGTCGATTGTCTCCAGGGCGGCTGGGTAGGGGCCGTCGGTTCTTGACGGCGCGAGCCTCGGCGTCTGCCTCTTCGTCTTCCCTGGGTCTCTTCCACCTTCACCTAACTATGGGTATTCACGGGCAAACTAACAGTGTGCGGGCCTATCCGCTTCCGTAAGCTCTGAGGCATGACACGTGGATTCGGAATAGACGCAAACGTGCCCCTCGAGGTGGCCATGGAGGTAGCCGGGCTCGTGGAGCGAGCTGGATACGGCTCGTTCTGGGTCAATGGCAGCCCACACGACGGGGCCCTGAGCATCATCGACGGCGCGCTCCAGACCACCGAACTCGACGTTGGGGTGGGAGTCTTTCCACTCACGAAGATTTCGGCCGATGAGCTGGTTTCGGAAGTAGTCGAGCGTGGCCTGCCCCAGGAGCGGATCTGGCTCGGCGTAGGTTCGAACCGATCGCCGGGAGCCCTTGATGAAGTACGTGAGGCCGCCCACACCATCAGGGAGGCACTTGATGTGAGGGTCACCACCGGGGCAGTCGGGCCCAAGATGTTGGCCCTCGCGGCTGAAGTCGCCGATGCGGTCATCCTGACCTGGTCCTTCGCTTCTGAGGTGGAACGGGCCCGGGGGATTATCAACGAGGCCGCGCAGGCGGCGGGCCGCGACGTGCCGACGGTGATCTCGTTCATTCGCTGTGGCCTCATGCCTCAAGCGAAGGAGGCGGTCGAGGAGCGGGCCAACGCCTACGCGGCCATCCCTCGCTATCAGGAGGTGTTCGAGCGGCACGGTGTCACCGCGGCCGACGTCGTCGTGACCGGCAGGAATCGGGCCGAGCTTCTGGAGGGAATCCTGGCCGAAGAGGAGGTGCTCGACCTCTCGGTTATCCGGGCCATAACCGCCGAGAACACCACCGAGTCGTTTGGCGAACTGGTCCGGGCCTGCGCGCCTTAGTGCTCAGGCGTCGAGACCGAATTCCGATCCCGCGTCCAGGATCACGTCGAGCACGTAGGTGGAGAACGAGCGCGAGGGAAGGAGCAGATAGGAGGGGGTTTCGTTCTCGTCGTCTCTGACGATCTCGGTGGCGACGCCGGCAAACAGGGTCCGGGCGGCCGCGCCGTTGGGGAACATGCCGTCGCTCAGGTCGAGAGCGCACACCCGGTTGATCAGGTCGGTGGCGTCGTCGCCGGTGAGCCGGAACATGGCGCGGACGTGGGTGAGATCGACGGCCTCGTCCGGCTCGGAGCCCAGCACGGTCCACTCGCCCGGCGTGACCGACCAGACGAGGGAGTCGCCCGAGCCCTGCGACGTCCCCGGGTGCACCTGTTCGAATCCTCCGAACACCCGCCACTTGGGTGTCGGAGAGAGGTCGGTCAGCGAGAGCTCAGCCACGGGCTCGTGATCCTTCGGGGTCGAAATGGGCGTGCTCGGCCAGAACGCGCGCTGGGGCTCGCTTGCCGTTGGGCAGCTGTATCTGGATCAGCTGGTCGGGTCGGTGAAGCTCCGGGTCGACCTGCCCCAGGCAAATTGATCGCCCGAGGGTGGGTGACATGCGGCTCGAGGTGATCCTTCCCCGGATCACCCCGTCTCCATCGACGATCTGAGTTGCCTCGAGCGGAACCAGCTCTGGGTCGTCGGTTTGGATGGCCACGAGGTGCCGGTAGTCGTCCCGCTCCGACTGCCAGACCAGCTCGGGTCTGCCAGCGAAGTCGGTCTTGTCCAGCTTGATGAGCCGGTCGATGCCGACACCGAGCCCCTGAGTCAGTCCGTCGGTGTCCTGGCCAACAATGAAATGCCCCTTCTCCAGACGGAGGATCCGCTGCGCCTCCACCCCGAAGGGGCGCACGCCCAGGTCGACGCCTACGTCCAGGAGAGCCTCCCACATCTCCAGTCCGTGAGACGAGGGGATGTGGATCTCATAGGAGAGCTCGCCGGTGAAGCCGATCCGCCAGATGAAACAATCGTGGATACCGGCGACGGTGCCGGTGCGTACGTTCATGTACGGAAAGGCGTCCGGGTCGAGGTCGATGTCAGTCAACCGTCCCACCAGTTGTCGCGACTTGGGCCCGGCGACGTTGATGCTGGCAAAGCCGTCGGTGACCGCGGTCATTTTCACGTCCCAGTCGGGGTGGGCAGTCTGGAGCCACTCGTCGAGCCAGTTCCATACTGTTCCCGCCCCGCCGGAGGTGGTCGACATCATGTAGCGGTCCTCGTCGAGCCGGCCGGTGACGCCATCGTCGAGGATCACGCCGTCCTCGGCGCACATCACCCCGTAGCGGACCCTACCGACGTCCAGCTTCGACCATTTGTTGACGTAGACCAGCTCCAGGAGCTTGGGGACATCTTCGCCGCGCAGGTCGATCTTGCCGATCGGGCTGACGTCGATGATCCCGACGCTCTCGCGCACCGCCTTCACCTCTGCGGTCGGGTCGCCGTAGTGGTCGGGTCTTATCCACTGTCCTGCGACCAGGGGCTTTGCCCCGTTCGTCTCATGCCACGACTGGATCGTCGAGTACCTGACCGGCTCGTATTGCCGACCGGCGAGAGTTCCCAGACGCACTGGTGCATATGGGGGTCGCCAGGTGGTCGTGGAATTCTCGAGCAGACCGGCGTCCACCGCCTCGCCGTGGATGGCGAGAGCGTTGACCGCCTCGACCTTCCCCTGGACCGGTCCCATCCCCGCGGTGGTGTATCGCTTGGCCAGTTCCATGGAGTCGTATCCCTCTTTCGCCGCGGCGATCAGGTCCTTCGAGGTCACGTCCTCGGAGAAGTCGACGAAACCGTGGGTCGAGCCCCGGAACATCTCAGGATGGGGTTCGTGGTCGAGGTCGGGTATCTCGACGGCCTTGATCCGACGAATCTTCAGCTTGGTGCCGGCCGGGGCGCTGCTCTGCCAGAAGGCCTTCACGGTGAGGGCCCGACGCGCTGCCTCGGAACCGGTGGCGGTGCCGTGGGCGATCAGCTCATCGGTGCTTCCGTCTCCGACGATCCCACCGGTGGCGAGTACTTCTTCGGGTAGCTGGTTGGGGACGTACCGGGCTGCCTCGGGAAAGTAGACCGGCCGGTCACCGGCCATGTTGAGGAGAGCGGTGGGAGAGGTCCATCCGGTGGCGGTCACCAGCAGGTCGGCTTCGCTGCGGTTGCCTCTGGTGTCGAGCACCGATGCCACTCCTTTGGAGCCGTCGGCCTCATGAACCCCCCCGCCCTGGCGGGCGTCTATCACTGAGGCGATCTCCACTCCGGCCTCCTCGAGGTCCTCGATCGCGGCATCTCCCGAGGTGTTAGCGGTGAGAACGACAGCCCGGTCTCCGGGGCTGATCGCGTAGAGGTTGATCAGCCTCCGCACGGCGGTGGAGAGCATGACACCGGGCAGATCGTTGCCTTTAAACACGTAGGGTCGCTCGAGGGTGCCGACCGCGACCACAAGACACTTGACCCTGGCCTTGACCAGGCGCTCGTCGACCCCGGGGACGTCCCGCTGCACCACGGACACCCAGTTGTGGTCGTAGCGCCCGGTGACGACCGCGTCGCTCATCACCTCAATGCCGTCGTGAGATTCCACCCGGTCGACCAGGTCATCGAGGGTGTCGAGGTCAGACCTGGCGCCATAGCGGAGGTGTCCGCCCAGATGGGGTTCTTCTTCGACCAGGATCACGCTCGCCCCGGCCTCGGCTGCGGAGATGGCCGCAGCCAGGCCTGCCGGCCCGCCTCCGGCCACGAGGACATCGGGGTGGACATAGCGATGGTCGTAGCGGCCGGGATCAGTGTCGGGCTCGACCTCCCCTCCGTTGGCGAAGCGGCGCAACACCTTCTGGTAGGCGGGCCAGAGGGGCCGTGGAGCCATGAAGGTCTTGTAGTAGAAACCGGGGGAGAGGAACCGTCCCATGAGACGGTTGGAGGCCTTCACGTCGAAGTCGAGCGATGGCCACGCATTCTGCGGCTCGACCTTCATGCCGTCGGTGATCCGGCGGTGGCCGGCGCGGACGTTGGGCTCGTCCCCCACCTGGACCATCAGATTCGGGTCGTGGTAAGTGGCGGTGAGGATCCCGCGGGGCCGGTGGTACTTGTAGCTGCGGGAGAAGATGCGCTCGCCATGGGCGGCGAGGGCGGATGCAATCGTGTCGCCGGGGTGGCCGGTGTAGGTGTCGCCGTTCCACTCGAAGGTGACTTCCCGTGACCGGTCGATCACCTCGCCCGGGCGGTGCTCGATGCGGTATCCGTTCATCCCTGTTGCTCTCCCAAGAGCGCCACGTCTCGTATCTCGTTGGTCACCGTGTGTCGCTCCAGCATCAGAAAGCGGCGGCAGCCGGAGACGTGGAACCAGCGCTCGGACACCCAATCGGCCGGGTTGGACTTCATGTACAGGTAGCGGCGCCAATCGCCGGGGTCCGTGTTGGCAGGGTCGGGTCGGAGCTTGACCTCGCCCTGGAAGGCAAACTCGTCGCTGTTGCGGGGACCGCAGTTGGGGCAGATAATCACCAGCATCGTCGTACCGCCACTAGTGCCCCACCGCCGCGGCGCCCTTCTCGGCGGTGAGAGTTCCCGCCTCGAACCGGTCGAGACCGAACGGTGAGATGAGGTCGCCGGGTCGTTCGTTGGCGACCATGTCAGCCACCGACTCCCCGGCGACGGGACCGGCCTTGAACCCGTATGTCCCCCAGCCGACGTCGACGTAGAACCCGTCGACGGGGGTGGGCCCGATGATGGGACCGAAGTCGGGGGTCATGTCACACAGCCCCGCCCATTGTCGGAGGAGCCGTAGCTTGGAGATGGCGGGCATCAGCTCAAGGACATGACCGGCGAGGCCGGTGGTGAATTCGAGCGACCCGCGGGTCGAGTAGCTGGCAAAGGGGTCGACGCTCGCTCCGAAGACGAGCTCACCGCGCGCCGTCTGGCTGACGTAGATGTGGAGGCTCCCCGAGACCACGACTGGATGGAGGAACTGCTTGACCGGCTCGGTGACCGCTGCCTGGAGGGGTCGGGTCGTTATGGGCATCTCGACACCTGCCATGTCCGAGATGAGCGAAGCCCACCCGGCGGTGCAGTTGATGACCGTCCCGGTCGAGATCGGCCCCCGGCTGGTCTGCACCCCGGTGACCTTGCCTCTGCTGACGTCGATGTCGGTCAACTCCGTCTCCTGGTGGATGTGAGTACCGCGGGCGTCGGCGGCGCGGGCGTAGCCCCAGACGACGGCGTCGTGGCGGATGATCCCTCCAGGGGGGTGCCACAAGGCTCCGAGGATCGGGTAGCGGGGACGGTCGCTGACGTCGATGAACGGGGCCAGGTCCTTGATCGCCTCCGGGCTTATCACCGACGAGTCGATGCCCTCCAGCTTGTTGACCTCGGCACGCCACCTCATGGTCCGCAGCGACGAGTCGTTGTGGGCGAGGGTCATGTGCCCGCGCTGTTCGAACATGACGTTGAAGTTGAGGTCCTCGGCCAGCCCCTCGTAGAGCTCGACGGAGCGGTCGTAGAAGCGGGATCCCTCGGGGGTCAAGTAGTTGGAGCGGACGATGGCAGTGTTCCGACCCGATCCGCCGCTGCCGGTGTAGCTCTTCTCCAGCACGGCGACGTTGGTAATCCCGTGATTCCGGGCCAGGTAGTAGGCGGTGGCCAGCCCGTGGACCCCGCCCCCGACGATGACCACGTCGTAGGAGGGTTCGAGGTCGTGGTGCTCCCACACCCGGTCCCACGGCGAACGCGACATGCCGTGTCTGAACAGGTTCCATGCTGAGAAGCGCTCGGTCTTGGCCATTGAAGTGGTGACCCTAGGGAACGGGTCCTGGATATGCTCGCGCGCCATGAGCGACCGACCGCAGTACGACACGATCATCATCGGCGCCGGGATCATCGGATCGAATCTCGGGTTCGAGATGTCGAAGGCGGGATACAAGACCCTGAACATCGACAAGCTCCCCGCTGCCGGATACGGGTCGACGGCGAACTCGTGCGCCATCGTCAGATGTCACTACTCGACATGGCCCGGGGTTGCCATGGCATACGAGGGGTTTCACTTCTGGAAGAACTGGAAGGACTACCTCGAAGTCGAGGACGAGCGGGGGGCTGCCGGGTTCGTGCAGTGCGGCGCCGTCTACGTGGGAGACAACGAGCGTTATCAGAACAAGGTCCTCCCGCTCTTCGACGAGATCGGGATCGAGTACGAGGTGTGGGACACCGACGAGCTCTCGAGGCAGGTCGGGTATCTCGACGCAGGTGACTACGCCCCGCCCAAACGCCCCGAGGAAGATGCATTCTGGGAAGATCCGGAGCGACAGGTCGAGAACGTGGTGCACACCCCCATCGCCGGCTATGTGACCGACCCCCAGCTCGCCACTCACAACCTCCAGACGGCGGCCGAGGCCAAGGGCGGCGAGTTCATGTTCAGCACCGAGGTCACCGACATCCGCGTCGAAGACGGGCGGGTTGCCGGGGTGACGCTGGCCGACGGCACAGAGATCGACGCCCCCATCGTGGTCAACGTCGCCGGGCCTCACTCGTTCGTCATCAACGAGATGGCCGGTGTCGCCGACACCATGAACATCAAGACAAAAGCCCTCCGCCATGAGGTCCATCACATCCCCGCGCCGGAGGGCATCGACTTCGAGAAAGACGGAATGCTTGTCGGCGACGACGATATGGGCACCTATTTCCGTCCCGAGGTCGGCAATCACATCCTGGTCGGCAGCCAGGATCCTGATTGTGACCCCCAGATCTGGGTCGAAGACCCCGATGAGTTCGAGCGAGCCATCACCGAGGACCAGTGGAAGGCACAGGTGCTTCGCGTGGCCCGTCGCATTCCGTCTCTCGGCGTCCCCAGTGAGAAGAAGGGAGTCGTCGACCTGTACGACGTCAGCGACGACTGGATCCCTATCTACGACAAGACCGACCTCCCCGGCTTCTACGTGGCCATCGGCACCAGTGGGAACCAATTCAAGAACTCGCATATCGCCAGCTACTGCATGACCAAACTGATCCAGGCGGTCGAGGGCGGCCAGGACCACGACACCGATCCGGTGAAGGTCAAGATGCCCCACACCGGCCTCGAGCTCGACATGAGCGTCTTTAGCCGCAACCGGGAGATCAACAAGGACTCCTCTTTCAGCGTTCTGGGCTGACGCCGCTAACTTCACCGTTCACTCAGCCAGCCGGGGTCGAGATGCCAGCCCAGTGGGTTGCTCACAAGTTCGGGGGCACGAGTCTCGTCGACGCCGACGCTTACCGGGCGGTCGCAGCGATCATCGAGGGCTCGGGCCATGCGAAGCAGGCGGTGGTCGTCTCCGCGGCCGCCGGAATGACCGACGGCCTCATCGAGCTGGTTGGCCGGGCAGGAAGACGCGACCCGACCTCCGAGGAGCTGGCCCGGAGCCTTCACGAGCGTCAGGTTGCTCTCGTGGAGGAGCTGTTCGAGAGGTCGGGCCCGGGCGACCTGATCTCCGGGATCGACAAGGACTTCGCCGACATCAATGACGTCCTGCGGGCCTCGAGTGTCATGGGGACTGCCCTGGAGAACGCAATCGGGGCGGTGGCCGGGTTCGGTGAAGTCTGGTCGGCCCGGCTCCTCGCCACCTATCTGCGATCCCATGGCGTGGACGCCGGCATGCTCGACGCCCGTGAGATCCTTGTGATCACACCCGCGGAGACGACACCGGTGGTCGACTGGGAGACCAGCCAGGCCAACCTCGACACCTGGCTCGCCGACAACGAGCACGACGTGGTGGTGATCACCGGATTCATCGCTTCGGACCGCTCCGGTGCCCCCACCACCCTGGGACGCAACGGCAGCGACTACTCGGCCTCCATCTTCAGCTCCCTGCTCGACGCGGCCGAGCTGACTATCTGGACCGACGTCGATGGAGTCATGAGCGCCGACCCCCGGCTCGTGCCCCAGGCAGAGGTGTTGGAAGAGCTGTCATACGACGAGGCGATGGAGCTGGCCTACTTCGGGGCGAAGGTCATCCATCCGGCCACGATGACCCCGGCGATCCGGAGCGGCATCCCCGTCACCATCCGCAATACCTTCAACCCGTCGTTGTCCGGGACCCGCCTGGTGCCCGAGTCCAGGGCCGATATGCCGGTGAAGGGGTTCGCCTCGATCGGAAACATGGCGCTCGTCAACCTGGAAGGCACGGCGATGATCGGAGTTCCCGGCATCTCAGAGCGTCTCTTCGGCTCCCTGCGCCAGGCCGGGGTGTCGGTGGTGATGATCTCACAGGGAAGCTCCGAGCACTCGATCTGTTTCGCCGTACCCGATTCCCAGGGCTCGATCGCCAAGGAGGCGGTGGAGAGTGCCTTCATCGCCGAGCGGCAGCGAGGCCTTCTCCAGGAGATAGAGGTAACCGGCGGATGCACGATTCTCGCCGCGGTCGGGGACGGTATGTCGGGTACGCCGGGGATCGCTGCCAGGTTCTTCGGGTCCCTCACCAGGGCTGGGGTCAACGTGAGGGCCATCGCCCAGGGGTCGTCGGAGCGCAACATCTCGATTGTCATCGATAGCGCCGACGCCAGGAGGGCCCTGCGCGCCGCCCACTCCGGGTTCTATCTCTCCCGCCAGACCCTGTCCATCGGCGTGATCGGTCCCGGCCACGTCGGAGGCACCCTGCTCGACCAGATGGCCGGCCGTCTCGAATCCCTCATGGAGGAGTTCGGGGTCGATCTGCGGGTGAGGGCGATTGCCTCTAGTTCGAAGATGCTTCTCGACGAGCATCGCATCGACCTGGAGACCTGGAGGGAGCGCTTCGAGAGCGGGGATGCGGGAACCATCGAGACTGATCTCGACCTGCTCGCCGACTACGTCCACACCGAGTCGGTGCCCCATGCGGCGATCATCGACTGCACCGCCAGTGCCGATATCGCCATGAGGTATGGCGACTGGCTCTCCCGCGGCATTCATGTCATCACCCCCAACAAGAAGGCGAACACCGGAGAGCTCGAGTACTACCGCGAGCTCCAGCGTGCTTCGCACCGGGCCGATGCCCACTACTTCTACGAGACGACCGTGGGGGCCGCGCTCCCCGTCATCCAGACCCTGCGCGACCTGGTGCAGACCGGGGACGAGGTGCACCGCATCGAAGGGGTGTTCTCCGGCACATTGTCCTACCTATTCAACAGTTTCGACGGCTCCACCCCCTTCTCGGACATCGTTCGCGCCGCCCGGGATAAGGGCTACACCGAGCCCGACCCGAGAGAGGACCTCTCGGGCATGGACGTCGCCCGCAAGGTGGTGATCCTCGCCCGGGAGATGGGCATCGAGACCGGTCTGGACGAAATGGAGATCGAGGGACTGATCCCTGCTGGTCTCGAGGAGGGCACCGTCGACGATTTTCTCCACCGGCTCGCCGACTACGACGACGAGATGTTCGAGGTCGTAGGGCGAGCCCGGGAGTCCGGCAAGGTGCTGCGTTTCGTGGGCGTCATCGACCACGACGACGGCTGTCACGTGTCGCTCCGCTCCTACGAAAACGATCATCCTTTCGCCCGGATACGGCTGACCGACAACATCGTCACCTTCCAGACGGCCCGCTACTCGGAGAACCCGCTGGTCGTTCAGGGTCCCGGCGCCGGCCCCGAGGTGACCGCCGGAGGCGTGTTCGCCGACCTGCTTCGCCTGGCCAACTACCTGGGCGCCACCCTCTGACAGAGACGCACCTCCATTAGCATCGTCCTCACACCCTCAGGTGGATGAGCCCATGACACAGAGCTACCGCGACCTCGTCGACGCCGCCAAGCGGCACATCCGGGAGATCGACCCGGGTCAGCTGGACAGCCGGCGGTCGGTCCTGACCGTCGTCGACATCCGGGAAGCCGACGAGTACGAGCAGGGGGCCATCCCCGACTCAGTCTTCATCCCCCGGGGCAATCTCGAGTCTGCGATCTCCGTCCACGTCCCGGACGCCGACAAAGAGGTCGTGCTCTACTGCGCCGGCGGCGCCCGCTCGGCGCTGGCCGCCAGAACCCTTCAGGAGATGGGTTACACCAACGTCTGGTCACTGGAAGGCGGGTTCGACCGCTGGAAGACCGAGGGCCACTCCTGGGAGACCCCTGATGCCCTGTCCAACGATCAGCGGAGCCGCTACAGCAGGCACATCCTGTTGCCGGAGATACGGGAGGAGGGACAGGCCAAGCTGCTCGACTCCAGGGTGGCTCTCATCGGAGCAGGAGGGCTCGGTTCACCCGCTGCGATCTACCTGGCAGCGGCCGGCGTGGGCGCTATCGGGATCGTCGACAGTGACGTCGTCGACGCCAGCAACCTCCAGCGGCAGATACTCCACAACATGGACCGGCTCGGCCAGTCCAAGGTGGAGTCGGCGAGGGAGACCCTGACCGCGCTCAACCCCGACGTCAAGATCGAGCCCCACAATGTGAGGCTCGCCGCCGACAACGTCCTCGACGTCCTCGACGGATACGACGTGATCGTCGACGGTGGTGACAACTTCCCCACCCGCTATCTGGTCAACGACGCCTCATTGCACCTGAAGACGCCCGTGGTACACGGATCGATCTTCCGCTTCGACGGCCAGGTCAGCGTCTTCGACCCCTACAAAGGGCCCTGCTACCGGTGCCAGTATCCCGAGCCGCCACCACCAGAACTCGCCCCGTCATGTGCCGAGGCCGGCGTGCTCGGGGTGTTGCCCGGCATCATCGGGTCGATCCAGGCGGTGGAGACGATCAAGCTGCTCCTGGGCATAGGGGATAGCCTGGTGGGCCGCCTCCTCACCTACGACGCTCTCAGCCAGGAGTTCATGGACCTGAAGATCCGCCGCAACCCCGGCTGCCCGGCCTGCGCCGACGAGTCGATGCCGCCTCGCATCGTGGAATACGACGCCGCCTGCACCTACGAGGGAGCCGTCGCCCGGGGGTGAGGTTTGTCTTGCGGCTAGCGGGCGGGTGCCGCTAGCGTGATCGGCACATGAACACCACGTTCGCTCATCTTCACCATCACCACCCACAACGGGTCGGCTGATCGCGTGTAGCTGAGCGAACACAAACCAACACGCAAGACGCCGACCGGCCGGTCGGCGTTTTCTCGTTTATGGGCACGCCGACCGCATCGATTGGCGGGAAAGGCCATCACATGCCCAACTTCCGCAACGGAGCCGACCCGATACACCTCGCCGTGCCCAAGGGCCGTATCGAGGCGGGCGTTTCCGCTCTCCTGGCCGACGCCGGGATCAAGTTGCGCTCCGGGCCCCGGGGCTACCGGCCGGTCACTTCGGTCGAGGGGTTCGAGGTCAAGCTGCTCAAGCCCCAGAACATCGTCGAGATGCTGGCGGCAGGGTCCCGGGACATCGGGTTTGCCGGCGCCGACTGGGTGGCGGAGAAGTCCGCCGAGCTGATCGAGCTCCTCGACACCGGTCTCGACCCTGTGCGGGTGGTCGCGGCCGCGCCCGAGTCACTGCTGGTCGACGGGGCGCTGCCTGACCGGCATCTCGTGGTAGCCAGCGAGCTGGAGAAACTGACCGGTCGGTGGATAGCCGATCGTGGCCTCGATGCCACTTTCGTCCATTCCTATGGGGCCACCGAGGTGTTCCCTCCCGAGGACGCCGATGTCATTGTCGACATCGCCGCCACGGGGGAGACTCTCGCCGCCAACGGGCTGGTCGTGGTCGACGAGTTGATGCGCTCCTCGACCCGGCTCTACGCCAGCCGGAATGCCATGGGATCACCGGACAAGAAGGAGGCCATCGACGGGCTCGTCCTCAGCTTGAAATCGGTGCTCGAAGCGCGCAACCGGGCAATGGTCGAGCTCAACGTCTCTCCAGATGACATCGAGCAGGTGATCGAAGTCCTGCCCAGCATGAGAGAGCCCACCATTGCCACACTCCACGGCTCCTCCGGTCTGGCCGTCAAGGCTGCCGTTCCCAGGTCAGATCTTCCCGGGCTCATTCCCCTTTTGAAGTCGAGGGGTGCCACCGACGTCGTCGTGTCCCGCCTGGAGCAAATCGTCCCATGAGCAACGCCTATCGGCCCCCCGAGTTCGACGCTCCCATAGACCTGGACCTGTCGCGCAACGAAGGCAGGCCGTCGATCACCGAGATCCCCTTCGGGCCCGAAGAGCTCGCCGCCCTCACCTCGCGCTACCCGAACACCACGGGGCTGCGTCAGGCGATAGCGGACAAAATGGGGCTAGCCACCGGTCGGGTTCTCGTCACCGCGGGAGGAGACGATGCGCTGTTCCGCTGCATCCTCGCCAACGCCGGCCGACCGGTGGTGGCCACAACGCCCAGCTTCGAGATGATTGGTCGCTACGCCACCCAGGTGCGCAGCCCGCTCGTAGAGATCCCCTGGTGGGAGGATGACTTTCCGGTAGACGACTTTCTCGACCGGGCAGAGGACGGGGCGATTGCTGTCATCGTCTCGCCCAACAACCCGACCGGGAGCGTCATCGACACCGCTGACCTGCGGAAGGTCGCCGACACCTTTTCTTTTGTGGTGCTCGACGGTGCCTACATGGAGTTCGCCGAAGAGGACCTGACGGCGGAGGCCCTGACCCTCGACAATGTCGTGGTCATCCGGACTCTTTCCAAGGCCTACGGTCTCGCCGGGCTCCGGGTCGGATACCTCCTGGGTCCCGACGAAGAGGTGGAGCGTCTATCCGCCTTCGGGTCGCCGTATTCGATGTCCGCCCTATCGGCGGCTCTGGCCACCGAGGCACTCGCCAAAGGTTCCGACGAGACCTACTTCGCCGAGATCGCCAGAGAGCGGTCGGTCCTCACCGATCTTCTCGCAGAACTCGGGTGCAGTCCTCTTCAGTCTCAAGCCAACTTCGTGCTCGCCACCGACGTCGCTCCCGACTGGCTCGTTCCGGCCGCGGCGTCGCTCGGTGTCGGGCTGAGGCGGTTCCGTGGCCGGGCCGACCTGGAACGCGCGGTGCGAATCGGGCTCCCCGGAGATGCCTCCGAGTTCGAACGGCTGGAGACCACTCTCCGCACGGTCCTCGCACCCGAAGCGCTGCTCTTCGACATGGATGGCGTCATCGCCGATGTCGGGGATTCGTTCCGGACCGCGATCGTCGCCACCGCAGAGCGATTCGGGGTGAAGGTCACCGGCGAGCAGATCGCCGCTGCCAAGGCCCGGGGACAGGCGTCGGACGACTGGGACCTGACCCGCCGTCTGTGTGTCGAGGCCGGGGTCGAGGTCTCATTTGAGGACGTGCGCGACGAGTTCGAACGGATCTATCAAGGGGAAGACGGTGTGTCGGGGCTGAAGCTCGAGGAAAGGCTGCTGATCGACAGAGCCGATTTGGAGAAGTGGTCGACTCGGCTGCCGCTTGCCATCGTCACCGCCAGACCGCGCAAGGACGCCGAAGAGTTTCTCGACCGCTTCACCCTTCGCCCCTACTTCTCCGCGGTCGTCACCAGGGAGGACGGTCCATCCAAGCCGGACCCGGCGCCGGTTCGACTCGCCCTGGAACGGTTGGGAGTCAGCCGGGGATGGATGTTCGGCGACACCGTCGACGACCTGCGCGCCGCCCGGGAGGCCGGGATGGTGCCCATCGCCGTTGCAGTACCCGGCGACGACCGATCGGCGTTGACCCCGGCCGCCCGAATCGTCGAATCCGTCAACGAGATCGAGGAGGTTCTCGATGCCACGCAAAGCTGAGTTCGACCGGAAGACCGGTGAGACCGACATCGAGGTGCTTCTCGACCTCGACGGCAGTGGGACGGCCGAGATCGACACCGGTCTCGGATTTCTCGATCACATGCTGTCTGCCCTAGCCAGGCACTCGGGTTTCGACCTCACCCTCCGCGCCGACGGAGACCTCAGGGTCGACGACCACCACACCATCGAAGACTGCGCAATAGTTGTGGGCCGTGCCCTCGACGAAGCGCTCGGTGATCGGTCCGGGATAAGCCGGTTCGGGTCGGCCTACGCCCCACTGGACGAGGCACTCAGCCGCGCTGTTGTCGACCTCTCCGGTCGTCCCTGGCCCGAGGTACACATTTCGTTCAGCCGTCCGACAATCGGAGAGGTGGCCACAGAGAACATCGTCCACTTCTTCCGCAGTCTGGCCATCGAGGGACGGATGGCGCTGCACATCGACCTGATACGCGGCGACAACGACCACCACAAGGCCGAATCCGCCTTCAAGGCGCTGGCGCTGGCGCTGGGTGATGCGGTGTCAGAACGGGGCGAGGGCGTGCCCAGCACCAAGGGGAGCCTGGGATGAGGGGGAGACCGGTGGTGGTACCGACCGGGACCGCCAACACCGCCTCAATTGTCGCCGGATTCAGGAGACTGGGCGGCGACCCTGCGATCGCCAGGAGCTCTGACGACGTCGCCTCCGCCGACCATGTCGTACTTCCCGGGGTTGGCTCATTTGGCGCGGCCATGGCGGAGGTCAATCGGGTCGGCATGGGCGACATACTCCGGGAGCGTCTCTCGGAGGGAAGACCCACCCTGGCGGTCTGTGTAGGTATGCAGCTGCTGGCCGAGGTCAGCGAGGAGAGCGACGGTACCCGCGGCCTGGGCCATATCGACAAACCTGTCGCTCGGTTTCCCGACAAGGTGCGCGTTCCCCAGCTGGGTTGGAACCAGGTGCAGGCAGGCGAGGGTTGCCGATTCGTGAGCGACGGTTGGGCTTACTTCGCCAACTCCTACCGCATCGAGAGTCTGCCAGCCGGGTGGACCGGCGCCATCGCCGACTATGGCGGAGAATTCGTTGCCGCCATGGAACGGGGTGACGTGCTCGCCTGCCAGTTCCATCCCGAGCTGTCCGGTGCCTGGGGGAGCGGGATCCTCGCTGCATGGTTCCAGGGGAGGGCCGCCTGATGCTGGCAAACCGAGTGGTCCCCTGTCTCGACATCGACGATGGACGCGTCGTCAAAGGGGTGCGGTTTCAGGGGCTACGCGATGCCGGGGACCCTGTTGAGAGCGCCCGGGCCTATGAGATGCAGGGAGGAGATGAGATAGTCCTGCTCGATGTCTCCGCGACCCCGCAGGGAAGGGCCAACAACCTCGCGGTTGTTGACGCGGTGCGACAGATGCTTTCCATACCCCTGACCGTCGGTGGCGGGGTCAGGGCTGCCGATGACGCGGCGCGTCTCCTCGACGCCGGGGCCGACAAGGTAGGAATCAACACAGCCGCCGTAGAGCGTCCCGACCTGATCGGCGAGATGAAGGCCCGCTTCGGCGCGCAATGCACCGTCGTGGCAGTGGATGCGGCCAGATCGGGACGCGGCTGGGAGGTCGTTGTCCGCAGCGGCAAGGAGCGCACGGGAATCGACGCGATCGAGTGGTGCGAGAAGGCGGTGGGCTATGGAGCCGGCGAGATCCTGCTCACCAGCTGGGACCGCGATGGCACCGGTCAGGGCTACGACGTCGAGCTCATCCGCCATGTAACAGAAGCGGTCAACGTGCCCGTGATCGCCTCCGGCGGCGCAGACGGTTACCTGCACATGATCGAGGCGTACGAGGCGGGGGCGACCGCTGCCCTGATCGCATCCATCCTCCACGACGGTGTCACGACCGTCGGAGAGCTCAAGGACGGCATCGCCGCGGCCGGGATCAGGGTGAGACCGTGATCGTTCCGTCCATCGACATCGCCGGGGGCAGCACCGTGCAGCTCATCGGAGGTGAGGAACAGGCCCTGGACGCCGGTGACCCTGCCCGGGTGTTGGAGAACTTTGCACTGGTAGGGGAGGTGGCCGTGGTCGACATCGACGCAGCGCGGGGCGAGGGGGACAACTCCGGGCTGATCGAAGACCTGTGCCGGATGGCGCCGATCCGGGTCGGAGGCGGGATCCGGACGGTGGCCAGAGCCCGGGAGTGGCTGGATGCCGGAGCGGAGAAGGTGATCATCGGGACCGCTGCCGAAGAGGGCTTCCTTGCCGAGCTGCCCCCCGAGCGGGTGATCGTCGCACTGGACGCGAGACATGGCGAGGTGGTTACTCACGGGTGGCGTCAGGGCAGCGGCCGTCGACTGCTCGACTCGGTGCGCCGCTTCCGCGACCTCTGCGGAGGTTTCCTCGTGACCTTCGTTGAGCGGGAGGGCCGGATGGGCGGCACAGACCTCGACATGGCGGCCCGTGTGGTCGAGGAGGCCGGTGATGCCGCAGTGACCATCGCCGGGGGGATCACGACCGCAGAGGAGGTTAGGAGGCTCGACGGCATCGGTGCCGACGCCCAGGTCGGCATGGCCTTATACACCGGACGACTCGGGCTGGCGGAAGCGTTCGCGGCGCCGCTGACCAGTGATCGCGACGACGGGCTTTGGCCCACGGTGGTGACGGACGAGCATGGCACCGCCCTCGGTCTCGTCTACTCGAGCGCAGAGAGTCTGAAGCAAGCGATAGAGACACGCGGCGGCGTCTACCAGAGTCGCAGCCGCGGGCCTTGGGTCAAGGGAGAAACCTCAGGCGCTACCCAGGAGCTGATCGCGGTGGCGGCCGACTGCGACCGGGACGCCCTCCGGTTCACCGTCCGCCAGGAAGGCCCGTTCTGTCACCTGGGGAGGCGAACCTGCTGGGGACAGGACCGGGGTTTGGCCCGTCTGGAGCGTCGGCTCGGCGATATCGTCACCAGACGGCCCGAAGGCTCCAACACGGTCCGACTCCTGGATGAACCGGAGCTGGTCGACGCCAAACTGCGTGAGGAGCTGGAGGAATTGTTGGAGGACGACGCCGATGTCGCGGCGGAGATCGCCGACCTGCTCTATTTCACACTGGTAAAAAGCGTCGCTGCAGGGATCAAGCTCGAGGAGGTCGTAGAACTCCTCGACATGAGGGAGAAACGTGTCTCCCGGAGAGCGATGAGAGCCAAGGAGGTTGAGTGAGCGGTCTACTCCGACGGGTCAACCCGACGGACCTGAACGGAATGAGCGAGAGATCGCGTGACCCGGAGGTACGCCAGGTGGCGGTCGACATCGTGGAGGACGTCCGGTCCCGAGGCGAGGACGCCCTGCGCTCTCATGCCGAACGTCTCGGGGACATCGACCCCGATGGGCTGCTCGTGCTGGACCGCGGCGACCTCAAAACGGCGTTCGAGAACCTCGACGACGAGACGAGGGAGCTCCTGACCCGGGCCCACGAGCGCATCGAGAGGTTCAGCCGGGCCCAACGAGACGGGCTCTCTGACCTCACCATCCAGATCGACGGAGGTCAGGCCGGGCACCGCTGGCTACCCGTGAACTCGGTGGGAGCCTACGCCCCCGGTGGGCGGTATCCGCTTCCCTCATCGGTTCTGATGACGGTCACACCGGCGAGAGTCGCCGGAGTCACCAGTGTGTGGTTGGCCTCTCCCCGGCCGTCGGAGTTGACCCTTGGCGCGGCGTGGGTCGCCGGGGCCGACGGAGTGCTGACTGTCGGCGGCGCACAGGCGGTGGCCGCCCTGGCCTTTGGCACGGTCAGCCCGGCTGTCGAGCTGATCGTGGGACCGGGGAACAAGTGGGTCACGGCGGCGAAGCGGCATCTCTTCGGCGAGGTAGGCATTGACGGTCTGGCGGGGCCGAGCGAGATCCTCGTGGTGGCAGACGAAACTGCGGATCCCTCCGTGGTAGCCGCCGATCTCCTCGCCCAGGCCGAACACGATGTCGACGCGGTGCCGTCGCTGGTCTCCATGTCAGATGCGTTGGCAGAGCAGGTCGAGGCGGAGCTGGAGAGCCAGCTTGCCGATCTTCCCACCGCCGAGACGGCCCGTGCCGCCCTCGAGAACGGGGTCTGCGTCCTCGTCGAGGACATGCAACAGGCTGCCTCGGTTTCCGACTCGCTCGCTCCCGAGCATCTCGCTCTCCACGTAGCCGATTCCCGGGCTCTTGCGATGGTCGTCCGCAGTTATGGCTCGTTGTTCGTCGGCGGCTCGGCTGCAGAGGCCTTCGCCGACTATGGGGCCGGCCCCAACCATGTTCTTCCCACCGGTGGGGGAGCCAGGTTCCAGGCTGGCCTCTCGGTGATGACCTTTCTCAAGCCGTCGACGTGGCTGGCGATCGACCGCCCCGGCGACCTGATCGACGACACCGCCCGCCTCGCCCGTCTCGAAGGTCTCGAGGCACACGCCCGCGCCGCCCTGAAACGATCGAGAGAGCGCTAAGGGCTGGTGGGCACTACGCCCGGAACGTCCCGGGCCTCGGCTGGAGCTCGGGTGTCGAGTATCCCTTCTCCCAGGGGAACTTTCCCTCGAAATCGTCGTAGCTGAGCTGGAGGACAGGGACCGAGTACTCGGCCGGCCTCTCGTAGTACCGGTTGGCCGAGAACACGATCTCTCCGGGGTTCGGCACCTCCTCCGGAATCACACGATGATCCCAATCCTCGAACGTGAGCAGTTGACCCGGGATGAGGTTCCCGTCGGCCCTGACGCGGCTGCTCAGATCGTTGAGAACCAGGTAGCTGGTCTCAGGGTCGAGGCCGAAGATCAGCAGCTCGGGATGACCGAGTCCGAAGAGTCCAACCGTGTATGCGAATGGAGGGCCTTCGTCATCTCCCCCATCGCAGTCCGGCACCGAACACCAGCCCCCGCCGATGTACTCGATGGCCCAGCCGTGCCGGCGAATCACCGACTTCATCCGGGCGTCTTCCTGGTCGAGCCAGGCCTGTATCCGAGCATTCATTTTCCTACCCCCTCGTAGCGATGCTCTCGAGAGGCGAATGTATGGAAGGCCACCGACAGATTCGCCCGTGGGGTGTGAGCGCGAGGGGCTAGCGTCGTGGCGATGGCAGACGTCGGTGAGCTCAGGGAGCGGTTTTCCAGGCTCCACGAGGCGGGGATATTCATCATGCCCAACGCGTGGGACGTCGGCTCCGCCCTCGTCCTCCAGTCCCTTGGCTTTGAGGCGATTGCCACCACCAGCTCGGGTTTCGCCGCCTCTCTGGGGCGTCACGACCAGCGCGTGTCGCTCGGTGAGCTCGGGGTGCACGTCGCCGATCTGTGTGACGCCATCGACATCCCCCTGAGCGTTGATGCCGAATCCGGCTATGCCGTGGAGTCAGAAGGTTTGCCGAGAACCATCGGTGTCCTCGCCGGCGCTGGTGCCGCCGGAGTCTCGATCGAGGACTACATGCCCGATCGTGGTCTGCTTGGCGTCGAGGAAGCCACTGACCGGGTAGGCCGATTCGCTGCCGCTGCCCGAGCGGAGGAGATGACAGTGACTGCGCGTGCGGAGAACCATCTCTATGGCGTAGAGGATCTCGATGACACCATTTCCAGGCTCCGGGCCTATGGAAGCGCCGGAGCTGATGTCTTCTACGCCCCCGGTCTCGATGACCTCGGCCAGATCCGGCGCCTGGTCGCAGAGGTGGAGCGACCGATCAACGTCCTGTTGGTCCCGGGCGGACCGAGCGTCGCTGAGTTGGACGACGTCGGTGTCCGCCGCGTGTCCACCGGCGGCGCCCTGGCCTTCGCCGCCTACGGTGCGCTGGCGAAGGCAGCGAGGGCGCTGTTGGAGAGAGGTACTTCGGAGTATGTGGCAGACAGCCTCTCCTGGCCCGATCGAGACGCAGCCTTTGGTGACGACTGACCGGGCCCGGTAGCGCTCACAGGTCGCGGATGTCGATAACCGCGCCCGTCTCGATGCCCCGTCCGATAGCGGTCCAGATCTTGCTGGCGGCGTCTTCGGGCTGGGCGAGTTTCCCCTCCTCATGCAGGCCGTGGAAGCGCTCGACATTCGGGAAGTCGCGCTCGGAGGTCTCCCGGATCTGACTCTGCATGCCGGTGGCGACCACCCCCGGAGCAATCGCCGCGACCCGGACGTCTCCCCGTTCTCGCTGTTCTGCGCCCACGTTTCGTACCCAGTGATTGAGGGCTGCCTTCCCGGCTCCGTAGGAGGACCATCCCGGATAGGCGCTGCTGGCGGCGCCCGAGCTGATCATCACCACGTCGAAAGTCCCGCTCCGGTCTCTCACCGCTTTGAGGAAGAGATGTCCCAGGACCTGTCCGGAGGCACTGTTGAGGACGACGTTGGAGGCATAGGCGTCGCTGTCGACCTCCCCAGCGAACCCGATCGGGGTCAGGGTTCCGGCGGCGTGGATGAACACCGACCGGTCGGGATCGTGGCTGGCGACGAGGCCCCTGATGGCTTCGCCGACAGTCCCCCACGAGGAGGGGTCGGAAAGGTCGGCAGCGATGTGGTCGATCCTCTCGTCGGGTGGGCCAGAGCGGCTGATGTCGACGACCGTGGCCGGGAAGGGGACCGTCCGGGCGAGGGCGAGCCCCAGACCGCTGGAGGCGCCGCTGATGATGACGAGGTCAGACATGCGGCCAGAGTAGGGCTACCAGCCTCGGACGTCTTCAGTGTTGGGGAGACGGGCGTCTTCGGTGTAGGGGAACACCTCCATCAGCTCGCCTGCCTCGATACGTTTCTGGATCGTCCGCCACGGTTCCACCTCGAACAGATCACTATGGCGCTCGTGGATGATCTTCCTCAGATCTTCGGGCATGCCCAGAAACCGTTGGTGCTCTTCGGGAAACACGTCGTTGTCCTCCACCGGGAACCAGGGGGTCTCCGACATGGCGTCCCTCTCGTCTCGGGGCTCGGGGATCTCCTTGAACTTCACGTCGGTAAGGGCGCTGAGCTCGTCGTAGTCATAGAAGACGACCCGTCCATGCCTCGTGACGCCGAAGTTCTTGGTGAGCAGGTCGCCCGGGAAGATGTTCGTGCAAGCGAGATCCTTGATCGCTTGTCCGTAGTCGACGACGGCGGCCGCTGCCGCCGGGAACACGGCGTCCCGGACGTAGAGGTCGAGCGGGACCACACGTCGCTCCACGTAGAGATGTTCCAGGACCACTGTGTCGCCTTCTGTATGGACGGTGCGGCTCGCCTCTGTGAGCAGCTCCTCCAGCAACTCGGGGTCAAACCGGCTGCGGTCAAATTGGAGATGCTGAAAGTCCTGGGCATCGATCAGGCGTCCGGCGCGGTCATGCTGGAAGACCATCCGGTACTTGTCCATGATGTTGCCACGGGTGGTTCGCTTCGGAGGCGGGAACCGGTCTCGGATCACCTTGAACACGTCGTCGTAGCCGGGCATCGTGAACACGATCATCACCATGCCCTGGGTCCCCGGGGCATGCTCGAACTTCTCGTCGGTGGAGTGAAGGTGGCGGAGAAGGTCGCGGTAGCGCTCGGTCTTACCGTGTTTGTTCTGGCCGATCGAGATGTATAGCTCGGCGATCCGCTTCCTCGGCATCAGTCTTCGCAGGAAACGAACCAGGTCGTAAGGCCGGCGGACGTCCACATGGAAGTAGGACCGGGTGAAGCTGAAGAGGATAGAGACCTCGTCCTCGGTGAGCAGGACCGCGTCCACCACTACGCCTCCCGGCTCATGGCGCAGGGCCATGACCATGGGGAGGCGGACCGAACCCGCGTAGAGAAGCCCGACGATGTGGGCCGCCTGTCCGCGATAGAAGACCGATCTCACCACTTCGGCCCGACCAACTACGGGAAGCCCCCCGCGTTCGGTGAGCATGGCTTCGATGCGCTCGGCGACGGCGGCCGCATCCTCCTCCAAACGCTTGAAGGTGACGTCGGGCAGAAACTCTTGGAGGATCCTGGCGACGAGGGCCTCCGTCGAGTCCTGTCGGTCGTAGATCGTGTACACCGGTTCGGTGGAGGGGCTGGGCGGGCTGTCGAAGTCGGTGTCGACGAACTCGATCCGCTCGTCCACTCCGACGGTGTCGAAGATCTGACGGGTTATCGAGTTGTGGAAGGTTTCGGCGAGCTCCCAGTCCTGGCGGTCGACGATGAGACCTGAGTAGACGGCCTTGATGGCAATCCACAGCATCGGGTCGTCGGTGCGGGGGCCGAGCATCTTGCTGATGTCCTCGACCGCCCGGGCAACCACCCGCGAATAGATCCTCAGCCTGCCGACCGCGTCGGCCTGCATCCCGCGCCAGTCGCCCTCGGCGAAGCGCTTCGGGGCACGGGTATTGAATGCCCGAAAGCGCGCCACATAGTCCTCGAAGCCCTCGAGGATGCGGGCCGCGGTGAAGTTGGAGAGCCGGCTGTCGGAGAGTGTCGTCACGCCGGCATCAGAGTGATTCAGGTGCCCCTGGCGCCGAGCTCACGGTCGAGCAGGAGGATGGCGCTCGACTCCCCGCCGGCCAGCCTGACTCGTTCGAGGATGGTCTCCACCGTTGCCTCTTCTTCGTTCTGCTCCTCAATGAACTCCTGGAGGAACGGGAAGGAGGCCAGGTCGCCCTTGTCAGATGCGAGGCGATAGATGTCGTGTATTGCCTTGGTGACCGATTGCTCCTGTTCAAGGGCGGTCTTGAAGACGTGCTCGACGCTCTCGAAGCTCGACTCGGGAGCCTCGATCGAGCCAAGTCTCACCGAATTGCCCCGATCGAGGACG
Organism: Actinomycetota bacterium; assembly: GCA_046537785.1. Classification (GTDB taxonomy): domain Bacteria; phylum Actinomycetota; class Acidimicrobiia; order Spongiisociales; family ZC4RG35; genus JANQRA01. The sequence continues at coordinate 57,109 of JBKHKD010000001.1, forward strand.
AAGTCCATGAACCGGTGCGCGTGATCCTTCTCCTCCTCGGCCTGCATGCGCATCCACGATGCCATACCCGTGAGATTCTCCGCTTCGAAGTGGGCCGACATCTGAAGGTAGGCCACTGAGGACGCCATCTCCATCGTGATCTGGTCATTTACAGCGGCGGCAAGCTCGTCGGGCATCTTCATCCATGTTCTCCTTGGTCCAATTCCCGCTAATCGTAGGGCACAGCGGCCGCTCGCCCGTCCCCTTCTCCACACGAGAAGGTACGATGCCGACGTCGTGTCGGGATACGGACGTTTCAGAGAGTACGCCGAAGCCATCTGGGAGATCGAGGAGCTCGAGATCCCGGTCATCCAGGCGCGAATCGCCGACTGGCTTGGTGTCAGCCGCGCCAGCGTCAACGAGATGGTGCACCGGATGAAAGATGACGGTCTCGTAACCATCGACGACGAGATCAGGCTCACCGAAGAAGGCCGTCACCTGGCTGCGGTCATCGTGAGACGGCACCGTCTCGCCGAAAGATTTCTCACCGACGTTCTCAAGCTGCCCTGGGACAAGGTGCACGCCGAAGCCGAAGTGTGGGAGACCACGATCTCCGACCAGGTCGAAGAAGCCATGTGGGCGGCGCTGGAGGACCCGAAGACCTGTCCTCACGGCAACCCGATCCCCGGTGCGGGCTACCGGCCTCCCAAGATGAAGCCGATCAGTGCCATGGAGCCGGGGGAGGTGCGGCCGCTGGAACGGATCTCTGAGGAGCTGGAACTCGACGACGAGATGCTCGGTTTCCTCTACAACTCGGGATTCCATCCCAAGACCGACATCGAGCTGGTAGGAAAGGACCCCCAGGGGGCCTACACCGTGTCAGTCGCCGGAAAGCGGGTCGGTGTCGGCGAGTTTGCCGCCGACCGTCTCTTCGTCGCCGTCTGACGGGGCCGCTTCCGCCTTTACCATCCCGGTGAGAGCGTCCGCCCAGGCCGGGCTGGCATTTACGCATGGCACCTGCAAGAGTTCCTCGCCGCCCAGGCCCTCCCATTGCTCACGAAGTCTGATTCCGATCTCCTCGAGCGTCTCCAGACAGTCGGCGACGAACGATGGTGTCAGTACTGCGAGACGGCGGACGCCTCTCCGGTAGAGATCGTCGAGGATTACGTCGGTGTATGGCTCTATCCATTTTTGCCCGGCGAGGCGTGACTGGAAGGTGGTCGAGTAGCCCGCTTCTTCGAGCTCCAACTCGGCGGCAAGGGCACGGGTGGTGGCAAAAGACTGGGCGCGGTAACAGAACCGGTTCTCAGCTCGCATCGCGTCACAGCAGTCGTTGCGTTCGAGACACCACTCGCCGGACGGGTCGCTCTTTCTGATCTGACTCTCCGGAAGACCGTGGTAGCTGAAGATCACGTGATCGGGGTCGAACCCGTCGAGGAGGGGTCGTGCCACGTCAGCTACCGCCCGGACGAATCCGGGGTGGTCGTAGAAGGGCGGGATGGTCGAGGTTGCCGGGACATTCCACTTTCTCTCGAGGACGTCGAAAACTCTCGCTACGGCCGACCCGTAGGCGGCCGAGGAGTACTGGGGGAACATCGGAGCGATCACGATCCGCTCACAGCCGGCGGCGGCCAGGTCCTCCAACGCCGACTCGATGGAAGGGTTCTGGTAGCGCATCGCCACCTTCACCAGGTAGTTCTCGCCGAGACGCTGCTGGATCTCCCCGGCGAGCCGGTTGGTGTGGACCAGGAGCGGTGAGCCTTCCTCGGTCCAGATCTTGCGGTATTGCTCGGCGGAGCGTCGGGGGCGGAAGGGGAGGATGATCGCGTTGAGCAACAGGGCGCGCGCCGGTGCGGGTATGTCGATGATGCGTGGGTCGGAAAGGAATTCGCGGAGGTACCTGCGGACGTCGCTGACTTCGGTCGAGTCCGGGGTGCCGAGCTGAAGCAACAGGACGCCGACGCGGCTGGTTTCGGAGACCATCCCGATGACCGTATGGCCGCCCGGATTCGACAGCCAGTCGGCAAGTAGTCGACTCGGTGTCGACAAGGCCGCATGCGACCCTCACGACGATGGCCGCCCGAAGCGACGCAACCGAGGGGATCAGGCTCTACACGGCGGGTCGGACCGGTATCAAACGGTCGATACTGGTGTTGGTCGCACGTGCCCTCCTCGTAGCCGCGGCCGCTGTCGTCCTCGGGTCGCTGGTCGATGCGGTAGCCACCGCTGATTCCGTCGCGAGCGACATTTCGTGGCTGGCGGGACTGCTCCTCGGTGCGGCGGTGCTCGGCTGGCGCTGGCCGCTCCTCGCTCACGACACCGGGTCGGCGGTGGAATCAGACCTGGAGGTGAGGATCCTCGAGGCGGTGATCCGGAGGCCCACCAGCCGCTACCGGACCGGGGAGGTCGCCAACCGGGCTACCGAGGGCGCCTCGGCGGTGGGGACACTCGCCGGGAGGTTCCTGCCCCAGCTCATCGGTGGCATCGTCATCCCGCTGCTGATTTGTGGAGTGGTGGCGACGATCGACATCCCTTCGGCTCTTATTCTGCTCCTAACCGTTCCCGCCGTCCCCCTGTTGCTTCGGGGGATGGAGGCCAGGTTCACCAGCGTCACCCGTCGCTACAACGAGACCGCCGACCGGCTGACCGCACGGTTCTTCGACGGCATCCAGGGGATGAAGACGCTGCGCACCCTCGCCGTCTCCGAGGAGTACGGCCGGGCTCTGGAGGAGGAGTCGGAGCGGCTCCGTGGCGAGACCATGGCGCTGCTGCGGGTAAACCAGCTCGCCCTGTTCATCGTCGATTCCTTGTTCACTCTGGGCACGGTCGTGGCTGCCGGTGGAGTCGCCTTCTGGAGGTTCCAGGACGGAGCGATCACGGTCGGCGAGGCGGTCGCCATCATCCTTCTCGGCGTTGCCCTCATCGAGCCGATCTCACAGATAGGACGCTTCTTCTACGTCGGCGCCATCGGGCGTGCTGCGGCCAAGGACATAAAGACGTTTCTCGGTGACACGGCTAGCGCCCCAGTCTTCACGCCGCATTCGGGCGATGAAGGGTGGGTCCGGTTCGAGGATGTCTCGTTTGCCTATGAGAGCGACAACCCGGTCCTCGACTCTGTCTCGTTCCAGATCGAGCCCGGAGAGAAGGTGGGTTTGGTCGGGCCGTCCGGTGCCGGAAAGTCGACGGTCGCCGGTCTCGTCGTCGGCTTGCTACGGCCCGACCGGGGGCGGGTGGAGGTAGGTGGTCGTGTCGCGATGGTCGCCCAGCAGCCCTTCCTCTTTCACGGCACACTGCGGGAGAACCTGCTCCTCGCCGATCCCGAGGCAGACGACGAGGACCTGTGGGCGGCGCTCGAGGCGGCCGATCTGGCCGACCTGGTCCAGGACAGGGATCACGGGCTCGAGCTCGAGGTGGGCGAGCGCGGTCTCCAGTTGAGCGGGGGCGAGGCGCAGCGTCTCACCATCGCCCGTCTCATTCTCGCCGACGCCCCGATCGTGGTCCTGGACGAGCCCACCTCCAACATCGACATCGAGACCGAGGCCAGGGTGCGCCGCGCCCTGGATCGTCTGATGGTGGGGCGGACAGTGATTCTCATCGCCCATCGTCGGTCCACGCTCGCCGGGGTCGACCGGGTGATCCCGGTGGGGCAAGACTCCGTGACCGAGGGGGTGGTGGAGTAGATGAGCCGGGATGTGATTGCCAGGCTGCTCCGGTTGCTCAAGGGCCACCGCGGGTTGATGGCCGTTTCCGCCCTTTGCCGGGTGGTCAACCAGACATTGGCAGTGGCCATCCCCGCCGTAGCGGTCGTTTTCGTGGTGGAGGTCGTCGACGGCTCTGGCCGCGACGTTGGCAGTGTTGTCTGGGTCCTCGTTGCCCTGGCCCTCGTGAAGGGCCTGTTTCGCTATTTGGAGCAATTCACCGGCCACGCCGTCGCGTTCCGGCTCCTCGCAGTACTTCGAAATCAGGTTTATTGGTGGTTGGAGCGGATCGAACCTGCCCGTCTCGAGGACGAGCGGAGCGGTGATCTCGTTGCCAGGGTTTCGGGGGACATCTCGAGGGTCGAGCCCTTCTATGCCCACACCATCGCCCCTTTGGTGGCGGCGGTGCTCGTGCCGGTGGTTTCCCTGTCCGCCCTGGCCTGGCTCTTCGACCCCCTGCCGGCCCTGGTGCTTGCCGGTGTTGTGGTTCTCTATCTCGGCTTTGTCCCCTGGATCGGGCGGCGTCGCGTAGAGGCGTTGGGGTCCGAGGTAAGGCGAATGGCAGGCCAGTCCGCCGCGGCAGTGGCCGACATCGTCCAGGGAGCTCATGAGATCGCGGTTCTCGACGCCGGCTCTGAGGTTCTTGCAAAGACGGTCGGGTCCGGTCACGACCTCATGGGTGTTCGATCCCTCCTGGCCGGGAGCTCGGCCAGGAGGGTCCTTGCCGGTGGTGTTGTTTCCGCAATCGCCGTCGTAGCAGTAGCCGGTGTCGGCGTTGCTGCCGATCTCACGCTCCAGACCCTGTCGGTTTCCCTGGCAGTGGCATGGACAGTCATGGCACCGCTTCGCTCTCTGGAGGAGATCGTGTCCGACACCGAGCGGGCACTGGCGGCCGCTGGCCGTCTCTTCGAGCTCGAGGATCTGGAGCCACAGAGGACCGGTCACGCGGATGTAGCTGATGACCCCGCGCATGTTCGTTTCGAGGAAGTGACAGTCGAGGTCGCAGCCAGGATGCTCCTGGACGGGGTCGACCTGGAGGTTGCGCCCGGTTCCTTCCTCGGCGTGGTGGGCCCGTCCGGCTCCGGTAAGTCGACACTCGTGCAGACACTGGTGCGTCACCGTGACCCGGCGTCGGGTCGGGTGATGCTTGGCTCCCGTGAGGTCGGCGAGCTGTCTTCGTCAGAGCTGAGCCGAACCGTCGCCTTCGTGCCGCAACGACCGGACATCTTCCATGGGACGGTCCGGTCGAATCTCACCATTGCCGGCGGCGAGGCCGGCGAGGACGACTTGCGGTCGGCGCTGGCGAGGGCTCATCTCCTTGAGTGGGTCGACAGCCTCGACCGCGGGCTGGACACGCTCATCGGGGAGCGCGGGGTCGGAATGAGCGGCGGCCAGCTGCAACGTCTCGCTCTCGCCAGGGCGTTCCTCCGTGATCCCGCGGTCCTGGTGCTGGACGAGGCCACCTCGGAGTTGGACTCCGGAACCGAGACGGCGGTCCTCGAGGAGGTCTATGCCGAAAGAGGAAGTCGCACCCTCATCGTGGTCGCTCATCGCATGGAGACGATCACTACGGCAGACCAGATCGTCGTTATCGACAGGGGCCGGTTGGTGGATTCGGGCACCCATGAGACACTCAGGTCGAGGGGTGGTCTCTACAGCGCCCTCTGGCAGCGCCACGAGGACATGCTCGCCGTTGGCTAGACGGTCAGCGCTGTGTTCAGATCGATGCCGATCAGCACCAGCATGAAGACGATCACGGCGATGTTGATGGCGATCACCGGCTTCTTCAGATGGTGCTGCGATCTGGTGAATCGTCTGATGCTGAACCCGTTGGCAACAATGGCGACCACGCCGATGCCGATGCCCATCCATGGCCCGACGCCGGGGGCCAGGTTGAGGAAAGGGGCGAGAAAAGGCAGTGCGATATAAGCGATGAGGCAGCGGATCCCGGAAATCACCATCGCCATGCTGAAGGCGCGCTGTGCCCCTATGGCAGAAACCCGGGGGTAATCGAACTTCGTCTCGGGCTGCTGGCTGGTGACCTGGTCCACGAGACGTGAGCCTAACCGGGCCACCCGGTCATACGAACCTGGTGTCTTTCCCATAGCGGCCGGCTACCGCCGCTTCACGTGAACCGGCAGTCCGCCCTCGGGTTTCATGGTCACCGCCGTGGACTGGGCTCGAGGCAGGTCAGAGGCAGGGTGAAACGTGAACTCCTTCGCCGATATCGCCAGAAGCACCGTGCCCTCGGTGGTAGCGAAGTTGGAGCCGATGCACATGTGGGGCCCGGCGCCGAACGGGAAATAGGCGTAGCGGTGTCGGTTGGCTCTGCCGTCGGGGGAGAAGTGATCGGGGTCGAAGTCCTCCGGGCGCTCCCAGTGATCGGGATGGCGGTGGATGTTGGTGTTGACGAGCAGGGCGGTTGCTCCCTTGTCCACTTCGAATCGGCCCAGATGCGTGGGCCTGGTGGTGATCCGCCCGTTGACCGGGACCGGGGGCCGGTAGCGAAGGGTCTCGTCGAAAACCATCCGGGTGTACTCGAGACTCCCGACATCTACCGGGTCGACGTGTTCCGCTTCCTCCCGGAGTCTTGAGAGGACGTCGGGGGCCGCCTGCAACAACTCGTGCCACGCCCACGCGAGGGCGTTGGCGGTGGTCTCGTGGCCCGCCCCGTAGATGGTGGCGACTTCGTTGCGAATCTGGTTGTCGGTCAGGGGCTCGCCCGTCTCCCCGTCGGTGGCGGTCAGGAGAAGACCCAGCAGATCGTCGCCGACGTCGCCGGAGGCGCGGCGATGGACGATGGCGCGGTATGCCGCCTGGTCGATGTCGTTCATCGCCCTTTCGAACCTCCTTCTCGCCGGAGAAGGCAGAGTGATCGGCAGGTCGACGATCGACCGAGACCGCTTCGCCACGTACTCGAGGGCCTCGTCGACGGCGGCTCCGACCTGTCCGCCTTCGTGCTCGAGATCGGCCGAGAACATGGTGCGGGAGATGATGTCCTGGGTGACCCGTTTCATCTCTGCGAGGAGATCGATGGGTTCGTCACGTGTGGCGGCCTCGCCGAGTCTGGTGTTCATCTCCTCGCCGGCAGCGACCATCGTCTCCACCATGTCGTCGACCAGATCGCGATGAAAGGCCGGGTTGATGGCCCGTCGTCGCCACTGCCAGGCGGCGCCGTCGGTGGTCAGCAGCCCCTCGCCCAATGCCAGCCGGAGCCCGAAGGGTTGGCCCCAGCGGTTCTTCTCGATCCGCTTCCAAGTGTCACGGCCGTCGACCAATACCTCCTTGACCTGGTCCGGATTTGAGCAGATCCACAGGTCCCAGCCTGCGAACTCGACGTTGTAGAGGTCGCCGTATGTCTCCCATCCGTAGCGGAACCCGGCGATCTGGTCGGTGTAGAACCGGGGGAAACCGATGGCGGCGGCGACAGTCCCCGGTCCGGGAGCGGTCATGATCCCGACTCTATGCAGGAGGGATGGGTATCGCCGGTGGCGTCGTCCCTACATGCCCGCACCGGGGGAATGCGGAGGCGGTGGCGGATGCTCCGGTGGCTCGGAGCGCCCGAAGAAGTAGTCCCAAATGCGGCGAAGGATGCCCGGCCGGGTCTCCTTCTGCGGAGGCTCGAGGCTTCCGTGGTGGCCGGCCGGTCTCGTCTCGGCTGATTCCCGGTCCTTCATCAGTCCAAGGGTAGGTGACCATCTGCAATCCAATCGAGACGCCATCCCAAATTCGCTCCTCCTGGGTCAGGCCGTCTGGGCCGCCACGACTCTCGACCGCGCCGACCTCACGGTGAGAACCAGGAAGAAGAGCACGATCGGGGTCACTGCCATCGTGGCCGACCCGGAAGTGTTGGCGTGATAGCTGATGACCAGACCCGCAGCCACAGAGAACACCCCGATTGCGCCGGCAAACGCCATCATCACTGGAACCCGCCGCACTACCAGAGCGGCAGTCGCCGCTGGCCCGACCAGGAGGCCGAACACCAGGAGTGTTCCCACGGTCTGGAAGGACCCCACGATGGCAAGTGTGACGAGTCCGAGCAGAACGGCGTTGGCCAGACGGGGACGGAGGCCGAGCAGTTGTGCCTTCTGCTCGTTGAAGGCGAGTGCCAGGAAAGATCGATAGAACAGCGTTGCCCCGAGAAGGGTGGTGATAGCGAGGACAGCCAGCAACACGGTGTCACCCCAGGTGACCCCGAGAGCGTCGCCGAACAGGATCTCGGTCAGGCTGCCGGTGTAGGAATCGGTGCGAGATATCAGGATGACCCCAAGACCGAGCATGCCGACGAAGAGCAGACCGATGCTCGTGTCCTCGGAGAAGGTCGTCTGACGATGGACCAGGTTGATGCCTGTCATCATCACGAGGGCAGCCCCGATGGCGCCGATGATGACATTGAACCCGAAGAGGATGGCCAGGGCGATGCCTGGGATGACCCCGTGTACCAGGGCGTCGCCGAGGAACGACATCCCCCGGATGACTACCCATGTGCCCGCCAGAGCGAGGGCGATGGCGGCCAGTGAGCCTCCGAGGAGAGCCCGCTGCTGAAAGGCCAGCTCGAAAGGCTCGATCAACCAATCCATATCGGTCAAGCTAGTAGACGATCATCCGGACAACGCGTCCGCTATCCGGCGGGCGTTGATTGCCAGCATTCCGATCAGGGTGTCGGCCTCCGAGCCCGGCTCGCCGAGGGAGCCGGTGTAGAGCTCTACGACGGAGATGTCGTCCCCTACCTCGGCTGCCACTGCTTCAGCCAGGCGAGTGGGCTGGCTGGTCTCAGCGAAGATCGTGAGAACCCCTTCATCGTTGATCTCTTCCACGAGCTCGGCCATCTCGGCAGAGCTGGGGTCACCTAGTGTCGATCCCCCGGGTATCACCACTGCGATGATCTCGAACCCGTAGCGGTCGGCGAAGTAACCCATCGCGTCGTGGTTGGTGACCAGCTTGCGATTCTTCTGCGGAACGGCATCGAGAATCGCTTCGATCTCTCTGTCCGCCTCCAGAAGACGGTCGGAGTATGCGGCGGCGCGTGCCGCCCAATCGATCGAATCGTCGACTTCAGCCAGACTGGAGGCGATCAACTTCGTTGCAGCGACCACGCGATCCGGATCGAACCAGACATGAGGATCTCTTCCCTCGCTGACGTGGTCGTCCTCTTCGCCCTCTCCGTGGGCGTCGCTGGCGAAGGGGAGTGGGTCGAGCTGTGGTGCCAGCTCCAGGACATTGGCGCCGTCGGAGACCGCGCTCGCGAGAACGTCTAGCAATCCCTCCTCGAGACCGAGACCGTTGGCTACCACGAGGTCGGCCGTCTGTAGCGAGGCAATCTGTTGAGAGGTCGGCTGATAGCCATGGACGTCGGCACCGGCAGGGATGAGAACTTCCACGGTTGCCTCTTCACCGACGATCTCCTCGATCACATTCCCCCAAACCACGGTGGTGGCGATGATCTGGGGCCTGTCTGGGTCGGCGCCAGTTCCCGCGACACACCCGGCCAGGGTGAGCACGGGGGCGATGATGAGACCGCCCAGCGCCCGAAGGAGGGGGGTTCTCATCTGGAGGTGCGAATGAGAATCGTTATCATGGCAATGAGAATCATAATCATTAAGGTGCGTTCATGACCAAATCGAACCTGGAGCGGCAGGTGGAAACCCGTCTCCGGGAACACGACATCCGGTTCACCAGAGGACGACGGGCCGTCGTCGACGCCCTGGCTAGAGCCTCGGGTCCCATGTCCGCTGCCGAGCTCGACCAAGATCTCGGTGCCGAGGTCCCGTTGTCCTCGATCTATCGCACCCTCGCAGTTCTCGAGGATGCGGGGGTGGTGGCGCACCACCTCGGAGCCAAGGGTCTGACCCGGTTCGAGCTGGCCGAATGGCTGACGGGACATCATCACCATCTGGTATGCGTCGACTGTGGTTCCGTCGCCGATATCGACATTCCGTCCTCGCAGGAAGAGAGTGTCAGGGGCCTTGTGTCGGAGATCGCGGCTCTGGCCTCCTTTTCGGCCATCGATCATGCCCTTGAGATCGAGGGGCGTTGCGCACGATGCGCATGAGCGGAGTCGCAGTCCGGGCCGACGGTCTCACCGTCCGATACGGTTCCACGACGGCCCTGACCGCCTCCGACTTCGAGATCAACAAGGGCGGTATCACCGCCGTCATCGGACCCAACGGCTCGGGGAAGTCGACCATGCTCAACGCCATCGCCGGGCTGGTGGAGCCCTCCTCCGGCTCGATCGATGTCGATGTTGCACCGGGACGCCTTTCCTACGTGATGCAGGCCACAAAGGTCAATGAGAATCTGCCGGTAACGGTTCGCGAGGTCGTCGCCATGGGCCGCTACGCCACCCTCGGGTCCTACAGGCCGATGGGTTCTGACGATCGCGACGCCGTCGAATCCGCGATGGAGAGGCTGGAGATCATCGACCTGGGGTCCCGTCACCTCCACGCTCTATCAGGGGGACAGAGGCAGCGTGTATTCGTGGCCCAGGGACTGGCTCAGGATCATGACATCCTGCTCCTGGATGAGCCGCTGACCGGGATCGATCTCACCACTGCACAGGCAATCGACGATGTCATCCACCTCGAGAAAGAGGACGGATGCACGGTCATAATGACCACCCACGACCTTTCCGAGGCCAGGACCGCCGACCACGTCGTGTTGTTGTCAGGCGGGGTGGTGGCGTGGGGTACGCCCGCTGAGGTCCTAACCGAAGAAAACCTGGTGAGCGCATACGGTCCTTCGCTGCTCCACGTGGAAAAAGGTCGGGTGTTCCTGGACGATCCCGCGCATTCACCGGCAGGCAGTCGTCACGCCCACGAGCGGTCGATCCATACCGAAGCCGACCGGACCGACCTCCACCAATAGAACGGGCCTTAGGTGCGTCTCCCGTAGGTGCTCTGACCGAGACTGTCCATCAGTGTCTCGACCCTCTTGTTGACCACGTCCTCGAGAGCGTCCAGTGACACCTGGGTGCCATCGTCCAGCGTGATGAGCGGGTTGAGGTCCTCGCCGGTGGTTTCGGACAGTTTGACCCGTGCCTCCCTGGCCTTTGACAGGGCGAACAGCATCTTCTGCAGCCACCGCGCCTCGATCTCACGCTGTTTGTCGATTTTGCGCTGGAGTCTTCTCTGATCGGTCAAGTATTCCTCTCGGTCAGGTGGTCTCCATAGACCTTAGTCAGGCCCTTCTGCCTGCCAGATTACGGCTTTGGTCCGACAGGCGGCACGCGATGTGCGTAGGTTGGGGAGGGCCCCAACCAAAGGAGAAGACTTTGTCGTTCTGGGACAACCTCGTCGAGCGACTCGAAACGCTGGGCCAGAACATCGTCGAGTGGGCCATCTTGATCGCTGTTGCGATCGTTGTGCTCATCATTGGCCGGTGGATCATCGGTCTCATAAGGACGTGGATCGAGAAGCTGCTTGCAGCGCGACCGCTCGACGGCATCTGGCAGCGATCGGGCGTGTCCAAGGCCCTCGAGGGAGGTGAGCAGACACCGGCATCGATAGTGGCAACCATCGTGTACGTGTATCTGATGGTCGCTCTGTTGCTGGTCGTGGCTCGCATCCTGCAACTAGCGGCAATCGAGCAGTTGCTAACCAGGCTTCTTGCCTGGATTCCGCTTCTGTTGATCGCTGCAGTGATCGTCCTCATCGCGGCTGCTGCCGCGAACTGGGCAGCAAACCTGGTGCGCCCGTTTGCAGAGAACCAGGGTGTGCCCTGGTTGGCGACCGTCGTCCACATCGGCGTGATCGTGTTTGGCGTTCTCTTCGCCCTCGATGTCCTCGAAATCGACTTCGCGGAGGACATCGTGAAGATCCTCGTCGCCGCGGCGGCAATCGCGGGCGCCATAGCGTTCGGAGTGGGTGGCATCGACGCTGGCAAGCGTTGGTGGGCCAAGTACGGAACACCCAAGGACGGTGGCCACTCGATGTGAGCTGACAGGCTTCTGTCATTAGCGAGGGCGCCACGACGGTGGCGCCCTCCTTTATTCGGGTGAGCCTGGTGAAGGAGGGCATTAGCGTGCCTCTTCATGTTCGAGGTTCGCACCATTACCCCCGACGACGCTGAGCTGTTCCGTCGGCGTGTGTCGCGGGGTTTTGGCGGTGACGCCGAGACCGACACTGCCGCGGTCGAGCGATTCGAGGCCATTGTTGAGTATGACCGCACTCTCGCCGCGTTCGATGGCGATGACATCATCGGCACCGGTGCCGGTTTCTCTCTTGGACTGACAGTTCCGGGTGGGACCGAGGTGCCGATGGGAGGGACCACTGTCGTCACAGTCCAGCCGACACATCGGCGCCGTGGTGTGCTTCGCTCTCTCATGGAGCGTCACTTCGACGATGTGGCCGAGCGCGGCGAGCCGCTGGCCGGTCTATGGGCTTCCGAGAGTTCCATTTACGGGCGATTCGGATACGGGCCGGCGACATACCGGAGTATCGCCTCGATCGGTTCGCCGGGGGTGGACTTTGGGAACGAATCGATGAAGGGATCGCTCCGGCTCGTCGAGGCAGACGAAGCCGAGCCCATCCTGCGCTCCGTCTATGAGGAGGTCCGCCCGACCCGGGCCGGCATGCTCACGAGGAGTGACGCATGGTGGACACACCGGAGGATGGCCGATCCCGAGGCCTGGCGGGAGGGCAAGTCCGCCCGCCGCTACCTTGTACATGAGGAGGGTGGCTCGGTGACGGGATATGCCACCTATCGCCAGAAGAGCAAGTGGGAGGACTTCCTCGCCGAAGGCACGGTGGATGTCATCGAGGTCTTTGCCACCACTTCGACGGCTCATTCCGGTATCTGGTCCTTTCTGACCAATGTCGACCTCTTCCCCAACGTCGAATGGTGGAACATGCCCCTGGACGACCCTCTGCTTTTCAAGATCACCGATTCGCGTCGGGTGACACGCAAGGTGTCTGACGCCCTTTGGGTGAGGGTCATGGATATTCCAGCCGCGCTGAGCGCCCGGACCTACGACTGCGACGGCCACCTGGTATTCGGCATCGAGGATTGGGTCCGGCCGGAGAACACCGGAACTTACCGGCTCGAAGTGTCAGATGGCGTCGGACACTGCGAGCGCGTTTCCGGAGCCGGTGAAGTCGTGGTCGACATCGATGTGCTGGGACACCTCTACCTCGGTGCTGGGAATGCTCTGGCGATGGCCGCGGCCGGGCGGATCGAGGGCGACCCCGGAACGGTCACGAGCCTGCACCGGATCATGCGAACCGACCAGCACCCGTGGTGCCCCGAGGTGTTCTAGAGACAGCTGCCCGACGTTCGTCGACCCGGCCCATCACTCACTCCAGCGCGACAAGTTCTCCGATCGCGGTTAGCGTGAGAACCAGAGTTTGAGCGAAGGGTCAAATATCCATGACTAATTCAGACAACGCCCGGATTGACCGGCTGGTAGACGAGTTGGTTGCGGAGCATCCGCCGGAGGAGACGCCGAAACAGGAGTTCTGGGGCGCCCAGTACGACAAGGGTCTCGCCTGGGTGTGGCATCCTGAGGGATTTGGCGGTCTAGGCCTTGAACGCCGATATCAGCTGAGGATCAACCGTCGTCTCGAAGAGGCGGGAGCCTCGATCGAGAATCGCTACAAGAACCTCCTCGGCATCGCCATGGGAGCCGGTGTGCTCGACGCACACGCCACCGACGAGCAAAAGCGCCGCTGGTTGCGGCCTATGTTCACCAACGAGGAGATCTGGTGCCAGTTGTTCAGCGAGCCGGGCGCCGGCTCGGACGTGGCCGGCCTGGCCACCAGGGCGATCAAGGACGGCGACGAGTGGGTGGTAAATGGCCAGAAGGTATGGACGACGCTCGCCCATGTCGCCAAGTGGGGCATGGTTGTCACCCGCACCGATCCGGATGTGCCCAAACACCAGGGGATGACCTACTTCATCGTCGACATGGAGCTGCCCGGGGTCGAGGTGCGGCCGCTCTACCAGATCACGGGCGAGGCCGAGTTCAACGAGGTCTTCTTCAATGACGTGCGGATCCCCGATGAGTACCGGATCGACGAGGTCGGTGCTGGATGGAGGGTGGCCGTGACGACCCTGATGAACGAGCGGGTTGCTATCGGAGGTGGGGGAACCCCTAGAGAGAGCGGCTACATCGGCCAGGCGGTCGAAGTGTGGAAGGAGAACGGCCTCGACGACCCGGTGATGCGCGACCGTCTCCTCGAGCTCTGGGCCGAGGCGGAGGCGGCACGGCTTACGTCGATGCGGGCCAACGAAATGGCGAGTGCGGGCATCCCCGGTCCCGAGGGATCGACCGGCAAGCTCACCTGGGCCAACCTGAACAAGGAGATCACCTCGTTCACAATGGAGATGCTCGGCCTCGACGGGACCCTCTACCCGGACGGGTACGAGCTCGTCCGTCCCGAGGGCTTCCAGGAGCACGACCCTCAGAAGGCCTTCCTCCGGAGCCGGGCCAACTCGATCGAGGGCGGGACGTCGGAGATCATGCTCAACATTCTGGGAGAGCGAGTGCTCGGGCTCCCCGGAGAGCCGCGGGTCGACAAGGACCTGCCCTGGACGGAGGTGCCCCGTGGCTGACTCGATTCCCGTTGCCTATGCCCCCAGCGAGGAGCAGGAACTGATCCGCTCGACGGCGCGGCAGTTCCTCGCCGAACGTCTCGGCATCGAGAAGGTTCGTGACCTAATGATGTCCGAAGAAGGCTTCGACCCGGTGATCTGGAAGGAGATGGCCGAAATGGGCTGGCCGGGGCTCGCCATCGCCGAGGATCACGGCGGTGCAGGATTGGGTCCCGTGGAGATGACTGTGCTGTTGGAAGAGATGGGCCATGCGGTCACTCCCGGCCCCTTCTTTGCGAGCGCAGTCCTCGCCACCACCGCTATTCAGGAAGTCGCCACCCCCGAGCAGTGCGCGGAACTCCTGCCATCGCTGGCTTCCGGACAGCGGATCGCCACCCTGGCGATCTTCGAGAGGGCGCACGATTGGTCTGTGGCCGGCCCTTCGACGGCCGCCACCTGGACTGACGACGGTTGGAGAATCGACGGCAGCAAGCGGGCCGTTCTCTCCGGTGGGGCCGCCGACATGCTCCTCGTCACCGCGGGCACCGACGACGGTGTGGGTCTGTTCGTGATCGACATCGAGGCATCAGGAGTAGAGATCGAGCCGGAGCCGGTACTGGATCTGACCAGACGGCAGGCGACGGTGAAGCTCGATTCGGTGATCGTGGGCGAAGCGGCGAGTTTGGGCGATGGTGATGCAGTCCCGGGTCTCCAGCGGGCACTCTCGATTGCTCGTGCGGCCCTTGCCGCCGAGCAAGTCGGCGGCGCGCAGGCGTGCATGGAGATGTCGGTCGACTACGCCAAGACCCGGCATCAGTTCGGACGTCCGATCGGCTCTTTCCAGGCGATCAAGCATCGCTGCGCCAACATGTTGATGAAGGTGGAGCATGCCAGGTCCGCCGTCTATTACGCGGCACGGGTTACCGAGGATCCCGACGAGCTAGCTCTGGCGGCCCCGCTGGCAGCGTCGGTGGCTTCGGAGGCTTATGTCTGGGTGGCGGGTGAGACCATTCAGGTGCACGGTGGCATCGGCTTTACCTGGGAGCACAACGCCCATCTCTATCTGAAGCGGGCAAAGGCGTCGTCACTTCTGTTCGGCGACCCCCGTCATCAGCGGGATCTCCTGGGTCGCGCCATCGGCATCTGACGGATAACTGTCACCACCGCGTAGGTTTGGCCCCATGACGGAGATCAGACGACTGACCGATTCGTGCGTCCAGGTCACGACCGACGAGGACGCCACTTTGTTCGACCCGGGGTTCCACACTTTTCTCGACGGCGAAGTGGACCTCGACTCGATCGGCGATGTGACCCGGGTCCTGGTGACCCATGAGCACGCCGATCACGTGAACCCTGACTTTGTCAGGTGGCTGATCGAGCGGAGACGGGATCTCAAGGTCTACTCCAACCCGGCCGTCGCCGAGCTCCTCGGCAAGCATGACATCGAAGTATCGACGGACACTCCCGACGGAGTCGGTGTCGAGGATGTCGTTCATGAGAAGCTCCCCAACGGCGCCCAGCCTCCCAATCGCTCGTTCACGATCGAAGGTCTCTTCACTCACCCCGGCGACAGCCACCAGCCGACGAAGACGGGGCCGATCATGGCGCTGCCGATGATCGCCCCCTGGGGCTCGCTGACCGGGGCGGTCGAGTTTGCCCGCCGCATCGGTCCCGAGCAGGTGTTCATGATCCACGACTTCTACTTGAGTGAGAGCGGTCGGGAGCGCATCCGGGGAATGGCCCAGGGTGCGCTAGCCGCTCACGGCATTGAGCTCATCGAAGTCGACTGGGGCGAGAGTTTCAGCGTTTGATGGTCGGCACTTCCTTAATGGTCGACCGACTTCGAGCGAGTGCCTCCTTGACTGCCCGGTGACGCGGCTCGGGGGATTCACCCTCACGATTTGCGTCTGACGGGATGCTCGCCACTCGAACAGACGCCGGTCGGTCGACTGCTTCCGCCCCGCTGGTCGCCTAACCGCTCCGCAGACGCGGATCCAGGGCGTCGCGGAGACCGTCGCCGATGTAGTTCACGCTCAGCACGGTCAGCGAGATCATCACCCCGGGAGCGATGACCCGCATCGGAGAGATCTGGATGTACTGGTTGGCGTCGAAAAGGAGACGCCCCCAGGTAGGGAACTTCTGGGGGAAGCCGAGACCGAGGAACGACAGGGCCGACTCGGTGATGATCGCGACCGCCACGCCCAGCGCGGCTGAGACCATCACCGGGCTCAAGGTATTGGGGAGGATGTGTCTGGTGATGATCTTGCGCTTCCGGGTTCCGATGCTGTTAGCGGCGAGGACGAATTCTTCCTCCTTGAGTGAGAGGACGTCGCCGCGGACGACACGCGCAGTCTGCATCCAACTGGTGAGTCCGATGATGAAGACGACCAGGAGGAAGATTCCCAGCGCCTCACCGAACCGGTCCTGGAGTGGGTCCCGGAAGAGGAGGACCGCAACGAGCAAGAGCGGGAGGATGGGCAGAGCAAGGAAGAGGTCGGTGACGCGCATGAGAGGGCCATCGAGCCGGCGGAAGTAGCCGGCGATGACTCCGATTCCCGTTCCGAGGATCAAACCGACCAGCATGGCGGCGAATCCGACCGAAATAGAGATCCGTCCCCCGACCAGCACCCGGGCTAGCACGTCGCGACCGAGGTTGTCGGTGCCAAGCGGGTGGTCGAGGCTGGGTGGTGCGCTGGCGTTGGCCGTCTCGATGGCAGCGGGATCGACTCCATAGAGGAACGGTCCGAACGCGGTGGCGAGCACGATGACGGTCAGCAGGACCAGTCCCACTACCGCCCCTTTGTGTTTCTTGAACTGACGCCATACGTCTTGGCTCGCCGAACGATGCTGCTCGCCGCTGCCGGGTGTCTGCAGGCCGCTCTGCTGGTCGACTCGCTCTTGGGTGGCTGACATGACGTTCCTCTATTGCTCAGTCGTATCGAATTCGGGGGTCCAGGACGCCGTAGGTGATATCGGCGATCAGGTTGAACACCACGATCAGGAAAGCGAATATGAAAGTCAGGGTCTGCACCATCGGGATGTCTGCCGACTGCAAAGACGCGATGAGCAAATGCCCCAGGCCGTTGATCTTGAAGATCTGTTCGGTGATGATGGCGCCGGCGAAGATGCCCGGCACCTGGAGGGCGATCAGGGTCACCACGGGGATCATGCTGTTACGCATTACGTGTGTCATGACGACCCGGTTCTCCCGCAGACCTTTGGAGCGAGCGGTGCGAACGTAGTCCTGATTGAGGTTGTCGAGCATCGAGGCTCTGGTGAACCGGCTCAATGCGGCGGCGTTGAACAGGGAGAGCACCGCCACTGGGAGAATCATCTGCCTGATCTGGGTCCAGATGCTGTCCCAGCTCGTCCAGTCGATGATGTGGGTGGTGGAGTAGAAGGAGGGAAGCCAGCCCAGCCAGACGCTGAAGATGATGATCGACAGCAGACCGGTGAAGAAGACGGGGAGTGAGAAGCCGACCATGGTCACGAACGTGCCCACATTGTCGAATAACGAATACTGCTTGTAGGCAGAGATCACTCCGACGGGGACAGCGAGGAGAATCCCGAGGATGAAAGCGACACCCAAGACCCACAGTGTCTGAGGGATGCGCTCGATGATGATGTTGAAGGCGGGTGTGCGCGAGGACCACGAGATGATGCGGGCCGGGTTCTCGCAGTCGCCGATGCACGTGTCGAATATGGAGTTGATGGCGTTGATGGGCTCGGTGACGAACATCAGCTGCATCCACTTCACCCACTTGAGGAAGAACGGCTGGCCAATGCCGAGCGCTTCTCTTATCTGATCACGCACTTCGGCCGGGACGTTTAGTGGGAGCTGGGAGGTGGGGTCACCGGGGGCCAGTTCGAGCAGGCCAAAGATGAGGAGGCTGATGACGATCAGCGTCGGAATGGCGAACAGGGTTCGCCTGATGATGTACCTGCCCATCTTTTACCTGCCCGGGTTTTGGAGACAAGAGAGCCCTCCGGGCTGTGCCCGAAAGGCTCTCTTGGTCAGTAACTGAACTCGGCGGCTCAGCCGCTGAGCCTCCAGTCCTCGATGTTCCAGTACTCGCTGTCCCAACCGTTGACTGCTCCGTAGCCCTCCAGATCATTGCTGAAGGCAGAGACCGAGCCGCGGTTGATGAGCGGAATCATGCAGTACTCGACGAACATGTCGTTGAGCTGAATGATCAACTCATCCCTGCCCGGGTCCTCCAGGGTCGCCTCCGACAGCTCCTCAAAGGTGGCGTCGTAATCATCGCGGGCGCACCGCGCGATGTTGTTGCCACCCCAGTCGTTGCTCGACTCGGGGATCTGCGAGGTCAGTCTGAACTCGAAGTAGCCCTGAGCGTCGGATCCGGTTGCCGAGTTGGTGTACATCTGGATGTCCGTGAAGAACTTCCAAATGCCCAGGTCGGATGCCCGATCGAAGAAGACGCCCGCGTCCTCGTTCAACATGTTGGCCTGGATTCCGATCTCTGCCCAGTAGCTCTCGATGAGAGCCTGGGTGTCCTGACGGACCTGGTTGGTCGATGTCTTGAGATCCCACTCCAGCGGAGTGCCGTCTGGCAGCTCACGGATCCCGTCGCCGTCGCTGTCGACATAGCCGAGATCCTCTTCCAGGATCCGGTTGGCCTCTTCGATGTCCTGGGTCAGACACCAGTCGTTGTTGGTCGACAGTGCCGGGCCCTCGACAGGCCACACATTGCAGGTGGGTGCACCCGCAGGACCGTAAGCTACGGCGGCCATCTCCTCACGGTCGATCGCCAGTGACAGCGCTCTCGCCAGGTCCGTGTTCTCGAAGAAGAACGGGTTGGGGTTCTCACCGTCCAGGTAGTCAGACGGGTTGTCCGGATGGTCCGGGTCCGTCTGGTTGAGCCTGAGTCCCTCGACCGAGGTGTTGAAGCCCACGTCGACCACGCCGTTGCCCTCGGCCTCCATCTGTTCGAGGATGTCGGGAGCGACCTGGAGGTTCCACGCGTAATGGGCCTCACCGGTGGCGAGAACGGCACGGGCCGCATCGTCGGCGGTGCCGCCACCCTTGAGCTGGACGGTGCCGAAGAACGGCTTGCCATCGGGCACACCGCGGTAGTTCGGGTTCATCTCATAGAGCACGGTGTCGTCGACGCGCATGTCGGAGACCATGAATGGTCCGGTGCCGATCGGAGTGAGGTTGGCATCACAAGCAGTGAAAGCCTCGCCCATGCACGACTCGAACTGCGCCCGCTGCAACACCATCTCGGTCGAGCCGGTGAACGGCACGAACGGCCACGGGGTGGGGCCCGCGAACGTGATGGTCACAGTGTGGTCGTCGACGGCCTCGACGTTCTCGAGGGCGCGCAACGCCGAGGAAGAGCAACCTTCGCTCTGGGTGCAGTACTCCCAGGTGAACACAACGTCGTCAGCAGTGAACTCTGTCCCGTCCGACCAGGTGACATCCGGCAGCAGGTTGTAGGTGATCTGAGTCAGATCCTCTGATATGCCGCCGTTGTCGATCGTCGGGATCTCCGTGACCAGTACTGGCACGATCTCTCCGTCGGTGTTGTACTCGACCAGGGGTTCCAGCACGAGCGAAGCCGCCTGGATGTCCTTGGTTCCTGTCCCCGTGTAGGGGTTCAGGTGAGTAGCTGCCTGCCATTGGAGTAGCAGGAGTTCTCCATCCTCACCGGCGTTGCCACCCGAGGGCGGGTCGGTCGGCTCGGTGGAATCAGAAGTGGTGGTGGTCGCATCACCACCGCCGTCACCGGCAGTAGTGGTGGTCGCATCACCTTCGCCGCCGCCACACGCCGCGACCACCATGGCCAGTGCGGCGAGAAGCGCCAGCAGTCTGCTTTTCTTCATTTGTTTTCCTCCATGTACCGGAACGAACGCCCGGTATCCGGGCAGAACGCTAACACCGGTTTCGGGATGCGGAGGGGGAAATGAGCCTTTTCGCCGACTTGTCAAATCGAGACCCTGTCCGGGTCACCGAGTACCGCCTACTCAACGAAATGGCAGGCCACCCAGCGGCCCGGATTCAGCTCTCGCCAGTCGGGTACCTCAACGACGCATTTCTCCTGCGCCATGGGGCACCGGGTGTTGAAGGGACAGCCGGGAGGGGGGTTGGCGGGACTGGGGATGTCTCCCTCGAGGATGATCCGCTCCCGGGTCGCCTCGATCTGTGGGTCGGGGACCGGTACCGCCGAGAGCAGTGCTTTCGTATAGGGGTGCTTCGGGTCGTTGTAGAGATTGTCGACCGTGCCCAGCTCCATGATCTTGCCCAGGTACATGACCGCTACCCGATCGGCGATGTGGCGCACCATCGACAGGTCGTGGCTTATGAACAGATAGGTCAGGCCGAGGACATCCTGGAGGTCCTCGAGGAGATTGACGACTTGAGCCTGGATGGAGACGTCCAGCGCCGCGATCGGCTCGTCGGCGACTATGAAGTCGGGATTGAGGGCGATCGCCCGGGCGATGCCGATTCGCTGACGCTGGCCACCGGAGAACTCATGGGGATAGCGGTTGGCGTGTTTCGGCTCGAGACCGACCAGGCTGAGGAGCTCCTCGATGCGCTGTCGTCGCTCTTCGCCTTTCGCCTTGTTGTGCTCGATCAGCGGCTCCCCGACGATGGAGGCCACCGTCATGCGCGGGTTGAGAGAGGCGTGGGGATCCTGGAAGATCATCTGCATCCGGGGCCGCAGGGAGCGCAACTTGTTCCCGGTCGTCCTGGTCAGATCGATGTCCCCGAACCTGACCTCCCCTTCGGTGGCCTGATCGAGCTGGAGGATCACCCGTCCCGCGGTTGATTTGCCCGACCCCGACTCCCCGACGAGGCCGAGGGTCTCGCCACGTCGAATGTCGAAGCTCACGCCATCGACAGCACGAACCACACCCACCTGGCGCCGGAACACGCCCTTCATGATCGGGAAGTGCTTCTTCAGGTTCCTGACGCTGACGAGGACGTCGGCCGCGCCGTTGGTCGAGGGCTGGGGTTGGGCTTCAACGGCCATATCTGGGCCTATCGTTTTCGAGGTCCCAGAAGCAGGCCGTCCTCCTGTCGTTGCCGATCTCGTACAACGGAGGATTCTCCTCGCGGCACTTATCCATCACATAGGGACAACGTGGTGCGAACGAGCAAGAAAAGGGCATCTCGTAGAGATTGGGCGGGGTCCCTTTGATGTTGACCAGCTCCTGGCCCTTCTGGTCGAGACGGGGGAGTGATCCGAGGAGGCCCTCCGTGTAAGGGTGTCGCGGGTCGCTGTAGAGGGCTCCTACAGGAGCCTCCTCGACAATCTGACCTCCGTACATGACGACAACCCGGTCGGCAAGCCCCGCAATGACGCCGAGGTCGTGGGTGATCCAAATGACCGCGGTGCCCAGCTTCTCCCGCAGATCCCGGATGATCTCGATTATCTGCGCCTGGATCGTGACGTCTAGTGCAGTGGTGGGCTCGTCGGCGATGAGGATCTCCGGGTCGGCGGCTAGCGACATAGCGATCATCACTCGTTGCCGCATTCCTCCCGACAACTCGTGGGGGAAGTTGTCGAGTCGGGCTTTGGAGTCCGGGATTCCCACCAGGTCGAGTAGCTCTTTCGCCCGTGGTCGGCGCGCTCTCTCGGGGAGGTCGGTGTGCAGTCTCAGCACCTCGGTGATCTGATATCCCACGGTCAGCACCGGGTTCAGAGAGGTCATTGGATCCTGGAAGATGAATCCGATCTTCCCGCCCCTGACTTTGCGGAGCGTCTCGCTGTCGATGCTGAGCAGATCGAGATCCCCGAAGCGGGCCTCACCGGAGACGATCTCTCCCGGCGGCATCGGGATCAGTCGAAGCAGGGACATCATCGTTACGCTCTTGCCGGAGCCGGACTCGCCGACGATGCCGAGGAATTCGCCGCGTTTCAGATCGAAGCTGACCCCGTTGACCGCGTGGACCATCCCGTCCTGGGTGTCGAACTGAACTCTCAGGTCGCTGACGTTCAGGACGGTCTGGATCTTGGTCTGTGTCATTTGTAGCGAGTAGAGAGTAGCGAGTATTGAGTACCGCGTCCCGAGCCGGTATACCGGGTTCAGTACTCGGTACTAGGTACTCGGACTATCCAATCTGCTCCATACGTTTTGCTCCGCCATGTCGATGATGGTGTGGGCCATCGCCAGGGCGCCGTCCCGGATGGCTTTCTCGCCACTCTCGGTGATGGTGGCGTCGGCGAACTCTTTCTGGTGGTTGGCGGCGCCGTGGGTGTCAATCGAGATCATCGGGTGGATGGAAGGAACGACGTGGCTCACGTTGCCCATGTCAGACGAGCCGCCGAAAAAGCCCACCTCTTCTTCGGTTGGCATCGGTCTGCCGAGCGCGGCTGAGTTCGCACGGAACAGATCCGCGATGACGGGGTTGGTGATCATGTTGATGTACGAGTGGCCCGTCTGGTTGATCTCGATATCACATCCGGTCGCCTGCGCCGCCGCTTCGAAACAGGCCCTCACCTTCGGGATCAGCTCCCGGAGACGGTCGCCGTCGCCGGAGCGAATCCCCCAGGTCGACTTCGTGTAGGAAGGGATAATGTTGTTGGCATCCCCTCCGTGATCGATGATGCAGTGGACCCTGTCAGAAGACAGGATCTGTTGACGCAAGGTGGCGACGTTCATGTAGGCCTGAACGAAGGCATCGAGTGCGTTGACGCCCTGGTGTGGAGCGAAAGCCGCATGTGACTCCTTGCCTCGGTACTCGACCGTGAAGCTCGTCCTCGCCTGGAACGACGGGTCCATCAGATCGTGTGGGTAGGGGTGGATCATCATCGAGGCCGCGGTATCCTCGAAAGCCCCGGCCTCGATGAGGTCTACCTTTCCTCCTGCACCCTCCTCGGCCGGTGTTCCCAATACTGTGACTCTGATGCCCAAATCGTTGACAAGTGGTGCGAGGGCGACACCGGCTCCGACGGCAGCCGTGGCGATGATGTTGTGTCCACAGGCATGCCCGACCTCGGGCAGTGCGTCGTACTCGCAGCAGATGATCACCCGGGGCCCTGCATCGCCCGCATTGGCCTCGAACGCGGTGTCGAGACCGTGGCTCGGCTGGGCGACCTCGAATCCGTGCTGATCTAGGAAGGCGGCGAGCTTCGCCGACGACTCGTACTCCTGATACTGGATCTCCGGGTGTTCGTACAGCCAGCGGGAGAGCTTGCGGAGTTCGGGCTCGAGACTCTCAAAGGTGGTGGTGGCACGCTGCTTCAGGGTCATAGCGGAGCACCCACCCTACCGGCACCGTTGGTGACGGATCGTGCTTCGTTACCGTCACGTCTGTGAATACCGCATTCGAGATCTCAGACAAGTTCGTTGACGACGCGTGCGCGCAGAACCCGGTACTCGCCACCCAACTCGGGATACCCGGGTCCGACCATGAGTGGGGAGAGGGCTTCGGCCTGGAAGGTGTGGAGCAAAACATTGAGCTGGTGGCCCGGTATCGCAAGCTGATTGAGCCCTTTCTCGACGACCGAGACCCGCAGGAGCGTCTCGCGGCCAGGGTCATGGTCTCCGAGCTCGACGAGCAACAAGTCGCCCATGACAACGGCGACCACTTTCGCACCTTGCGTCACATGGCTTCGCCGTTTCACCACATCAGGTTGACCTTCGACGTGATGAGCGCCGACAGTCCTGAGGCCCGGGAGAGCATCGTCAACAGGCTTCGCACCGTGTCCAAACCCTTGGAGGACTATCGCCGTCTCCTGGAGGCAGGGCTCGACAGCGGGATCGTCTCCTCCCGGCGACAGGTCGAATCGGTTATCGACCAGGCCGAAAGCCTCTCGGACGACCCGGCCTCTATCGACGAAGTAGTGGCTCGGGCAGCCGGAGGAGCGGATGTCCATCCCGCACTGGCTGAGGCGGCGGACAAGGCACGGGCGGCGTACGGCGACTTTGCCGACTGGCTCCAGGCCCTATACCTACCGGCAGCACCGGAGGAGGAAGGTGTCGAATCCCACGTTTACCTGCGTTCGGCCAACCGGCTCGTTGGTCTCGGCGTCGATCCCGATGAGGCCTACTCATGGGGTTGGGAGGAGTTCAGTCGTCTCCTCGCAGAGATGGAGCGGGTAGCGGAGCTGATTCTTCCGGGCGGCGGTGTCGAGGCGACGAAAGAGTTCCTGGAGACCGATCCCTCGGTCACCGCGTCGGGGACCGGGGAGCTCCTCTCCTTCGTGGAGCGGATACTCGACGAAGCGGTGGACGAATTGTCGGGGTCGCACTTCGAGGTTCCCGACGAGATCAGGCCATTGACTGTGCAGCTGGCCCCACCCGGCAGCCCGCTGGGGGTCTACTACCGCCGTCCGTCGGAGGACTTCTCCCGACCCGGCGGGGTCTGGTACTCGGTGGGGGACCAGGACGTCTTCCCTCTATACCAGCACGTCTCGACCGCCTACCACGAAGGCTTTCCGGGACATCATCTCCAGAACGCCACCGCCATGTATCGGCGGGACCGGATCAGTCGGTTTCAGCGGGTCCTCACCTGGTGTCCCGGCTACGGCGAGGGATGGGGTATGTACGCCGAGGTGCTCATGGGAGAACTCGGGTATCTCGAGGACCATCAGCATTACTTCGGAATGCTTGCCAAGCAGATGTATCGGGCCGCTCGCGTGGTGGTGGATATCGGCCTCCACCTGGGTATGAAAGTCGATGATCGATCTCCGCGGTTTGCCGGTGAGGACTGGGATTTCGATAAGGCAGTCGAGTTCATGAGGGTCTACGGATTCCGTACCCTTGCCCAGGCTCGAGACGAGGTTCTCCGCTACCTGGGCTGGCCGGGTCAAGCGATCTCCTACAAGCTCGGCGAGCGAGAGATCTTGAGCATCAGGAAAGCGGCCCAAGAGCGACTCGGAGGCGGATTCGATCTGCGTGCTTTCCATTCCACCGTCATCGACAACGGGGCGATGCGACTCGATCTGCTCCGCGACGTCGTCGAGGAGCAACTGAACTGAGGGACTCCTGGGTCCGGCGTCTGTCGGCTGTTCACACTCTGGTCTATCGGCTGACCGGCGGGCTTCTGGGGCGGCGCCTGGTCAACAACGACATGTTGTTGCTCACCACTCGAGGTCACGTGACCGGTGAGGAGCACACCGTTCCCCTGCTCTACCTTCGCTCGGGGTGCTCCCTGGTGGTCATTGCATCGTACGGAGGTCGCCCCAACCACCCGACGTGGTATCAGAACCTCGTCGCTGATCCGCGGGTCGAGGTGCAGATCAACAGGACCAGGACCGCCATGATCGCCAGGACCGCCAGCGCCGAGGAGCGCACGGAATGGTGGCCGAGGATCATAGCGGCCTATCCCGGATTCTCGACCTATGAGTCGAGAACCGACCGCGAGATCCCGGTCGTGTTTCTGGAGCCGGCTGGATCATGAGGAAAGCTCGACGTGGTGTGGGACCTGAATCTCGGTTTGACCGGTCTCGGTGGCAGGTCCGTAGGCGGCAAGCCAGGATCGAAGGAGCCCGGCGCTTGCTTCCCGGAGCGACATGTCGCCGATCGGACGCCGAGCCACGTCTCCGTCTCGGCCCAAAGCGGTATTGGCCACTGACCCAGGTTCCCGTGGGGCGGGCGCGGAGAGCCCTCGACTCCATGCCCAGTTGCCCGGGCCGCCATGTTCGCCGACATCGCGAAACGGGTATTGTCAGTGGTCCAGCAACCAAAGGACGTTCGATGGCATTGAAGAGCACAGGCCGCACTCATTGGGAGGGAAACCTGTTCGAGGGCGCCGGCTCCGCGAGTCTTGACAGTGGCGCCGCCGGACCGTTGCAGGTGACATGGAAGGCGCGTGCCGAGGAGCACGGTGGGCTCACCAGCCCCGAGGAACTGATCGCGGCGGCCCACTCCTCCTGCTATTCGATGGCGCTCTCCAACATCCTTGACAAGAACGGAACGCCACCGACAAGTCTCGACGTGACTGCGACCGCCACATTCGTCCCCGGCGATGGAATCACCACCATGGAGCTCAGTGTCAGCGCTGACGTCGAGGGAGTCACGGAAGAGAAGTTCCTGGAGCTGGCCGGGGAAGCCAAGGACGGCTGCCCCGTGTCCCAGGCCCTGGCCGGCAACGTCGAGATCAGCCTGGAGGCCAGCCTCTCCTAGGTGGTCTGGCGTTTACGGTAGGCGGCGACTGCTTCCCTGGTGGAGCAGGTGTTGGAGCAATGGCGTCTCGACCGGTTGCGGGAGGTGTCGATGAAGACATCGTTGCAGGTGCCTGACCCGCACACGCCAAAGCGGTCGACGCCATGCTCGACGATCACGCTGGCGAGACCCATTGCAGTGATCGCCCCGAGCCAGCAGACCATGGCCGATTCGACCGGCTCGAAATGGAGATGCGGATTTCCGCTGTGGGTCGACAAGCGTGGGGTGGCGCCGTAAGCGTCGAGAAGCTTGTTGACCTTCTTGGCAGCTTCCTGATCATCTTCAGCCTCGAGTATCTCCCTTAGGGCCTCGCGGAGCTCCCGAACCGCATTGATCTCGTCTTTGCGCGGGGGCTTGGCCACTCCCTCCCAGAGTTCCCGATAGTCATCGAGAAACTCCTTCAGTTCTGCCGCGTTGGTCAGGGAATCGTTGGTCGCTCCCTTCGTGTTGACGAGGGAGACGGCCAATTCGACCGGTCTTGTCGTGTAATGGGAGAAATCCATTTGACTCGTTACCCGACTCTAGTTAATGTAATGAGTGTAAGTGGCGATGCTTCTTACCGCAACGAACTTCTTCAGGAACCATTCAAGATGTACGATCTTGCAAAAGCTATTCAAGAAGACCGCCGGCATCAGGCCGACATGTACCGAGTTGTTTCAAGCCTGCCCAAGGAGCGCTCGATGTCGGTGGGTCGGTATCGCCTGACTGTCTCCAAGCGAGCGTCGGGCCCGACCCTGTCGGCGGCCTCTAGGAGCTTCTCCTAGAAACTCGGGAATGGCCGGTAGGGTCCTTCCTCCATGCCTACCGGCCAACCCGATCCCCATTTCCTCCCCCAGGAGCGAAGCGACGTTGGGGGAAGTGGCCCGAAGGGCCGGAGGGGGCTCTCCTGCCTCCCCGGCTACGACGCACCATCACCTCAACGCGGCAACGCACAGCAAGAATACGCAACATCCGTCGATGTGGTTCACGGTCATGCGGAGCGACTCATTCAAGAGGCGATGGAGGCAGGCGAGTTCGACGACCTGCCCGGCACCGGTAAGCCAATCCCAGGCGCGGGCACGGTGGACGACGAGTTGTGGTGGGTCCGTTCCTGGCTACAACGGAACCAGGAGCAGAGGTAGCTCAACCACCGGTGTTGCCGGTCATTTCGAGCGGAGGACCCGACCCCCATTGCCCGGGCCCTCCACTCAAACCTGGAGGTCTGCTACCGAATCGAATCTGGTGTGCGCTCGATGGCACGTTCGAACCTGCTGCGGTCGGCCGTGCCGGACAGGCTTTCGAGGGGACGGAAGCTGACATGCCCGCACGCCTCGCACACGGTACGTTCGATTCCGGAATTGCGGACCGTTACGGTGGATGGATGGTCGCACCCGCTGCGCGCGATTTTGACTCGGTTGGTGAACATCTGGATTGCCTCCCTGGGGCGAGCAGATTGATATATTCGCGTACCCGAAGGGTGCACACCATGAGTCCCGAGACTCACTCTGAGTGGCCGAATCAGAGCTTTGGATAGCGGGTCGAAGACTTCGGACCTGGTAGGCCGGGGGAGTTTGAGCTAGGTTGACGGATACAGGGAGTCCTGTTGGGAGGCAGGTTGAGACTAAGGCGGACGTTCTGGGGCTGCATGCATCGTTCCACGATCACCACGATCACTGCTGGCATGGCGCGTGAGGTTTGTGAGGTCTGTGGACACGTCAGTGTCAGCTACGTAGAACCCGCGGTGCAGATCCATCCTGAGGTGGAGAAAGGTCGCGACACGGTCGACCATCGACGCCTCGACAGTTCCGGTCTGGACGAGGCGAGCGTTTTCGACGCCATCATCAGTTTCGAGGGATTGTCCCGGCTCGTCCGATGTGGTCTTTGCGCCCAGCAGGCAGTCTTCGCCATTCCCGATGGACTCAGATGTGAAGAGCACGCCTGGCAGGCTGCCGCCTTCCTCGACTGGGAAGCCACCGAACCCTGGGTACCCATCCGCATCGACAGATCGAGCGCGTAGACTCCGACGGTTGCAACCAGCCGACGGCCTGGAGGGGTTGAGTAGTTAGGCTTTCGGACCATGAAGCAGATTCAGCATTGGGTTAACGGTTCTTTTGTCTCGGGATCTTCCGGTCGGTCCGGCCCGGTGTTCAACCCGGCCACGGGTGAGCAGACCGGGGAGGTGGCGTACGCATCGTCGGAAGATGTTGATGCCGCGGTCCAGGCGGCAGCAGAGGCTTTCGAGACGTGGCGGTATTCGCCGCTGACCCAGCGACAGAACATCATGTTTGCCTATCGGGAGCTGGTTGCTGAGCGCAAACGGGAGATTGCCGAGGTTCTGACCTCCGAGCATGGCAAGACCATCGACGATGCGATGGGTGAGGTGCAGCGAGGTCTCGAGGTGGTCGAGTTCGCCTGCAACATCGCCCACCTGCTGAAAGGTGATTATTCGGAGCAGGTGTCGTCCGGGGTGGACACCTACACGATCCGTCAGCCTCTGGGTGTGGTGGCGGGGATCACGCCTTTCAACTTCCCGGCGATGGTTCCGATGTGGATGTATCCCATCGCAATCGCCTGCGGCAACACATTCGTTCTGAAGCCGTCCGAGAAGGATCCGTCCACTTCGCAGATGGCGGCGGAGATGCTCTCCGAGGCCGGTCTCCCCGACGGGGTGTTCAATGTGGTGCACGGGGACAAGGAGGCGGTGGACGCCGTGATCACCCACCCGGATGTGTCTGCGATCTCTTTCGTGGGTTCGACGCCCATCGCCCGCTACATCTACCGGACCGGCACCGAGCACGGCAAGCGCGTGCAGGCGCTCGGTGGGGCGAAGAACCACATGATCGTACTGCCCGACGCCGACGTCGATCTTGCCGCTGACGCCGCGGTGAGCGCAGGGTACGGGTCGGCGGGAGAACGGTGCATGGCCATCTCGGCGGTGGTAGCCGTCGGTGACGCCGGCGACCAGCTGATCGAAGGTGTCCAGGGTCGAATCGAGAAACTGGTGGTCGGCCCCGGCGACCAACCCGGTGTCGAGATGGGACCCCTGGTGACCAAGCAGCACCTGGAGAAGGTGCGCGGTTATGTCGACGCCGGCGAGTCTGAGGGTGCCTTGCTGGTCGCCGACGGACGCGACTTCGTCGTCGACGGCCACGAGGACGGCTACTTCCTCGGCCCGACACTGTTCGACCAGGTGACGCCGGAGATGTCGATCTACACTGATGAGATCTTCGGCCCGGTCCTCTCCACCGTCCGTATGGACCACTACGAGGATGCCATCCAGCTCATCAACGACAACCCCTACGGGAACGGCACCGCGGTGTTCACCAACGACGGGGGAGCGGCCCGCAAGTTCCAACAGGAGATCGAGGTCGGGATGGTCGGCATCAACGTGCCGATCCCGGTGCCGCTGTCGTTCTACAGCTTTGGAGGGTGGAAGAACTCCATCTTTGGATCACACGCCATCTACGGACCCGAAGGCGTCCACTTCTACACCAGACAGAAAGTGGTCATCTCCCGCTGGGCCGACCCCGTCCACCGCGGCGTCGACCTCGGCTTCCCCACCCACGGCTAGCAGGCGGGCGACAGCCCGCCGGTTTCCTCCCCCTGCTGGGGGAGATAATTGGGCCCCCTTGTCGGCTCAGCCGCCAGGGTCTCTACACCAGAAAGGCTCGAAGTCTTCTGACAAACGAGAGGACCTGTACACCGCTCTCGGCTGGGATGCCGAATGGGCGGCCCACTACCCGAAATCCTCCCGCTCGTAGTAGCTGTCGTGTCAGCGGCTACGCAGCTGAATCGTCTGCATCAGAAGGAGAGCGCAAGGATCACGATGAGCACCACCACCCAGACGAGAAGGCCTTTCCACATCGAGTCAGCCTGGAACTGCTTTTTGACGTGATCGAACCATTGATCTACCTGGCGGCCGCTGTACCCCATGAGCTTTCTCCGATCGTCGAATGCAAGTCTAGGGGCACGCCGCGGCCTCACCCACCGTGGGTATCAAGAGTCATGCTGCTCACCGCTTGACAGCCACAACCCACCTCAAACCCGAGCAGAAATCAACACGAAGTGCGACAGGGGGGTTTCCTCCCCCAGGAGCCGAAGGCGACGTTGGGGGAGGTGGCCCGCACGAAGTGCAGGTCGGAGGGGGTTCTCCCCCTCGCCGGCTGCGCCGGCACTCCCCCCGCTGGGCTCAGTCCGTCGGTCCCCAGCTGACGCACGCTGCCGCCCATGTGTAGCCGGTGCCTGCGGCGAGAAGGAGGATCAGGTCGCCGTCCGCGACCTTTCCCTCACGGGCGGCCCGGTCGAGGGCCAGCAACGGGTCGACCCCGCTCATATGACCGGTGTCGTCGAGGTAGACGGTGTGCCCGTCATCGACCCCGATCTGCTCCATGAGGGTCTCGTGCATAGACCGTTTCATGTGGATGCCGCAGTAGAAGTCGACGTCGTCGAGGGTGGCGTCCGACTTCTTGACAGCTCCTTCGGCGGCGGCGAGAAAGTTGGGGAGTGTCACCGGATCGAGACGTCTCTTCATGTCGGCCGGATCAGGCACGTCGAGTGTGTGGCGACGGTTGGCCACGGTCTCGGCAGATGCGGGCTCGACCGAGCCCCCGGCGGGGACCTTTACGTCGAGTGAGTACGACCCGTCAGTGATGATCTCGGCACCGAGCACCAGGTTGGCCATGGCGTCGCCTTCGAAGAGCGCGGCGACGGCGCCATCCCCGAAGTTGAACATGAATCTCGATCGCTCGTTTTGGTAATCGAGTAGATACGACTCCCGGCCCGCTCCTACCGCGAGGATCCGCTTCACATCCGGCTCGGCGCGCAGCAGGTCGCGAACGACGCGCATCGCCACCGGAGAGCCGCACGACACATAGTCGAGCTCGAGTGCGAACGCGTTGGAGGCGCCGATCCGGTGGGCGATGTGCGGAGCCGCCTGCCACACGGCGTAGTCCTTCCACGTCGACCCGAAGTAGACGACCGCATCCAGGCCGGCGGGATCGAGATCCTGTTCCTCGAGAAGGCGGTTGGCCGCGGTGACCGCCATGTCGGACACATGTTCGTCCTCGGCGGCGATGTGCTTTCCCCGCAGGCCGAAGCGGTCGACGATGACCTCTTCGGGAACGCCCGAGAGGGAGGTGATCTCGGCCGCCGTCATCCAGCGTTCCGGCAGATAGACGGCGGTTGCGGTGAGGCCCACCTGTCTCATCCCTTGGCTCCGAGACCCCGGGTGATGAACTTCATCATCTCGTCGACCACGTGCCCGGGCACTTCGTCGTCTCCCCACAGGATCCAGCGCATGCCGACAAGTTCACCGATGCCCATCAATGCGTAGGCCAGTACCTCGGTGTCAGCGGTCACTATCTCCCCGGATTCAATCGCCTCTTCAAGAGCGGCGACATAGCCCTGGGCAATGCGCTCGTAATGCAGATGCAGCGCCCTCGGAGAGGCGAACTCGGCCTGGCGGATGACCCGGTAGAGACCGGGATGTTCGGCGGTGAACCTGAAGAATGCCTCGAACCCATATCGCTCGGCTTCGACCCGATTGGTTCCCCGGGCGGCCCCCTCCGACATGGCGTGACGAACCCGTCGGTTGAGGTCCTCCACGAGCTCATCGAAGATGGCTTGCTTGGAGGGGAAGTACCGGTAGAAGGTGCCCTGGGAGACGCCGGCTTCTTCCGTGATCTTGACGATCGAGGCTTCCTCCCAGCCGTATTCGGCGAAGACTTCCTCAGCGGCCGCGATGAGCCGTTGGCGCGTTCGCAACCCCTTGGCAGACAGGGCGGCGCCGCCGACTGCTGTCGGATCGGGCGGGGCTTCCACCTGCCAGCGTCCCTGGCTCATTCGTCCACCCCGGCCCCGTATTCGTCGACCAGGTCGCGCTTGACGACCTTGTTGGCGCCGGAGCGGGGCAATTCGTCGGTGAAGATGACTCGCTTGGGCACCTTGTATTTGGCCAGCCGTTCCCGGCACCACTCGATCACCTCGTTACTGCTGAGCTCGTGGCCCGTCCTGGGGACCACAATCGCCAGTCCGCTCTCGCCCCACCGCGGGTCGGGCACGCCCACGACGGCGGCCTCGACGATCGACTCGTGGGCATGGAGCACGGCCTCGACTTCGGCCGGGTATACGTTTTCGCCTCCGGAGATGTACATGTCTTTGACCCGGTCCCTGATCCGGTAAAAACCCTCTTCGTCCCGTTCGGCGAGATCCCCGGTGTGCAGCCATCCCCCCCGCATCGTGTTTGCGGTCTCCTCGGGGTTGCGCCAGTAGCCGGCGAACACGTTCGGACCTCTGACCAGCAGCTCACCGGTTCCGGGACCTTCGATGAGCCCGGATCCGTCGATCGACTCGAGGGCGACTTCCACATGGGGATATGCCTTGCCGGCATAGCCGACCTTGTCGCCGACCCGCTCCGGGGCGAGCCCGAGCACGTTGGGGGAGGCCTCGGTGAGCCCGTAGCCCTGGACGAGGGAGACTCCCCGGTCGTGCCAGGTCTCGATCAGACTCTCCGGCATGGGCGCTCCTCCGACCACGGCCATGCGCAGGCTCGACAGGTCGGTGGTCTCGAAGTCCGGGCTCTCGGCCATGAACAGATAGGTGGCGGGGACGCCCATCATCGTCGTCACCCTCTTCTCCTCGATGAGTCGCAGAGCCCTCTCCGGATCGAAGCTCTCCTCGAGGACGACGGTCGCGCCTTTCCAGAAGGCGAGCAGTGGCTGGACGTTCCACCCGCCGATATGGAACTGGGGGAGTACCTGGAGTACGACATCGAAGGTGGTGACGTCCATCATCCGGTCTATCGAGGTGTTGGTCCAGAAGCAGTTGGCATGGGTGAGGACCGCTCCCTTGGGCTTTCCTGTGGTCCCGGACGTGTAGATGAGGAGGAGGGCGTCGTCGTCTTCGACCTCGGCGACGTGTTGCCCTTCCTCGATCGGGTCCTCCAGGAGACGGGTGGGTACGGAGAGGTCGGTGAGCTCGAGCGCATTTTCGGCCTGACCGACCCGGTCCGACTCGACGATCAGCAGCCCGACTTCGGCATTCTCCAACTGATAGGCGAGCTCATGGGAGGTCAGCCTCCAGTTCAGGGGTGTCATCACGTAGCCACCGAGGGCGCAGGCGAACAGAACCGCCACGTACTCGGGTCGGTTCGACGCCAGCACCGCCACCCGGTCGCCGCGGCCGAGGCCGCGAGCTGCCAGCTCGGCGGACAAACCCCCGGAATGCGCCGCCAGCTCTGCGTAAGTGGTGACCCCTCCGGCGAAGTCGATGGCTGTGCGGTCGGGCGTGACTCTCGCCCGGTCGAGGATCCAGCGGCCCACGGTCATGTCCCCGCTCATCGGCCGTCTCCGCTGAGGAACGACGTCATGAGCTCTGCTGCCTGTCGCGGGCTCTCCCAGAAGAAGAGATGCCCGCCCGGGACCAGCTCGACTCTCGAGTTAGGGATCAGGTGGTGAAGGACGTCGGCGTTCCTGGTGTCGACCACGTTGTCGGACTCTCCGTGGAGGATCAGCGTCGGCGCGGCGATTCGGCGGGCGCGGCCGGAGCCGTCGTATCCGATCCCGGCCGCAGCCTGGGCCTGCCAGCCCTCCGGGCTCTGCGGTTTGTCGAGACGATGGTGCATGATCCGATCTACGGCCTCTTCGGGGGCGTCCGGAGACAGCGCGTTCTCGACCAGTCTTCGCAGGGCCTCCTCGGGTGCCATCTGCTCGACCTGGGCCAACAACTCCGTGGTGACCGACGGCATCGGATAGCTCTCGTCCCCACCGGGAGTGGTCGACATGAGGATCAGACGGTCCACGGTCTCCGGTGACTCGATGGCCAGTTCCTGGGCGATCATGCCGCCCGCGCTGGACCCCGCCACGTGGGCTCGCTCGACCCCGGCTGCGTTGAGAACCGAACGGCAGTCCTCGGCCATCATGTTCGCCGTGTAAGGCCCCTCCGGGTGGCCGGATTCGCCGATGCCCCTGTTGTCGAAGGTGACGACCCGGAACTCGTCCGCGAGTAGGGGTATGAGCGGCTCCCAGCCCCAGCGGCCATATCCGAGGCCCATGACGAGCAGCAGTGGTGGTCCGTCTCCGGCTTCTTCCCAGGCGATGGGGACCGGGGTGTCGGTGACTTTCGTCATTTGGCGACACCTCTGGCCGAGCGCGTCTTCTTCAGCTGAGAGGGGATGCTGATGAGGCCGCCCGGGAAGTAGAGGATGAGCAGGACGAACAACACCCCGAGGACGAACAACGGCTCGGAGAGGGGCCCACCCATCCAGGTGGGTAGGTCTGCGATGAAGTCTGAGGTGGCGACTTCGGAGAGGCGGAGGTCGAGGACTCCGTAGATGAGCCCACCCAACGCCGCTCCCCAGAGTTTCCCGGCGCCGCCGAGCACCACCATCACGAGGATGCCCAGGGTGAACAGGGCCGACGTGGTCCCTGCGTTGGCCCCCCTCACGAGGAGGAGGTAGACGGATCCTGCGGCGGATGCGATCGCCGAGGCGATTGCGAACGACGCCAGCTTGAAGAGGAACGGGCGCAGGCCCAGCATCTCGACCCTGGGCTCGTTCTCACGGATCGCCTCCCACACCCGTCCGGCACGGGACGTGACCACCAGCCTGGCGAGCAGGAAGGCGCCGACGGCGACCAAGAGGGCCAGCCAGTAGATGTAACGGGTGTTCACCACCCCTCTGAAGATCTCTGGCAGCTGATCGAGGGCGATGGGGAGCCCCTCCTCGCCGCCAAAGATCCGCAGCGGGTCGGTGAGCACGAGGATGGCGAAGGCTTCGGCGAATGCCAGGGTGACCATGGCGAACGCCACGCCCGAGGTGCGCAGGGCCAGGCTCCCCAGTACCACGGCGATGAGGACACCTGCCACCAGGGAGAGGAGGCTGGCTGCTAGGTAGGGCAGCCCCCAGTGGATCATGAAGAGGTTGGTCCCGTACACCCCGAGGGCGAAGGGGAGAGCGTGGCCCAGCGAGAGCAGCCCGGTGTACCCGAACACGATGTCGTAGGACACGGCGAGCGCGGCGAACGTGAGGGCGATCCCGAGCACCAGTAGTGTGCCTGGAGAGCTGATCTGCGCGCCGAATACGAACGGGATGCCGACGTCGACGAAGGGCGCTGCGGCGAATAGGGCGGCGACGATGAGGATGGGGTAGACCCGCTTCATGTCTCGGCCCTCCCCAGCAGCCCTTGGGGACGAACCAGGAGCACCAATGCCAGCAGCACGACGACCGAGATCGAGCCCAGGCCGGTCGCCAGGTAGTTGTTGGCGAACACCTGGGTGAATGCGACCAGCACCGCTGCTACCGCCGTTCCCGGCACGGAGCCGAGACCGCCGATCACGACGACGATGAAGGCGAAGATGAGCTGGGCGGTTCCAAGCGAGGGACTGACCCCGTTGAAGTAGACGGCGGCCAGGGCTCCTCCGACCCCTGCGAGGAGACCGCCGATGGCGAAGACGATCGTGAAGCTGCGGCCGACGTCGATGCCCAGTGCTCGGACCATTGGCGCGTTCTCGACCCCGGCCCTGATGATGAGACCGTGCCGGGTTCGGTTCAGGAAGACGAGCAAACCGACGAGTGCCACGACGGCGACGGCGAGCACGAGGAGGCGGTTGTTGGGGATGTTCGCCCCGAAGACCTCCGTGGTGGTGCCAAACCAGGGCGGCTGGGTCATCAGGCGCGGGTCGTAGGTGAACCAACCGCCGAGCAAGGCAACGAAGACGTAGCTGAGCCCGATAGTCAGCAGGATCTGCTCGAGATGCTTTCCGTAGAGCTTGGCGACCAACCCCCGCTCGACCAGGCCGCCGACGATGAGGCCTGCGAAGGCGGCGACTGCGACCGCGATGACGAAGCGAAGCCCCAGGGAGGACACGATCTCGAAGGTGTCCATGATCCACCAGGCGGCATATCCGCCGATGGCGAAGAATGCGCCGTGGGCGAGGTTGAGGACGTGCATCAGCCCGAAGATGAGGGACAGTCCCGATGCAAGCAGGAAGTAGAGCCCGGCGAGCCCCAGGGCAGTGGAGGCGTTGAGGATGAGGCTGCTCATCTGACTTCCACTCCCAGATAGCGTCCGGTGAGCTCGCTGTTCGCGGCGAGTTCGGCCATGGCGCCGGTGTACACGACGCTGCCCTGGTCGAGGACGACTGCGTCTGTCGCCAGATCCCCGGCGACGGTGAGGTTTTGCTCTACAAGGAGGACCGTCGTCTCCGACGTGGCCTTGACCAGTGCCTCGACCACGCCTTCGATGATTATCGGGGCGAGGCCCTTGGTCGGTTCGTCGACGAGGAGCAGCTCATTCGGATTGAGCAGGGCCCTGCTCACGGCGAGCATCTGCTGCTGGCCACCGGAGAGCGTTCCGGCCTCCTGGTCGGGCCGTACCGCGAGGTCGGGAAAGAGCTCGTAGACCAGCTCATATCGGTGCTCGACACCCGGACGCTCGGCGAGACGGAGGTTCTCGGCGACGGTCAGGGTGGAGAAGACTTCTCGATCCTCAGGGACGTATCCGATGCCGAGTCTCGAATTGAGATGGGTTTCCCCGTTCACCAACTCGTGACCATCCATCGAGGCGCTGCCCGAGGCGGGGAGCAGCCCCATCAGGGCCAGCAGCGTTGTCGTCTTGCCCACTCCGTTGCGTCCGAGGAGAGCGGTCACCTGCCCCTTGGGCACATCGAAGGAGACGCCGTGGAGTATGTGGGCCTCGCCTCTCCACACGTTCAGGTCGGTGATGGAGAGAAGGGTGGCGACGGTGTCGGTCATCGGCCTCTCCCCAAGTACGCGTCCCGAACGCGGTCGTCGGCCATCACCTCGTCAGGGGTTCCGCTGGTGAGCATCCGGCCCTCATGCATGACGGCCACCCGGTCGGAGACGTCGATCACGAATTCCATGCGATGCTCGACCATGACCACCGACAGGCCTTTCTCATGCAGCTGTTGGATCAGGTCCACGAGTGGGCGGGTGTCCTCGACCGAGACCCCGGCGGTTGGCTCGTCGAGGAGGACCACCCCGGGGTCGCCGGCGATGACCATGGCCAGCTCCAGCTTTCTCTTGTCGCCATGGGACAGTTCGCCGACCTGGTCGCCGGCGTTGTCTGCCAGCCCGACCCGTTCCAGGGCGTCGGACGCCACCTCGTGAGCCGGGTCTCCGTCCCTTGGGCGTCGGAACAGGTTCAGACTGCCGCCAAGGGCGGCCTGAGCTGCGATCCGGACGTTCTCCTCGACCGACAACCCGAGGAACAGGCTGGAAGTCTGGAAGGTGCGTCCCAGTCTGCGCTTGACACGGTCGGCGGGCCGGAGACCGGTGACATCCTCGCCGAGCAGCTCGATGGTGCCGCTGTCGGGGGTGTGGACGCCTGACAACAGGTTGATGAGGCTCGTCTTGCCCGCCCCGTTCGGCCCGATGACGGATACGAGCTCCCCGCTTCCGAGCTCGAGGGCCACATCGTCGACGATCGTCAGCCCACCAACGCTCCACGTCAGACCGGTGGCCCGCAGAGCATGCGGGCCACCGGTCGATGTCGACTCGACCTTTTCAGCGCTCAAAGCGGGCCGGGCCTATTCACCCTCCGGTGGGGCAGTCGCCTCCGGGTCGAGGGTGTCGATCAGCTCTGCTTCGAAGTCGTCACCGTCCTCCACCAGGCTCACCGTGAACATCGGCTGGAGCATGGCGTGGTCCGACTCCCGAACCGTTTGGGTTCCCTTGGGGGCATCGAAGGTCCATCCCTCGAGGGCGGCGATCATGCTTTCGACATCATCGGCCGATCCTTCGGTGAGGGCCTGGACGATCATCTGAGCAGCGACGAACCCGTCTGGTGTGAACAGGTCAGGCGCCTCGACGTTCTCGACCAGGTAGTCGTTCACCTCGTTGTCGGCTGCGCCGGGGAAGTAATGGTTGAGGAAGCTGATTTCCGTAGCCGCCTCCCCGTAGAACGGCCAGGTGACCATGTCGCCGAGACCTGTGGCCACGGGCGCGGTGTCGAACACATCCTGCTGGTTGAGCGCCTGCCACATCGCGCCGGACGTCTCTCCTGCCCAGGCGACGAACACGAGGTCCGGATCGGCCTGGTTGATCTGATCGGCGAAACCGGTGAACTCCGTCTCGCCGGAGGGGACCAGCAGCGACTCCACCGTGTAGCCCTGTGATCCGAGGACCGCTTCGACTGCTGCGACGTTGCCGGCACCGAACTCGGTGTCCTGGGCGAAGACCAGCACCGTTCCGGAGTCGTCCTCGATCAACGAGGCCGCAGTCGCCACATCCTGGAACGACTGGCGACCGGAGCGGAAGGTGTTGGCATTGACGCCCGTGATGGCGTCGGTGGCCGCCGGCCCGGAGATGTAGAGGATGTTGTTCTCCTGAGCGAAGGAGGCGAGCTGGGTCGCCACGCCAGAGACGACGGTTCCTCCGATGATGTTCACGCCTTCACCCACGAGGGACGTCGCCTCGCTGATCGCCGCCTCGGGATCGCCGCCGTCGTCGCTCGTGACGAACTCGATTGGCCGGCCGTTCACGGCATTGGTGCCGTCGGTGGCGTAGGCGAGGCCGGCGTTCAGCCCGTCGAGGTACTGCTGCCCGTAGGTCTGCAGCGCTCCTGACGTGGAAGTGATGATGCCGATCTCGATGGGATCCCCCGAAGCCTCACCGGTGGTGGTGGTCTCGTCCCCACTGGTGGTGTCGGGTGCAGCGGCCGTGGTGGTGGTGTCTTCCCCGCCACCGTTTGCAGTCGTGGTCGTCTCCTCGGCAGAGTCGCCACCGCAGGCGGTCAACACGAGGGCGAGGACCGTGAGCAGCATGAGCGCTCGGTTTCGCATTTCTTCCTCCTCATAGGTCTCTCAAAACTGAGAGGTGATTCACCTATTGAAACCAGGAGGGGCGTCACTGTCAACTGATTGTGCCTGAAACCTCGGTCCGCACGCGAACCGGCCCCCGGTTGGAGCCGGGGGCCGGTCGTTGGATTCCGGTGGTCTGAGGTTCAGCGGCCGGTGCTCCGCGGAGCCTCGGGATCCCCGGTGGTTGTTATCTCTTCGTACCCCGCCGTCATGCCTCGCTCCTCGGGAGTGCCGGGGATGAGATTGTCGAGCAGGAGGCCGAGCACGGCGGCGGTGGCGATGCCGGACGAGCCGATCGAGACGATGATGTCGGACAGCCAACCGATGCCGAAGAAGCTGAACTCCTCGACTCCGCCGAAGTAGTGGGGGAACACGAACCCGGCGAAGAGCACGAACCCGACGATCAACAGGTTGCGCTGTGAGTCCATGTCGATCCGGCGCAGCAGGGAAAGCCCGATGGCGGCGATGAGACCGAACAGGGCCAGGTAGGCGCCGCCCACGATCGGCAACGGGATGGTGGCGACCACCGCGCCGAACTTGGCGATCAGACCCAGCACCACGAGTGCGCCAGCGCCGAGGATGACCACATAGCGGCTGGCGACCTTCGTCAGGCCGACCAGGCCGATGTTCTCCGAATAGGAGGTCGAGGCGAACCCGCCCAGGAGACCGGTGGCGAAACAGCCCAGGCCCTCGGACCCGATGCCGCGGTCGATGGTCTTTGAATCGGGGTCCCGCCCGGTGGCGATGCGGGAGACCGCGTGGTAGTCGCCGAACGATTCGATCATCGAAGCGAGGTAGGCGGCGAGGACGCCGATCAGCAGCGTCCAGTCGAATAATGGCAAGCCCCAGGGGAAGAATATGCCGCCTTCGCCGACGGTGATCCCTCTGATCCAGTCGGCCTCGCCAAGTGCGGCGAAGCTGACCGCGGCCGGCGAGCCCTCGGGAAAGGTTCCCAACCAGGTGAAGATCAACGCCACCACATAGGAGGTGATGATGGCCAGCAGCACCGGGAACAGGGAGAAGAACCGGTACTTCGGCGCCAGGACGAGGGAGTAGATGAAGACCAGGGCCAGCATCAGCAGCGCGAGACCCCAGTGGTTGGCCGAGGTGTCTGCCGCTGCCCCGAACAAAGACAGCCCGATCAAAGCGATCACTGGAGCGATGGTGACGGGGGTCACGTATTTCCGCAGCAGACCGAACAGGCCACCGAAACCGATGGTGACCTCGACGAGTGCTCCCACCAGGACCATGCCGGCGATGTAGCGCATCGCGTCCGGACCGGGGTGGGCCGCGATGATGGCGAAGAACGGCACCAGGAAGGCGAAGGAGACGCCCTGGATGATCGGCAGCCGCGAGCCCACCGTCAGCTGGAGGAAAGTGGCGATTCCGGAGCAGATGAAGACCGAGCTGACCAGGATGGCGATGTCTCCGGGGCCCATCTCCATGGCCGGGCCCAGGATGAGAGGCACCAGGACGGTGGCCCCGAACATCGTCAGCACGTGCTGGAGACCTAACCCCATCGCCCTCGCGAATGGTTCCGGTCGGTCGTCCAGACCGTAGTTCAGATCGACCTGACTGGGACTGGTGGCAGACATCCTTCCTCCCTAGCTGGACTTATGAAGCGGTCGTAAGCTAGCGATTCCCCACCGGGCGATGTCGCCCAAAACGGCAACTTTCTTGCCAGATCCTGGATTTGAGGGGCAGGAAAGCCCGGGAGACGAGTAGGTTGGGACACCCGCGACGTGAGGAGGTTGCTATGGCCAACACAGTGCGTTCCGCCCTGGTCCAGGCTGCTTGGACCGGCGACAAGGATTCGATGGTCGACAAGAGCATCAAACTGGCGAAGGACGCCGCCGAACAGGGCGCCCAGGTCCTTTGCTTCCAGGAGCTGTTCAACGGTCCCTACTTCTGCCAGGTGCAGGACGACGCCCACAAGGACACCGCCGAAGCAGTCCCCGACGGTCCGTCCACCCAGAAGATGATTGAGCTCGCCAAGGAGACCGGCATGGTCCTCGTAGTGCCGATCTACGAGAAGGAGGACGAAGGGCTCCTCTACAACACCGCCGCCGTGATCGACGCGGACGGGACCTATCTGGGCAAGTATCGCAAGACCCACATTCCCCATGTCAACGGATTCTGGGAGAAGTTCTACTTCCGTCCCGGCAACCTCGGATATCCAATCTTCGACACCGCGGTCGGGCGTATCGGGGTCTATATCTGTTATGACCGGCACTTCCCCGAGGGCTGGAGAGCACTCGGTCTGGCGGGGGCCAAGATCGTGTTCAACCCCTCCGCCACGAGTCGGGGCCTGTCCATGTATCTGTGGAAT
The DNA here is from genome assembly GCA_046537785.1 of Actinomycetota bacterium. Lineage (GTDB taxonomy): Bacteria > Actinomycetota > Acidimicrobiia > Spongiisociales > ZC4RG35 > JANQRA01. The sequence continues at coordinate 98,572 of JBKHKD010000001.1, forward strand.
CTCGAGCAGCCTGCGGCCGCAGTGGCCAACGAGTACTTCATCGGGGCCATCAATCGGGTGGGCAAGGAGGAGTACGGCGACAACGACTTCTACGGCTCCTCCTACTTCGTCGATCCGCGTGGCCAGTTGGTCGGAGACGCGGCCTCGGACACCGACGAAGAGGTGATCGTCCGGGACCTGGATCTCGACATGATCGACGACGTTCGCAAGACGTGGGCGTTCTATCGAGACCGTCGGCCCGACGCATACGGCGACCTCGTCGCGCCGTAGCCTCTGCCAGCTAAATGGGTAAGCACTCAGAGCTGCTCGCCAGACACAAAGAGGTACTGCCCTCGTGGATGGCGCTCTACTACAAAGACCCGATAGCCCTCGTCGACGGCGAGGGCCGTCGGGTCATCGACGCTGAGGGGAACACCTACCTCGATTTCTTTGGCGGCATCCTCACGACGATGTCGGGATACCGCGTGCCCGAGGTGGTCGAGGCCATCAAGACCCAGGCCGATCGGATGCTGCACACCTCGACGCTGTACCTCATCGAGTCTCAGATCGAGCTCGCCGAGAAGATCGCCGAGCTCAGCGGGATCCCCGACGCCAAGGTGTTCTTCACCAACTCGGGCACCGAGGCCAACGACACCGCCCTCATGCTGGCGACGCAGTACCGCAGGTCCAATCAGATCCTCGCCCTCCGGGGCAGCTATCACGGCAAGTCCCATTCCGCGGTGGCGGTCACGGGACAGAAGTCGTGGTCGGCCACGAGTCTCTCTCCCTTCTCGGTGACCTACGTCCACGGCGGCTACAAGCTACGCAGCCCGTTCGGCCATCTGCCCGACGACGAGTTCACCGCGGCCTGTGTCGCCGACCTTCGCGACCTGCTCGACATCGCCACGGCGGGCGACGTCGCAGCAATGATCGCCGAGCCGATCCAGGGTGTCGGTGGTTTCGCCACTCCGCCCGATGCGTTCTTCGGGGCCATGAAGGAGGTCCTCGACGAGCACGGGATTCTCTTCATAACCGACGAGGTGCAGACGGGCTGGGGGAGGACCGGCGAGCACTTCTGGGGCTATCAGGCCCACGACATGACGCCCGACCTCTTGACCTTCGCCAAGGGGCTGGGCAACGGTCTCGCCATGGCCGGGGTCGTCGCCTCCGGTGAGATCATGGACTGTCTCGGCGCCAACTCGATCTCCACCTTCGGGGGCAATCCGTTGGCGACGGCCGGGGCCCTGGCCAACCTGAACTATGTTCTCGACAACGATCTCCAGACCAATGCCCACAAGGTGGGCGCGCAGCTCATGAACGGGATCCACCACATCGCAGACGACGTGGCTGAGATCGTCGACGTCCGGGGCAAAGGGCTCATGCTCGGGGTCGAGTTCGGCCATGAGGACGGAACACCGGATTCCGAGCTGACCGCGGCGGTGATGGAGGCGGCGAAGGCCGAAGGGCTCCTGATTGGCAAGGGCGGCCTCTATGGCAACACCCTGCGCATCGCCCCGCCTCTTTCGGTCACCGAGGAGGAGGCCGAGGAAGGTCTGGAGAAACTGACGAAAGCAATCGAGAAGGCACGAGAGGAGCAGTCATGACCAAGACACTCATCAAAGGTGGCACCGTGGTCACCGCCATCGACCAGATGGACGCAGACGTCCTCGTCGACGACGGCAAGGTGGTGGCGCTTCTCGGCGGGGAGCACAGCGTCGAGGCGGACGAGACGGTCGATGCCTCGGGCAAGCTCGTCATCCCCGGCGGGATCGACGTCCACACCCACATGGAGATGCCTTTCGGCGGCACCTTCTCCGCTGACACCTTCGAGACCGGCACCCGGGCTGCCGCCTGGGGTGGTACCACCACCATCGTCGACTTCGCCATCCAGACTGTCGGTGAGTCCGCGATGGAAGGCTGGGAGAAGTGGATGGAGAAGGCCAGGGACAACTGTGCCATCGACTACGGATTCCACATGATCACGGGGGACATCAATGATCAGACCCTGAAGGAGATGGAGCTGCTGGTGAGAGAGGGAGTCACCAGCTTCAAGATGTTCATGGCCTATCCGGGTGTCTTCTACTCCGACGACGGCCAGATCCTCAGGGCCATGCAAAAGGCAGCCGAGGACGGGGCGACCATCGCCATGCATGCCGAGAACGGCATCGCCATCGACGTGCTCGTCGCACAGGCACTCGACCGGGGAGATACCGACCCGATCCACCACGGGATGGTGCGCCGGTCGGTCCTCGAGGGCGAGGCCACCCATCGCGCCATCAAGCTGGCGCAGGTGGCAGGTGCCCAGCTGTATATCGTGCATCTGTCGGCCCAAGAAGCCCTCGACGAGGTGATCCGGGCTCGCGATGAGGGGCTCAACGTGTGGGCGGAGACCTGCCCGCAGTATCTGTTCCTGTCGCTGGAGAATCTGGACAACGGATTCGACGGAGCCAAGTACGTCTGCTCCCCGCCGCTTCGTGACCGGGACGCAGGCCACCAGGAGCGGCTGTGGCAGGGTCTTCGGACCAACGACCTCCAGGTCGTGTCCACCGACCACTGCCCGTTCTGCATGGGCGACCACCACACCTTCGGCACCCAGAAACAGCTCGGGCAGGGCGACTTCTCCAAGATCCCCAACGGGATGCCTGGAGTCGAGCCGAGGATGAACCTGATGTACCACGGTGGCGTGGTCGAAGAGAGAATCAGTCTCAACCGGTTCGTCGAAATCACGTCGACGACACCCGCCAAGATGTTCGGCATGTATCCGAAGAAGGGGACCATCGCAGTGGGCTCTGACGCCGACATAGTGGTTTTCGACCCCAATGCGTCGTACACGATCTCCGTCGACACCCATCACATGGACGTCGACTACTCGGCCTACGAGGGCTGGGAGGTCAAGGGCAAGGTCGACACGGTGATGTCGAAGGGCAAGGTCATCATCGCCGACGACGCCTATCACGGCTCACCTGGCGACGGCGAGTACATCGCCCGCGGTCCCAGCCAGCTGAGCATCTGAGATGGTCGATCCTGCTGATCACGGCTGGAGACGACCGGCGGAGCATCCGTCCAGGGATGCCGACCGCCCCGAACAGATCCAGTTCGGTGTCGTCCTGCAAACCGATCCGCCGGCCAGCCGTGTCGTCGAGCTCGCCAAGATGGCCGAGGGCCTGGGGTTCAGCCACGCCTGGACCTTCGACAGCCACGTCTTGTGGGAGGAGCCCTTTGTCATCTACTCCCGGATTCTCGCCGAGACCGAGAATCTCAAGGTGGGGCCCATGGTCACCAACCCGGGTACCCGGGATTGGACCGTGCTGGCGTCGCTCTTCGCCACTCTCAACGAGATGTACGGTGACCGGACCATCTGCGGTATGGGCCGGGGCGACTCGGCCCTCCGTTACATCGGTCGCAAGCCGACGACTCTCGGGACCATGGTCGAGGCGATGGAGGTCATCAAGGACCTCGTTGCGGGCAAGGAAGTCTCCTACAACGACGAGCTGATCAACTTCCCCTGGATCGAGGGCCCGGGCTGGGATCTCCCGATGTGGGTGGCGGGGTACGGCCCGAAGGCGTTGCGCACGGTGGGCCGCCATGGAGACGGCTACATCCTCCAGCTTGCCGACCCACAGGTGCTGCAATGGACGATGGATGCAGTACGGGCCGCCGCCGAGGACGTGGGTCGCGACCCCGATTCCATCGAGATCTGTGTGGTGGCGCCGGCCTACGTGGGCGAGGACCTCGCCCATCAGCGGGAACAACTTCGCTGGTTCGGCGGGATGGTGGGCAACCATGTCGCCGACATGGTTAAGCGGTACGGCCAGGACTCCTCCAAGGTCCCCCAGGTGCTCTCGGACTACATCAAGGCACGCGACGGCTATGACTACGATCATCACGGCAAGGCGGATAACCCCTCCACCGACTTCGTCCCGGACGAGATCGTCGACCGTTTTTGTGTGATCGGGCCTGTCAAACAGCACATCGAGAAGCTGGAGCTCTTGAAGGACATCGGGGTCGACCACTTCGGCATCTATCTCATGCACGATGACCAAGAGGGCACGCTGCGCGCCTACGGCGAGGAGATCATCCCCGCGGTGAATGGCTGAACGAGTGACCAGACGTTTTCGTCTCGTCGACGTCTTCGGCGAGCGGCCTCTGACCGGGAATCCCCTGGCCGTCGTGGTCGACTCCGATGGTCTCTCGACGGAAGACATGCTCGAGATCACCAGGTGGCTGAACTTCTCCGAGACCACATTCCTGTCGCTGCCGACGATGCCAGAGGCCGACTACCGGGTGAGGATCTTCACCCTCGCCGGCGAGCTTCCTTTCGCCGGCCACCCCACGCTCGGCAGCTGCCACGTGTGGCAAAGCCTTGCCGATGAGTCTCGGGATGAGATCGTCCAGGAGTGCGGAGCCGGGCTCGTCAGGCTGAGGAGGACCGGCCACCGTGTCTCGTTCGAGGCCCCGCCGCTCATCAGGGAAGGCCCGGTCGAGCAATCGAAGTTGGAGGAGCTGGCAGCCGTCCTGGGGATCGAGAGCGCAGACATCCGTGCCGCGCGCTGGGTCGACAACGGGCCTGGCTGGGTCGGGCTGCTCCTCGAAGACGCCGACACCGTGCTGGAATTGAAGCCCGACTTCTCCCGTAGTCGGTCGGGCGAGAAGCTCGACATCGGGGTGGTGGGGATGTATCGGGAAGGGTGGGAGTGCCTCTATGAAGTCAGGGCTTTTTTCTCCGGTGAGCACGGAGAGATGATCGAGGACCCGGTTACCGGGAGTCTCAACGCGTCAGTTGCCCAGTGGCTCATCTCCGAGGGACTCGTCAGGACACCATACGTGGCGAGCCAGGGCAGGGCATTGGGCCGGTCCGGGAGAGTGCACATCTCGGGCCGCGCCGGCTCGGTGTGGGTCGGTGGCCGTGTGTTCGACATCGTGTACGGCGAACTCGGGCAGTTTCAGGCGTAAGCCGATCCGATCGCCGCCGCATATATCGTGATCATCAATAAGAGCATGGCGTAGCCGGCGATCCCGTTGTCTCCGAAGTCACGGTTGACCTTGGCCGCGGTGAAGACGATGGCGAGGAAGAACAGGACCGTTCCAAACCCCTCGGGCAAAGTCGACATCTCTCGGGCCTCCTGAAGTTGAGTCTACGCTGGTTTTAACCACGATGGGCCGTCGTCAAACAACCCTGCTACAACCGTATCGATGCGACTGGCCAACAAGTCGATAGTCATCACCGGAGCCACCGGCATTGCGGCGGCGGGGGCACGCAGGGCTTCCATCGAGGGGGCGAGAATCTTCGTCATCTCTCTGGACGATGACGACTGCCGACGCCTGGCGAGCGAGATCGAGGCCGACGGGGGCGAGGTCTCCTATGCGGTCGCTGATCTGACAGTGGAGGCGGAGGCCGTGTCGGCCTTCGACCGTGCTGTCGGGTTGCTGGGTGGCATCGATGGGATCTTCGCTGTTGCGGGAGCCAGCGGCCGCCGCTTCGGTGACGGCCCGGCCCACGAGGCGACGCTGTCCGCATGGGCGAAGACTCTCGAGATCAACACCTTCCCGATGTTCCTGGCAACGCGGCTCGCCATCGAGCACATGCGGGACAGAGGCGGGTCCGTCGTGGTCATCAGCTCTGTCCTGGCTGAGAGCCCGTCACCACGTCTCTTTGCTACCCATGCCTACGCGGCGGCGAAAGGAGCAGCCAACTCATTTGTGAGAGCCACCGCGTCCCGGTACGCCAGCGAGGGCATCAGGGTCAATGCCATCGCTCCCGGGCTGGTGCACACGCCTATGTCGGAGCGAGCCGCCGCCGACACGGAAACGGTCGAGTATGCGAAACGCAAACAACCTCTCGCAGGAGGATTTCTCGAGCCCGCGCCTGTGGCCGATGCGGCTGTGTTCCTGTTGTCGGACGAGTCGTCGCAGATAACCGGGCAGGTCATCGACGTGGACGGGGGTTGGAGCGTGACCGAGGCGTGACGACGGTGCTTCCCGATGCCATCACGCAGGAGAGAGTGATCTCGGTCGCCAGGAGATTGGATGCCTCTACGGCCCCGGCTCTGGCGGAAGCTCTCCTCGAAGGCGGTCTCTCCAGTCTCGAGGTCACCGTGGAAGGACCTGGCGGCATCGATGCATTGGAGTCGCTACGTGACACCGGGATGACCGTGGGAGCGGGAACTGTGGTGTCGATCGACCAGGCGGCGGCGGCCACGGCCGCGGGTGCGCGCTTTCTCGTGTCGCCGCATCTCGACCTCGGTCTGATCGATTGGGCGCGGGACCACGGTGTCCCCCTGATTCCGGGAGCCCTGACTCCGACGGAGGTGGCGATGGCCTGGATGCGTCGACCACCGGCGGTGAAGATTTTCCCTGCTCATCTCGGAGGTCCGGGCTACCTCAAGAGCCTGCTCGGGCCCTATCCCGACCTCGCACTGATCCCTACCGGTGGCGTCGACGCTGATAACGCCGGGGCCTTCCTCTCGGCTGGTGCGGTGGCGGTCGGAGTGGGGGGATGGCTGACCGGGCACGCCGATCTCGCCGAAGTGACCAGACGCGCCCGCCTCCTCGTGGCGCGAGTTGTCTAGACAATCCTCGTAGACCACACTTCCTTGCATGGAGCCAATCTCGCTAACAGTCGATGATGTGACCTACGAGCAACTCGCAGGGACCATCGACCACTCACTGCTCAAACCGATGCTCACCACCGATGATGTGATCGCCGGGTGCCATCTCGCCGCCGACTATGAGGTTGTGTCAGTTTGCGTTCGTCCTGCCGACGTCTCCCTGGCGGCATCCGAGCTCAAGGGCACAGGGGTCGCCGTCGGCACCGTCATCTCGTTCCCCCACGGGCACGCCGACACATCGGTCAAAGTCGCCGAGGCCCAGACAGCCATGGAGGACGGAGCCACCGAGTTGGACATGGTGCTCAACATCGGATGGCTCCTGTCAGGGCGATATGACGAGGTGGAGGCCGACATAGCCGCAGTGGTCGAAGTATCCGGGGACAACCTCGTCAAAGTCATCTTCGAGAATGCCTACCTCAACAACGAGCAAAAGGTCACGGCCTGTCATCTCAGCGAGTCGGCCGGCGCTGACTACGTGAAGACATCGACAGGGTTCGCCCCGACCGGAGCGACCATCGAAGATCTCCGTCTAATGAGAGAGAACGTCGGTGCAGGGGTGAAGGTCAAAGCCGCCCACGGGGTGCGAACTCTCGACGCGTTGCTGGCTGTCATCGAGGCCGGCGCCGAGCGGTGCGGCGCCACGGCGACCGCCACGATGCTTGACGACTACAGGGCACGCACGGGAAGCTGAGCCCGTCTTCCTTCGGTGGGGGCGCTAAGGGCGCTGGACACCGGCTATTGCGGCGCCAATCGCCCCGGCGAACCGGCCAAACTGGGCGGGCACGATTTCGATCTCGTCCGTCGGGACGAGGGTCACCCGGCGTTTGACGGCATCCTCGATGGGCCCCAGCACCAGATCGCCGGCTTCGGCGATCCCCCCGCCGACGACGATGCGGCTAGGCCCGAACAGCGTGATCACATTGGCCAGACCGATGCCGAGGAAGTCGGCCATCTGGGATACCGCGGCCAGACACCGGTTGTCTCCTTCCCGGGCTCCCTCGAATACGGCAGTAGCGTTGGGTTTGCCCGCATTGGAGGCAAGGACGTCGGCGCGTACCAGCGCCTCCACGCAGCCGCGGTTGCCGCATCCGCACAGCGGCCCGTCGGGTAGCACGGTCTGATGACCGAGCTCGCCAGCGACCCCGAAAGCGCCCAGGTGGAGACGGCCGTCGATCATCAACCCACCACCGACACCGGTGCCCAACGTCACACACGCCACCGTGTTGTGACCGCGACCGGACCCGAGCACACCTTCGGCAAGAGTGAATGCGCGGGCGTCGTTGACCATCCACACCGGCATGCCGAACGCTTCGCTGACCCGCTCACGCAGGGGAAACCCGCGCCAGTTCCCGGGCAGATTCGGGAATAGATGAACCTCTCCGGTATCGCGATCGAACAGCCCGGGGACGCCGAGGCCGACGGTGACGATGTCGTGCTCGTGCAGGGCCGCCCTCCCGACTTCGATGAGGTTCCCGGTTACCCCCTCGGGCCCTTCGGCGGCTTCGGTGTCGACAGAAACGGTGGAGACGACTTCGAGCTCACCGTCATCCTGTGCGATCACCGCCACCTTGATGTTGGTTCCCCCGAGGTCGAGTCCCAGATGAAGGGTGCTCATCGGTCCTTCTCCGACTCGCGCAGGATCGCCCGGAACGTGTACCGACTTGCCGCATAGTGGGTCTCGGTCCGTTCGAGCGGGCTGTCCTCCTGGTCATAGATGGTTCGCCTCTCGGAGATGATGATCCCCGAAGGTGGCAGGCCAAGCAGTTCCCGTTCGTTCTTTGTGGCACGACGCGCCGATACTTCGGCGTGAGCTTCGGTGGGTACGCGCCCAACGGCGCGGAAGGCGTCGTGCAGCGAACCGCTCTGGAAGTCTTCGCCCAGGGCCAGGGCCAGTTCCCGGGGCATGACCACCCGCTCGATGGCCATCGGCGTCCCGTCAGCGAGACGCAGCCTCTTCAAGACGTAGGCATTGTCCCCTGCTTGGAGACCCAGAGCCGTTCGCTCGTCTGAGTCGGGCACCACCTCCCCCCATTCCAGTGTCTCGCTCGATGCGGTCATGCCCCGTGCCCGCATGGAACCGCTGAATGAGAGGGGCGAGCCCAGGTCACGGGGGACCGGGTGGGCGCGGACGAAGGTGCCGGCTCCCCTCCGACGCTCGATGAGGCCATCGTTGGCCACCACCTGTACCGCCTGACGGGCCGTCATCCGGCTCACTTCGAAGCGCTCGCACAGCTCGGCCTCGGAGGGAAGACGGTCGCCGGGCGCGGCCTTGGCGATCAGGTCCTTCAGGTAGTCGGCGATCAGCTCATAGCGGGCGGGACGTTTGCCGGTCATCATCGGTCCGTTCGACATCGGGAACTAAATGTATATACATTTAAGCTCATGCCCGCATGGCCGCCGCGAATCGACCACCTGACATGACCTCTGCTGGTCACTGGATCGCAGCCGCACGACGTTTGCTCGACCACATCGAAGATACGCAGATGAGCAACATCGAAAGCGCGGCGCAGATGGCAGCCGACGCCATTGCCTCCGATGGTCTGGTCCATCTTTTTGGCTCCGGTCACTCGCGAATCCCGGTCGAAGAGATGTTTCCACGCTACGGCTCGTTCCCCGGATTTCATCCCATGGTTGAGCTCTCCATGACATTCCACACCGACATCGTTGGAACCAATGGACAGCCGCAGGCCATGTTCATCGAGCGAGTCGAAGGGCTTGCCGAGGTGATTCTCTCCAGCTTCGAGTTCGGCGAGCACGACATCATGATGGTGTTCAGTGCCTCGGGACGTTCGGCGGTCCCAGTCGAGATCGCAATGGGCGCCAAGCAACGCGGTCTCGACGTCATCGCGGTTACCTCCCGGTTGGAGTCAGAGGCGTTGCCGGCGACGCATCCCACCGGGAAGAGGCTCTTCGAGACCGCCGACCTGGTGATCGACATCGGGACACCGGCCGGAGACGCCCTCGTATCTCTGGACGGTCTTGAGCATCCCGTAGGCCCGGGGTCGACCCTGGCCAACGCGGCCGTGGTCAACGAGATAAAGGTGCGCACCGCAGAGATGCTGGTGGCCGCCGGGGCGATCCCGACGGTGCTGACCTCGGCCTCGCTGGTTGGAGACGAGGAGTCGCGCCGACTCTTCGACGACGCATACGCCGAGCACGGACGTCGGCTGGCCGCGATTCTCAACAAGCGGAGTGAGAAGCGATGAGGGTGAGTCCGAACCCCGTTGCCCGGCGGCGCATCTATCGACCTATACATACACATAAGTTGCCTGCTTCTGTGGTTGACACACGCAAAAGTCTTTGGCATTGTGACAAAACCGTGTCTGCTGAGGATGGGATCCCACGGGCTGGCGTCGACACCGATGTGCTTGCCCTCATTCGCTCTGGCGAGGCCACGACCAGGGGTCAGCTGATCGAAGTCACGGGTCTCGCCCGTTCCACCGTCGCCCAACGTCTCGAGACTCTGCTCAGCAGCGGGCTCGTGGTCGAGGCCGGCGAGGCGGCGTCAACAGGAGGCCGCCCACCCATGCTTCTCGGTTTCAACGACGATGCCGGAGTCGTCCTGGCAGCCGATTTCGGGGCGACCCATTCCCGGGTTGCCATCACCAACCTGGGGGCGAAGACACTGGCCGAGCGCACTGCCGAGATAGATATCAACCTCGGTCCCGAAGAGGTCCTCGGTTGGCTCGAGTCCACTTTCGAGGAGTTGCTGGCGGGGTCGGGTCACACCGCGGAGAGCGTCAAGGGGGTGGGGGTAGGGTTGCCGGGTCCGGTCGACTTCGACCGTGGCATGGCCGTTCACCCGCCCATCATGGCCGGGTGGCATGAGTACCCGGTCTCCGAGCACCTCCAGACGCGATTCGGGGTACCTGTTCTGGTGGACAACGACGTCAACATCATGGCGCTCGGCGAGCAGTTCGCCATGTCCCCACGGGTCGACGACTTCATCTACCTGAAGGTGGGCACGGGAATCGGCTCGGGTCTGATCTTGGGCGGCAGAATCCACCGAGGAGCCGATGGCGCCGCCGGTGACATCGGGCACGTGCAGGCCACGTCCGAAGACGTCGTCTGCCGCTGTGGCAACACGGGATGTCTCGAAGCCGTGGCAGGCGGAGCCGCCCTGGCCCGTGTGCTCGGACAGACCCACGACGGCGTCCACGACAGCCGGGATGTGGTCCGCCTGGTCGGTGAGGGTGCCAAGGACGCCAGCCGAAGGGTGCGTGAGGCCGGGCGTCTGATCGGACAGGTCCTCGCCACCACCGTCAATCTGCTGAATCCCGCCCTGATAGTCGTAGGCGGTGACCTCGCGGCCGCGGAGCAACAGCTCCTGGCAGGAATCCGCGAGGTGGTCTATCGGCGTTCTACAGCTCTCTCCACCACGGACCTCAGTATCGCCTCCTCGACCCTCGGGGATCGAGCCGGGGTCACCGGGGCCGCAGCGATGGTCATCGACCACGTCTTGTCGCCGCAGAACCTCGACGAGGCGATGCCGGCGATGAGCGAAGGCGCTTCGCGATAGGAGGTTTCTATGGGGAAGAGAAAACGGAAAGAGAAGCCCGAACGGGCGATTGAAAGGAAAAAAGGAGGAAACATGAGAAAAAGCAAGGGTCTCCGTATTGGAGCCCTGCTGGCTGCTCTGGCTCTCGTAGCCGCAGCCTGCGGCGACGACGGAGGTGAAGGCGAAGGCAACGGAGAGGATGAGACCTACACCCTCGGCGTGAGCAACACCCTGGTCGGCAATAGCTGGCGAGAGCAGATGATCTGCTCCATTCAGGCGCAGGCGGGTGCAAGCGGGGTCGTGGACGAAGTCGTCGTTCAGAACGAGAACACCGACACCACCGGTCAGATCAACCAGATCGAGAGCCTCATCTCCCAGGGAGTCGATGCCATCATCATCAACCCGTCGGACGTCGAGGGTCTCAACTCGGTCATCGAAGAGGCAATCAACCAGGGCATCGTCGTGGTCTCAGTCGACCAGGCGATCACCGCTGAGGGCGTCTACAACGTGACCAACGACCAGGAGGAGTACGGCTATCTCGGAGCCAAGTGGCTCTTCGAGCACATTGGTGAAGGCGGCTTCGTGGAGATGCGAGGCGCTGACGGCGCTCCCGCCGACACCGCCCGTCATGAGGGCATCATGCGTGCGCTCGACGAGCATCCGGAGATCGAGGTCGTACAGGAGACGTTCACCGGCTGGGATCCGACCACGGGCGCCCAGCAGGCGCTGGACATCATCAACGCCGGCGAGGCCGACGGCATCTGGACCTCAGGCATCGACTACACCGTGGTCGAGCAGTTCCAGAACGCGGACGCCGAGTTCCTCCCGATCGTGGGCGCGGACAACAACGAGTTCGTCCAGCAGCTCGTCGAGATCGAGGAGCTCGAAGGTGCCGCCGTCTCCAACCCGCCCTCGGTTGGCGGAGTGGGCGTGGCGATCGCCCTCGATGCCCTCCAGGGCGAGGATGTCGAGCAGGAGACCCTCCTGACTCCGGTGGTCACCGACACGAGCGATCCCGAGGCCCTGGAAGACCTCTACAAGGAGGACATCCCGGCCGGCTGGAGCTCGACGATGGTCATCGAGCCGTACACGACGTACGACGAGCAAGACGTCGTCGATTGCGTCGGTCCCGGTGACGAGTCGTAGACATACGACCATGAGGTTGGGGGCGCTACGCAGCGCCCTCAACCCTCTACCTTTGTCTCAGTCGTGAGCACCGCACCACTTCTCGCCACGCGCGCCATCGCCAAGAACTTCGGCAGTGTGGTTGCGCTGCGCGGCGTCGACATGAGCGTCGACTCCGGGGAGATCCACGCTCTCCTGGGGGCCAACGGAGCGGGCAAGAGCACTCTCGTCAAGATCCTCTCCGGGGTTCATCGGCCGACGGCCGGCGAAGTGACGGTGAAGGGCGAGACGGTTACCTTGCGTGAGCCGGCGCATTCTCGTGACGCGGGCCTCGCCACGGTCTTTCAGGACCCGGCCCTCCTGCCCCACCTGACGGTCGACGAGAACCTCAGACTCACCGGCGTCGCCCGGGACGAGATCGTCGGCTGGCTGGAGCGCATGGACGTGAAGCACATCGACTTCGGCGCGCTCATCGGAGACTTGCCCCTCCCCATGTTGCGTCTCCTCGACCTGGCGCGAGCCCTGGCCCGCGAGCCCGAGCTGCTGATGCTCGATGAGATCACTGCCGCTCTCCCCGCAGACCAGGCCGAGCATGTCTTCGACGTCATGGGAGAGTGGAAGCAGAGAGGCCATTCGGTCATGTTCATCACCCACCGACTCGGCGAGGTCATGCGAATGTGTGATCGGGCAACCGTGCTTCGCGATGGCGCCAACGTGGCAGAGGTCGTGCCGTCGGATGTCGGGGAGGCGGGTCTGGTCGAGGCGATGCTCGGCGAGGCGGTGGCGGAGGCAGAGCCGGTGGCTTCGGGCCCCGGGGCCGCTGTCGACGCGCCTGTGGTCCTCGAGACGGTGGACCTTCGCTCCCGTGAGCAGGTCAAGGGGGTCTCGCTCGAGTTGCGGGCCGGTGAGGTCCTCGGAATCGCTGCCCTCGAGGGTCAGGGACAGGACCGGCTCTTCGAGCTCCTGTCGGGCGACCGGCGCCCCGAGAGTGGTCAGATCTATGTGAACGGGGAGGAGCTCGACGCCCGATCGCCTTTCGATGCGGTGGGCAGCGGGGTCGTCCTCATACCATCGGATCGTCTCCACGCCTTGCTTCCGAAGAGGCCGGTGAGGGAAAACCTCGGCATACCCCTCTACAACCGGGTGCGCAAGTGGTTCAGTCTCGCCTCCGACGAGAAAGAACGCGTCCAATCGGCGGTCGATAGGCTCTCGATCGACACCCGGGCCGCGAAACAGGCAATACGCCTCTCCGGTGGCAATCAGCAGAAGTTGGTGGTGGGCCGATGGCTCGCTTCCGGTTTCAAGGTACTGCTCTGCTTCGATCCCACTCGCGGTATCGACGTCGGTACCAAGCAGCAGATCTACGAGCTACTCCGTGAGCTGGCCGACGACGGGGCAGCCGTGTTGCTCTATACGAGTGAGTTGGCCGAAGTGCCCCTCGCCTGTGACCGGGTGTTGGTGATGTACGACGGGCGGATCGTCTCTGAACAGCCCGCGGCGTCGGCTACCGAAGAGGCGCTGCTGTCGGCAGCGCACGGGTTGACCGGGGAGGAAGTGGCATGACGGCGGTCGACTCGACTACGGGTCGGAAGAGCATCGAGTGGCGTCGAATGCTCAGCAGGCACGGATGGACCGGGGGTGTCTGGCTCCTCTTCGCCGCCATTGTCATCTTCTACATGACCCTGATCCCGTCCTTCGGCGCCTTCCAGATCACCTCCCTGGCCAAGAACAGCCTTCCTCTCGTCTACTTGGCCGTAGCACAGGCGATCATCGTCATTGCAGGTGGCATCGACCTGGGCATCGGGGCAGTTTTCATCTTCGGCAACGCGGTGGCGGCCCAGCTCATGGAGGGCCAGCCATTCGCAACCACGATCCTCATCGCCATCGGCGTCGTCGTTGTCTGCGCAGTCCTCAACGGGATCGTCGGTTGGATCATCTCGGTGTCGCGTGTGCCCGACATCGTCATCACGTTGGCCACGCTTTTCATCATCTCGGGGTTCGCGCTACTCGTGCTCCCCTCTCCCGGGGGCGGCACCAGCGAGGGCTTCCGGACCATCTTCACGGGATCGGCCACCGGATCGGGGAGCAACTTCATTCCTCCGTTGATCCTGCTCATCGTCCCGGTGGCGATCGCTGCCTATGTCATGAGATGGACCCGCACCGGGCTCTCGCTCTATGCGACTGGCTCTGACGCCACGGCGGCCTATCTCTCTGCCGTGAACACGAAGAAGGCCAAGATCGTGTCCTACACCCTGGGTGGGGCGTATGCAGGTCTCGCCGGGCTGGCGGCTCTTGCCATCACGGGCTCGGGGGAATCCCGCTTCCTCACTGCCGCCAACTTCACGCTGAGGGCGGTCGCCGCCATCGTGCTGGGCGGCATCGCCCTCACCGGTGGCGTCGGCTCGATCGTGGGGGCAACGGCCGCGGGGCTGGTCCTCTTCACGCTCAACCCGGTGCTCAGTGCCATGGGCGTAGATCCCAACACCGCCCAGGTCATACAGGGCGCTCTGATCGTGGTCGTGATGATGGTGGCCGGGATCATCCAACTACGCAGGGAGCGGGCGGAATGACCGATCTCGGCACCCGGGTCAGCCCGGAAGGAGCGACCACCCGCCCGGTCTGGGCGACGTGGCTCTCCGACCATCCTCAGGTCGTGCTGAGTGTCGTTCTGCTGGCGCTGGTGCTGGCAACCGCGGTAATCGAGCCCAGCTACATGAGCGTGAGGGGCATCCGCAACACCGTGCTCCTCGCAGCTCCTCTCGGCATCATGGCCGGGGCCCAGACCATTCTCATGCTCACCGGCGGCATCGACCTCTCGGTCGGGATGATCGCCACAGGCGCTGCCTACGTGGCCGCCAACCAATCTCCGAACGGCGCGGCCGTGGCCATCTTGCTCGGCCTCCTCGTGGGTTTGGCTGTTGGTACCGTCAACGGCATCGGAGTCGGGATATTCAGGGTCAACCCCATCATCATGACCCTCGCCATGAACGCCATCCTGATCGGTCTGTTCACCGCGCTCTCTTTCACCGTGCTCCAGGGCTCGACCAGGGTCCACGAGTTCATCTCGACACTGGGAGGAGGAAGCTTCTTCGGAAACCGGATTCCTTACAACGCCCTGGTGTGGCTGGGTGTCTCCATACTCATCATCTACGGGTTGCGGCGCACCGGGTATGGAAGATTGCTCTATGCCGTAGGGGACAACTCGGTGGCCGTGCGTCTGGCGGGAGTTCGCATCTGGCAGGTCCACATCGTCGCCTACGCCATTGCCGGTCTTCTCGCCGCCCTGGCGGGCATCATCCTCGCCGGACGCACCGGAGCGGTGGATCTCCAGCTCGCGGTCAACTTCCTCCTGCCTTCGGTGGCGGCTGCGGTCATCGGCGGCACCTCGATCTTCGGGGGGATCGGCACCTACAGCGGGACCATCCTCGGAGCCCTCATACTCGGCGTGCTCGCAACCATGTTGACCTTTCTCGATGCGGGACAGGCTGTGCAGAACATCGTCTACGGCTTGATCGTGCTGGCCCTGTCCTGGCTGTATGCGCGTGTGTCCGAAGCCGACTGAAGTTCAAGACATATAGGAGGTCTATGAATCTCAACGAGATCAAAGCAGGAGTGGTCGGTGTCGGGTTCATCGGCGTCGCCCACGTGGAGGCGTTGCGAAGACTCGGGGTCCAGGTCGTTGGCGTGGTCGGCTCCACACCCGAGCGGGCCACAGAGAAGGCCGAAGCCGTGGGTCTCCCCCCGGTATACGACAGCGTCGAGGCATTGGCGTCCGACCCCGAGGTCGACGTCATCCACATCGCCAGCCCGAATTACGCCCACGCCGACCAGGTGAGGGCCGTGCTCGACGCAGGCAAGCACGTCGTGTGTGAGAAGCCCCTGGCGCTGACGTCTGAGGACACAGCCGACCTGGTCGCTCGGGCCGGGGCCGCTGGCGCAGTGAACGCGGTCTGTTTCAACATCCGGTTCTACCCGGCGAACCATCAGGCCATGGCGATGGTCGCCGACGGCGAGATCGGTGAGCCGATGCTGATCACGGGCTCCTATCACCAGGACTGGATGCTGCTCGACACCGATTGGAATTGGAGGCTGCAGCCTGATGTCGCAGGCGAGCTGCGGGCGGTGGCCGACATCGGCTCCCACTGGCTCGACTTGACCAGCTTCATCTCCGGGAAGCGGATCACCGAGGTTATGGCCGACCTCCATACGCTCGTCCCGGTACGCCGGCACCCCGCAGGCCCGGTGGAGACGTTCACCGAGGTCGACGAGACCGAGGACCTGATCGAAGAGGAGATGAGCAGCGATGACGCCGCCGGCATCCTGCTTCGCTATGAGGATGGGGCCAGGGGAGCGGTCACCATCTCCCAGGTTTCTGCCGGTCAGAAGAACTCGGTCCGCTACGAGATCGCCGGTAGCCAGGCGGCCATCAGGTGGCTGTCCACCGTGCCCGACGACCTGTTCATCGGCCACCGGGGGCGTGCCAGCGAAACGCTCAGCCGCGATCCCGGTCTGTTCGCGCCCGAGGCCGCGGACCTGATCACCTATCCGGGTGGCCACGTCGAAGGCTTCCCCGACACTTTCAAGGCCCTGTTCTCCCGCGTATATGCTGACGTCGCTGCGGGAGGGCCTGGCCAGGAGCCGGACTATCCGACATTCGCCGACGGACACGATGTTGTCCTCGTCACCGAGGCAATAGCTAAGAGCCACTTGGAGCAGAGGTGGAAAGCAGTAGAACGATGAGGAGGAAGGCATGAAGCTAGGACTTCTGACCGCACCATTTCCCGAGACTCCGCTCGAGGATGTCGCCGACTGGACTGCCGACCAGGGGTTCACGACGATCGAGATCGCCTGCTGGCCGGCCTCGAGCGGAGACACCCGGCGCTACGCGGGAACCAGCCACATCGACGTGGAGGGGATCTCCGACGCCCGGGCATCGGAGATCGTGGACAGCATGAACAGCAAGGGTCTGGAGATCTCGGGCCTGGGCTACTACCCGAATCCGCTCCATCCCGACGACGATCACGCCCGGATGGTGATCGACCATCTCAAGAAGGTGATCGGCGCCGCCGGGAAGATGAACGTCGGCGTGGTCAACACCTTCATCGGGGCGGATCGATCACTCACCCAGGACGAGAACTGGGAGAAGGCGACCAAGGTCTGGCCGGAGATCATCTCCGCCGCCGAGGATGCCGGGGTCAAGATCGCCATCGAAAACTGCCCGATGATCTTCTCCCATGACGAGTGGCCATCGGGCCACAACCTGGCATACAACCCGAAGATCTGGCGGCGAATGTTCGAGGAGTTCGGGGAGACGATCGGCCTCAACTTCGACCCGTCCCACCTGATCTGGTTGATGATCGACATCGAGAGCGCCATCTACGAGTTCGGTGAGCGTTTCTATCACTTCCAGGCCAAAGACGTGATGATCGACTACGAGGGTCTCTACGAGAACGGCACCCTCACCTCCGGGATCGGCTGGCAGATTCCCCGTCTGCCCGGTCTCGGCCACGTCGACTGGGCGACGGTGTTCTCGGCGCTGTACCGGGTGGGATACGACGGCCCGATCATCATCGAACACGAGGACCGTGACTTCGAAGAGACCGACGAGCTGATCAAGCGGGGCTTTCTCATCGCCAGGGACGTGCTCCAGCCGTTCGTTCACTGACGATGGCCCGGGAGAGCGTCGGAACCTACGACGTGGTGGTCGTTGGCTCCGGTGCCGCCGGGTCGAGTGCGGCCATAGCCGCCTCCCGCAACGGCGCGCGGACGCTGCTGATCGAGAAGCTTCCGTTCTTGGGTGGCAACTCGACCGCAGTGCTCGACACCTTCTACGGGTTCTATACCCCGGGGGAGCGTGCCCTGAAAGTGGTGGGTGGTATCGGCGACGACGTCGTCGATGGCTTGCGTCGTCTGGGAAGGGTCGTGGAGCGTCCCAACACCTACGGCGCTGGCCCCGGGGTCACCTATCTCGCCGAGCATCTCAAGGTGGTCTGGGAGTCGCTCGTGACCGGAGCCGGGGCGAAAGTCTTGCTGCATGCCTTCGTGCAGGAGGTGGAGGTGTCGGACGGACGGGTGAGCCAGCTCGTCGTGGCGACCAAGGCAGGGCTGCGAAGCGTCGACGCAACGGTCGTGATCGACGCCAGTGGAGATGCCGACGTGTGCCACCACGCTGGATTCTCCTATGAGCTCGCTGGCGAACTCGACCCGGCCCAGACCCTCACCACGACCTTTCGCATGGCCAATGTCGACCACGAGCGCCGCCAGACCCTGAGCAAGGACGAGGTCCATGCCCTCATGGCCGAGGCTGCCGAATCGGGCGAGTACGACCTTCCCCGGCGGGAGGGGAGCGATCACATCACCCCGGTCGACGGGATGACTGCCACGGTGATGACCCGGATCGATCATGTTCGTCGCACCGACGAGGGGAAGGTCGTCAACGCAACCGATCCCGACGTTCTCAGCGAAGCCGAGATGGAGGGAAGACGCCAGGCACTCGAGTACGCCCGATTCCTCGTCGACAAGGTCCCGGGTTACGAGAGGGCTTCGCTGATAGCTCTCAGTAGCCAGGTCGGGATGCGGGAGACCCGACGGGTCTACGGGGACTATCGGGTAACAAGAGAGGACGTCCTCTCGGCGCGCCAGTTCAACGACCAAATCGGCCTCTGCGGTGCACCCATCGAAGATCACGTTCCCGGAACGGGAACCAAGTGGGAGTACCTTCCAGAGGGGACGGCGGTAGGGATTCCCCTCCGGTCGCTCATCCCGCGTGACGGAGTCAACGTCCTTGCCCCGGGTCGCTGCTTCTCCGCGACGCATGACGCCCAGGCGTCGATTCGCTCCATGGCACAGTGCATGGCCATGGGTCAGGCCGCAGGCACGACCGCGGCGCTCGCGGTCGGAGAGAAGGACTCTGTTCGGGGCGTTTCCTTCGAGGTCATCGGGGAGCGGCTGGTCAAGGACGGAGCGATCCTCCAAACGAAGTCCTGAGCCTGGTGGTCCGATGAACGACTTCATCAGGACGATCGGCGGAGATCTGCCCTCCGGCCAGGCCGGACCCACCTATGCCCACGAGCACCTGATCATCGACTCCCCGTTGGTCGCCTCGTCGATGCCGCACATCCACCTCCACTCCATCGACGAGGCGGTTGCCGAAGTGGAGACCTGTGTTGCCGCGGGCGTGTGGACCATGGTCGACGCGATGCCGGCGGCCTCGGGCCGTCACCCAGAACGTCTGATCCAGATCAGCGTGCGAACCGGGATCCGGATCGTGGCCGCCACGGGTCTGCATACCGCCAGGTACTACCAGGATGTCCCGTGGACACGCGAGGAGAGCCCCGAGGAGCTCGCCGGACGGTTCATCGCCGACATCGAAGAGGGAATAGATCGCAACGACTACCTGGCAGAGGAGGTGGAGCGAGTCGAGGCGAGGGCAGGAATCGTGAAGGTGGCTTCCCTCACCGAGGACCTCTCCGATCGCGATAGAAGGCTGTTCGAGGCGGCCGCTCAAACCACTGCCAGGACCGGTGTACCGATCCTCACCCACACCGAAGGGGGCGTTGGAGGCCTGAATCAGATCGAGGAACTGACCGGTCTCGGAGTGCCTCCGCACCGCATCGCCCTGTCACACACCGACAAGGTGTCCGACCCCGGGTATCACGTGGACATGCTGGAGACAGGGGTCTTTCTCTGTTACGACCAGGGGCTGAGAGAACCCGAGACGACCCTCCGGTTGGTCGCACAGATGATCGAGGACGGTTTCGGTACCCAGATACTGTTGGGCACGGATGGTGCACGACGGTCACTCTGGTCAACTCTGGGAGGGTCGCCGGGTCTGGCCGCCTTGTACGGCCTCGTGAGAGAGGGCTTCGATGCGGAGACCTCCGGGCGGTTGTTCGTGGACAACCCTGCCCGGTATCTCAGTCTGTCCGGCTGAGCTCGCCTGCCCGGTGAGCCCTTTCGTGCCGGGAGATTCTTCGGATTCAGCTCGACTCCGGGACAGAGACCGTCACGATCACCCGTCCCCCGTCCTCCTGAACCCACAGGATGAAGGAAGGAGGGCGTGCGCCCGAGGAATCACCGCTCATCGTGACTTCCCTCTCGCCGGGCGTGTCGGAGAGGACTCTCGGCTCCCCACCTACGAGCTCCGCGTAGTAGTCGACGACATCCTCGTATGGAGCACTGCTCGACATCATCGTCATGATCCCGGAGGTCGACGACTCCTCGAGTCCGGGCGGGGCGAAGAGCTCCTCCGGCACGTCCCCCTCGCCTGAGGCGTCCCCTTCGTCCGCGGGTTCGTCCACCAGATCGTCCATGCCACAGAACTCGACCACCTGATTCTGTGCCTCCATGCTCGCGGCTTGAACAGCTTCGATTTCCGAGACGGGTACCGCGAAGAGGTCGAAGTCGTACTCGGCATACACCTGCATGGCTCTCTCAGATGCCTCTACGAACTCCACGAATGCCGGGCGGATCTCGGCGGGTGCATCGTCGACCAGCTCGGAAAGCCTCTCTTGCGCGGCCCGAAGCGTCGCCTCGACCTCCTCAGGGTTGTTGACGTCGATCTCCTCATCTTCCTGTCGCCTCAGCGTGTCGCAGAACTCGTCATCGGAAGCCGTGGGGCTGGCGTTGGTCGTGTCAGTGACCGGTTCGGTCGTCGTGGTCTCCAACGTCTCTTGGGTGGAGCCGGGACTCGATGTCGCCCCTGACTCCTCAGCGCCGCTGGAACAGGAAGCGACGACTATGGCTATCAGAGCTAGGACAGAGAGTCGGAGACGCACCGTCGGCACCGTAGTTGTCGGGTAGCCGGGCGACCACATATCTGATTACTCATTTGGAGCCCGATCACTACTCAGACTCCCGCTCAGGCCCCGAGGGCCGATCTATCAGCGAAGACCGTGCAATTGGTGTGCTCTGTCAGGTAGGTGGCGGGGATGTCGCTGTCAACCTTTCCGTGAATCATTCGGTTCAGGATGTCCGCCTTGTGGTCTCCGGTCACCAGAACCCATACCTCCCCTGCCTCCATCAGCTCTGCCATCCCAACCGTGATACCCCATGTCGGTGGTGTGGTCGCGCCATATTCAGCCGCATGCTTGGTGGTTGATGGCTCCAACTGCACCACCCGCGTGGCCAGGTCCACAGTCGCCCCCGGCTCGTTCATTCCTATGTGACCATTGGCACCGAGACCGACCAACGCCAGGTCGAGCCCTCCTTCGGTGATCAGGTCCCCATAGCGGTCGGCGGCGTGCTCGGGATCGGATGCATCAACGTCAGGGGCGTGCACCCTGGGTTTCCCCTCGACTCGCGACAGCAGGTCTCGGGTGAGCATCGACATGCACCGACCGGGATCATCGTCGGGGAGGCCGCCGAACTCGTCGAGGAGGAACACCTCGACGCCCTCAAGAGAAGTGTGACGGGCAACCTCGGCGTAGAAGGGCGTGGTCGTGTTGCCGGTAGGCAGGCAGATGCGCATCCCGGGAGCCACACGCCCGTGGAAATGGGCGGCCACGATGGCCGCCCACTCCTCGTCCGGGACCGATCTGACCGTGTAGGTCACCCGGCGATGACCTGGTCGAATACTTCGCCGGTGTCTTTGTGTGAGAGCATCAGCTTCTTTCTCCCGTCTGGGAGAATCTCCTCCTTGACGATGGCGTGGCCGTCGTGGGTGGGGGCATGCTTCTCTATCCGTGGTGTGGACCCACCGCGCCACTCGGCCTGTACCGGTTCCCACTGACGGGATTCGGCTGATCTATAGGCCGCGTCCATGATGGCGTTGACTATGTAGCCGTCGTAGAAGGTTTCCATGGGCTCACGACCTTCGTCTATGGCGTCGAACATGTCACTGAACATGTCGACATAGCCGAGCTCGCCGATCTCGTCGCCGACCGGGAATAGCCAGCCTTCCGTGGACTCCAGCTTCTCGGCCACGTAGGCGTCTCCGCCGCCCGAGGTATACATCTCGAATCCGGTGCGAAGGAAGTGGTTCATCCATATCGTGCCCTCGGTCCCGGCTACCTCGTCGCGGAGGTCCATGCCACCGCGGAAGGTCCAGGACACCTCGAACTGGCCGAGTGCGCCTGATTCGAACCTGATCAACGCGACTGCGTTGTCTTCGGCCTCGATCGGATGGACCAGTGTGTCTGTCCACGCCATGACTTCGACGGGGCGATTGCCCTTGCCGGCGAAGTTGCGGATGATCTCGATGCAGTGACAGCCGAGATCGACGATGGCACCCCCTCCGGCCTTGTTCATATCCCAGAACCATGCGCTGTGCGGGCCGGGGTGGGTCTCCCGGGAGCGCACCCAGGTCACGTCGCCGATAGCGCCTCCGCGAACGGTCTCGAGGGCCTTCAGAGTCTTCGGGGTGTAGCAGAGATCCTCCAGATAACCGGCGAAAATGCCAGCCGACTCCACTTTGTCGAGGATCCGCTTGGCCTCCTCGGCGTTTCGGGCCAGAGGCTTGGTGCACAGGACGGCCTTGCCGGCGTCGGCGATGGTCGAGATGACCTCCTCATGGAGAAAGTTTGGTAGACCGACCACCACGGTGTCGACTTCGGGGTGGTTGACGGCCTCTTCGACCGACGTGGTGTGCTCGGGGATGTCCCATCGCTGGCTGAACGCCTCGCCCCGCTCCTCGGTGCGTGAGTAGACGATCTGGACCCGGTCCCTGCTCCGCTGGCCATGGAGCGTCTGTGTGTAGAAGTCGCCGATCAGCCCCGTTCCGAGCATGGCGACGTTGTGAGATTTCATGTTTCCTCCTCGGATCATCGGAATGTATATACAACTTATCAGGCATGAGAGAACCTGGCGATCGTGGGGCCAGTATGTCGCCAGGGACATGTCCTCTGTCGGCCCACAACGCCGAGCCCGGTCCTGGACCCGGGACGGGGGACCCGGGCCCGCCCTGCGGTGCGCTGGCCTGCGGCTTCAGATCGACGAGGCGTGCTCGGCATCATCGTGGCGACTATCGGGCTGTCCATGAAGATCTTCGGGCCAGAGGTTTACTCGATGATCGTATCCGGACGTATCACACCGACGACAGCGGGCTCTATCTCGTACAGGGACGAGGGGAGCACGACATGGTCAATTACGAGAAGGCCCGGGCGGTACAAGAGCTCAGGTACATCAAGCCAAGTGAAGAGGCGAGACGAGACAGGTCACGGCAGCGACGCCGACATTGGAGCCTCCCGGACCTGCTGGGCGCTCTCGCCGGCCGACTGGCCGCGATCGGGATTCAGCGCAAGGACGGCAAGAGGCGGCCGGCGAGTCCCGCCTTCTAGGCCTCCCGCGGCCAAGTGACAGCGACAACGCGGCCGCAGGCAACGGAGAGATGCCCCGGTCAACTGCCGGGGCATCTCTCGATTTCGCTACGTCGAATCGAAGTGCAGCCCGGGTACGTCGCCGTATCTGACGATTCGGTTCGGCCAATGGGCGATACCAGCGCGCACTTCCACGGGACCTCCGTTTAGATACGAGGCGGTGGCGACCGCGGTTGCGAATGACGAGCCGCTCCAACTCGCTGCGTGGGCGGGCTCCCGCCCGCCGAGGCCGATGAGGTTCGAGCCGGGGGCTAGGTCGTCGACCCAATCCCGGTCTGGTGGCGAGATCTCGTTGCCATCGTCGTCCCATACGATCTGTTCGCCGCCTTCGGCTGCAGCGGACACTCCTCGCACATGTCTGAAGACCGCGGGGAAGATCCTTTCTTCGTGGTGGGAATTCCCAGCCGCGGCAAAGATCGGGACGTCGGGGAAATGTTCCCTCCATCGGTCGATCGCCGTACGCAGGGTGACCGTTTCCTGCTCGTCGGCCGTGGGACCGCCCACAGCCAGATGAAGGGCATCGATCCTGCAGCGTCCCCGATGACGCTCGATCAGCCGGTCGATGGCTCCGGCCACGTGAAACTCCGTCGTCGGATAGGGCTCGGGATGCGTTGCCCCCTGCGGTTCATCTTCAAAGGCGTCTGCTCTGGCCATGGAGACCGTGTGAGTTGGCGCGATCTGGCGAAGCAGGCTGGCGACGAATGTCCCGTGACTGATCGACCCGTCGGTCAACTCCTCGCGATCGCCTGGACTGTGGACGACGCTCGAGCTCATCCAACCCGGAAGAGAGCCTGGATTCACTATCCCGGTGTCGACCACGGCAACAATCCGGCCCGGGTCTCCTGAAGCGACTTCAGGGAACTCGAACCCGGTCCGATCTTGGGGCTGGATCGCCGAGTAGAGCTGATGCCAGTGAAATCCCAGTCTGTGAACCGGAGAGGCGGCGATGCCTGGCCCCGACTCGACGGCGCGCCGGGCAGCGGCCACCGGGTTGTCGGCGACCAGGGCGAAATCGGCGAACCGGCTGACCCTTTCGGCCAGCTCGTCATCTCCGAAGAACTCTCCCAGTTCGCCACGGGTTGCGATCGCGCCACCGGCTGCCTCAGCCGCGTCACGAGACCTCAAACTTCTCTCGTCGGCGTTCACGTCGTCAACGCTGATCGCGACAATCCCCGGAACCACATTTCTCGGAACCCCGCCTTCCCCTGTCTCCTGAGTCTGATTTGGACTCATTTCCCCTCCTTTGCCAGCGTTCCCGTGGGCTTTCGTCCCCACTGGCATGCGAGTATACGGACTAGTGCGTACGCGGGAGTGAGGTGAATTCGAGCCCGGACCAAATCTTGGAGTCTTCGAGCTCTGAGCCCGATCGGGCGCTGGAGCTCGCCCGCAGCTTCATCGCTGAGGGTTTAGGCACCGCCCGGGAGCGATCGATCGTGCTTCGGGCCTGCTCCATAGCGTCGCGCGTGCTGGGCAACCTCGACGACGCCCTCGAGAGCGCCGTACGAGCCCGTGCGGCAGCCATCGAAGCCGGGGACGGTGAGCTCGAGCTGATGGCGGTGCTGGAGATGGCAGGTCCGATGGCGATGAATGGACGTGCGGACGGTGCCCTTGAATTGATCGAGACGACGGCGAGCCTTGCATCCACTCCCTATCTCGAGGCCCGTGTGTCGTATCAGTTGGGTGTGATCGCGATGATCAGAGGAGAGCCGGTCGAGGCGATACATGCTCTCGAGTCCGGACTGTCCTCGTTCCGTGATTCGGCGGATGAGACCATGACCAGGTCGACCCTGCATCTCCTCGGAAACCTGAAGATCACGCTCGGGAGGCTGAGAGAGGCGGAAGTCCATCTCTCCGAGGCCCTTGAGATCTCCCTGCGCAGGGAGGAGTGGCCCTACATCAGCGGCATCAAACACAACCTCGGGCTGCTGGCGTCCTATCGCGGAGACATCCCCGAGGCCCTAGCTCTGCTGACCGAGAGTGATGAGATCTACATGCGTTTCATCGGCGCATCGGCACCCCAGCACGCCACGCGTTGTGAGGTGCTCTTGAGTGTCGGGCTGTTCGAGGAGGCTCTTGAGCTAGCCAGGGAGGTCACCGAGGGCCACCGCATCTCTGGGGATCGCGAGCATTTGCCCCACGCCCTCCTGGTGACGGCACGAGCCGCCCTGCTCGCAGGCCAACTCGACGAGGCGTTGGCTGCGGCCGAGGAGGCCATCGACGTCCTGGACTCTCAGGGGAGATCGAAACGTGGCATCGAAGTAAGGCGCTTCGTCGTCGAGGCTCGTCATCGGCGCGAGGGAGCCTCGCGGGAGCTGTTTCGAGAGGCGGCAGAGGTTGCCGCCGCCCTCGAGTCGGAGGAACTGCTGGTGGAGGCAGCGCAGGCGCACCTTCAAGCTGGGCGCATCGCTCTCGATCTCGGTGATGCCGGGGCGGCACGTGCCCAGCTCGAGCCGGTGACACGGATCCGTGCCGGCCCGGTGGAGCTGCGAATCCACGCTCGGATGGCGAAGGCACTGACGAAACAAATCGAAGGGGATCGCCGCGGTGCGGATGCCGCGACTCGCGCAGGCCTCCAATTGCTGGAGGATTATCAGAAGGTGCTTGGCGCGACCGATGTCCGGATGGGTCTCGAGCGACACGGTGCCGAGCTGGGTGCCCTCGGTCTGGGGCTGGCGCTCGAGTCGGGACGTCCCAGGCGGATCCTGCGGTGGATGGAGCGCACCCGGGCGCGTGCTTTGCTCAATCGCCCGGTGACTTCCGATGAGGATGAAGAAGTCCGCGAGGCGCTTGCGCGGCTGCGCAAGGTGGAAGCTGAACTTGGCAAGACGGGTGACCGTCACGACGCTGGCCTGCAGCGCCAGCGGCGGCATCTCCAGGAGCTGATCAAGAGCACAGATCGACGAAGGAGGGGTGGCGGCTCTGTCAGCGCCAGACTCGAGGTCCGAACCTTGTTGGATGGGCTGGGAAAGCGGGTCTTGCTCGAGATCGCCATCCACGACGGACGTCTGGTGGGTGTGCTCGCAAGAAACAGTCGTGCTCACCTGATCGAAATGGGAGACGCCGCGCCTGTCCTGAATGAGCTAGGTCATGTCCGCTTCGGAATGCGACGCTCCGCACGGCGGGGCAGACCCGTGGACATGGAGTCGCTCCGAGTACTCGACAACATGATCCTCGGAGCGCTGCCCGCGAGCCAGGAGCAGCTCGTCCTCGTTCCTCCACCCGAGCTGATGGCGGTTCCATGGAGCTCCCTGCCTTCGCTAGCCGGCAGACCTGTCACGGTGAGTCCCTCGGCCCAGTTGTGGTGGCGGTCAGCCAGAAGGCCGAGCACAGGTACCGGGGTCGTCGTTGCCGGTGGACCCGACCTGACCGTCGCCGGTGCCGAGGTCGCGGAGATCGGAGGGCTCTACGACGATGCTGACATCCTTCCTCCCGGCTCATCGGTGGAGGACGTGAGGGCTGCCATGGAGGGGGCAACGATCGCCCATATTGCCTCCCACGCCAGCTTCCAGGTGGAGAATCCAATGTTCTCTGCTCTTCGACTGGGTGACGGCGACTTGAACGTCTATGACATCGAGCGTCTCCAAGCCCCGCCCTCGCTGGTGATCCTCTCGGCTTGTGACTCCGGATACACCGAGTCCCGGTCGGGAGAGGAGCTAGCCGGAATCACCTCCGCACTCCTCAGCATGGGTACCCGCAGCGTGGTGGCCAGTGTTGGCCTGGTTCCCGACTCCTCGGCCACCTCGGATCTGATGGTTGATTTCCATCGGGGCCTCATCGACGGGTTGGACCCGGCAGTGGCGCTATCCCGCGCCCAACAACAGATGGGAGACGATCCCGAGCGATTCGTCGCCGCGGCCTCTTTCATATGTGTGGGCGCCTGAGAGAGACACCGACACGTTCATTATCCCTACGATCCGATCATCGAGTCGCTGTCACACGGAGAGTTGTTGGATCGCGCGGCCAAGGGGGAACGAGCCGCGTGGGACGCGCTCGTGGACAGGTTCAACCAGATGGTGTGGTCGGTGGCCCGGGGGTTCCGTCTCGACGAGGCCATGGCCAAGGACGTGAGCCAGACGGTGTGGCTCAAGCTGATCGAGAACATCGACTCGATCAAGGATCCTGAGCGGCTTCCCGGGTGGCTGGCCACCACGGCTCGTCGCGAGGCTCTCCGCGTGGTCCGGGCCCGGCAGAGAGACATTCCCACCGAGTTCGAGTACGACGTTGAGGACACTACCAACCCCACCCAGGAGGAGGTTCTCATCCATGAGGAGGAGAGCCGACACGTGGCGCGGGCGTTCCGGACCCTCGATGACGCTTGCCGGCAGTTGCTCCGCTTGATGACCATCGAGCCGCCATTGAGCTACGAGGAGATATCAGCGATCACCGACCGGCCGATCGGAAGTCTTGGGCCGACCCGGGCACGGTGCCTGGAGAAACTGAAATCTGCGATATCGCGTATCACACCGGGATTGGAGGACTCTTAGTGCCAGGAGGTGAGCATTGAGCGAGTTCGAATCTGCGGAGGAAGAAAAGCTGATCACGGCGCTGCGCCAAGGTCTCCGCGATAGCGATCCCGTGCCCCGGGATGTGATCGAGTTCGCCAAGGCTGCCTATACATGGCGCGATATTGACGCTGAGCTCGCCGAGTTGGAATTCGATTCCATAGACGAGGAGTTCCCGTCGGGGGTGAGGTCCTCGGCAACCGCGCGCATGATCTCCTTCCAGGCAGGTCAATGGATGATCGACATCGAGTACGCCGAGGCCTCCGGCCGTCTCCTCGGTGCCATCTCTCCTCGAGCCAGCTACACCGTCGAGGTCCACACCGCAGGGACATCGTTCACGACCGAGTCCGACGACTCCGGCCGGTTCGAGGCAGAGGGCGTTTCTCCGGGACCGGCCAGCCTCGTCCTTCGTTTCCCCGACGGCACGGTCGTCAAGACTCAGTGGGTCGTGCTCTGACCTTCATCCGCGATTTCTCGTATCAGCGGGGCTGATCACTCCTCTACTCCTACGTGACCGTCGCCCGTGAGGCGATGGAAGGAGAGAGGAGAGCAGATGCTCTACATGTCTCGAGCAAGGGAATCTCGCATGGCCCGGCGCTGGGCGTGGCTCAATCGCCCGGTCGAGTCGCTGGACAATCCCGTCAAGAGGTACCTGGGCAACCGCTCGGTGGAACCCGGGACCCCCACACGGAAGTCCATTTGGGCGATTCGGCGCAGGGTCGTGAGACCAGCCCTCTGAGCGGAAGAGCCATCTCCTCCTGGGGGTGATCCTGAGCCTCTTGGGGGCCGGGACCTCCGGGGTCCCGGGGGAGGCAGGGCCGACGGAGACCAAGAGAGGGACCGCCGAAAACGGCGGTCCCTCTCTTTTGTGCGTTGGAGCGGTCGGGCGTACAAAGAGCGGACCCCGGGCCGGTGAGGCGCCCGGGGTCCTGTTTCCCCCCTGTCGGAAGCCTTCCTCAGTCGTGTGACGAAGGCCCTGCCCCCTGGTGGAAGGGGCGTCGTTGGATAAGAGGGGAAGGTCCCGGGCCTGATACGCGTTGTTTGGCGTGTGATGGAATTAGGTATCACGAGCTTCGCCGAGACCATCCCGCCGCTGGGGGAGAACTCCGTAGTCGGTCATGGCGAGCGACTACGTCAGATAATCGAAGAAGTGGAAGCCGCCGAATTGGCCGGCCTGGACGTCTACGGGCTGGGGGAGCATCATCGCCCCGACTTCGCGTCGTCGGCCCCGGCGATCACTCTGGCCGCTGCGGCTGGCCGCACCTCCAGGATCAGGCTGTTCCCCGCCGTCTCGATCCTCAGCACTGACGACCCCGTCCGGGTCTACCAGCAGTACGCCACTCTCGATCTCGTCTCGTCGGGACGGGCCGAATTGCTGGTGGGTCGGGGCTCCTTCATCGAGTCGTTCCCTCTTTTTGGCTTCAATCTCGAGGACTACGACGACCTCTTCTCCGAAAAACTCGATCTCCTGCTGCAAATCAGAGACAGCGACGGGGCCATCAACTGGTCGGGGCGGTTTCGTCCCCCCATCCAGGGTCAGGCGATCTATCCCCGGACCGAGCGCCGGCTTCCGGTCCGGGTCGCCGTGGGCGGGTCACCACAGTCCATCGTTCGTGCGGCGAGCCGTGGCCTCCCGGTCGCCCTGGCGATAATCGGTGGGCCGCCACAACGATTCGCCACGTTCGCCGATCTCCACCGAAAGACTCTCCGGGAGTCGGGATATGACCCCGAGGAGGCACCCCTCTCGGTCCACGCTCACGGTTTCATCGCCGACAGCAACGAGCAGGCGGCCGAGAAGTACTACGCATCGTACGCCGCGATGATGACCCGGATCGGTCGCGAGCGCGGCTGGGGCCCGATGACCAAGCAGCAGTTCGACGCCATGCGCGGCGAGGACGGGTCGCTGGTGCTGGGTGATGTGGAAACCGTCGCAGCCAAGATCCTTCGCTGGCAGGAGATGCTGGGCATAAATCGCTTCGAGCTCCATGTCAGCGTCGGCACCCTCCCCCATGATCAGGTGCTCCGCAGCATCGAACTGCTCGGCACGAAGGTTGCCCCCATCGTCAACGAGGACGCCGGGGGTTGACGGTTAGGTCCTCGACTAGTAGAAACACTTCCTCGATGAGCAGAAAACCCGCATTCGCAGCGCAGTGGTGGTGGTCGACCCCATAGAGGTGGCGACCACTCGGCTCATCCCATAGTCCGAAAGCAAGAACCCACCTCAGGTCGGAGGTGGGTTTTTTCGATTCCCGGAACAGACACTCCTCAGGCCCGGACCCGTGAGGAGACAATGGAATCGATATTCGACATACCCGCAGATCTCGACACCCCGGTGTCGGCGTATCTGCGTCTGGCCCCGCTTCGGCCCCGCTATCTGTTAGAGAGCGTCGAGGGCGGCCACACCGGTCGCTACTCGTTCATCGGCTTCGGTGACACCCAGCGGGTCACCATCGGAGCCGATGGTGTCGACGTCGATGGCGACCACGTCGACTTCGAAGTCCTTGCCGGGCTGAGAAAGGCTCTCGAAAGGGCTCCGGTGTGCGTCCCGTCCGACGCCTCTCCATTCGATGGCGGCCTGGTCGGAGTGGCCGCATTCGACCTGGTCCGGCGTCTCTACCGGCTGCCGGCCGCCCCTCACGAGCCCGAGGGTCCCGACGGGATTTACATGACCACCAGCTCGATCCTCGTCTTCGACCATCTCACCCGGCGCATGGCTCTGCTCCACGCCGGCTCGGAAGACGAGCGACGTGAGTTGAGGTCCGAAGTTCAGGCCGCCCTGCGTGGTCCCCTGGACCACTCCTCTGAGCCGTCCCGACATGGCCCGGCCACGCCGAGCATGTCGAAGGACGAGTTCATTGGAGGTGTTGAGACGGTCAAACGCCACATCGAGGCCGGTGACGTATACCAGCTGGTGCTATCTATCCGTTTCGAGGGGGAGACGGATGTACATCCGTTCGCCGCCTACCGGGCGCTTCGCCTCCTCAACCCATCTCCGTACATGTATTTCATCGACACCGGAGACCGCCAGGTCGTGGGCTCGTCGCCAGAGGCCCTCGCCCGTCTCAACGGGACCAGGGCGGAGTTGAGGCCCATCGCCGGGACCAGGCCCCGGGGGCTCGACGATGACGAAGACCACCGTCTCGAGCGGGAGTTGCTGGGCGACCCCAAAGAGGCCGCCGAGCATGTGATGTTGGTCGATCTCGCCCGCAACGACGTGGGGCGCACCGCCCGGCCCGGTTCGGTCGTCGTCGACCCCTACAAGACCATCGAGCGTTACAGCCACGTCATGCACATGGTCAGCGGAGTTACCGCCGACCTCATGCCCGGTCTCGACGCCTTCGACCTCTTCGCCGCCACCTTCCCGGCCGGGACGGTCTCCGGTGCTCCCAAGCTCCGGGCAATCGAGATAATCGACGAGCTGGAGCCGGTGTCGAGGGGGCTCTACTCGGGGTCCATCGGCTACTTCGGGCACGGTGGCGCTATGGATCAGGCCATCACCATCCGCACCCTGGTCTTCGAGGACGGAGGTTACAGCTACCAGGCCGGGGCGGGGATCGTCGCCGACAGCGACCCGGCCGCCGAGCACCACGAAGTCATATCCAAAGCAGCCGCATTGGAGGCTGCGCTCGAGCTCGCCAAGGAGGGCCTATGAGTCATGTCCTTGTCGTGGACAACTACGACTCCTTCACCTACAACCTCGTTCAGGCGTTTCTCGTCACCGGCGCCGGGGTGACAGTGGCGTACAACGACGACATCACCCCGGCGCGAGCAGACGAGATCGACCCGACCCATCTCGTCATCTCCCCGGGACCGGGACGACCGGAGGACGCCGGGGCATCCGTGGAGATCATTCGCCACTTCTCGGGCAGGATTCCCACGCTGGGAGTGTGTCTCGGCCATCAGGCGATAGGTGTCGCCTTCGGCGGCTCGGTCGATTCGGCGACGAAGCTGATGCACGGCAAGTCCTCGGAGGTCTACCACGATCGCCGCTCGGTGTTCTCGGGCCTACCCAACCCGTTCGTCGGTGGCCGCTATCACTCCCTGGCGGTGTCCGAGGTCGAACTCCCCGAGGAAATGCTCATCTCCGCGTACACCTCGGACGGAGAGATCATGGGCATCCGGCACAAGGAGCTGCCGGTGGAAGGAGTCCAGTTCCATCCCGAGAGCGTGTTGACGCCCCTGGGAGATCGTCTCATCGCCAACTTCATGGGCTTGCGGGTGAGAGGTACCAGCGACGAGCTGGTGGGAGCGACCTCATGAAGGAGATCGTGGGAAAGCTCTTGGCCGGTGAGACCCTGACCGGTGACGAGGCGGCCCATCTGGTCGCGTATCTGACCACACCCGACCTAGATCCTGCCGTGGCTGCCGCATCCCTGGCGGCCCTACGGATCAGAGGCGAGACGCCCGGGGAGGTGCGCGCCTTCGCCGAAGGTCTCCAGGACCGCGCCGTGCGTCCCGAGATCGAAGACGTCTCCAGGACGGTCGACGTGGTGGGCACCGGAGGCGACTCGTCGGGGAGCCTCAACCTCTCGACCGGCGCGGCCTTGCTGGCCGCCGCTTCGGGAGCGGAGGTCGTCAAGCATGGGAACCGGTCGGTCTCTAGTCGTAGCGGCAGCTTCGACGTCCTGGCGTCTCTCGGGCTTGACGTTCCCTGGGACCCTTCGAAGGCTGGCGCCGTATTCGACCAGGTCGGCTTCACCTACCTGTTCGCCCCCAGCTTTCACCCGGCCATGAAGTCGGTGGCCCCGGTGCGTCAAGCAATGGGGGTTCGCACCATCTTCAACCTCGTCGGACCGCTGGCCAACCCGGCGCGCGCCCCGCATCTGGTGGTAGGGGCCTTCAGCCCGGAAACCGCTCGGATGATGGCCGAGACCCTCTCCGGGATGGACATCGAACGGGCCTTCGTCGTGCATGGCGAGCCCGGATGGGACGAACCCACTCCGGTCGGGCCCTACCTGCTCTTAGAGGTGACTCCCGGGAAGGTGAAAGAGACATCTGAGGATCCGGCGAGCTTCGGCATCGCCCGTTGCTCCCCCGACGAACTGGTGGGTGGTGACCCTGCCCAGAACGCCGAAGCGATTAGGAGGGTTTTCGCCGGGGAGACAGGCCCGCATCGCGATGCTCTGGTACTCGGTGCCACCCTGGCGCTTCGGGTCACCGGCTCGTCCCCGGACGATGCCCTCGACGCGGCGACGTCTGCCCTCGAAGACGGCGCCGCCGGTCGGCTGCTGGAACGTCTCAGTGCCCTGGCCCGCCAGGAGTCTCTGAGTGTCTGACTTCCTCACCGAGATGTCGCGGGCCAGCGTCCTCCGGGCCCGGGCGACGCGCCAGCGGGCGGACGTCGCCGACCTCCAGACGCAGGCAGCGTCCGCAACGTCGCCGCTGCCACTGCGGCTGACACCAGGGGGCTTCGACTTGTTTGCCGAGGCCAAGCTGGCCAGCCCTTCGGAAGGTCGCCTGGTGAGTGAGAGATCGGGACACACCGTCGTGTCCCTCGCCCGGTCGTATGTGTCGAACGGCGCTGCTGTGGTATCGGTCCTCACCGAGCCCGATCGATTCGCCGGATCGCTCGAGGATCTGGAAGAGGTCGCCCATGAGGTCGATGTTCCGGTGATGCGGAAAGACTTTCTCGTCGACCCGATCCAGGTCGTCGAGGCCCGTGCCACAGGCGCGTCGGGCGTGTTGCTCATCGCCCGGATGCTTCCCGGTGACACCCTGGAGGAGATGACAGATTTGGCCATCTCCCACGGCATGTTCGTCCTGGTCGAGGTGTTCGACCGACCCGATCTCGAGAAGGCGGCGGCGGTCTTCGATCGTGACGTGCTGGTGGGGGTCAACTGCCGGGATCTCGCCACCTTGGGGATCGACCGCTCCCGTTTCGAGACGTTGGCTCCCCATCTTCCCGACCACCTGCCCGCGGTCGCGGAGAGCGGCATGACCGCACCCGAACATGTTGCCTCGGTCGCTGGCCTGGGATACCGGATGGCTCTCGTGGGTTCCACGCTGGTGTCGGATCCGGATCCCGGAGCCAGGCTGAGTCGCTTCCTCTCCGCAGGGCGCGAGGCACTGAGCGGGGTGTCGTCTTGAGTCTCTTCGTCAAGATCTGCGGAGTGACTAACCCGGGAACAGCCCGGGCCGCCGTCGCAGCTGGCGCTGACGCAGTCGGATTCGTCTTCGCCGAGTCGTCCCGGCGGATATCAGCCCCGGACGCCCTGGCGATATCCACCGAGCTTCCCCCGGAGGTGTCGAGTGTCGCCGTTTTCCGACGGCCCTCCCGCGCTGAGGTAGAACGCGTACTCGAGGTGTTCACGCCTGATCTCATCCAGGCCGACCACGAGGCTATCGCCGGCTTCGATGGCTTTGAAACCCTTCCGGTGTTCCGGGAGGGGCTCGGGGCGGTTCCCGATGCAGGTCGGTTCCTCTATGAGGGACCGGTGAGTGGCGTCGGTTCCACCGTGGACTTCCGACAGGCGGCGGAGGTGGCCCGTCGGGGGGCGATGGTGCTCGCCGGAGGGCTCCACCCGAGGAATGTGGGTGAGGCCATCGACCGCGTGCGCCCCGATGGCGTCGACGTGAGCAGCGGGGTGGAGTCGTCGCCCGGAGTCAAGGATCCGGCACTGATCGAATCGTTCGTTGCTGCCGCACGTGCGGCGGAGGCTGCAAAGAAAGGCTGGTGAACACATGACCGTCGAAACAACCCCGGCACTGCGCGTCTCCGCGGAGGGCCGCTATGGGGCCTATGGGGGTAGATACGTGCCCGAAACTCTGATGGCTGCCGTGAGGAAGCTGGAAGAAGCGGTTGTCGGGATGTTCGACGACGTCGGGTTCCAGGAGGAGCTGGCCTTCGAGCAGGAGAGGTTCGTGGGACGCCCGACACCTCTCACTCCCGCCCTGCAACTCGGAGCCGCCTGGGGGGCGGAGGTGTATCTCAAGCGCGAGGACCTCTGTCATACCGGAGCCCACAAGATCAACAACGCCATCGGCCAGGCCCTGCTCGCCCGCCGTCTCGGGGTGAGCAGGGTCGTCGCCGAGACCGGGGCGGGCCAACACGGCGTAGCCGCCGCCGCGGCCGCTGCCCGGGTCGGTCTTCCCTGCACGGTGTACATGGGAGCGGTCGACGTTGTGCGCCAATCCACCAATGTCGAGCGGATGGAGCTGCTGGGTGCGGATGTGGTGCCGGTCGAGAAAGGTGGACAGACCCTGCAATCGGCCATCGACGAGGCGATGCGCGACTGGGTCGCCGATCCCGACGGGACCTACTACCTGCTGGGGTCGGCCGTGGGGCCGCATCCGTATCCGACTCTGGTCGCCGAACTCCAGGCGGTCATCGGGCGTGAGGCCCGGGCCCAGATGCTGGACACCACAGGGTCTCTGCCCGACGTCGTGGTGGCCTGTGTCGGTGGCGGCTCCAACGCCATCGGCATGTTCCGGGGCTTCGTCGACGACGAGACGGTCTCACTCCTCGGTGTCGAGGCCGGTGGTGACGGGACTTCGCACAGTGCCACCCTCGGATCGAGCACCGTGGGCGTGCTTCACGGGGCGATGACGCCCCTACTCCAGGACGACTATGGCCAGGTCCACGAGACCCATTCCATCGCTCCCGGGCTCGACTACCCGGGAGTGGGCCCCGAGCATGCCATGCTCCGCGACACCGGGCGGGCCAGCTATGTCGCTGCTGACGACGGCGAGGCGCTCGCAGCGCTGCGCGAATGCTCCACCGCAGAGGGTGTCATCCCTGCTCTCGAGTCGGCCCACGCCATCGCCGGGGCGCGGCGCTGGGCGGGGGAACATCCGGGCTCCTCGATCGCTATCTGTGTTTCCGGTCGCGGAGACAAGGACCTCGCCATCATCCGGGAGGCGAGCCATGAGTGATCGCACCGAATTGATCACGGAAGCGATCGAAGCCGCAGAAGGACATGCCATCTGCGCCTACCTGACCGCGGGCTATCCCGGGCTCGAAGAGTTTCCCCGGGTGCTGGAGACCGTGGCGGCCGCCGCCGACGTCGTAGAGATCGGAGTCCCGTTCACCGACCCGATGGCCGACGGTCAGACGATCCAGAAGGCGAGTCATCACGCCCTCGAGCACGGGGTCAACCTGGACTACGTGTTCGACACGTTGGCAGGACTCCGTCTGGACGCACCCCACCTGCTAATGGGCTACTACAACCCGTTTCTCGCCTACGGGCTCGCAGGAACGGTCAGCCGAATGGCCGAGGCAGGCACCTCTGGTCTCATCGTTCCCGATCTCCCGCTGGAGGAGAGT
This sequence comes from Actinomycetota bacterium, assembly GCA_046537785.1. Classification (GTDB taxonomy): domain Bacteria; phylum Actinomycetota; class Acidimicrobiia; order Spongiisociales; family ZC4RG35; genus JANQRA01. Next base: position 134,862 of record JBKHKD010000001.1, read on the forward strand.
GGCGAACTCACCGCGTTGCTGCGCCCGGAGGGTCTGGGTCTCGTCCAACTGGTGGCTCCAACCACGCCGGAGGATCGTCTCGCCGAGCTGGCCGCAGCCAGCAGAGGGTTCGTGTACGCGGTGACGACCAAAGGCACTACGGGAGGCGCCACTGCCTTCGATGCCGACGTACTCGCATATCTCGATCGGGTGAAGGCGGTGGCGTCGTTGCCCGTGCTGGCAGGTTTTGGGGTGAGGGAGCGATCCCAGGTCGAGGCGCTGGCCGGACACGTCGACGGGGTCGTGGTGGGCTCAGCACTCATCGATGCCATCGAAGCAGGGGAGGACCCGGCGGGGTTCCTGGCAGGGCTCCGGCCCGTGGAGGTGGGGACGTGATCGTCGTCCTGGAGAGCGACGTCTCGCTGAAGGACAAGGCGTCCATCGTCCGCTACATCGAGCAGCATGGCGGAAGGCTCCTGGTCAGCGAGCTCGGGGACGCCACCCACATCGGTCTCGTCGACTCCACGGCCCAGGCACTGGCCGACGAGATCGAGCAGATGCCCGGCGTGGCGTCGATCCGCGCCGAAGCTCCTCCCTACCCGCAGGTTTCCCGGGAACACCAGGACGCCCCCTCGATCGTCGACATTGGCGACGTGAAGGTCGGCGAGTCGGAGGTAGTGGCTATGGCCGGTCCCTGTTCTGTGGAGTCGGAGTCCCAGATCTCCACCATTTCCAGGGGCGTGGCCGAGGCGGGTGCCCGCATCCTCCGTGGCGGGGCCTTCAAGCCGAGGACCTCTCCCTACAGCTTCCAGGGTCTGGGGGAGGAGGGACTGTTGCTGCTGGCCGCCGCCCGCGAGCAGACCGGGTTGCCGGTGGTCACCGAAGTGGTCGCGCCCGAGGACGTGGCCCTCGTGGCGAGCCACGCCGACGTGCTCCAGATCGGGGCGCGCAACATGCAGAACTTCCGGCTCCTCTCCGAAGCCGGCGCCCAACCGCTGCCGGTGCTGTTGAAACGGGGCATCTCCTCTTCGATCGAGGAGCTGTTGCTGGCCGCCGAGTATGTGGTGTCGGCGGGCAACCCCCGGGTCATGCTGTGCGAGAGGGGCATCCGTACCTTTGAGACCGCGACGCGCAACACCTTCGACGTGAGTGCGGTGCCCGTGCTCAAACAGAAGACGCACCTGCCGGTCATCGTCGACCCGAGTCACGCCGCCGGGGAGCGCTCGCTCGTGCCTCCACTCGCTGCGGCGGGTGTGGCCGCCGGTGCCGACGGGGTCCTGGTCGAGGTCCACCACGACCCCGACTCCGCACTGAGCGACGGGGCCCAGAGCCTCACCCTCCCGGGATTCACCGCCATGATGGGTCTGCTCAAGGGTGTCGCCGACGCGGTAGGGCGCTTCATCCGCTAGAAGACGACCGGGAATTTGCCGACGCCGACACCGTTGTATCACTCGGATGACTGTCATACGCGATCTCGTGCAACTGGGATTCCCCTGGGACGGGTTCGACCCCTTCATCTTCACCGTCCACCATGAGGACCACTACCCCGCGGGCAATGAGAGTCTCGGTGTCGACCGGCAGCTGCTGGCGGGACGCAACATCGGCTCTGATTTCTCCTACCGGGACGGTTGGAGCATGTATCACGGAGCCACGGTCCCCGGGTTCCCGAGGCACCCCCACCGCGGATTCGAGACCGTGACTGTGGTCCGTCGCGGCTATGTGGACCACTCCGACTCGCTCGGGGCCACCGCCCGGTATGGAGAGGGTGACGTCCAGTGGCTCACCACCGGCAGCGGGATCATGCATTCTGAGATGTTCCCCCTGCTTGACCCGGCCGATGACAACCCGCTCGAGCTGTTCCAGATATGGCTCAACCTGCCGCCAGAGTCGAAGATGGTCGATGCCTACTTCGGCATGCTGTGGAGCGAGGACATCCCCACCCTCGAGCCGGCCGCAGGCGTCTCGATCGATGCCATTGCAGGGGGTCTTGGAGATCTGAAGCCACCCTCACCGCCACCCGATTCGTGGGCGTCCCGACCGGACACCGACTTTGCCATCTGGCTCATCCGTCTGGCTCCCGGGGCCCGTTACGACCTGCCGGCCGCCAACGCCGGGACAAACCGCACGCTGTACTGCTTCCAAGGTGACCACCTCACGGTCGGGGGCGCCGGCGTATCTGAGGAGATCGCCGCCCGTCTCGATCCGTCGACCGAGGCGACCCTCGAGAATCGGGGGGCACCGGCCGAGTTTCTCATGCTCCAGGGTCGTCCCATCGATGCACCTGTCTTCCAGATGGGCCCTTTCGTGATGAACAGCCCCGAGGAGCTGCGTCAGGCGGTAGACGACTACCAGCGGACGGGGTTCGGCGGCTGGCCGTGGTCCGGGCCCGATCCTGTGCACGACCGTAGTGAGGGCCGATTTGCCCTGCACGCCGACGGCAAGGTCGAGCACCGCGATCGCCAGCCCGTCTGATAAAGCTTCAGACGAGCATCGTCACGAGGGCACCGAGCCACAGGAGGCTCTCGACTCCGAGCACCCGGTTGATCTGACGTCCCGCGACCGTCGCCTCCACCCGGTCACCGTGCTCCACCGCCGCCCGCAGCCGTTTCGAAGCTGGGCGGGCCACCGTTGCCCCGATCCCGACGGCCACGAGGACGAGGGCGAGTCCGACCCAGATCCAGAGACTGATGGTCTCGACACCCAACACCCACATCAGGGCTCCACCAGATAGCAGCGTTCCCAGACCCGACAGGACACCGAACCTTTCCGCGCGCCGCAACCGATCGAGCAGCGCTTCGGCTTCCCCGTCACCAGCATGCACCGACTCTCGAATGTCGGCCGGGATGAGCAGCTTGTGCCCGAACCAGGCGGCGGCGATGGCGACGTGGAGGATGCGCAATGTGAGGATCATCGAGCTCGAGGCGCACCTTACGCAGCTGGTGGCTCCCAATGTCGATGCTGCTGCGGTGTCTGGTGGCACAATCCAGACCATCAGCTTCATGGCACGTGCTCGGGAGATGGCCGTGGCGACCCCGCCCTCGCGCAATCGGGTGGTGGATCTCGTTCGAGTCTTCTCCATCCTTGTGGTCGTCTTCGGTCATTGGCTTATGGCTGCGATCACCTTCGAGGACGGCGAAATCGTCCCCGGCCATCTCCTCGAGCTGGCCGACTGGACCCACCCGCTTACCTGGCTGTTCCAGGTGATGCCGCTCTTCTTCTTCGTCGGCGGCTACTCCAACGCCCTCTCCTGGCGGTCGGCGCGACGGCGCGGTGAGGTGTACGGGGCATGGCTGAGGGCGCGGCTGCGGCGGCTGGCGCTCCCGGTGGTGCCGCTCCTGGTGATCTGGGCCGTCGGCGGTTGGATTGGGTTGAGAGTCGGGCTCGATTGGGAGATGCTTCAGCTCTCCTCGCGGGTGGCCCTGGTGCCCACCTGGTTTCTCGCCGCCTATGTGGTCATCGTCACCCTGGCGCCGGTGGCGCTGTGGCTGTGGGATCGATTCGGATGGTGGTCGATTGCAGCAGGGCTCGCTCTGGGTGCGGCGGCTGACATTGTCTCGATCGGATTCGGGTTCGTCCCCGCAGGGTTTCTCAACTACGTGTTCGTGTGGGCGACGGTGCATCAGCTCGGCTATGCCTGGGTGGATGGGAGGCTGGCCGGCACCGGTCGACGGGTCGCCTTGATGACCTCCGGTTTGGGCGCAGCGCTTCTCCTGGTGTGGCTCGGGCCGTATCCGGTGGCCATGGTCGGTCTCGACACAGCCCAGGTGACCAACTCGTATCCGCCCCGGGTGACCCTCACCCTGCTGGGCATGTTCCAGGCCGGCCTGGTCCTGTTGTGGGAGCCTCTCCTCGAGCGGTGGATGAACCGCCTTCGTTCCTGGACAGCCGTCGTCGTGGTCAGCGCCCGGATTATGACCCTCTACCTGTGGCACCTGACGGCAATGATCATTCTCATTGGCCTGGCGATGCTTGCCGGCGGGTGGGGGTTTGGCTTGCGACCACTCAGTGGCGAGTGGTGGCTGACGAGACCGGTGTGGTTCGCGGTCCTGATGCTCCCCACCGTTGCCTTGATCATGATCTTCGGCCGTTACGAGCGCCCCGAGCGCGACGCCAGACCAGCACCGGTGTGGTGGCGCCCCGTGCTCGCCGTGATGTCGATCTGTGCCGGGCTGGGGTTTCTCGCAGCCATCGGCATTGCCGATGAGCAGGGCCTCAACGGGTTCGTGCTCAGTCTTCCAGTAATCGGCGTCATCATCGGAGGGGTGGCCCGGGCCCCGTGGCGGAGTGCGTCGGCGGCTACTCGTCCTGGAGGACCGCCCCCAGGATCCAGCTGACGATCGAGATAACGATCGAAGCCAGGAACGTCTCCCAGAAGAATCCCTCCGAGGTGAGTCCCAGCTCGAGGGCACCGGAGAGCCCGACCACGATCCAGAGCACCAGGGCGTTGACCACGATGAGAAAGAGTCCAAGTGTCAGCAGGATCAAGGGCAGGCTGAACAGGCGGAGGATGGGTTTGACCACGACGTTGGCCAGACCCATCAGCGCGGCGACGATCAGGAACTGCCACCACTCGCCATCGAATTCGAAGCCGTCGACGATCCAGACCGCGACCCACAGCGATGCCGCCGTCGCCAGGAAGCTCAGCAATTTCTTCATGACCCCGAATCTATCGGTTGGCGGGCCGCAGCGGCGGCAATGCGGTTGAAACCCACAACCTCAGGTAGTGGGACTCATATATGGAACCCACGGCCTCGAGAAGCGTGGAACTCATAACCTCGAGCTTTTCTCGAGGCCGTGTGGTTGTGGGTTTCAGTCGTGTTTGATGCGTTCGTCGGCGTCGCGTCCGGCGACGAACCAGATGGCGTGGACCGGTTCGTCGCCTTTGTTCCACAGGCGGTGCGGCGTGGTGGAGTCGAAGGCGATGGAGTCACCCGGCTTGAGCTCGTATTCCTGGAAGCCGATCTGGATACCCAGAATGCCGGTCATCACATACCCGTATTCGCGGCCGTGGTGACGCATCAGCGACTGGTCGGGGGTCGAGGCGCCCCCCACTTCGTAGATGGCGTGGAGAAAGTCGACTCCGTCCTCCAATGTTGGGGACAGCTCCTCCCAGCGGACGCCTGAGGCCAGGTCGATCCTCTGGCGATCCTCGGGATGGACCAGAGGGCTCACTTCCTGCTCTGCTGCCGGCCCCGGCTCGTCGCCGGTGAAATCCTCACCCCTGATGATCCGGTCCAGGGACAGGTTCAGCTCGGTGACGATGGCGTAGAGCGTGCCCACCGAAGGCTTCGACATGCCACTTTCGAGCTGGGAGATCATGCTTGCGGATAGACCGAGACGACGGGCGAGCTCCCGCTGGCTAATGCCTGCTCTCACCCGCTCCTCGCGGAGACGATCCCCGATGCCCTCGAGAGTCTGATCCATCTCCGCACCTCTGTGGACTTCACTCACATTCGCATCCAACCGCCGTCGACATAAAGGTTCACCCCGTTGACCGCCGGGTTCTCCAATAAGAACACGGTAGCGTCGACGACTTCTGGGGTGGTGGCCAACTTGCCGGTGGGCGTTCTCTCGACGAAGGCGCTGAGGTCCTTGCCCTCCCAGTACGGGGTGTCGCCCACGATGCCGGGATGGATGGCGTTGAACCGGATAGGGGCGAGTTCGACTACGAGGTCGTTGATCATCGTTGAGATCCCACCGTTGACGGTGGCAACCGTTATGGCCCCCGGATATGGCCTTTCCTTGGCCAGCCCGCCGTAGAGGACCACCGACGCGTCGTCGGTGAACTTGGGAATCAACGTGTGCACCGTCTCGGCGTAGCCGATCATCTTCATGGTGATCAGCTCGCTGGCCGTGGAGATGTCGTATTCACGGATCGGGTTATTGTCGCGGGTGATCGCAGTGACCACCAGATGTTGCACGGGGCCGACGTCAGAGAGGGCATCTCCGATCTTCTCCGGCTTCGCCAGGTCGAAACCCAGGCCGGTCACTCCGTCGCCTATCTCCGCGGCGATCTCGGTGGCCCTCTTTTGATCACGCCCGGTGATGGTCACCGGCTTTCCTTGCTCGTGGTAGCGGCTGGCGATCGCACGGCCCAGCCCCGCAGTGCCGCCGACTACCAATACTGACCCATCGGCCATTTTCAACTCGCTCCTTTGTCGAACAACAGCGAGGATATACGTTCTGCGGTCAGCATGTGCAGTGAGGCTGATCACAGACGCAGTGATTGGGAGATGATGAGTGACTGAGAGAAGCTACGACGTGTGCATCGTGGGAGCGGGCCTGGTGGGACTCGCCGTGGCCCGGGCACTGGTAGACGCTTTCGACGGGATCTCCTTGGTGGTCGTTGACAAGGAAGAAGGGGTGGCCAGACATCAGAGCAGCCACAACTCCGGTGTCGTCCATTCGGGTCTTTATTACAAGCCGGGGTCGCTCAAGGCCCGGCTGTGTGTAGAAGGGCGGCGGGCTGTCTACGAACTATGTGAGAAGGAAGGCATCGCCTATGACCGGTCCGGCAAGCTCGTGATCGCCACCGACAAATCGGAGCTTTTCGCCCTCGAAGAACTGGAGCGACGGGGTAACGCCAACGGTCTCGAGGGGCTGCGTCGCATCGGGCCGGAGGAGATCATCGAGTTCGAACCACACGCCACCGGCATAGCCGCACTGCACGTCCCCGAGGCCGGGGTGGCCGATTTCCCGGCTATCGCCGCCCACCACTCCAGGGAGTTGGAGACCGCCGGGGCGGAGGTAGTCACCGGGGCGGAGGTAACCGCCATCGAACACGGGGACGATGAAGTCAGGGTCGACGCGGGAGATCACCGTTTCACGGCCAGATTGCTCGTCAACTGCGCTGGACTCCACTCCGATCGGGTGGCGGCTTTGGCGGGAGTCCGATCCGACATCCGCATCGTCCCCTTCCGTGGCGAGTACTACCGCCTGGTGGAAGACGCCACAGATCTCGTACGCACCCTCATCTACCCGGTGCCGGACCCCCGATTCCCTTTTCTCGGGGTGCACTTCACCCGCCGGATTGATGGCGCGGTCGAAGTGGGTCCCAATGCGGTCCTCGCGCTGGGCAGAGAGCATTACCGGGGGGTCGCCCCCGATTGGAAGGAGCTGGGGTCGATCCTCGCCTATCGGGGCTTTCGGCGGCTGGCCAGGCGCAACTGGCTGTCAGGGACCTCCGAGATGCTCAACTCCCGATCGACCAGCCTCTACGCCCGTCTCGCCCGGAGACTCGTCCCTGCTCTCGACAAGGCCCATCTCGTCCCCGGCGGGGCAGGAGTCAGGGCGCAGGCGGTCGATGCGGCGGGGAACCTGGTCGACGACTTCGTGATCGAAAGGGCCGCCAACACGGTCCATGTGCTCAATGCACCCTCACCCGGGGCCACGGCGAGCATCGCCATCGGGAGCTACATCGCAGACCAAATTCGGCCCCTTCTGCGTGGATGAAGACCGGCCATTGTGTGTAGTGTCACTAATCAGTAAGGAGTGACATGGAGAGCAGAGTCGCAGTCATCGGGCTCGGCCGGATGGGCAGTGCAATGGCCCGGCGCTTTCATGACGCGGGATACGAACTCGTGCTGTGGAACCGGGACCGGTCCAAGGCCGAGGCGGTGGCAGAAGACACAGGATCGGAGATAGCCGACAGTGCGGCGGATGCCGCTGCTCGGGCGGGTCTGATCGTTTCCAGTCTCGCGGACGACGCCGCCTTGCGCGCCGTCTACCTCGGAGACGAGGGCGTGGTCGGGGGCATCGAGTCGGATGCGATTGCAGTCGACACCAGCACCGTCGACCCGGACACTGTCATCGAAGTCGGCGCAGCGGTCGACTCAACAGGAGCTCAGTTTCTCGACTGTCCCGTTTCAGGAAGTGTCTCCACGGTCGCAGCCGGGGCGCTCACCATCATGGCCGGGGGAGACCCCGGGACCGTCGAGGAGGTGGAGCCGCTGCTCGCCGCAATCTCGAAGCAAGTGATTCACGTGGGCGAGCGCGGAGCGGGGGCGGCATGCAAGCTGGCCGTGAACAGCCTTCTCCACGGTCTCAACGTCGCCCTGTCCGAGGCATTGGTTCTCGCCGAGAAGGCCGGAGTGGACAGAAAGACCGCCTACGAGGTGTTCGCCAGCGGTGCAGCCGGCGCCCCGTTCCTCGACTACAAGCGGGAGGCCTATGAGAACCCCGAAGACGCGGTCGTCGCCTTCAGTCTCGATCTCGTTGCCAAGGACCTCGAGCTGATAACCGCCCTGGGCTCGAAGGTAGGGGTCCCGCTGGAGCAGGCCAACACCAGTCTCGAGGTGGTCCGCGGCGCCATAGAGGCCGGGATGGGAGGCGACGATCTCAGTGCGATAGCCGTCTACTTGCGAGGAGAGGACGACTGATGGCCCATCACATCGTCAAGAAAGCCGCCGAACTCGACTACATCGTCCCCCCGGAGTTCGAAGGGCGGAGCAGCGGGTACACCCGGCACAACGTGGTCGACGAGCCGGGAGGGGGAGTGCAGATGGGGTTCGCGGTGGCACGTCTGAAGCCCGGCGGCCACGTCGACACCCACGTCCACTCCTTCGAGGAGACCCTATATGTCGTCGACGGTGAGCTGACCGTGGACACCCCGGAGGGCAGCTATCGGCTGGTGGCCGGCGACTACGGGCTGCTCCCGGTGGGAATGACCCACGCCTTCCGAAACACGGGGTCAGCCCTGGTTTCGTTCTCAGAGATGAAGGCTCCGCTTCCCAGGGAGCGCCTCCAGTACGATACTCAGTTCCCCGCCGCCATCGCCCCCGCCGACCCCGAACCCATTGATGTTCGCGATCCGCGCAATCGCTACTTCGGCCATATCGACCCCGAGAACATGGATCCGGCCCTCCAGACCCAGGACCGCCTCGCCCAGAGCGCCAGTATGCGCACCGCGCTTCTCGTCTACAGCGGCATCAGCGTGAAGATGATGGTCGACTCGGACCTCGGAGCCGACCTGTCGACGATGTTCATGGTCCAGTACGAAGAGGGTGGTTTCGCCGGTGCCCACGACCATCCGCTGGAGGAGGCCTACCAGTTCCTCGAGGGCAAGGCAGAGGCGAAGTTCGACGGAGTCACCTACGAACTCGAGGCGGGCGATGTTGCTTGGGCGGGGGTGGGCTGTGTCCATGAGTTCCGCAACATCGGAAACGGTATAGTCCGCTGGCTGGAGACACAGGCGCCTCAGCCTCCACCCCGTCACTCGTATCGGTTCGCCCGCGATTGGTCATATCTAGAAAACGCCCTGGCCGAAGAGGCCGGGCAGAGCCCGCGATAAGAAGAAGGAGTAACCAATGGCCGACTTTCCCGTAACGACATTCTCTCCCGGGGTGATGGGCGTCGACTGGGAGAATCGCGTCGATTTCGAGCGTCTCCGCCAGTACCGGATCGGACGCGTGAAGCAGATGCTCGAGGAGTTCGATCTAGGCGCCGTCCTGCTGTTCGAGACATCCAACATCCGCTACGCCACTTCCACTCAGATCGGGTACTGGGCGTTCAACAAGGGCGAGCGCTGGGCGCTCGTCACGAGGGAAGGCCGCCCGCGGGTTTGGGACTTCGGCTCGGCCGCCAAGGCGCATCGTCTCCAGCTCCCGCACATGTACGACGCAGAGAACTCAAGGGGTGGCAACACCGGCCTCCAGGGTGCCATCGGCCCCGAAACCGGACTGCACGACAGGGCGGTCAAAGAGATCAAGGGAGCCCTCGAGGACGCCGGGGTAGCCAACGAGAAGCTCGGCGTGGACCTGGCCGAGACCGGTGTCTTCCTGGCACTTCAGGACGCCGGCCTCCAGGTTGTCGACGGCCAGCAGGCGATGATGCGTGCCCGGGAGATCAAGAACGAGGACGAGATCACTCTCCTCACCCAGGCCTGTGCCATGGTCGACGGCGTCTACCAGGACATCTTCGAGATGCTCAAGCCGGGCGTCCGCGAGTCGGACATCGTGGGCATGGCCCACGCCCGTCTGTTCGAGATGGGATCGGAGTTCGTCGAAGCCATCAACTCGATCGCCGGAGAGAGGTGCAGCCCCCACCCGCACGTCTTCAGCGACCGGCTGCTGCGGCCCGGAGACCAGGCCTATTTCGACATCATCCACGTCTTCAACGGCTACCGGACCTGTTACTACCGGACGTTCGCCGTCGGACGGGCCAGCCGGGCCCACCACGACGCCTTCAAGCAGTGCCGGGAGTGGATGGACGCGGCGATCGACCTCGTCAAGCCGGGCACGACCACCGACCAGATTGCAAAGGTCTGGCCCGAGGCGCACGAGTTCGGATTCGAAGACGAGATGGACGCCTTTGGCCTCCAGTTCGGCCACGGTGTCGGTGTCGGTCTGCACGAACGTCCGATCATCAGCCGGCTCAACTCCCTCGAAACCCCGGTTGAGATCAAGGAGGGGATGCTCTTCGCTCTCGAGACCTATGCCCCGGCCGCGGACGGCCGCTCGGCGGCGCGCATCGAAGAGGAGGTGGTCGTCACCGCCGACGGGTGCGAGGTCATCACCCTGTTCCCCTGCGAGGAGCTGATGGTGGCCAATGAGTACTGATCCCGCTCTCTCCGACTATGCGCTGAGGGAGCCTCGCCTTCCCGAGCCGGTGGACACGTCGTTGGCGGAGGCGGACATCGACATGGACACCCGTGTCGGCATGTATCGGATGCTCCACGAGCTGCGGCAGTTCGAGAAGCGGGCTTATGACCTGTTCATGCAGAACCTGGTCAAGGGGACGAGTCATCTGTCGCTGGGCATGGAAGCGGTGGCCACCGGGTTCGGGGCGGCGATGAGACCCGACGACTACACGTTCGCCACCTACCGGGGACATGCCCACTCGCTGGCCCGGGGCATGGAGATGGGGCCGGCGATGGCCGAGTTGTTGGGTAGGGAGAACGGCATCTTGGGCGGCAAGGGCGGGTCGATGCATCTCACCGACGCGGCCAAGGGGATGATGGGGTCCTACGCCATCATCGGGGCTCATCTCTGTATCGCCAACGGTGCGGCATGGTCCGCTCAGATGCGGGGCACCGACCAGGTGGCGGTGGCCTTCTTCGGGGACGGGACCACCAACATCGGAGCGTTCCACGAGGCCCTCAACATGGCGAAGGTCTGGAATCTCCCGGTGGTCTTCGTATGTGAGAACAACCTGTATATGGAGTACACGCCGATCGACCTGATCACCGCGGTGGAACACCCCGCGGCCGATCGGGCTTCCGCTTATGGCCTGGAGTCGATTCTCGTCGACGGCAACGACCCCGACGCCATCTACCTGACCGCCACCGATGCCCTGGCGAAGGCGCGTTCGGGTGGCGGGCCGTCCCTGATCGAGGCGGTCACTTACCGGTCCGGCGGGCATTCCCGCGCCGACCCCGGCAAGTACCGGCCCCCCGAGGAGGTGGAGGCGTGGAACCAGCGCGATCCCATCCCGATGTACCACGACCGTCTCCTCTCCCTCGGCGCGCCTGAAGAAAGGCTGTCTGGCATCGAGCGGGAGGTGGCGGAGGCGGTTGACGCCGCCACCGAGTTCGCCAAGGCGGGACGCTTCCCCGGAGAGGAGAGTCTTCTCACCGAGGTGTACGCCGACGGAGGCTCGAGATGGCGGAACTGAGCTACCGGGAGGCGGTCGCCTACGGCATCGCCCAGGAGATGCGTCGCGATCCCAGCCTGGTGATGTTGGGTGAGGACATCGCTGCGGCCGGGGGAGTCTTCAAGACGACGGTGGGGCTGATCGACGAGTTCGGCCCCGATCGGGTCCGTGACACACCGATCTCCGAGCAGGCGATCGTCGGAGCCGCCATGGGAGCCTCTATGACCGGGGTGCCCGTGATCGCCGAGATCATGTTCTCCGACTTCATCGCGGTCTGTTTCGACATGTTGGCCAACGAGGTAGCCAAGAGCCGCTACATGACCGACGGTCAGGTCAGCTTCCCCATGGTCGTCCGCACCGCCAACGGCGGCGGTGCCCGCTTCGGGGCGCAGCACTCCCAGTCGGTGGAGAACTGGTGCATGATGATCCCCGGTCTCAAGGTCGTGGCCCCGTCGACACCCGAAGACGTGGTGGGGCTGATGGCCGCCTCGGTCCGCGATCCCGACCCCGTCGTGTTCTTCGAGCACAAGTCGCTCATGGCCAACAAGGCCGAGTTGCCGGACGGCGAGATCGTCGACGAGTTGGGCAAGGCGAAAGTGGTCAGGGAAGGCACCGACTGCACCATCGCCGCCCTCGCCCTCATGGTCCCCCGTGCCGTCGAGGCCGCAGACCGGCTCGAGGAAGCCGGCATCTCCGCGGAAGTCATCGACGTGCGCTCCCTCGTCCCCCTAGACACCCAAACCCTGCTCGACTCGGTCACCAAGACCAGCCGCTTCTTCACCGTCGAGGAAAACCCGCGACTCTGCGGCTGGGGCGCAGAACTGGTCTCGATAGTCGACGAAGAGGCATTCTGGGATCTCGACGGACCATCGATCCGGATCACCACACCTCACATCCCCCTCCCTTCCGCGGCCGCGCTCGAGGATCTGGCCATTCCTTCGGTCGACAGGATCTACGAAACCGTCCTCGAGTCCGTGGATTCGGGATAGGCACTTGAGCCGGCGAATTCTCATCGGCGGCGGGTGTGTGCTCACCCTTGGTGCGAGGACACCCAATCACCCGGAGGCGGACGTGCTCATCGAGGACGACCGGGTGGTAGAGATCGGTTCCGGTCTCAGAGCCCGTGGTGCCGAGATAGTGGATGCCACCAATGCCATCGTGATGCCGGGTTTCGTCGACACCCACCGTCACGTGTGGCGCTCTTTGTTCCGCAATCTCGGGGAGATCGGTTCGCCGGACGGCACCCCGGTGACACCCGACGACTACGGGCGACACTACGAGCCGGACGACGTCTACGCCGCCACCTTGGTCGGGCTCCTCGGCGCCATCGAGGCGGGCATCACCACCGTGGTCGACTGGGCCGACATCCGCCCCGAGGACGGCCATATCGATGCGGCACTTCAGGCTCATGAGGATGCGGGTCTGCGCACGTTATTCGTGCATGCCCCGTCGACCTGGTCGCTCGGCCCGGACGAGGAGAAGGCTCGTCTGCGCCGTCTCGCCGCCCGCAAGGCGGCCAGCGGAGGATCGGGACACACCATCGCCTTCGGGCCGGGTGACCCCGACAGGTCCGATCTCGACAGGACAGCCCGGGACTGGATGCTCGCCCGCGAGCTGGAGATGCGGGTCCACACCCATGTAGGGGCGTCGAGTGAGCAGGAGGGTTCGATAGCCGACCTCGCCGACCGCGGCCTCCTTGGCCCGGACGTCACCTTGATCCACTGTTCCCACCTCGACGAACGCGATCTGGACGCCATCGCTTCCCACGGCGCCAGGGTCTCACTGGCCCCTTCAAGTGAGATGGCGGACGGATTCGGGATGCCGCCGATGCAGGAGCTGATCGACCGCGACATCCGGCCCGGGCTCGGAGTGGACAGCGAGAGGCTGGCATCGGGCGACATCTTCGCCCAGATGAGATCGGCCAACTCGGTCCAGCATGCCCTCCACTTCGACCTGAAGCTGGCCGGGAAAGGCGCTCTTCCCAACCTGTTGAGCACCAGAGAGGTGATCAGATTCGCCACCATCGACGGGGCGAATGTGGCGGGGCTCGGAGATGTCACCGGCTCCATCGAGCCGGGCAAGGAGGCCGACGTTGTCGTGCTCCGCACCGACCGCCCCAACATCTGGCCGATCAACGACCCGATTGGAGCCGTGGTGTGGGGCATGGACACCTCCAACGTCGACTGGGTCATCTCCGGGGGTCGTGTTCTCATGCGGGAAGGGGAGCTCGTTGCCGATGTCGCGCGTGCTCGTGACCTGGCAGCGGAAGCGAAGGGCCGGGTGGCGGCCGCAGCCGGGCTCCTCACCGGGACCGGGAGCTCCGCGTGACCACAATCAGGGCCACCTCTTCGGCGCTGACCAGATTCGTCGTCGCCTCCCGCTATATGCCGGTCTACCTGGCCATCGTTCTCCTGGTCGTCGTGACCTCGGTATGGGCCCCGGCGACCCTGGGGCGGGTGGCCATCTCCGCAATCGCCTCCTTCGGAGCCCTGCTGGCCATCGCTGCCCTCGGGCAGATGCTCGTCATCATGACCGCCGGGATCGACCTGAGCACACCGGGGACGATGACCCTGGCCGCCTTGATCATGGTCGGCGTCAGCGAAAGCTCGAACGACCGTCTCGGTACGGCTTTGCTGACAGCGCTGGGCGTGGGCGCCGTCATCGGTCTCGTCAACGGGATCCTGATTGGCGGCCTCAAGCTGAATGCTCTGATCGTCACCCTCGCTGTCGGTCAGGTCGTGGCGGGGGTCGTCAGTCGTTACGTCCGCACCTTTCCGGTCCAGAGCGCGGTCCCGCCCCGCCTGTCGGAATGGACCTCCACTCGAATCTTTGGCATCAGTCCCGTCTTCTGGGTCGGTCTGCTCCTCACTCTGCTGGTGATCGTGGGTCTCCGTTACACGTCGGTGGGCCGCAGATTCCAGGTGGTGGGCGCCAACCCGGTGGCGTCCGAGGTGGTGGGCGTGAGAGTCACGCTCAACCGGATCCTGGTCTACGTCGTCGCGGCCGTCCTCTATGCCATCGCCGGAGTCCTCCTGGCGGGCATACTGCGCAACCCCGGCGTCGACATTGCCTCTGCCTATCTACTTGGCCCCATCGCCGCGGTCGTCATTGGCGGGGCGTCGCTGAGCGGAGGTCTGGCCAGTCCTCTGTCAACTTTCACCGCTGCCTTCTTCCTCACGGGGCTCAATGAGATGATGCGGGCCATGGGCATGCCCACGGCGCTCCAGTTCGTGGTCTTCGGTCTCGTGATCATCGGGGGAATGCTGGTTTCGGGTGATCGGATCATCAAGGCCGTGGAGCGAATGCTACGGGAGCGGCGAGGATCCAGACGCCCGAGAGACAAAACGACAAACAGCTCTATCGGAGATGGTTGAGAAAGGGGATTCGACCACGAATCGAACAACCAGATGAGAGAGAAGAACGGGGCGGACACGCCCGAATGGCGAGGAAATGAAACGAACGAAGTTCATCGGATTGCTCAGCCACATGGAGGCGATCCTCCAGGCACCGACCTATCCCGAGATCGGAACCATTGTCTCGACGGCCGTCGACTTCAACGAGGATCCTGCGGCGCAGCGCGACGAGCCGACGTACAACATCTTCTACTCGGCAGGAGGGGACTTCCAGTCACGAGTCGGGATCACTACGGCGATGCTGGCCCTCCAGGGCTACGACGTTCCTGGTGAGGTGACCGTCCCGCATGTGATGGGTGAGGTGACGGCCGACGACTGTGATCCGGATCGACCGAATCCGGCCGTGTCCGGTACTTCGCTGGTATCCGGTGATGTCCTGGCATTGATGTACGGCGGCTGATGACAGACGGCAGTCCCGAAGGAGTACCGATGAACGGTGAGCTTGTCCTCGAACTCGAGGGCGTGTCTCGTCAGTTCGGTGCGGTTCGTGCGCTGACCGACGTCAGCTTCGATTGCCGCGCCGGTGAGGTTCACGCTCTGGTCGGTGAGAACGGCTCGGGCAAGTCGACTCTCCTCGGGATTGCCTCAGGGTTTGTAGACCCCGATCTGGGATCGGTCCGGATCGGGGGCAAACCTCTTCGCACCGACTCCCCGGTCCGGGCCCGCAAGCTCGGGTTGGCCATGGCCTATCAGGACGGTTCCTCGGTGGCCTGGGAGCCGGTCAAGAACAATTTCTATTTCTCCGTTCCGCCCGACCAGCGTCCCCCGTACTGGCGAAGAAAGAAGTGGGCGCGGCGTCTGCTGGCGGAATTCGATCTCGACATCGAGCTTTTCCCCGACATACCGGTAGGGATGCTCACCCTCGCCGAACGCCAGCTATTCGAGGTGGCGAAGGCACTGGTCACCAATCCAAAGGTCTTGCTTCTCGACGAGCCCACGACGGCTTTGGGGCCTGACGAGGTGGAGGCCTTGCACCGCACCGTCCTGGCCTGCAAGGAAAGGGGAGTTGGTGTCGTCTATGTGAGCCACCGGCTCCCGGAGGTGCTGGAGGTCGCCGACCGTGTCACGGTCCTCCGTGACGGTCACAGCGTGGGGACCTTCGATGCAAGGACAACCACCGAGGGAGAGATCGTCGAATACATCGTCGGACGCCCGTTCGAGGCGGCCTTCCCCGAGCCCACACCAAGATCGGGCGAGCAGAAAGAGGTCCTGGTCGTCGACGGTCTCCAGGGCCAGTCGTTTGGGCCGATCAGCTTCACGCTCGAGTGTGGCGAGATCGTTGGCATCGCAGGGGCCGAAGGCAACGGCCAGCCTGAGCTCTTCGACTGCCTCGCCGGACGCATCCCCCCTCGGGCCGGCAGGGTGCTCTGCGACGACGATGAACTCAGCCTCATCTCCACCCACGAGGCAGTTGGCGCCGGTCTCATGTTGTTGCCCGGAGACCGGAAATCTGAGGCGCTCATGGGTGTTCTCGGAGTCCGAGCCAACGCGACTGTCCAGTCATTGAAGCGGTTCACCAGGTTTGGACTTCTGCGACTGAGCCAGGAAAAGCGCGCGGTGGCAGAGCTTGTCGAGGAGCTGGAGATCCGAACGCCTTCCCTCGACCAGCCTGTGGAGTTCCTCTCCGGTGGCGACCAGCAGAAGGTCTCCGTTGCCCGGTCTTTTCTGAAGAAGCCTTCGGTGATTCTGGCCTACGAGCCGACCCAGGGGGTCGACGTCGGCTCCCGCTTCGATATCTACAAGGCGTTGCGAACCCGGGCCGGTGCCGGCGCGGCGATACTCGTCAAGTCCTCCGATCCTCTCGAACTGGCCGGGCTGTGTGACCGGGTGTTTGTCATGTCCCGTGGCACCATCATCGAGGAGATCCCCGGGGACGAGCTCGACGAAGCCCGCATTGTCGAGTCGATCGTGAGGGGCCCCGGTCTGGCCAAGTCGGCCCGGTCCCCACTTGGAGTCGCCATGCCCAAGTCGCCGACCAAGCAGGACGTCACATGAGCGAGCCGATCGCCGGCACCCGTATCGACGCGGCCCGCACCTTCGTCCGCAGGGTCATCCGCAATGCCCGGGACAAGGTCAAGTGGCGGAAAGTCATCAAGTTTCGCCTCTGGATGCCGGTCGCACTCCAGGTCGTCCTCATCGCTGCCCTTCTCTGGTACACGTCGACACGGTTCGACAACTTCCTGAACACGGCGAACATCTCCAACATCCTGCTGCTGGCTATGCCGCTGGCAGTGGCCGCCATCGCCCAGACCCACGCCATCCTCGTCGGGTATCTCGACCTCTCCGTGGGGGCGATGGTCAGCGTCGCCGTGGTGGTTGCATCCTTCCTGATCGGAGCCGATGCAACAACCTCCCAGATGCTCATCGGTGCCGGTGCCGTCCTCGGGTGCGGGGTCGTCCTGGGGCTTGTCAACGCCGGGCTCATTAGGGGAGTGAAGATCCCGTCGATCATCGCCACCCTGGCGACCCTCAGCATCCTCGACGGAATCGCCCTGACTTTGCGCCCCACGGCTCAGGGGATCATCAGCGCCGACTTCGCCGCATTCTTCACGACGACCATCGGCCCGATCCCGGTGGCGTTCATCCTGATTGTGATAGGTGCAGGTCTGTTGGACCTGTGGCTCCATGCCTCCGGCTCCGGGCTGGCTGTTAGGGCGGTCGGATACGACGAGCGGGCCGCCAAACGGGGTGGCATTAGGACCAACTGGGTCCGGGTGAGGGCACTGCTCATCACGAGTGTCCTGGCGGCCGTTGCCGCCTTCTTCGTGATGTCCCGATCGCCCATCGGGAATCCCCAGGTCGGAGGGTCTTACGCCCTGAACAGCATCACGGCCGCGGTGCTCGGGGGCGCCTCACTCGCCGGTGGCCGGGCGACATTTGTCGGGAGCACCGTTGCGGCGACCCTCCTCGCCATCATCCTCACCGTCCTGCCGTTCCTCGGCCTGACCCCCACGGACGGGACCATGATCATCGGAGGTCTGGTCCTGGTGGGCATCATCCTCTTTCAGGCCGGCGACTTGAAAGAACTGGTCAAGAGGAACTTCCGCCGGGCCAGGCGGATCGTGTTAGGGGCGAACGTCGCGGAGAAGGTCGACATACCCGAGTTCTACCCCTCGGGTATCGACTTCAGCATCCCGCATGCGGGGAGGAGGCTGATCAAAGGCGGGACAGTCATCAGCATGGATCCCGAGGTGGGTGATTTCGTGACCGGGGATGTGCTCATCGAGGGCGACAAGATCCTCCAGATAGGGCCGAGCATTCCGGTGGAGGACGCGGAGACCATCGATGCGACCGGGATGATCGTCCTGCCAGGGTTCGTCGACACCCACCGTCACATCTGGGAGGGGCTGCTGCGCAACATCGGCACGGACGTCCCACTCGAGGGACGGACCGGCTACATCTCGTTCGTCTTGCACAAGCTCGCCCCGGCCTTTCGCCCCGAAGACGCATACGTCGGCAATCTCGTGTCCGCTCTGGGCGCGATCGACGCCGGAGTCACCACCCTTCTCGACTGGTCGCACATCCAGGGCTCTCCCGAGCACACCGATGCGGTCATCGGGGCGCTGGAGGACTCGGGTCTCCGTGGCGTCTTCGCCTACGGGTTCCCCTGGTGGGGCAAGTGGGAGGAGCGTCAGCCAAGCTGGTTCGTCCGGGCCGCCACCGAGCACTTCCCCACGAAGGACCAGATGCTGACCCTTGCCCTGGCGGCTCCCGGTCCCGAGTTCACCGACTTCGAGATCACCCGGGACCACTGGAAGCTGGCCCGGGAGACCGACGCTCGCATCACCACCCACGTCGGGTTTGGCAGCTACGGACTAGACGCCAAGCTCCAGGAAATGGGGGAGGCCGGGTTGCTGGGCCCGGACACGACCTACATCCATTGCACCACGCTCAACGACACCGAGATCCAGATGATTGTCGACACCGGAGGGACGGTGTCGCTGGCGTCACCGGTGGAGATGATGATGGGCCACGGCATGCCCCCCATCCAGAAGTTCCTCGACCGGGGCCTGCCGCCCAGCCTCAGCGTGGACGTGGAGACCAACGTGCCCTCGGACATGTTCAACCAGATGCGCTCGGTGCTCGGGCTACAGCATGCCCTGGCTGCCGCCCAGGGCAAGACCGCTGCCACCACCAGAGATGTCCTGCGGTGGGCGACCCTGGAGGGAGCCAAAGCCAACGGGCTCGACCACAAGGTCGGCACCCTCACCCCAGGCAAGCAGGCCGACATCGTGATGCTGCGCACCGACCGGCTGAACGTCACCCCTCTCAACGACCCGGTGACGGCCGTGGTAGCTGGCATGGACACTGGCAACGTCGACACCGTCCTCATCGCGGGCCGGGTGATGAAACGATGCGGGAAACTAAAACACGTCGACTGGCCCGCGGTGATGCGCCAGGCCGACGAAGCGCGCGATCACGTCATCGAAAAGTCCGGCTTTCGGGTCCCCAAGATCTAGTGGAACCGCAAACCTCAGGTAGTACGGCTCACATGTGGAACGAATCGCCTCGAGAACGATGGAACCCAGCGCCTCGAGTTTTTCTCGAGGCGCTGGGTTCCGGATATGAGCCCCGGAACCTGAGGTAACAGGTTCCGCTACTACCGTGCCCGGGCGATGAGGAAGCGGGCAGCACCCATGTCGGCGGTGGTCGTCAAGATCGGGACGTCGAGCCTTAGCGGCAGCCAGCCGGGGATCCAGCGCGAGGCGGTCCGGTCGGTCGTCGCCAACGTCGAGGCGGCTTGGTCGGCGGGTCATCCCACCATCCTGGTGACGTCCGGAGCGATTGCAGCCGGGCTTCCCGTCATGGGGTTGACCGACCGGCCGGGCGATATCCCGGGGCTTCAGGTGGCGGCCGCCGTCGGCCAGAACCGTCTTATGGCGATGTACACCGAAGAGTTCGAGAAGGCGGGCCGTCAGGTGGGCCAGGTGCTGCTGACCCGCGACGTTCTCGCCCGCCGTGACCAGTATCTGCACGCCCGCACGGCACTGGAGCGGATGCTCTCACTTGGGGTCGTACCGGTGGTCAACGAGAACGACACCGTGGTCGTCGACGAGCTTCGTTTCGGGGACAACGACCGGCTTGCCGCCATCGTCTCCCACCTGGTGTCCGCCGGGATGCTCGTCCTCCTCACCGACACCTCCGGGATCTACTCGGGCGATCCATGGATCTCCGAGACCGCGGAGCTCCTCTCCGCCGTCAGGCATACCGACGAGGTGCTCGACCAGCTCCGGATCAACTCGAGTCAGGGCAGGTTTGGCTCGGGTGGAGTTGCCACCAAAGTCGCCGCCGCCCGCATGGCCGCTTGGTCGGGGGTCCCCACCGTCATCGCGTCGGCCATTGAGAAAGGGGTGGTGGAGCGGGCGATAGCTGGTGAGGATGTCGGCACATGGGTCGACCCGCGGGAGTCGAGCCTGTCGGCGCGGAAGCTGTGGATCGCCTTCGGCTCGCCCTCGGAGGGGTCGGTCTCGGTAGACGAAGGAGCGGCGCGCGCCCTGAAGGAAGCGGGGAAGTCCCTTTTGCCCGTAGGTGTGACCGGGGTAGAGGGCAGGTTCGGGGAGGGGACCGCCGTCGAGGTGCTCGCCAACGGGAGGCTGATCGCCAAAGGGCTGGCGGCGATGTCATCGGACGCGATTGTCCGCGTGCGCGGCGAGCACAGCTCGGTGGCGGGCGGTGAGGTCATCCATCGTGACGACCTGGTCGTCCTGACTTAGGATCGTCCCGTGAGCGAGATTCTCGAAAGACTCGAGCCCGGGATGCCCATCGTCTACGGCGGGAACCGGGTCACCCATGTAGACGAGGACCTGGCGCGTGCCTTCGAGCCTGGAGATCGTCTTGTGGTGGTCCAGGACACCGGGGCGCTGCTTCATATCCCCGTCGCCGAGTGGGATGAGGCGGAGCGTGCCGTTACCGCTGCCACCAGGGCCTTTGCCTCCATGGGCACCGTCGAGGACGCCCAACTCGCAGCGTTCTTCGACACCTTTGCCGCGAGGCTCAAGGACGACACTGCCTTCGAGGCAATAGCCCGGGCCAACGCCGAGGACGTGGCGAGGGCCGAGGAGCGGGGTCGCTCCACCACAAGGCTCGTGCTCAGCGACTCCATGCGGGAGGGGATGATCGAGGGACTCCGTCTCTGGGCCAAGGGAGACGTCGGCAGAGGACAGGTCGTCGAGACAGTTGACCATGAGGGATGGACTCTCGAGCAGATCCGGTCAGGTCTGGGAGTCGTCGGGTTTGTCTTCGAGGGAAGGCCCAACGTGTTCGCCGACGCCACCGGTGTGCTGGCCGCGGGCAACACCGTCGTGTTCAGGATCGGCTCCGATGCCCTTGGCACGGCCCGGGCGATCATGAGCCACGCTCTCAACCCGGCATTGGCAGAGTCCGGCCTGCCCGAGGGGGCGGCGTCGCTGGTGGACACTCCATCACGGGCCGCCGGATGGGCGATGTTCTCCGACCCGAGACTGGGGCTTGCAGTAGCCAGGGGATCGGGCACCGCGGTCTCCCAACTCGGTTCCGTGGCCAGACAGACAGGGACTCCGGTCAGCCTCCACGGAACGGGGGGCGCCTGGATCGTGGCGGCAGAGTCGGCGAAGCCCGACGTGTTTGCCTCCGCGGTCTACAACTCGCTCGACCGCAAGGTCTGCAACACGCTGAACACGGCTTGCATAGTGGAGTCGAGGGCGTCTGACCTCGTGCCCGTCTTCCTCGAGGCGCTCCACCAGGCCGGGGAGAGGCTGGGGTCGACCGCCAAGCTGCACGTCACCGAGAACGCACGCGACCTGGTGCCAGCGGCTTGGTTCAAACCGGCATCCATTCATCGTGCCGGGGGGCCGGTCCAGGAGTCCCGGACCGAGTTGATCGGCGACGACCAGTTGGGTTTCGAGTGGGAGTGGGAGCAGAGCCCTGAGGTGACCCTGACTGTCGTGCCCGACGTCGACACGGCCATCCAGCTCTTCAACGTCCAGAGCCCTCGCTTCGCTGCCAGCCTGATCTCCGAGGACGACGACGAGCACCAGCGGTTCTTCGACCTGGTAGACGCCCCGTTCGTGGGCAACGGATTCACCAGATGGGTCGACGGCCAGTACGCCCTCAACCGACCGGAGCTTGGACTGTCAAACTGGCAGTTCGGACGGCTCTTCGGCCGCGGAGGAGTCCTTTCCGGCGACTCCGTGTTCACGATCCGCAGTCGGGCCCGACAGACCGACCCGGACATCGGCCGCTGATGAACTGGGGCAGGGCCTACTTCGGGCTGATCATCGTCACGTTCGGCACACTGCTGCTGCTCGACAACCTGGACGTCCTGAACGCCGGGCAGATCGTTGGTGACTGGTGGCCGCTGGCCATCATCGTCGGGGGCGTTCTC
The DNA here is from genome assembly GCA_046537785.1 of Actinomycetota bacterium. GTDB lineage: Bacteria > Actinomycetota > Acidimicrobiia > Spongiisociales > ZC4RG35 > JANQRA01. The sequence goes on from JBKHKD010000001.1 coordinate 157,206, forward strand.
GTTTTCATGGCCAACCCGAGGCACTGGGTGATGCCAGTGATCCTCGTCGTCGGGGGAGGGGCCGTGTTGCTCAACACGACAGGTGTGGTTGACATCGTCAATGTCCTGCTGCCTGCTCTGGTGATCGTTGTTGGTCTGGTCGTGATCTTCGGCCGGGGTGCGGGGACCCGGACGACGTCCTCGGAGCACCGCATCAACACCTTCAACGTCTTCTCGGGGACCACACTCAACTCGGACTCCTCGCAGTTGGAGGGCGGAACGATCGGAGCGGTGTTCGGCGGAGCGGAAATCGATCTCAGCTCGGCCTCGCTGGCACCGGGAGCTGCACTCGACGTTTTCGCTGCTTTCGGCGGCGTGGAGATCAGGGTGCCGCACGGGTGGCGGGTCGACATCAACGGCTTCCCCTTGTTCGGCGGGTTCGAGAACGCCACATCGAAGGAAGGGCTTGGTGCTGATGCACCTCATCTCGCCATCGATGCGACCGTGCTCTTCGGCGGTCTCGAGGTGAAGCACTGACCGGAGCGACGTCCGGTGCCGTCAGCCTGCTCATACCATCACCCGGGTGACCGAGCCGGGCCCACCAGAAGACGACTTCTTCTTCGCTGAGGACGAATTCTTCGAAGACGAGGACTTCCTCGACGAGGAGTTTGAGCCGGCGCCACCCACCTGGCGACGCCCCGTCCTTATCGCCATGGCCGCATTGACCGCGGCTGCCATGATCATCGTCCCGCTATACAACGTCTTCTTCGCCGCCTCCGTGGCCGACAACGGTCTTGAGGTGTGTGGGTTCGACTATTGCATAGTCCAGGATGGCGTCCGGGAGGCGGGACTCGACCTGACGATGAGCCGTCTCTCCAACACCTTCCTCGACGAGGAGGAAGCACGTACCCTCGCCAACGAACTTACAGACCATCTCGGCATCCAACGTGTCGGTCTGGTCGTGGTGGACGATCTCGATGGCCGTCTCGGCGGCGTTTACGACCGGGAAGAACGGCTGGTCTCGATCGAGAGCCCTGCCCGGGCGTGGACCGTGCTCCATGAGGTCGCCCACGCAGTCGAGTCCGGACACGGACGAGAGTTTCAGGAGGTGGTCATCGATCTCGCCTCCTACATGGAGTCAGACGGGAGCTGACAGGCGGGACGGCCTTCCCATAGACTGACATAGGTGAGCCGTCTCACCTGGGTCGAAAGAGACTACGGATGGCGTGCCGGACCATACGAAATCGAGCTCGCCGCCCCACAACTCTGGGTCTGTACCCGTCGCCTTCGCAACGGGCAGGTCAGAGTGGAGCTGACGTCTGGCTCGCTCAGTGCGCTACGGGCCAGTGTCGAGGTCCGTCATCGACGACGGGCGCAGACACGGCGGTCGCTTGCCTACCTCGTCCTCTTCGTCGCCTCGCTGCTCATCGCAGCGGTCGCGACTCTGTCGGGATGGTCAGCAGCGCCGCTCCTGGTCCTGGTCTTCTCTGGTATCGGGCTCTTCTCCGCGTTGAAGACCCTCGATTGCGTCGTAAGCCGATCGTGGGATTGTCTCCGTCTCCACTACCAATAGCTGACGCGGTCGAATCCCGGCGACGGCCTGGTGGCCGGGGCCACCGCGGTCTATCTGCCCTGACGCCTCGGGGGTCCCGGGAAGAACGCGTTCGTCGTCCGGATGTACTCTTCGTACTCCGGACGACGACGCGTGATCGTCTTCTCCAACAGTCCGACTCCTGAGTATCTCATCAGGAGGGCGCTCATAACGATGGGGGAGAAGACCGCCCACCAGGCTCCGCCGGCGGCAGCCACCAGGTAAATGCCCCACCAGACGCAGAAGTCGCCGAAGTAATTGGGATGCCGCGTGTACCGCCACAGCCCCCGGTCCATGACCTTCCCTTTCGAATCGGGTCTGGCCTTGAACCTGGCCAGCTGGAAGTCACCCACGGCCTCGAAGACTATGCCCAGCAGCCAGACTGTCGCACCCAGATAGTCGAGCCATAACAGCGACCCTTCGCTTCCCTGGGTGACGACCGCAGGGACCGCCACCACCCACATGATCACCGCCTGAAGTCCGAACACCACATACAGGCTGCGTAGCCAGAAGGAATCCGGGTTCTTCCTTCTCATCTCCTGATAGCGCCGGTCTTCGCCCTTGCCGATGTTTCTCCAGGCGAGATAACCCGTGAGCCGGAGTCCCCAGATGGTGACTATGGCGAGCATCAGCAGTGACCGGTCGGTGGTGGTGTCGATGTCTGCTGTCAGATAGACGGCCCAGATAGCCGCCACGAATCCGAGCCCCCACACGATGTCGACGATGGAAGCGTCGTCGAGGACCACGCTGACCACCCACGTCGCCAGCATCAGCAGGGCGATCGTCAGGGCGGATATCGCCAGGAGGTCGGCCATGCCGGGCGCTTCTCTCCCTTCAGCCCTTGATCAGCTGGAGACTCATTGGATAGCGGTAGCGCTCCCCGCGGGAGGCGGCGAGGGTGCCGAGCAGGGCGAAGACCAGCTCCAGCACGACGAGGACCAAGAGAAGGATGACGATGAATGCGGTGATCACGATGCCGATGATCGTGATTGCCGCCAGGAAAGCGAGGATTGTTCCGGCGACGAAGTAGATCAGGAGCGAGAGCTGGAAGTTGAGCGCATCGCGGGCATGCGGTTCAACGACAGGGTCTTCCCGCCGGATCAGCCAGACAACCAGGGGTCCCACCACTGAGGGCACGCCGACGAATTGGATGAAGGCGGAGGCGTGGGCCAGGACACGCCAGGTCTGTTGGTCTCCGGAGACCTGATTCTGTGAGCTCATCGAAGCGACACTAGGCCGCTGCGGGCGACTTCCGCATCCGGTTGAGAGTGTCTAGGAGGACTGTTGCCTCCTCGTCGCTGATGTAGCTGCCGAAGTGGTCCTCGATGACCCGCAGGACGTGGGGGTCGGCCGCCTTCTGTGCCGCCTTGCCCTTGTCGGTCAGCGTCAGGTGGTAGGCACGACGGTCGGTGGGGCACTCGACCCGTTCCACGAGACCGGCCTTCTCCAGACGGTCGATGAAACGGGTGGCGCCGCTCTTGGTGAGGGTTGTCTCCTCGGCGAACTCGTGCATGCGCATCGTGCCGCCGGCGAATGCGATCTCGACCAGCGCCTCGTACCACGCTCCGGGAATCCCCATCTCGGCCCGCAGCGTCTCGTCGATTGCCCGTGTCACGGACGAGTGGACATGCATCAACGCTCGCCAGGCGCGGACTCTCCCGGGGGGTTGGTCGGTCATATCTCACATTCTAGGAATAGTTGTCTCCTACAATGGTTGTCTTAAGCAACTAATCACGGCGATATGAAAAAGGAGCAACCGTGACCACTGAAACAACAACCCGCCCGAGCATCGAGACAGGCACCTGGGTCCTCGACCCGGCCCATTCGAAGATCGGGTTCGTGGCCAAGCACCTGATGGTGAGCAAGGTTCGGGGCCACTTCGACGAGTTCGACTCGAATATCGAGATAGCCGAGAACCTCAGCGACACGAAGGTAGAGGTCTCCCTCGACGCCGCCAGCATCACGACGGGTGCAGCCGACCGAGACGGACATCTCCGTTCGGGAGACTTCCTCGACGTCGAGAACTACCCGAAGCTGACGTTCACCTCAACCGACATTCGTCAGGAGGGTGACATCTGGAAGGTGACCGGCGATCTCTCCATTCGTGGGGAGACCCGTCCGGTCACTCTCGATGTCGAGTACGAGGGTACGGCCACCGACCCCTGGGGCAACGAGCACGTCGGGTTCAATGCCTCGGCGAAGCTGGTGCGCGAGGACTGGGGCCTGACCTGGAACGTCCCCCTCGAGGGTGGCGGCTGGCTCGTCTCGAAGGAAGTGGACCTCGAGATCGAGGGTCAGCTGATCCGTCCCCAGGAGGACGAGTAACAGGAACGCGTCGTCGGGAGTGTCCCGCCGCGAGCGGGCGCTCCCGACTCTCTCATCCGGCCAGGTGTGACCACAGTCCGGGGTTGTCCTCAAGGAACGACTCGAGGTCACGGGCCGCTCGCCCGGTGAGTCTCTCCACGGTGTCCGACACCAGCGAGAGCTCATCGTTCCTGATTGCCAGGTAGGAACTGACCCATCCCGCGATCTCCCAATCTGGTGCCCCGGTCGGACGCCGGGACTCCCACGCCTCTTCTTCGGTCTCCTCGACGTAGGAGATCTCTCTTCCGGTGACTGTGGTGAGCACTTCCGCCGTCTCGTTGAAGTCGAGAGCGGCGGGACCGGTGTTCTCCAGTGCTTGTCCGTCGTACTCGTCGGTTTGCACCGCGGCCACGACCGTGTCGGCGATGTCGTCGCGGCAGATCCAGCTCACCTTGCCGTCGCCTGCTGGTGCCCTGATCACACCGTCGTCACCGGAGAAGAAGGGGACGAAATCGGCATAGAAGCTCGACCGCAGGAAGGTGAAGGCCATCCCGCTCTCCCTGATGTGCTCCTCGGTGGCGTGGTGCTGCCGGCCGAGGATGAACGTTGAGTCCGCGGAAGCATTGAGGAACGACAGATAGACGATGCGGCGAACCCCCGCGTCCGCAGCGGCGTCGACGGCTCTGAAGTGTCGTTCCAGACGGTCGTCGGCTTCCCGAAAAGAGACGAGGAAGAGTGTCTCCACTCCATCCAGAGCGGTCACCATCTCCCCGTAGTCTCCGTAGTCGGATACTTCGGCTGGGACCGCTCCCGGTAGATCGGGCGCCGTCGAGGCGTCACGGGTTACGAGACGTTGCTCCACACCCTGCTCGGCGAGCCGACGGGCCACCCGCCCGCCGACCGCACCCCTCGATCCGGTGATGGCAAGTCGTGCTAGATCGGTCATGCCCCGTTCAACACAGTGCACCCGGGGCCACTTCCCAAGACGTCGTGGAAAGTGATCCCAAAGGATGCGAAGAGTCGTGCCTCTCAGCGACCCCGGCCACCACTACCTGGGGGTGATGGATCTCCTCCACGATCGCCCGGACCTCCGAACTTCAGACCGACGATCACAGGGTCGTGGTCGGACACCCGGTAGGCCTCGGGCTCATACAGCGCCGCCTGTGTGTCCGACTTGAACGTCGTGTCGTAGTCAAGGATGTCGGGCTCATCGGCGTTGATGTGGAAGATGGTGGTCCCGGTCACCCAGTTCTCCATCGACCTGGTCGCGAGCGCGGTATCGAGGTATCCGAGCTGGCCGTCGAAGATCGCCATCGGCGGCGACACCGTCTTCGACTCGACCGGTTGGCTGGTCGATGAGGACACCACAACCGTCGACGTTGCGACTATCGACTTCCTGGCGACTGGGGGCGATGACTACGACTTCGGAGACGCTTCGTTCGAGCGTCTGGGAGTCACCTACGAGCAAGGGGTCCTCAACTACCTGAACGACGAGCTCGGCGGTGTCATCACCGAAGCGCAATACCCGAACGTCACCGGAACTCGGATCATCCAGGACGGCTGAGCAGACAATGTGGCGAGGGGCTTCCCGCGGGAAGCCCGCTGTACCGACTGCGGAATTTCATCCGGACGCTTCCAAGTAGCGGCGAGGTCTGCTTGTAACGTCCTCAGCGATGAAGCCGAGGGAGGCTGCCGTAAACCGATCGGGGTCCGCACGTAGACAGTGGGGCATCCCGGCGCGTCTCACGCTCGCCGTGGTGCCTATCGCGTCCGTGGCGGTGCTGGCCGGTGTCCTGTTGGTCTGGCACGTGCTCGCCACGGACACGACACCCGGGTACACGTGGACCGATGTGGGAGCGCTGGCGATAGCGGCCGTCGTAATCGTGGTCGCAGTTGGAACCCTTATCTCGATGTACATGGCCGGACGGTCCATGTCACGCCGCATCGATGAGGTATCGTCAGCGGCCCGACGGGTCGCTCAGAAAGACCTGGTCGACCTTCTCGACGCTCTCCGCAACCCGGACACCGACCTCGAATCAATCGCCCAGCTCAAGTTGGACACCAGTCAGGAGGACGAGGTCGGCGACCTTGCCCGATCACTCGAAGAGCTCCACGGGTCGCTCATCGAGGTGGGTGCCCGTCAGATGGAGGCGCTGCGCGCCGGTGTCTCTTCGATATTCGTCACACTGGCGCGACGCAACAGCTCCCTCGTCGACCGCCAGATCGCCCTCCTCGACAGCCTCGAGGCGAAGGAGGACGACCCCGAGGTGCTCTCGAGCTTCTACCAGTTGGACCATCTCGCCACCCGGATGCGCCGCAACTCCGAGAGCCTCCTCGTCCTGGCCGGGTCGGAATCGCCCCGGGTGTGGGCGAAACCAACAGACATGGCCGACGTCGTGCGGGCTGCGATCAGCGAGATCGACGAATACCAGCGCATCGAGGTCCTTGCCCTCGAGCCTGCCCGGCTCTCCGGTGGCGCTGTCTCCGACGTGGTCCATCTCGTCGCCGAACTGCTCGAAAACGCCATCCAGTTCTCCCCGCCTTCAGAGATGGTCAGAGTCACGGGGCTCTTCGACATGGGGGGCTACCAGCTTGCGGTCTCCGATCGCGGTGTCGGGATGTCGGTCGCCCGTCTCGCCGAGATGAACCGGATCCTCGACCGCCCACCCGCTTTGGGACTTTCGGTCGACCCGACGCTGGGCATGCACGTTGTAGCGAAACTGGCTCACCGCCACGGCCTCGACGTGGAGCTGATCAAGGGAGTCCCGGGGCTGACGGTGCGTGTCACCATCCCCAGGGACCACCTCGAAGTCGAGGAGAAGAAAGAGACGAGCCCGTGGAAGCAGGAAGCGGTCTCGCCGCAGTCTGAGAAGAAGCCGAGCACACCGACTCCGACGGAGTACGCCGACCCCGAGACCCGCAACTACGTCGCCAATCGCATTCGCGAGGAATCCGTTCCCGAGACTGAAGAGACCGATCAGGTCATCGACCTCACTGAAACCGATTACAGCGAGCCCGACCCGGACAAGCCCGAGAGCGGTTTGCCCGTGCGCAGACCCGGACGCTCCTTCGGTGACGAGGACGTCGGATCCGATGCCGTATCACCGGGTGAGGGTGCCTCCCACATCAAATCGGCGCTATCCGCGTACGATCGGGGCAGGCGATCCGCATTCGAAGCCGACGAGGCACTGGGAGGCAGACCTTGGAAGGAGCAGGAAAAGGGCGAGGAAGAGAAGTGACCGACCCGGCTGGCAACCTGAACTGGCTGCTGGAACGTCTGTGTGACACGGTTCCGGGAATCAAACAGGCCGTGGTCGTCTCCTCTGACGGTTTGGCACTGGCTAAGTCTGAGGACGTCGACAGGGAAACCGCCGAGCGGCTCGCCGCGGTGTCGTCAGGGATGATCGGCCTGGCCTATGGCTCGGCGGGACGCTTCGGCGCCGGGCCCGTCTCCAATGTGATTGTCGAGATGCAGAACGGATGGCTGTTCGTCACCGGCATCCGCGATGGCTCGCTGATTTGCTGTTTGACCGAGAAAGACATCGACATGGGGGCGATCGCTTTCGAGATGTCGATCTTCGTGCAAAGGGTTGGGGACAGCCTCACTCCCGATGTCCGCCAGGAGCTGAAGGCACTACTCGCCCAGGCTGAATGAGCAAGAACACGCCCGATCCCGAGGTCGGCGGGCGGCTCGTCCGTCCCTACACCATGACCGGTGGTCGCGCCGGGACCGAGTCTGCCCCCATCGCACTGGAGGCGCTCGTTGCGGCCACTCCCTCGGGGATGCGCAACCGGCACCGCTTCAAGTGGGAGTCAGCCGAGATCATCGCGATGTCCAGACAGGAGACGGCGGTGATCGAGCTTGCCGCGTTGTTGGACGTTCCGGTGGGCGTAGTCAGGGTCCTCGCCGACGATCTCCGGTCACAGGGGGCCGTGACGATCACCGAACCGCCCCCTGAACTCGTCACCGAAACCGATGGCGAGGTATACACAGATCTACTCCGCAAGGTGCTCGATGGAATCAAGTCACTCTGAACAGGCGGGCCGGACGCCGGTCAAGATCGTTGTGGCCGGTGGCTTCGGCGTGGGCAAAACCACGTTCGTGGGTGCAATCTCGGAGATCGAGCCACTTCGCTCCGAGGCGATCATCACCGAGGCCAGCGCCGGCATCGACGAGTTGTTCGAAGACGGGACCAAGACCGAGACCACGGTGGCCATGGACTTCGGCAGGGTCAGCCTCAAACACCAACTGGTCCTCTACCTCTTCGGCACACCCGGTCAGGATCGCTTCCACTTCATGTGGAACGAGCTCTCTCGAGGGGCGATCGGAGCGGTCGTGCTCGTGGACACCAGGCGCATCGAGGCCAGCTTCGCCGCCATCGACTTCTTCGAGCGGCGGGGCACTCCATTCGTCGTCGCCATCAACACCTTCCACGGCCGGAAGCTGCACACGATCGACGAGGTGCGCCATGCGCTGCAACTTCCGCCGGAGATCCCCATCGAGTACTGCGATGCACGGGTTCGCGTCGACGTCCAGCGGATCCTGGTAACGCTGGTCGAGCACGCCCTCGACCTGGCGACTACCAACGCTTGAGCGGAGGCTCCGCGGGGACGCTCCCTCCCATTACTCCACGTCTCCTCGGGATTTCGCTCAGCGGCTCCGACGGAAGTCGCAGTTCGAAGATGTTCTCCCCATCTCCCGTCCTCCGGTAGACGAGGTCGCCATCCATCTGGCGGGCCAGATGCCGGCTGACCGCCAAACTCAAACCGACCGCAGCAGGATTCGTCACCGGTGCGCCCCTGGCCAGGTCTCCGCTGAACATCCTCTCTCGTTCCGACTCCGGCAGCTCGGGGCCGTTGTCGGTCACCTGGATCACAGTGTCCGGCCCGGAGCTGACGGTGCGCACGGAGATGGACGACCCCCCGTATCGCACCGCATTGCCGAGGAGATTGGTGATGATGTGCCGGGTCATGGCGGGATCCGCCCACAGAGCGTGGGCCCTGAAGTCGACTGCAGCGCCTTCCGCGCCCGGTGTCGCCGCGATCAACTCGCGGCACAACTGTTCGGCGTCGAGGGTCTGGGCGGCCGTCGATATGGGAGCGGTACCCGCCCGAGCCGATATCACCAGGTCATCGACCATAGAGGCGATGTTCCGGGCGTGGGCCCCGATGCGGGGAAGGGTGTCCCGGGTGTCGACATGGGAGTGCCCGGCCGCGTCGGTGAGGTCGATGAGCAGCCCGAGGGGCTCTCTGATCTCGCCGCCAACAGCGGCGACCAGTTCGTCCTTGCCTCTGACGAGGTCCTCGAGACGACGCTGCTCCTCATAGGGGTGGTTGGCGTCCTCCAACTGGAGGATCACCATGGCCGGATGCTGGTCGGTTCTGGGGACCAAAGAAAGGGATACCTTCCCCCACACCAGAAGACCGTCGGCGGTGAGACACCGCATCCACTCGCTGGCAGTGTGGGAGGAGCTGTTTCCCATCTCCTCCCAAGCCTCTCCCAGTTCGGCTTTGTCGTCGACATGCACCAGAGAGTTGATGTTCACGCCCACGAGAGAAGCGTGGTCGTAACCGAGGATCGAGGCCATGGCCCGGTTGGCCTCGAGGATCTCTCCGGACGGTTTGAGAACGGCCATTCCTATAGGAGCTTCCTCGAAGCTGATACGGAAGCGATCTCCCGACCGATCGCCCCCATCGGTGTCTCGCGTCAGACGCCATCCGACCGCGAGCAGCAGTGCCAGCACGGCGATCCCACCGGTGTGTGAGACGGCCTCCGCCATCTCCCCTGACAAGACCGCGGACCCGATGTGGTAGGCGCCTGCCGCAGCCACTCCGACCACCAGTGTGATCGCATGTTGGTAGAAGGAGATGGCGCAGATGGCGAGAAAGAAGTGGATGTGAGCGCCGATGGACCCCCCGGCGTAGTCGACGACGATCCCCGATGCCACGAGCAGCCCGAGGGTCACCGCGACGGAGGCCAGACGCTGACTCCGGATCGTCATCCCGGTAAGGGCGAATGCCATCAGAGTCAGCGAGGTGAGGGCGACCTCGTGTACCGGTTGATCCACGGCGAGGCCGGCGGCGACCAGGACGGGAACGTGTCCCCAAAGCACCACGACGAGAAGACGATGGGCACGGGTGAATACGCCTCCCGTTGCGCCAGACTCCAGACCCGCGACCATGCCCGAACCTTATTCCCCGACACCCCGATTCCCCGGTGTCTCCTCCCTCCAATTCGGTTTAGTGCCCCGCCCCATAACGTTCGCCGGGTTCACAGCGGCCAGCGACGCCCCCAGCTGCGTTCTCCTTCTCGACGCACCTCGCCGGTGCGCCTTCGTCGTGTGTCCTTGCTGGATGACGCCGCTGACTCGCTCTGACCCTCGACAACGTCATGAGACAGGGCACGCACAGTCCTTGGTCGTCCACCCCGGGCAACGGTATGGTCTCATCTTGATGGACATCGCTGAGCTCATCGAGATCGCCCTCGCCAATTCCGATGAGCGACGTGTCGAGGTCGCCGCCCTCGAGCCCGCGGAGGTGAACACTGAGGCAGTGGGAGCTCTCACCCAGATCGTGACCGAGCTCGTCGAGAACGCCATCTCCTTTTCCGAGCCCGAGGACCGGGTGCGCGTGACCGGCCTGCACGATCAGGCCGACTATCTGATCTCGATCTCCGACCGGGGAGTAGGCATCCCCGAGCACCTCATGAGTGAGCTCAACAGGCTTCTCGAAGACGGCGACTATGACTCGAGCTCGCCGTTTGGCATCTCACTCGTTGCCCGTCTCGCCTCCCGGCACGACATCCAGGTTCGGCTCGTGCCCGGTGCTCCCGGGACGACGGCACGGGTCACCGTTCCGGCCAGATTGGTTGGAGACAGTGGAGTCGGAGAGCCTGGCGAGGAACAGTCACCGGAAGTGAAGCCCCAACCACAGACCGGTCACCGATTGCCCCCGCGCCAAGCTGCGGGTGAGGACATCTTCGCCAAGGCCGAGGAGGTCGAAGAGACGCTCGATCTGGCGAGATTCGAGAGAGCCCACCGTCCTCACTCCGGCGTCGTGGCCATGACCGAAGAGGCTCGTCGCAGAGCCGAAGCGTTCCTGGAGAAGGTCTTCGTCCCACTGGCGGAGCGGCCGGGAGTCGAGGAGCGACGGGCACCACCCCGGTCCAGCCCCGAACCGAACGGGATGCAGAGTCACAGTGAGGAGACGCCACCGCCAGCCCGGACAGAAACCACGACCCGCGAAGAGTCGGCACCTGAACAGGGCGGCACGGTGACGGCGCTCCGGGTCCGTGTGCCCGGGGAAAACTTCTCCCCCGTGGAGGACGATGCATCGACGGTCGCGGCCGAGGCCGCGATCGACATCAGGTCGGCGCTCTCCCGATATGCCGAGGGTCGCCGGTCAGCGGAGAGCGATCAAGAGGATGACCACTCCGAGTCCTGATCGGAGGGCCCTCAGACTGTGAGCTGAAACCAGTCGTTGAGGAGTCGATCCCAATCTTCGGGCTCGACCGCATGCTCCTCCCAGACTCCGTCCCGTCGGAACTTGATTTTGTCGTTGAGAAGCGTCACCCGGTCAGGCCCGCCATCGAGGAGACGGGTGGCGAATCGCGATTGGGTCCATTGCAGCCCCGGAGTTGTCCGTAGATACACAGATGCCGCTTCGAAGTCGGAGGGAGCCCGAGGCGTGCGGTCGAACCGGTACTGCGGCACCATGTTCCCATCTTCATCCCAGGAGACGAGGGTCGTATCGTTTCCCTCGGTGATGAAGCTGTAGTCGCCGGTTCCTCCATCGTGTGGCCCCTCGTGGTCGAGGGGGAGTGGCCGGATGAAAGAGTCACCGAACCCGACGTCGACCAGGTAGAGGCGTTTCAGGTTCACCGCGATCGTGAGATGGGTGGGCATTGGGGCGTTGCTGCCGCCGCGCATCAGCACCGTGGCCGCGAGCCGGCGCACGTCGTAACCGAGCGCGGCGAGCAGGCTGGCGAAGGCACCGTTGAGCTCGAAACACCACCCGCCCCGCCGTCGATCGACCACCTTGGACAGCGTCCAGTTGTCGTCGGTCCTCACCTGGCGTCGCGCGTAGACGTCGAGGTTCTCGAACGGGACCGCGGTGAGATGCGCCCGCTGCAATAGCTCCAGGTTCTCCAGGTCGGGCTCGATCGGTCCGGAGACCCCGATCCGCTTCAGATAAGCATCGGTGTTCACCCGTCAGATTCTGGCATCTGCGCCCGTCCCACAACAGTCGCCGGGCAACCCGTGAGACCGCACCCGTTTAATGTCGTCGGCAATGCCCGAACAGCCTTCGCGCAGTTTGATGCGACTCCAGTGGAAGCTGCACCGTCTCGCCTGGGATCTGTCCGGTGGCAGGCTCGGTCGCAGGGTGCTCGGGATGCCCGTGTTGGAGTTGGAGACCACGGGGCACAAGACCGGCCAGTCGAGGAGAATTCTGATCAGCTATGTGGAGACCCCGGAGGGCCCGGCTCTGGCCGGAACCAATGCGGGCGCCGACCACGACCCGGCCTGGATCCGAAATCTTCGCGCCAATCCCAAGGCGAGAGTGCGTGAGGCGGGAGTATGGCGTGATGCCCGGGCCAGGTTCCCCGAGGGGGATGACGCGACCCGGGTTTGGGAGCTGTTCCTCCGTCATGAGGGATATGGTGACTATCAGGAGATGACCGCGCGCCCGATTCCTCTCGTCATCCTTGAACCGGTCTGACCCGCGCCCCGGCTCAAGTTTCCGGCGTGTTCGGTCGATTGCCCTAGGCGACCATGTTTCTGCGCGCATCACTCACTGCCGGTTCACTGGTGATCGCCCTGACGGGCGTCGCCGCGATCGACTGTGCCACCGCAGCGATATCGGTGTTCACGTCCGAGGCAGGGGGCGTCTGCGCCACCCTGGGCTGGCCGGGTGACGGCATTGCCCTTTGGCTGGGTATAGCGCTGGTCACCTTCGCGGTTATCGGCCTCCTCGCCACCTGGGTGACCGGCCCTGTTGCCCGGGGATCTCAGTCTCCGGAAGTCACCCTCAAAGAGAATTTGGCAAGGATCCCCGACCTGTGTTCGGAGCCAGTCGAGTCGGCTCCGGCTTCGATATTGCCCCTCACGAGGATCACCCGCCGCGTCGAGGCCATCGAGGACGCCGTGAACTCGGAGTCACCTCCCACCCGGGAAGTGACCCGGGAGTGGATGAAGCTGCTTCGCGACGCCAACGACCTGCACAATCGGGATGAGCTCCCTACCGAGGAATTCAAGGAGATAAACACCCGTCTCCTGGCTCTGTTCGCAGATCCGGAGGACCAGAACGAAGAGGTGGCTGCCGCCAGGTGAGAGCTAGCCGGACGGCTCTTCGAAGTCCTCCAGTACCTCCTCGAGCTGCTCCCCTACGGCTGTTATCCGCTTCTGACAGAACTCCAGCAACTCCGACGCCCTCTGTACGTCGTCCAACAACCGGTCCACGTCCACGTCGTCGGCGCTCAACCGGGCATGGATCGCGCGCAGCTCGTCCAGGGCCTGGCTGTAGGTGAGGTCTTCGGTGCTCATGTTTCTTCGACTCGAACCCGGACGGTACCGTCGGCGAGTCTGACGGCGAGATGGTCCCCGGACGAAACCTGGCCCACCGACTTGATCACCGTCTCGCCATCCTCTGAGGTGACGATGGCGAAACCGCGACGTAGGGTCGATTCCAGATCCACCGCCGAGAACCACTCCTCCAGAGAACCAAGCATGGTGCCATGGTTCGCCAGGACTCTCCGTGAGGTGGTCGCGATGTCGGCGGCGAGATGATCGAGGAGGTCGCGCTGGCGTTGCAATGCCTTGGCCCCTCCCGAGATGTCGCCGGCCGCCTGCCGCAGCAGGTGACGGTGTCTCTGTAGCGCATTCCGGCCTTCTCGTCGGATATGAGTCCGGGCTCCTTCGAGACGGTCGGCGAAGTCCTTCACCCGGGTGACCAGCCACTCCCCGGCGGCACTAGGGGTCTTCTCGGCGATGGCGGCTGCCTCGTCGGCGACGGTGCGGTCCATCTCGTGGCCGATTCCGGTGATGACGGGCACCGGCGTCCGGGAAACGGCCCGGGCGACCGTCTCGGTGTCGAAGCCGGCCAGGTCGAGCTTCGACCCGCCCCCTCTGATCACCGCGATGATGTCCACGTTCTCCTGTGACACCCGCGCCAGCCCCGCGGCCACCCGATCCGGTGCGGTCTCGCCCTGGACGGTGGTGTGGGCGGTCCTGACGGCAAACCGGTAGCGGGAGCGTCGGAGCTGGTCTGTGAAGTCTCCGTGGGCCGCCGACCCGCGGCTGGTCACCAGCCCGACCCGCAGCGGAACCAGGGGAATGGGAAGAGACCCGTTGGCGGCGATGGAGCCGTCCGCGGTCATCTTCCGGAGCACCTCGGCCCGGTCGATGGCGAGCCGTCCGGCGGTGAAGGCGGGGTCGATCTCGAGAAGCGAGAGGTGCAGGTCGGAGCGGCGCGCGGAGATCCCGACAGTGCCTCTCACCCGGATCTCGATGCCGTCGCGCAAACCTCCCAGTCCGGCGTCTCCGAGCATTCGATCCGCTTCTGTCATCACCCGCCCGCGGGCCCCCACGTCGAGTGCCGCTTCGTCCACCTCGGGGTCGGCGAGCCGGAAGAAGGCGGCGCCGCTGCTGGTCCGGCGGTACCCGGTCACCTCTCCCCGCACCCACAACGGTGCTGGAAACTCGGCGACCACCGCTTGGTGAGCCCTGGATAGAACCTCGGAAACGGTCAGCGATTCGTTGCTCACCGGCGAGACGCCTCCACAGCGTCGGTAAGGATGCGGCGGTGGTCGAAGGCGAGGAAAAAGTTCTCTTCCAGTGCCTCCTCCACGGTAATCCAGCTGCTCGCCGCGGCATCACTGCCACCCACGGGGTCTCCCGGATCAGGGATCCTGGCCCAGTAGACGACGGACACCGTCCTCATCCTCGGGTCGCGCCCGGGGGCACCATACGCGCCGAGCTGGCGGAGGGACGCGGCAGGCACTTCGAGCCCGGTCTCTTCGACTAACTCTCTGGCCGCCGCGTCGGCGAGATCCTCCTCGGTTTCCACGAAACCACCGGGCAAGGCCCAGGCACCCCGAAACGGGTCGTTGCCCCTCTGGACCAGGGCCACCATCTCCTGGCCGTTCCTTACGGTGAAGGCGACGGCGTCGACAGTGACCGCGATCTCAGGAGGTCGGAGGCGATGCGATGCGGTCACAGACTGACGTTAGATCCCGGGGAGTTTGGTAAGAACTACGAGCATCCATACTCATCCCGAAGTCGAAATGCAATCCCCACGAAAAGAGACCCGCAACACCTCGTTGTCCCATCGTCTTGAAGCGACACGCTTCGAGCGGTTCTCGGCGCTCGTCGTGCTCACGGCGTTCGGCCTCACCTGGCCTGTACTGGATCTTCTGGGACAGAATGCGGAGTTCTTCCTGGCGAGACAGTCGCCGAAGTCTGAGATTGCTGCCCTCGCTCTGGCGGCCACCCTCGGGATTCCGGCAGCGGTGGGCCTCATCGGCAGTGTGCCGGGGTGGTTCGGCTCTTGGTTCGCGGCGGCGGGAGTCGCTGTGACAGCAGCATCGCTTGCCCGTCTCTACCTGTCGCGGCTGCCCTTGCCAGTGACCATCGACCTCGCCGTCGCCCTCGGGCTCGGAATCGCCACTACGTGGGCATTCTTCCGCTACCCGGTAGTCCGTCAGATCGCCCGCTATCTGCTTCCCGCTCCCCTTCTACTCCTGGCGATCTTCCTGCTGGCGATGCCAGCCGGGGCCGTGATCCGGGAGTCGGGCAGCGCAGTGGGGAACCCGGTGCCTGTGGATGACCCCTTGCCTGTGATGATGGTCGTCTTCGACGAGTTCCCGGTAGCGTCCATCATCGACCCGGAGGGAGATCTCAGGGAAGATCTGTTCCCCAACTTCGCCCGGCTCGCCTCTGACGGTGTCTGGTACCGGAATGCGATGACGGTCGAGCAGCAGACGGAGCACTCCGTGCCGGCGATGCTCACGGGCAGTGTGCCCGATCAGTCGTCGACACCGATTGCAGGACAGCATCCGTTCAATCTCTTCACCGCCCTACGCACCAGTCACGATCTCCATGTTCGGGAAGCGATCACCCAACTGTGCCCGAGACAGCTCTGCGAGGGGCTGGCCGGATCAACGACGTCGCTGGTGCGAGACGTCGGTGTGGTGGCCGGGCATGTGCTGCTTCCGGAGCCTACTACCCGGAACCTGCCACCGATCGACGAGGCGTGGGGGGGCTTCGGCACAGTCGCTGAAGACTTTGACGTCATCGACGAGTTCAACGAGCTGATGGAGGAAGGTAGCCGGCGCCCGATCGACGAGATGCTCGCCAGGATCGATGAGGGAGTAGGAGCTCGTCCGCCTCTCTACTACCTGCACACGCTGATCCCTCACCATCCGTGGCAATATCTCCCCGACGGGCGCAGCTACCCGTACGTCGTGGGTGCCAACCCGGCCAGCGAGGCCGGAGGCTGGATCGACGACGAGTTCCTCGTTGCTCAGGGGATGCAGCGGCACCTGCTCCAGGTCGGGTACGCGGATTTCGTTCTTGGCGAGCTGATCGCCGCTCTGGAACAGGAGGGCGTGTACGACGATGCGCTCGTGATCGTGGTGGCAGATCACGGGATCTCGATTAAGGCGGGGGTGGACCATCAGCGGACGATCACCGATACCACGGTCGGCGAGATCGCGGCGATACCGCTGTTCGTGAAGTACCCGGCCTCGCACCGCGCCGGGGAGATAGACGATCGCCGGGCGCTGACCATTGACATACTTCCGACCATCGCCGACGTCCTCGATGCGGACCTCCCAGGGGACGTCGAAGGATCGTCGCTGCTAGATCCGCCTCCGGACAGGCAGGAGACCACAACCCATGGACCGGAGGGGTCGGTCACTTACGGCACCGACGGTGATGAGAAGCTCCAGGTCGCAAGTCACATCGAGGAATGGTTTCCGGGAGGCGATCCCTGGGTGCTGCGGCCCCGGTCGAGTCCCGATCTGGTTGGACGACGGGTCGATGTCGGCAGTCTGACGCCATCAGACATCACGGGCCGGGTACGGGAGCCTGAGCTGTACGAGGACGTGGACACGGGTGGTCCAGTGATCCCGGTTCGGGTGGGCGCCGTGCTCGGAGAGCAGGCAGAGGGCGACGAGCTGATAGCCGTCGTTGTCAACGGGGAGATCGCTGCCATGACCCGCAGCTATGTGTTCGAGGAGGAGGTGAGCGCGCTGGCGATGGTGAGACCGGAACAGTTCGTGGACGGCGCCAACCGCGTCGATTTCCTCGAGGTGACTGCCGACGGCGAATTGCGTCTGATCGCTTCTTCGGGTTGAGCCTATCCCGGCACCGAGACGGTGGCATTCATACCCGCCTCGAAGTGGTCGACGATTTCGCCTACCGGATCCTGGGTCACGATCCGGCAGGTGAAGTCTATAGGTACCCGGGTCGAGGTCGAAGCGTCGATCCGCCACTCGGCCAGCTCGAATCCTGAACCGGCCGCCGTCGATCCCCAACAGGAGGTAAGTGCCACCAGCAAGCCTGCGATCAACGGGTGGATGGTCTCATACCGCCTCCATGACCCGGTCTCCGATGCGGGCGGGTAGGGCGAACTGGAAGGTGGTGCCTGCGGGGGAGGTCTGGACCCCGATCGACCCATCCAGGGCCCCGACCTGGCGAACACCATTGCGGCGGCAGCGGCAAGCGTCCAGGTAACGACGGTTACTGCCAGCCACCAGGTCGACCGCGGACGCGAATCCCGGCAGCGGTCGTCGCCCGTCGGTCAGCCGGAGTTCTCGTACAGCCGCTCCAGGCGATACGCGTTTACGGGCAGGTCCCTTCCTTTGAGCTCGAGAGGTCCCAGAGAGACGACCTCGGCCCGCCCCTCGATCGCCCGGTAGGTCGTCTCACCGATGACGACAGTTCCCGGGTCGGCTGATGTCTCCAGCCGGGAGGCGACGTTGACCGCGTCGCCTACCAGGTTGAAGCTGCGCAGTTCAGCGCTGCCAATGTTGCCAACCAGGGCGACGCCCGTGTTGACCCCGATGCGAAAACGGGGTGCTCCCGGTTCCTCGCCAGCTATGGATGCGATGGCGTCCTGCATCTCCAGGGCACTGCGCACCGCCCGATACTGATGGTCGGGTTTTGGTCTCGGTGCGTCGAACACCGCCAGCATCGCATCTCCCACGAACTGGACCACCGTGCCTCCATTGCGCAGCACGACGGGCACCGCCACCCCGAAGTAGCGGTTGAGAAGCTCCATCACCTCCATGGGATCGCTGTTCTCCGAGAAGCTGGTGAAGCCGCGGAGGTCGGCGAACATGGCTGTGACCTCGACCACCGAGCCGCCGAGGTCAGCGCGGGCCGGATCTGCCTTGAGGCTGTCCACCACGTCGGGGGAGAGGTAGCTCTTGAACAGGGTGTCGAGCTGCCGGTAGAGACGGACATTCTCCACCGCGATGCCGACCTCGGCGGCGAGGGTGTCCATGATCGAGACGTCACGGGACCGGAAGGTGCCGTTTGGCCGGGCGAACTCGACAACACCCGACCTCTCACCGGCCACCATGAGATCCTGGGAGTGGCGGTCGGCCTGGTCGGGCCACGGATGATGACTCGCCAGCCGGTCGGGGAAGGTGATCCCGTCCGCCCCGGCGATGCCGATGCGCATGACATCGGGAGCGAACCGCTCGCCGGCGACTGCCACCACCTCCTCGAGAAGCTCATCCTCGGTGCGTTGCACCCATGTCCCGGTGGCTATCTCGGCGAGTGCGCCGAGACGCCGCGTCTGGTCCCGCTCCGTGGCCAATGACCGCGCCGCCCTCGCCAGTACCTCCGTCTGCCCTTCGGTGAGATCGAAGCGTGCCCGGAGACCGGCGATGATCAGGTCGATATCGCTGTCGGTCATCCCCACGTGGACCGCCCGTTGCAGGGTGTCGGTAAGGGTTTCGAGGGCGCTTCCGTACTCCTGGCGGATGGCCTGGCCGGTGTCCCTGGTGACGATGCCGTCGAAGATTCCCGAAGCGCCTCCCTCGCGCTGATACTGGCTGTATGCCGAGTAGGCGACGAAGCCGAAGCCGGCTGCCATCAGCAGGTGCCACAGCCACCACGAGAGCTGCCAGTTCCGGGCCCAGATGATCGTGGCCATGGCTTCGGCCAGGAGTACCGCTGCCGTGATGAGCGCGATCAGCATTACGGAAGGCTTTCTGCGGTGGGCGATGAAGAAGCGCACCGCTGCCCCCAGGTAGAGGGCGATGGCGACCACGGCGATCCAGCGCATCGGGCCCACGGCCTGCTCGCCCACCGGTTCGGCCAGGGGTGGTAGCTCGGCGACCGAAAGCACTCCCCAGATCACCATGACACCCACGAGACTCCACCGGATGATGGGATCCAACGACACCAGACGTTGGGACACCGACGCCTGATAGTCGATGGACGCGAGGGCGAAGAAGACCGAGGCGAGGACGAGACCAACGGGGGTGGCGATCTCGAATCCGCTGTTGGCGGAGGAAACAATCACACCTGGTGTTGCCAGGGCGTGGAGCAGCAGGAACCCGGCCGCCAGCATGAATGCGTAGCCCGCCAGGAGAAGTCGAGCGTCGCCGCGGGATCGTGCCGCCCGGAGCACCTGGAAGGAGAGAGCCACGTTGACCGCGGCCACACCCATGACCAGCCAGAAGTGGCTCGGCCGGTGCTGCCATCTGACGTCTATGTCGGGCTGGGCCAACAGGAGCCAGAGCGCCAACAGTGGGAGTGCCATGTGCAGCAACCACACGGCGACACGTATGCCGGCGCCTGGAGGACGGGTTGGAGTCAGTTCTTGGGCAGTGGCCATGACCGGGATCCTAAGTGCCGTGTCAGCAAGTGACCTGTCTCATCGCGTTGTCGAGGATCAGGCGTCCTGTGTCTCCCTCAGATGTTCCAGCTTGTCGGGGTTGAGCACGGCGTGTGACCGCGATCACGAGATCGTCGGCGACCTGGAACGACACGGCCCCGATCACCTCCCCGTTCAGGACTACCGATTACTGCGGGGTCGCCGTTGACGCGGGCCATCCTGACCTCGGTGCCGGCTGGGGCCTGAGGTGCGACTCCGACGAGATGCCTCGCCACTCTGGTGGCCCCGAACAGCGGGTGACGCGCCGCTCTTGCCTTCCCGCCACCATCCGACCACAAGACCACGTCCTCGGCGAACACCGACGCCACGCCTTCGACGTCACCCTGGCTCACCTTCTCGAGATATCGAGCCAGGATCTCGCTCTCCCGGTCCAGACGACGAGGTGAGGTCCGGGCAGGGTCGCCGGCCTTCTCTCGCGCCCGCCTTGCGATCTGACGGCAGTTGGCCGGGCTCTTGTCGACGACGTCAGCGATGGCGGCATAGTCGAGGTCGAACACGTCGCGCAGAAGGAGCACGGCCCTCTCTACCGGGTTCAGCTTTTCCAGAGCCATGAGGGCTGCCATCGAAAGAGACTCGGCCTCCGCCACCAATCTGCCGGATCGGGATCGAAGGACGAGACCATCGGCTCGGGCAGCCAAGGCCCGACGTAGGTCTCTCTCAGGGCTCTGGCCGATTTGAGTCGGTCGATGGCGAGACGGGTTGTGATCGTCGTCAGGTACGCCTCGGGCGACTCGACACCGCCAAATCCACATCTCTCCACCGCAGGTAGGTGTCCTGGACCACGTCCTCGGCCTCCATGAGGCTGCCGAGCATCCCGTAGGCGATGCCGGAGAGTCGGCCTAGGTTGCGCTCGAAGATCTCGGTCGCTGTCAACGTTGTCTCTGGTTGGCATCGACCACGTCGCGCCATCCCTCGCGCACAGACGGGAAGGCGGGCGTCCAGTCTGTGGCCTCGCGGAAGCGCTGGTTAGACACCCGTTGCGAGGTAGTGAGCAGCGTCACTGCCCTGCCGACGGCCAGGCGGGCAACCACAGGCGGGATCCGGCGGGGCCGGGGGGCGTCGATCAGGTCGGCCAGGGTGTCGGTGTAGACCGCCGACGTGACCGGTTCGTCGTCACCGACGTTGTAGGTGCCGTCCGTGACGTTCATAGCGGCCGCGAGGGCGGAGGCGACGTCGGCGACGTGGATGCTCGACACATAGTTGTCTCCGGCGCCGACCACGGGAACTTTTCTGTCGGCCACACCTGCGACGAAGTCGCCGGAGACCTTGCCCGGTCCGTAGAGACGGGACAGTCGCAGCGTCACGCCGGTGCCACCGGCCGTGCGAAAACGGTTCACGTGGGCTTCGGCGTCGAGGGCGGAGTCGAGTACGTCCCAGCCAGGTTCCATCTCCGAGTTCTCGTCCAACCAGGTCTCACCTCCGTCGCGGTAGGCGAAGGTGACCGACTGCTGGACGAACCGGGAGACGTCGTTGGCGATGGCGGCATCGACGAGGATGCCCGTGGCCTCCGATCGCAGCCGGTCGTTCATCTCCCATGACTTCCGTTTGGTCATGTTGGACATGGGCGGGATGGCAGTGGCGAAGTGGACCACTGTGTCCACCCCGGGGAGTGCGTGATCGACCGCAGAGGGGTCAAAGAGCTCGACTGCCTCCGGTCGTGCCCCGTGCTCTTCCAGCCAGGACGCACCTTCGGGGCTGCGGGAGACGGCGATCACGTCGTGGCCGTCTTCCACCAGCCGCGGCACCGCGGCGCGGCCGAGGACGCCGGTGGCGCCGGTAAACAGGATCTTCATGTGGGCTCCTTTCTTTACGAGGGGTCGCTCCCCCCGATGTGGAGACGAGAAAGGAGCGTGCCGTGTGACATGGTTTGGAGAAATTATCCCGTAACCCCCGGGAGAGCCGTGGCGTTTACGTCGCTGAAGGGAATAGCTGGGAAACGTACGCAACCAGGAGAAGAGAACTTGCGGAAGAAGCTGATCGTCCTCACGACGATTCTCGGCCTTATCGCTTTCTCGGGAGTAGCAGCTGCCGAGGAGCACGAGCCCGAGGAGACCGAGGACACCATATTCAACTTCGGATACGACGAAGACAACAGCGTCTTTATCTGGGGTTCGTCCCCCAGTGACGCTGAGACGGACTGCACTCTGGAGAACGGAGCGTTCCAAGCCACCTATGACTATGACAACGGTGACGATGGTGGCCTCCTTCTTCAGGATCTCGCCCACCTCGAAGGTGAGGGCGAAGAACAAGAAGTAGGCGACATCGTCGACAGTGACTGTGAGCTGACCGCCGGTGAAGTTGCCGGGCCGCAGGGCCAGATCAACCACGGGATGTTCCTTAAGACCTTCAACGCCATGTTCGATGGCCAGGCCCGGGGCTGCTTGGTGCGTCACATCGCCCAGTCCGATCTGGGCAAGGGTGATGATCAGATCAACGTCCCCGATGTCGAAGAGACTGAGGAGATCGAAGAAGAGAACTCCATCGACTTCGAGACCGTGATGACCGACTGTGTCAACGGCGAGGACGAGAACGGCGAGGTCGACGGACAGGCTAAGGCCGCCGACATGCGCCCCGAATCCGTCAACGACAGACTGGAAGACAAAGCTGCCAACGGAGGCGACGACGTCGAGTCGCAGGACGACGACGGACGGCGTGGACCCCCGGAGGGCGCTCCGGGCAAGGGTCCGAAAGGCTGACCGAACGGTCGGGATTGCCTCGACCCTGACGTGGTCAGCAATTGAGAACGGGCGGCCCCCGAGTCCGGGCCGCCCGTTCTCCGCGTTCTGGGGTGAGTCAAGCTTCCGCCTGTATCTGCCGATACAAGACACGTGTCAGCTCAATTTGGGGGGAGCCCGGGTTCATCCCCGGGCTCGGGCCCGTCGACGACCCGCGCCACCCGGCTCGCGCTCTGGATAGCCGTTCTCGGGGTGGTGGTCAGCTCGTTCGCCGCTTACTGGGTATGGGATCGAACCGTTAGGGCCGCCGACGATGCAGTGACCAAAGCCGCCGACCTGCTTACAGACTCCATCACGTTCGCTTTCGGCGAGGTCGTCGACCAGCTCGTGGCTGTGGCCGGGCTGTATCAGGCGAGCGACCGCGTAGATCGGTCTGAGTTCATTCGCTTCGTGGAGAAGCTGGGAGTGGAAGCAGGAGTCCAGGGTCTCGCCTTCGCTCCGAAACTCGATGCGGACGACGTTCCCGATTTTCTCGACAGTGTCAGAGATACGATTCCGGACTATGAGATTCAGGAGTTCGACTCCATGGGCGGTAGTGTCCCCGCACGTCCGCGGGACACTCACATACCCATACAGTGGATGTATCCGGAGGGAATCTGGGACAATCCATACGGGTTCGACCTCGCCTCGTTTCCGATAGCAGCTGCCTCCTTCCCGGAGGCACGTGAGACCGGTGACGTGGCTGCCACTCCATTCTTCCGTCTCCCCGATGGAGCGGATGACACCGAATCTCTTCTCTTGCTCCAGCCGATCGAGCGCATCGATAACTCAGAGGTCGACGGTTACGCGATAGCTCTCGTGGATCTCGGCCCCTTCCTCGACAGTCACCTTCCTCGAGGGCTCGACGACACGGTCAGATGGGAGATATCCGATGGCACCACCGCACCCGATCTCCCTTCGCCTGACTGGACGACTCCCTTTGCAATAGCCGGCGACCGATGGCAGATTGCCGTGGCGGGCAAACCAGGGTCAGCCACCGTGGCCGACCCGTCCTCCGCCGTTTTCGTCCTCGCCGCGGGGATCGTGACCAGTTTGTTGGCTGCTTTTGGTTTCTCTGCCTACCGGCAGCGTACGGAGGCCGGGGTCGAGGTCGAACGTCTCCGTGAGCTGAGTCGGGCAAAGGACCGGTTTCTCGCATCGGTTGGACACGAACTGCGCACGCCGCTGACCGGTGTCGTGGGCTTCGCCAGCCTTCTCTGTGATCCCGACAGCAATCTCACCGCAGAGGAGGAGGAAAAGATGATCGAGAGCATCAGTCGGGAGTCGACCGATCTCGCCGCCATCATCGATGACCTGCTTGTCGCCGCCCGCTCCGAGCTGGACATGGTCACCGTCACCTCCGAGCCTTTGGACCTGCGGGAGCTCGTGGAAGGTGTTCTGGAGACCACCCGTGAAGAGAAGGCGCGGGACGTAGCCGTCGTCAGCGAGGACGACGTCTGGGCGGCGGGCGACCCCGCCCGGACCCGTCAGATCGTGCGAAATCTCCTGGTCAACGCATGCCGCTACGGTGGCGAGCGGATCGAGATGAGGCTGGCTAGGGACGGCGGCGACGTCGTCCTCCAGGTGGCCGATGCCGGGGCGGGGATTCCCCGTTATGAGTGGGACCGGATCTTCGAGCCCTACTACCGAGCCCATTCAGCTGAGACCATGCCGGCCGCCCTTGGCATCGGTCTCAGTGTGTCCCGTCACCTCAGCCGGCTCATGGGAGGGGACCTCACCTACCGTCATGAGGACGGATGGAGTGTCTTCGAGTTGCGGCTCCGGGCAGCGGATGCGTCCCGGGAGAAGACTCCGTTATCCGATCTCAGCGAGACCTCTCACTAGTCAGCGGCAGGCACCCCGCTTGTAGGGAGACCAGGCCCACCACCCGTGGTCGTCCCAGATGTCCCTGGCGATACGGGTGTTGACGATCGGGTCGTACAGTTCGGATCGGCTGATCCCGTAGTGCGGCGCCCACAACGAGCCGAGAACCTGAAAGAGGCCGCGTGCAGAGGAACGGGGGTTGGCGGCGTCAGGCACACCATTGGACTCGTGGCGGATGATGCACATTGCAGTGTCGACTTCCTCCGCGGGGAACTGGGCTGCCACCAGGGGACGCCAGCGTCCGACCGGCCCGGCGTCTTCCATCGTCGCCATGGCTTCGAGATGGTCGATGCCGGTGGTTTCACATACCCCGGGCATCATCAGACAGAGGGTGAGGATGAAGCTCATCGTCGTCCTGCCTTTTGGGACGCGCGCGCGGATGCGTGGTTTTTCATATGAGATCCCTTCCTGGTGCGGTGAAACGGGAACGGGCGCGATGCCCGAGGTGGAAGACAGCGGCGATGCGGATATGGCCCGCCCTGTTGCCCTCCAGGTTAAGCGGGGCTTTCCCGTAGACCACATCGTGAAACGCGACTGCATTTACTGTTCCGGTCGATGAAATCCCCACAACCTCGCTCCCGTACTCCGGCGCAGATAGCAGCGGGCGGGATGGCCGGCCTGGGGATCGGGCTGGCCGGCGGGGCGGCTGTGGGGGGCAGGCCTTCCTGGTGACCCGGTGGTTACTGCCATGGCCATCAGCGGTGTTGTCATGGGGTTGGTCTCCGCGTGGGCGGACGCAACACGTCGCCCCGGACGGCCCCAGCCGCTCTGGGTGCGGATCCTCGCCTCAGTCATGATTGCTGCGGTGGCGGGCTGGCTGCTCGAGGCGCTGCTTCCCGACTGGCATTCGGCCTTTGCCGGGGCCCTCATCGGGGGCGGTGCCGGTGCGATGGGTGCCCGGATGCGAAAGCTGGTTCTCGGAACTCTCGTTGGGCTGTCGACCGGTGCCCTGGCCGGTCTGATGAGCGGTATCGGGTGGAGTGTCGTGGCGGCGGGAACCGTGCTGGCCTACAGACTGGTCGCAGGTGTGGTGTACCGACAGGAACAGATGCGGTTCGTCGCCGAGCAGGTAGCCGCCACCGACGTGCCCTTCGTCGTCCCACTGGCCGAGCGCCAGGGCTATGTCGGCGTCGACTATCTGCGGCGTTACGCCGACTCTGTCGGGGCGGTCTTTCAGCGCAACCCTGCCGACATCGGCATCGTCGACACGATTGACCGGCTAGCCGGGCCGGAGTTCGACCCGGATCGGGTCCATCCTCTGATCCGCGAGTTTTACGAGCACACCAGTCGCTTCGGGCTTTCGATCACACCACGGTGGAGACCCTGGATGAGGGTTCCGTATCTTCTCGACCGGGAGACTGTGGCCAGACCGCTGGGTCAGGCCAATGCTCCCTTCCGTCTTGAGG
This sequence comes from Actinomycetota bacterium, assembly GCA_046537785.1. Lineage (GTDB taxonomy): Bacteria > Actinomycetota > Acidimicrobiia > Spongiisociales > ZC4RG35 > JANQRA01. Next base: position 182,993 of record JBKHKD010000001.1, read on the forward strand.
AGGTGGAGCGGGGAGTGGAGAGCTGGATCGACGTCATCGACGTCGACGACGACGGAGTACCCGACTTCAGAGCCTGGATCCGCGCTTATCAGGACTCGAAGGAGCCCCTCTATGTTGGCATCTACACAACGGTGCGCCACGACGACACCGGCTATGTGAGCGTCGGCTTTCCGTTGCCCTCGGGCAGCTTCACGGCCACCCTGCTGCCATCGAACTTCCGGGGTGACGGACTGTTGTTGAGCAGCCGACGGGGTCGCTTCCAGGGGCACTATCTGGCGGCGGTCGATCCCGAAACGGAACAGGTCACCGTGGTCAGGTTGGAGTCCTTCGACGAGGAGATCGAGGTGTATGTGGCCGACGGCGAGCTACAAACCGATCACCGTTTCTACCTTGCCGGGATCGAGTTCATGAGCCTGCACTACGGGATCACCCGCAGCTGATCGGAGGCACTGTCAGTGGCTCGGCTCCACGGCCCGGCGACGGTCCGTCGCCTGCCCGGAAAGGGCTTCGACGTGGCCGATGTCGGTGATCCCCATTTCCATGGCGAATCGGTTGGCCTCGGTGACATCCACGATGAGATCCTCTCCGTCGGCCATTATCCGGAAGCCGCGTTTCTCCCTGGTGATGGAGATCCGCTCCAGGGGCCAATCGGCGATCAGGGTGTCTCCCACGTGCAGGGTGATGTTGTCTCCGGTCGTCACCAGACGCACCGGAAGGGGGAGTTGTGGCTGTTCGGGCAATCCGAGCCTTGCATCGTATGACGACATGATCACCCCTTTATCGTCGGGATGGACCCCAAGCTGTAAATGCTTTTTCTCCGAGCTCCGGACCGCGGTCGCAGCGCTGGGTGTGTAGCCTGGATCAGAGTCGAGATGGCACTCCCGGCCCGCAACGCGGCAACACTTCTAGGGAGCCGAGCAGGGGAGGCTCTGCGCTCCGTCCGTACGCTCTCGCGTCGACACGTCTCAAAGATGTTGTATGTGGCGGCGATCCTGGGTGTTCCCACCGCCGTGATCATGGCCTCGGGCGGGTGGCACACGGTCGGATTCTGGATCGTCGCAGTGGTGTGGCTGGCGACGGTCGTCTACGGCGCCATCCTGGTGTCCTTCATCCTTCTGTTGTTGCTTTCCCCTTTGGCGATCCTGGCCGAGCGAGTCGCCTCCGACCGACTGTGGGATCGGGTGACGACGGTTGCCAAAGTGTCGGTGCTCGTCGTGGCAGGCGGTATGTTCGTAGCTGCCGCCCGTCTGGGCGACGTGTCTTCGATCCGGTTGCCGACACCGTGGCCCAATCTCGGAGCGTTTCTGGTGATAGTGGCCGCCGCAGCCGCCTCTCGCGCTCTTTGGTCATACGCCCGGCGGCAACGCCCTCCGAAGAAGACCCCGGCTATTGAACGACGCCATTCGGTACCCGAGCCAGATGAGGAGTACTGGTCCCCCGACTACGTCGTGGGGTGGCGGGCATGGAATTGGGACGGCTCGTATCTGCGGGGTGTGCACTCCCGGTGGCCCTCGGAGACGTTTGAGGCCGCCTGTACCCATTGTGATGTGGTGCCTTCTTGGGATCACGTCTGCGGCGTATACGCGGCCAAACGCCCCAGCGACGTCCACATCTTCTACGGCGGTTCGTGGATCATCGGCCGGGTCGAGATGTGGGGCGCTGTCATCGAGCACGAATACGGCTACCGGGCCTCACACGCCCGCATCACCCAGCTGTGGGTCGGTGACCCCTGGCGGGCAGAGCGAATCGGCGAGGCATACCCCGAAGTCGAGGTGGCGGTGGGCACCTTCCAAACGAGTAAAAAGGTGTCGTGATGGCCGACATCGGCAAACCGATCAGAAAGATCCGGATTGAGCCGGAGCCGAGACCCGAGCCGGTTGCTGCCGAGCCGGGCCGCCAGGAACCGGAACCGTCCGGTACCTCCCCCGCTGGTTGAGAGACTCCTCCATTTCGGCCGGACAGTGTTCTACCATGACAGGGGCTGCGATGTTGAACTACCCGTTGCTCTTCGTGGAACGGCTCACCGAGCACGACATCGAGATGCTCGCCTCTCTGGACGACCCTCCGGCGAGTCCTGACGAGCTTCGCGAGCGTCTGCGCGACGACCCGGAGGCGCTCGACGAGATGCTGGCGGATCCCCGTTTCTACGAACTGCTCTTCGAGTCTTCGGAAACCGGGATGATCGCCGGACTCACCCCGCTGCTGGCCTTTGCAGTGTTGGTTCAAAAGTCGATGCGTGACCTCCGCTTTGCCTCGTTTGTTCCCGAGTGGGTAGGGGCGGGGGAGCGGCTTCCCGTTTTTGACGTGGACAGTCTGCGCGACTTTATCGACGACATGACCCGCCGTTATCTGTTGAGCGAGTTCCTCAGCTCCTTCACCCGTATTACCAGCGGGTCGGTGTGGGTTCGAACCGAGCGTGGCTACCGGAGACGTCGCTACAGCGAGTTGGACCCGGTGGGCCTGGCGGAGATGGTGGGCAGTCTTCCCACCGGTCAGCAGCCCGCCGGCTATCGACGGCTCGGTGATGTCACCTTGTTCCTCACCGGGGTATTCCCGGACCACACGGCCCGTCATCCGGTGTCGGCGATGCATCGTGACCGGTTGGCCCGGCTCGCCGGCGTCGACTCCGAGGAGGCTTTCGATCTCGACTACGTCCAGTTTCTGGAGAAGGTGGGGAGCGCTTCCTACGACCGCGCCGCCGGGGCCTCGCTCCTGTCTCCCGACGGCCAGCGGCTACTCCACGACATGGCCGCCAACTTCATCCCGGCGCGACGATTTCTCAACTATCTGGCCGATCAATATCTGCATCGGCTGGAGACCGGCTTGATGAACCCGGTCACGTGACATCTGGCTTCAGCCTCCCCTGGTGAAGTTCGTTGCGCGGAGTCTTGTCCGCAGACTTTCCGAAGCGATGTGTGCCCTGGCGGCCCAGACAGCGAGGGTGCCTCCGATCAGGAGACAGAGCCCGACGATCAAATAGATGGGGTCTGCGGAGATCAGGTAGATCGCAGATGCGACGGCTCCAGGTATCGACCAGCGACGCATTCGCCTTTGGATCTCGGGGGGTGCATCGGTCGCCCAGGGGACGGCGGCGAGCAAAGAGATGCCCACCAGTGCCAGGACCCTCAACAAGTCCATCTCCCATGCCGTGCCAGCCACGATCGAAAACACCGGGTCCGGAAGAAGGACCACGGCCAGGGCGAGAGAGCCGAGGAGGATCTGGCGCACCGACGACGTCCGGCGACGGGCGGAGTCTCTCATGGTCGCGGTCAATAGTAGTGCAGGGGTTCCTTGCGGCTGGCTGTCACGCCTCCAGACGGATCACCAGCGAGTAGCGGCCATCGGCCTCGGCGACGATGACTCCCTCGCCCTTGTCCAGCGGGTCGATGGTCTCCCCCGTCAGGCCGTAAACGGCCGCCTCCGATGTCGGGCTGTGGCCCACCGCGAGCGCCCGGTCTCCGTCGTCGAGTCGAGCGAAGATGGAGCGGAGTCCGTTAGCCAGCCTCGCTGAGTCGTCCCTGACCAGGTCGGGATCCGCCTTGCGCAACGAGTCCAGGTCTCCGCTACCGGCCCTCGAGTAGGCGTCCCGCCATTCGTCTTCCCGGGAGGAGCGAAGCCCCGGTTCGATGATCGCTCCGTCGGATACGGTCTCGCCGAGACCCGCCAGGAAGCACGCCACCGTCTGCACGGCCCGGGTTGCCGTGGATGCGACCGCGATGCGGTATCCGCCCCGGAGCCCGGTGCCGATCTCGACTGCGTTTGCCACTCCGGCGGCGGTGAGCACGTCCCCGTCGTTGTCCGTGTGCCGCCGCAGCTCGATCTCTTTGGCCATGCTGACAAGGGTAGATACCCGTGATTGCGGTGCCGGGACAGGCGTGCCGTCTATCGCCCCGATCGGTACCGGGGACGCTCCAGCCAGTCGATCACCAGCTGTGTGGCTACTTCAGTGGCCCGCTCCGGGGGGATGCCGGTCGAGATCAGAGTCCCCCGGAAGCCCGGGTTGACGAGCACAGACACGACCTGGATGGCCTCGGGATCCTCGGCGCGGTCGGCCGAGGGCCCGCACCAGCATCTCATGGACGTTCTCGAACCACCACCGGCTCGCCTTCTGTGTCGACGGGTGGTCCGGGCTCTGCTGGTAGACGCGGTAAAGGTGCCCGGTCCGCTCATAGAGACGAAACAGCTCCCGGGCCAGTTGGGTCACACGCTCCTCGAGCGGAGCCTTCTCATCGATGGCATCCGGGGTGGGAGGTTCCATCGATTGGGGCCAGCTCTCGACGACAGTCTTGGCCAGACTCTCCGGGGTGGGGTAGTGGTAGAGCACGGTGCCGGGGGCGACCTCGGCGCGACGGGCAACCGCTTGCATCGACGTCTCCTCGACACCGTTCTCCTGATACTCGAGACTCGCTGCTTCGGATGATGCGGCGTTTGGTCTCATCGACCGCAGCCTTGCGTTTCCCCAGCCGATATGCGTTTCGGGGGCTCGCCGCGCCCCTGGTACTGCTTCTCTGGGTGTACGTCAGCGCCATCGCCGTCCTGTTGGGTGCCGAGATGAACGCCGAGATGGAACGGTTGTGGCCCTCCCCGGGAGGGTCCTTACGAGGAGCCCCAGGCGGGGGTTTGAGCCCACGTCGGAGAGATTCTGGAGCCCGGGCCGCTCAGGATGTAGCCGCCAGGTACATCTCGTCGACACGCACTGCGTCGACGTTGGCCTCGTTACGGCTCTGGTCGGTGTCGACGACGCGTACGTAGACCGTTCCCGTGATCGCCTCCGGCAGGGCGAAGGTCTGAGGGCTCCCATCGAGGGAAAGGCCCATGGGCACCTATGTCGAACCGTCGGTGGAATACTCGAAGACCAAAGCCTCCGCCACAGGATCGGTACGGTCGGCGAGGAGATAGAACGTCAATCCCGTCTGGTTGGTCTCGAAGGTCCATCGGTGCTCGAGACGGCTCTTCCGGTTTCCGGCGTAGAGCTCCTCTTCGATTACCTCGTAGACGGAGTCGGCGGCGAAGGTAGAGGTGTAGTCCCCGGAAGCGACGATCCCGTTGACGGTCTCCTCGGCGACCGCCCGGAACTCATAGGTGGTCTCAGGTGGGGTCGGGTCTGGAGCAAGCGTCTCGATCGCGAGCAAGTCGACGAACACCGTGTCAACAGAACCGTTACCGACGGTCCGGTCTGTGTCCGTCACCCGCACGATCACCTGTCCGGAGGTCGACGATGGCAGGTCAGCGTCGTGGCTCGTCGGCGTCTCTGAGGACACGGTGAACAGTGGAGTGAACGTGGCTCCACCGTCGGTGGAGTATTCGAAGACGAAGTCGTCCTCGCTGTCCGCGGAACGATGGGCCACTGCCGACAGGGTCATGCTCTCCCCGCTCTGCACCGAGAAGGTCCAGCGATGCTCGAGGGCGCTGACACGGCCCTGGGGCCGTCCTCCCGAGTGCTCCTCGGTCAGCTCCTCGGCCACTCCGTCCTCGACGTGGGTGTCGGTGAAATCGCCGGCGCGGGTGCCGGTAACGGTGGTCTCGGATTCGGCGAGCTGCACCATGGAGGTGTCGTCAACCGGATTGATCGTGATCGTCACGGTGGCGGTGTCGGTCCCGCCGTTGCCGTCTGAGATGGTGTAGGTGAAGGTGTCGGTTCCGTTGTAGTCGGGGTCGGGGGTGTAGGTGATGGTGTCGTCGGCGTTGGTGGTGGCGCTGCCATTGGCCGGGTCGGTGGCCGAGGTGACCGTGAGTGGATCGGAGTCGGGGTCGCTGTCATTGGCGAGGACGTCGATTGTCACCGGAGTGTCCTCATCGGTGACCGCGGAGTCGTCGAGCGCCGTCGGCGGGGTGTTGGCCGCTGGGGACGCGGTCACCGCGACTGTGTCCGGGTCGGAGTCGACCACGCCGTCGTTGACTATCAGCTCCACGGCGTAGTCACCTTCGATGTCGGGGGTGAACTGTGGGTTCACCGAACTCGGGTCGTCGAGGGTGGCCGCTGATCCTGATGGGGCTTGTGTGATCGACCACCAGTAGGTGAGAGTGTCACCGTCGACGTCGGAGGAGCCGGACCCGTCCAATACAACGTTGTCGCCCAACGTGGCGGTCTGGTCCGGGCCCGCGTCTGCGATCGGAGCATCGTTGACCGCGTCGACGGTGATCGCCACGGTGGCGGTGTCGGTCCCGCCGTTGCCGTCTGAGATGGTGTAGGTGAAGGTGTCGGTTCCGTTGTAGTCGGGGTCGGGGGTGTAGGTGAAGGTGTCGTCGGCGTTGATGGTGGCGGTGCCATTGGCCGGGTCGGTGGCCGAGGTGACCGTCAGCGGATCGTTGTCGGCGTCGCTGTCGTTGGCCAACACGTCGACGGTCACCGCAACGTCTTCGTCGGTGACCGCGGAGTCGTCAGAAGCCACGGGCGCGGTGTTGCCGGTTGGGGAGGCGAGAGCGGCGATCTCCGTGTCGCTCAACACCCGGTCGAAGAGCTGTACGTCGTCGAGGTCGGCGTGCAGCGCCTCGTTGGGGTCGAATCCACCGCCCACCGTGTCCTGGTCCTGACCGAGAACGAGCCCTGAGACTTCGAGGGGATCCATCGCCTTGGTCACTTGCCAGCCGCCGAAGTAGCTGCCGTCCAGGTAGAGATAGGTGTGTTCGGGGCCGGAGTTGCGGACCAAAGCCAGGTGATGCCACTGGCCGTCGGCGATGGAGGGGATGTCCCATTGGACGCCTTCGTTTTCCGCTGTGCCCACGTAGAAGCGGATCCTGGTGTCGCTCACCAGATAGATCGTGTATTCGTTGGAGTTCGACGCGTTGGCGCCGCTGATAATCGTCTGCGCCCCCGTATCCGTTGTGCGTAGCCAGAAGGCAGCGGTGACGTCGTCGGCGCCGTGTAACGACGCCGGGTCGAGGTCCACCCGATCGTCGGCTCCGTCGAAGCCGAGCGCCCCGCCGTCCGTCCCGGTGGTCCAGGTCGGGCCGTTGACCAGCGTGCCGTGCCGTCGCCAGCCGGACGAGTCGGCGGCGACCGTTCCCGAGCCGTCGTCCATTGCCCAATGCCCGATCAGCGAGGGATCGTCCGAAGAGGTGGTTGCCGTATCACCGCCGGGATCGCCGACGACCCCCTGGCGGTTGGTGGCGGTGACGGTGTAGGCGTGGGTCGCCTCGGGTTCCAGACCGGTGTCCGAGTAGGCGGTCGTGTGGGCGTCGACCTTCGCTACCGGTTCACCGTCTCTCTCCACCAGATAGGAGAGGACTCCCGACTCGGGGTCCTCGGCGTGCGTCCAAGTCACGTCGATGTTGAACCCGTCGGATTGCGCGGTGACTGTGGGCGCGGTGGGTCCGGTGGGATCTGGGGTGGCCACCGTGCACGACCCGTCACCTCCAAAAGCCGCTCCATTGACGAAGAGGAGAGGTTCGGCGTGACTATCCGGGTCGCCACCAAAGCCACAGGCGTGACCCTGGGGGAGGGCGTCGGCGAGCAGCGTCTGACGGACCGCGTCCACGTCGGCACCGTCGATGGTCCCGCTGCCGTCTTGGTCCCGGCCGGTGTCGGCGATGTGGAGGGCGGCGGCACCGGCCACGTACGGCGCAGCCATGGAAGTGCCGGACGCCATCCGATACCCGCCGTCGTTCCAGGCTGAGTAGATGCAGACACCGGGAGCGGCGATGTCGACAACCGACCCGAAGTTGGAGAAACTGGCGAACCAGTCGTCGCTCTCACCGTCACGGCAGCCGAACGCTCCCAGGCCACCGGCAGCACCGTCTCCGTCGGCGACGGCAGACACTGTCATGACATCGGGGTGGTTGGCCGGTGAGAAGCTGGCGGCGTCGGTAGCCGAGTTGCCCGCGGCGACCGCGTAGAAGACCCCTGCCGCCACCGAGTTGGCGAGGGCGGTGTCGAAGGTTTGGTCGCTAAACTGGCCAGCCAGGCTCATGTTGGCGACGTCGATGTATTCGGCCTGCTGGGTTACGGCATCTATTCCGGCGATGAGCCAGGACAGCAGTCCGTTCCCCGAGGAGTCGAGGACCTTGACCGACCAGATCCTGGCGCCAGGAGCGACACCGGTGGTACCGGCACCGTCGTATCGGGCCGCGGAGATCCCGGCGACATGGGAGCCGTGGCCATGTCCATCGTCGAGGTCCCCGTTGGCGACGCAGGCGCCGAAGAGGCTGGAGGTGCAGTCGGTTGCCTGGTAAACGTTGAGGTCGGGATGGCCGATCTTGACCCCGGTGTCGAGGATGGCGATATCTACGTCGACCGACGACGGAGACGGGTTGGCAAGGTGTCAGGGAGGCGATCGCCACCGTGAATCTTCTCATTTGTCTCCCCTCGACAGACCGCCGGATCGACCGGCGGTCCAGTGGGGAGCAATCTACTCCAACTGGCCTTCCGCGTGAAGGGTGGGATCGAGAGGCCGAGCTTGTCGCCCTTGCCGAGAAGGCAGTGGAGGTTCATCCCGACTTGCGGCCGGTGGGTCGAAGCGATCGTGGGGCTCCAGGACTGAGCGCTTTGTCTCAGGTGGAATAGGGGTGGCGCCGCCAGGCAGAGTCGAAGCGATAGATTCGGGTGCCATGGATCACGACCAGGTGCAGCAGTGGATAGACGCCTACGTCTCGGCCTGGCAGAGCGGAGACCGGGACGCGATCGGTGAACTGTTCACTGAGGACGCCAGATACGGATACCGACCGTGGGACAGCGAGGAGCACACAGTCGTAGGCAGAGACGCCATCGTGGAAAGCTGGCTGGAGAATCCCGACGACCCGTCGACCTGGACAGCCGCCTACGAGCCCTATGCGGTGGATGGCGATCGTGCGGTCGTCGTCGGGTGGACCAAGTATGCGGGTAGGCCCGACCATCCGGAGCGGAAGTACCACAACGCCCTCCTTCTCCGCTTCCGGGACGGACGGTGCGCCGAGTTCAACGAGTTCTACGTACGCGAGAAACTCTGAGCACTACGACACATCGCCAACCGCGTCGGAACCGTACCCGTAACGCTTGTCGTCCTTCGAGTGGGAACCGCCAGTTCAAGATCTCCGGGTCTTCCGCCGATGTTCGAAACGAAGCCAAACGATGTGTGGAGTCACCGTGTCTGGAAGACAAGACAGCCCGCTTCGAACCGTGCGTGGAACGACCTTGGCGTTGATGACGGTCGTCGCCCTCATGGCAGCCACCCTCCCTGCGGCAGCCGACTCGACCGTGGTCCCCGGCCAGCAGGACCGCTACGACTCAGACGACAACGGCTATCCCGACGAAGGTGCGGTCGTCACCGGCAAGTACGAGTCGGTGTACGCCTACGACGCCAACGGCGACTACTACTGGGATCTAGGCGACGGACGCGTCCAGGGGACCGTGGGCGGGATCGACGAACTCGACCAGACGACCCTGACCGTCTGTGACTATCAGGTGCAATATCGCGGCTCGTTCGACAACGATCCGTTCCTCGACAGTGGGTGGATCAAGAACAACATCAACTGCTCGGGCTACGACGACAACGGCACCTACAACTATGTGATCGTCCACGAGACCGACCCCCGCTACACGGGCAATCCCGATTGGCAGATCTGGGGCACATGGGAGTACCACGTGCAAACGGTCTCGGGTCAGGGCAACCTGGTGCGGCCTTCGCACGGCGACGCCTGAGCGACGGTTCGGCTGGCCGCGATTCGGGCTCAGCCGACGTCCAACAACTCGAGAGATGTGAACCCAGGAAGGCGGCAGGACCTTGCGTGTCTTTTCAGGCCGTCCAACCGAAGAAGGTCCCGCCCACCCTCAGGTAGATCCACCACACCATGGCGGCGACCACGGCGACAACCAGGGTCAACACCATCCTCCTCTGGAACACGGTGACCAGGGGGTAGATGCCGGCGATCCATATCGCCCAGAGGAGTATCAGCCAGGGTGAGGGCACCAGCAGGCCACTGCTCAGGTAGAAGAAACCCACGAGGAGATAGAGCCCGAGACCGGCGAAACCGCTGATGGTTACGGCCAGACCGTTGCCGGCGCTCGATTACTGCTGCATGCGAGCCGAAGGTCGTGTCTGTCGTTCAAGATTTGCGTTCGAATTGCCGAATTCACTCTTTGAGGAGTGACGCATATGCAATTCAAGGGCCAGCTTTTGTTGCCGGATGAGCCCGGTCCCGGGTTGAGAGTCCATCTCGACGTGGCTGAGCATCATTTGGCGGTCGAGTCGGATGGTGGGGGCCTGGGAGCCTGGCCCCTCGAGACCGTTGACGTAGAGAGACTCCAGGGCGACATCTTCGCTCTCACCGTGGCCGGAGAGCCGCTCCAGTTCGTCGCCGATGACACCATCGGGTTCGCCTATTCGGGTGTGCCGGCCATCGAGAAGTTCTCTTCGCGTCGCCCCCGTGCCCGTTCCACCCTGCGTTCGATGTTCGACCGGATCTGGAATGGCCCGGACGATGCCGCCTCCCCGACCCCCGTCGAAAAGCAGACCCCCGTCGATGACCCTGAAGCTGTCGAGGAGCTGGCGGTCTTGGAGGAAGCGGAAGCCGTGGAGAAGCCGGACCGACCAGGACTCCTGGAGAGGATCTTCCCGTCGGATCCCGAGAGTGAGATGACTTCCGGGCGGGCAAACGACATCGACGAGATGATCGCTGGAGCCGATGTTGTGCTCGAGCCCACCGAGGATTCACCCGCCGTGCCGGAGCCGTCCCCACTCGTCGAGCCCGTCGAGGAGACGACCCCTACAGGGGGCCGGGTGGATGACGATGGCGGCGAGACCGCAGTGTGTCCCGGCACCACAAACGACGGTCGCCCCTGCGAGTCACAGATCCTGACCTCCTCCGGATACTGCTACGCCCACGACCCGAAACGGGCCTTTGAGGACCGGTACCAGGCGGCGTTGGAGGCGAGAGAGCAACTCAAAAGAGACGCCACGGAACGGCTGAACCGCATCTACAGCCGACTCGACAAGGCGATGCGTCAGGTGGAGCGTGGGGAGCTCGACCCCGAGACGGCCATGGCGATGGCGCAACTAGCCAACACCATGTGTGCCATTCTCGGCATCGACGAGCCGTCTACGGGAGACGACTACCGCTAAAAGCCCCGCTCATCCGAAGGTGAGCCAGGCCGCCACGCCCGCACCCAGCAGAGTTATGGGAGCGAAAAGCACGCGCTCCCAGCTGCTGCCCCGAGCGAGCTTGAACAGAGTCGCCACGGTCAACAGCGCCACGACCGTAAAGCCAGCGGACAGTATCCACCGGCTGGGGAGCAGGCCGGTATCGATGACATCGCCGATCTCGAGCAAGACGAGTCCCGAGCCAGCGAGGACGAGCCCATAGAGGAGGCTCCACCCGCGTTGTTCCCCCGGCAACCTGCCGATGTATCTGCCCGACCAGACCAGCTCACCCGACCTGACGCCAAAACCCATGATCAAATAGACCATGGCCACCCAGCCCAGCAGGGATGCGCTGGTGATAGCAGCCATCGGAATGTCCATCTCTACGGGGATCTGGCTGGTGATTTCCGCGAGCATGGCTACACCTCGTTCCGGGTCGTGCCGTAGTCAAGCCCTCCCCGACGATGTCGACAAGTAGGTGACCGACGGCGTTGTCGCGGGGTTAGATACGACCGCTGTGCCCTGGGGCATGTGGACGAGACACACCCGCCGACGCCTACCTGCTGGAGGATGCCGCTATCCACCTCCGCACTGTTCTTGTTCCCTGGGAGAGACCGCCGCCCGACGCTGGCCGCTCTGAACCCGGCAAAGGTTGATGGTCGGGGACTGGTAAACGATTCGGTCGGGCGATGGAGGCCTAGTCTCCCCGGATCATGACACGCGCCAGGCTCGGTTCGCTTCTGACGGCACTGGTCTTCCTGCTCGGGATCGAGATGGCCCGGTTCCACTTGGGATCGCTGGGCTGGTACCAGCGGGACACCCTGGGTATAGGCGCGCTCGACCTCATCCCCATAGCCCTGGCCCCTTTGGTCGCCGGGCTCCTGTTGCCGGTCTTGTCCCGGTGGGTATCTCTTCGCTACAGCCTCCTGCTCGGTGTGGTGGTTCTCGCCGGGGCCCGGATAGCCAACCAGGCGATCCACGATCCTGCCGTCGACCACTGGACCTCCGGGATCGCGGTGGCCGCCCTGGTGGGGTTGCTGCCGCTGCTGTTGAGCCTCGGCCGGGAGATGCTGGTCACCGGGGTCCTGGCCGGGATAACACTCGACGCGGCCATCAAAGGCCTCGGCTCGACACTCGACCTCGCCTACCGGCCGGGAGCCATGCCGCTGGTGGCGACGGTGGCATTGGGAGCCGCGGTCGTTTACCTCGCCGTTGCCGTCCCCGAGCCGATTCGAGCCGGGCCCCGCTGGGGCCGGGCCACGACACTGCTCGGACTGGGCCCATACCTCTTCGTCCAGTACCAGGTCCTCCAGTCGCCGGGATGGGTCTCGGAGATGACCTCCGTCTCCGCCGGTCTCGTCGCCGTGGCCATCACGATCCTGAACATCGTCGCCTTGTGGGCGGCGCAGCGCTTCGATGGCTCCCGGGCGGTCCAGGCTCTGGCCGTCCTGATCGTGACAGCCGCCATTGCGTTCGCCGAAGGGCCTGCACCCGTCTTCACCGTCCTCGTGATCTTGGCCATCCCCGCGGCCGGGGTGGTGTGGGCGGCGCTGGTCCCCGACACCCCGGGAACCTCGGTCGCCCCTGCCGCCATCATCCTGACCCTCGGAATGGTTCTGTTCTTGATGGTTGGATTCGCCTACTTCCTGCCTCTCGACCTCAATCTCGGGTTCAGCCAGGCCCAGGCACGGATCGGGGGAGCGGTGCTGCTGCTCGCGCTGGGCCTGGTGGCGACCCTGGCCCGCCGGCCGGTGGCTATCGCCGTACCCGATGGGATGCCGCTCCTCGTTTCACTGGCCTTGCTCCTTCCCCTCGTGGGTCTCATCGGCACCAGGACCATGCCGGAGCCGTCCGACACCGGCCCGGTGCGCTTCATGGCCTACAACCTCCACCAGGCCTTCGGCACCGGGGGCGAGATGGATGTGGACGCCATCGCAGAGGTGATAGAGGAGAGCGGAGCCACCGTCGTCGGTATCCAGGAGGTCGCCCGTGGCGGTCTGCTCAACGCCAACACCGACCTGATCCACCTTCTCGGAGATCGTCTCGGTTGGGAGCACATCGCCTTCTTCGGCACCACCGACCCGGTTTGGGGCAACGCCATCCTGAGCCGCTACCCGCTGGGCGACGTCGAACGTCACCTGCTGCCCCGGGTAGGCACCCCGTACCAGCGGGGCTATCTCGCCGCTCCGGTGGCCACACCCGAAGGAGAGGTGTTGTTCATCTCCACACACCTCCAGCACATCAACGATTCCGATGTCCATGACGAGGACCCCGAGGGCGACCTCTACCCGGTCCACCACGAACAGCTGGCGGTGGTCATCGAGGAGTGGGACGGCCGCCAGCCCGCGGTCCTGGTGGGCGACCTCAACGCCCGCCCCGGCTGGCGTCAGGTGGAAGAGCTGTTGGACGCCGGATGGGTGGACTCCTGGGCCGAAGCCGGCTCTGGCGACGGCTTCACGTCGAATGCCGCCGACCCCCAACACCGCATCGACTACGTGTTCCACACCCGTGACATGACCGCCGCCGGCGTCGAGGTGATCGCGTCGCAGGCGTCAGATCACTTCGCGGTTGTGGCCGACATTGCGGTGGAGTGAACCCGCAGTCGGCAAATACGGTCCGGAGGATCATCGCTTCTCGATCGCCGAGACGATCCGGGTCCACACACGTTCCGGTGGAGGCGAGTCGGGGATCAATTCCGCCGCGGCCGCAAACAGCCGCGGGGCCCGGGTCTGGCAGTCGTGACATCGCTGGAGGTGATCATCGAAGGCGATCATCTCGGCATAGGGCAGAGTCCCTGTCGCATAGAGCGCGAGCTTGTCGTGGATGCTGAACCCTCTGTTCATGACGCAACACCCGCCAGTGCGACACTGAGGCGGCGCATTCCGCTGCGGATCCTGCTCTTGACAGTGCCCTCGGGGACACCCAGATGCTCGGCGACTTCGACGTATGTCATATGGCCGAAGTAGGCGAGCTTGATGGCATCCCTCTCCCCCTCACTCAGGGACTCGACTGCCTCACGCACCTCAGCGGAGACGGTCCGGCTCCAGACCTCGTCATCTATGGAGCCGGGATGATCCGCAGGCATCCGTTCTTCGCGGTTGAATCGCGCCTGCTCCGACCGAACCAGGTCCACGGCCCTCCGGTGGGCCAGGGTCAAGAGGAACGTTCGCAGCGTGCCCCGGACAGGGTCGAAGCGCTCCGGCGACTCCCAGAAGGCGACAAAGACCTCCTGTGCGGTGTCTTCAGCTAGCGCCTCGTTGTGGAGCACCCGCCGGGCCATCGACTCGACCGCCCCTCCATAGAGCTGGAACACCGTCTCGAGCGCGTCGCGGTCTCCTTCGGAGATTCGGGCTACCAGCGTGGCGTCGTCGCGCCCGTGGTTCTGTGTGACTCCCACAGGATTAGACAATACGTTCCAACCGCTCCGGGGCACCCGGGCGGAGGAAATAGTCGACCGCGCTAGCCTCGCCAGCGCTGCCCACGAGAGACACTCATGACTGCTCCCCAGTTCCCGGAGATCGAACTGGCGCTCATCTCGAGCGCCAATTCGGGCGACGCCGGAAGGCTTTATCGGATCACCTCGAACCTCATGGAAGACGGTGTTCCCTTCGATTCGGTCCTCTTCGACTATCTGCTCGCGGCGGAGAAGTCCGTCGGCCAGCGCTGGGCGCAGGGCGATTACCTCATCGCAGAGGAGCATGCCGTCACCGCGTCAATAGAGACCGTGATCTCCCTTCTGACCGGGATGTTCGACCAGAGCGACGATGCGCCGCTGGTGGTGGTCGCCACCGCCGAGGGCGACGAGCATTCGCTGCCAGCGCGGGCGGCTGCGGCGCATCTCGTCTACCTGGGCTACCGGACGAGCTTTCTCGGCGCCAGTATTCCGGGCGACGACCTTCGAGAGTTCCTGGAGATCGAACCGCCCGCGGCACTGGTCTTGTCCGCGGCGATGACTACCCATCTTCTCGGCGCCCGATCCGTTGTGGCGGCCGCCCATGAGGTCGGAGTCCCGGTGCTGGTGGGAGGGAAGGCGTTCGGCAGCGACGGGCAATGGGCCGAAGCCGTTGGCGCCGACGCCTACGTCGGGTCTGTACGCGATGTCGCCGGGGTCGTGGACACCTGGGTGGGAGGTGACCGCCCTGAGATCAGACCGGTCGGAGAGCTTTCCCAGGACCTCAAGCAGCTCCTGGCGGTCAGGTCGGCCATCCTGGCCAAGGCCGAGCAATCCCTGGAAGCACCACGGCTGAGGGATGAAGCGTCTCTGCTGCTTGGAGCAATCGAGGGTGCCCTGCTGACCGGTGACGATCAGGTAATCGGAGACATGCTCGACTGGCAGGAAGAGACTCTGGAGGCCTATGGCCTAGATGGGTCGGCCGTCGTCGAAGCCCTGGCACCCCCACTCGCCGAACTCTCCGACGAGGGGAGCGCAGCGCTCACTCGCGTACGAGAAGCGCGCAGCGGTTGATCGAGTTGACGGCAGTGAGTCAACTGCGCGGGGGTCGCTGAGCCTGGCCCGAATTCGGGAGAGGCTCTGCTTGCATGGCCCCGGTGTCCACCAATGGCGACCGTCGTTCCAGCGGGCTGCTCCTGCACGTCACATCGCTTCCCGGCCGCTTCGGGATCGGTGACCTCGGCCCCGAGGCACACCGGTTTGTCGACCGCATCGCCGGAGCCGGTCAGCACTACTGGCAGATGCTTCCCATCGGCCCCACCGGATATGGCAACTCCCCCTACTCGTCCCTGTCGACGTTCGCCGGGAATCCCCTGCTGATCAGCCCCGACGAACTGTCGCGTGCCGGCTTCGTCGACGGGACCAGCCTCGATGCCATCGAAACCCCTGACGAGGGTCGAGTCGACTACGACACCGTCTTTCAGCACAAGGCAGCATTGCTGAGGCGAGCGGCGGCAGCGTTCTCCCGGCGCGCCGACCCGGACATGCGGGACCGGTACGCCGGGTTCTGTGAGAGTGAAGGTCCCCTCTGGCTCGACGATTACACCCTCTATGTCGCGCTCAAGGATGCCCACGGGGGAAAGGCGTGGAACGAATGGGATGCCGAGCTGGTCCGGCGCGACGCCACTGCCCTGGCCCGGGCACGCAAGGAGCTGAACGAGGAGATTGAGATGAGGCGGGTCATCCAGTTCCTCTTCTTCGACCAGTGGCGAGCCCTGCGCCGCGCCGCCGGTGAGGTCGGGGTTGCGATCGTCGGCGACGTCCCCCTCTATGTGGCCCATGACTCGGCCGACGTCTGGGCCAACCCCGACTTGTTCCGTCTCGACGCCACGGGGAATCCGATGGTCGTGGCCGGCGTCCCGCCCGACTACTTCTCCGAGACCGGGCAGCGCTGGGGAAACCCCATCTACGACTGGGAGGAGATGGCTGCACGCAACTACACGTGGTGGAAGACCCGGGTGCATCACGCGTTGTCCCTCTTCGACTGGCTCCGCATCGACCACTTCCGGGGGCTGGCCGGTTACTGGGAGATCCCCGCATCCGAACCCACCGCAGTCAACGGCCAGTGGCGTCCGGGTCCCGCCGATGAGCTGCTCGGGGCGCTTCGGGAAGAGCTCGGTGGTCTCCCCGTCATCGCCGAGGACCTCGGAGTTATCACCGACGATGTCATCGCTCTCAGGGACGGTTTCGGTCTCCCCGGGATGAGAGTCGCCCAGTTCGGGTTCGACAGGAAGAGCGACTCGGCGACGCATCATCCCCAGAACTACCCGGAGAACGTCTGGGCGTACACCGGCACCCACGACAACGACACCACCCTCGGCTGGTTCTGGGAGGGCAACCCCCGCCGGAGAGTCTGGCGACTCGACCGGCGGCGTCGGGCGCTCTACCGCAAGGTGGGCGGGGATATCCCCTGGGGGTTGATGGAGATGGTGAGTCGTTCCCGCGCGATGACCTCGGTCTTTCCGGTCCAGGACCTCCTCGGGCTGGGGACAGAGGCGAGGATGAACATCCCCGGAACGTCCAGCGGCAACTGGGAGTGGCGTCTCCGCACCGGTCAGCTCACTGACCCAACCCTCGAGAGACTCCGCGAGCTGACCGCCGCTACCGACCGTACATGGTGAGACGCCTGGTCCGGACTGTTTTGGACCCGGCGGTGCCGAAGGAGTCCCGATGTAGTGTGATTGCACGGTGAGCAGGTCGGCAGAGTTCACGATCAAGCCCCTGGATGAGGCGACGTGGAAAGCATTCGCCTCCCTGGTCGAGAGCTGCGACGGGTTTCCCAGTGGATGCTGGTGCATGGGATTTCATCCCGAAGGCGTCGGCAAGGGCAGGACAGCGGCCCTGAACCGTGAACGGAAGAAGGAGCGAGTCTTAGGCGGGGAGGCCCACGCTGCTCTGGTCTTTGACGGAGACGATTGCGTGGGTTGGTGTCAGTTCGGTTCACCCGAGGAACTGCCGCGAATCAAGAGTCGTCGGGAGTACGAGCGGACGGCGACCCAACTGCCGGACTGGCGGATCGGTTGTTGCTACGTGGCCGCGGGGCACCGCCGTGAGGGCGTGGCAACCGCTGCCCTCGCGGGTGCTCTCGATCTGATCTCCGGCCTGGGTGGCGGTCTGGTGGAGGGATACCCCGAGCCCGCAGACGCCGTCCCCGCCGGGTTCCTGTTCAACGGTGCTCTCTCGACGTATGAGCAACTCGGGTTCACCAAAGATCGGATGATCGGCAAGCATCGCTGGGTGGTCAACCGCTTTGTCGAATCGTCGTGATAGGCCTGGTTTGACCGTGCGGCGGCCACCGCAGGGACGAGCCTGAGTACTGTTGAAAGAACCGACCGAAAGGTGACACATGGTCGAGGCGTACGTGCTCATCCAGACCGAGCAGGGAAAGATGGCCGAGGCCGCCGAGCAGGTGCAGGCGATCGAGGAGGTCGACAGAGTCGACGTGGTGACGGGGCCATACGATGTCATCGCCCACATCGTTGCCGAAGAGATCGACGCGATCGGAAAGCTGGTGGTCTCTCAAGTTCAAACCGCCGCCGGGGTGATCCGCACTCTGACGTGTCCGGTAGTCCGTTTGTGAGCCAGGGTAATCAGCTCAGTAGATGATGATGTGAGGAGTAGCGGAGGGCACATGCCTACCCATCTATAGGGTGTGGCGTGTCAATCGAGATGACGGAGCTCGGGCCATACCTCTTCCCAGTTGGTGCGGAGACCGCGGCAGATGACGATTGGCTGACCTTGAGCCTCGTTTTCGACGCCGTGTCCATTGTCGACTTCGGCGACCTTCCGGCACGTGGCGAAGTGGGGCGCCAGTGTGTCGGGGTGATATCTCACCGCGACGACGGTTGCTGAGTCGTCGGTGGGCTGGCGGAAGTCGGCATAGCTGTTGTGAGCGGAGTAGCTCCGGGGAAGACCGTAGGACGGGCCAAATCTGTCAACAGCGCCCGCCTCACCGTAGGAGGCGGTGAGAATCACCACTCCGTCACGTTCCGAGTTGGGCAGCGAGTCAACCGTGGCGGCGATCTGGGCTACCAACTCGGGCCAGCCGATGGTCTCTGCCAGGGTGTCATTTAGGGTCGAGGGGATGTTGGCCTGGGAGACCGGGAGCACCGGGAGGGCGATGAGCAGAGACAGCACCCCGTTGACGACGATCAGGCCACGCAGGTCGCGGGCGTCCCGACCACTCTGTTCGAATGCAACGACTCCCGCCAGAACCAGCATGAGGGTGAGCGGGATGGGGTAGTAAGGCCGTCCTCCGGTCAGGAGAGTGATGGCCATCCCGGCAACGAAGGCCCAAAGGAAAGTCTCGTAGTGTGACCGGCCGCCGTCGCTTCGGAGCCAGCCAACACCCCGCCGCAGAAGACCGATGAAGGCGGGGCCCACAAACAGGACCTGAAGTGGGATGAGGAGTATCCGGTTCTCGGCCCCCAACCGCTCCGAGATCCGCTGACTCATCTCCAGCTGCGGCCAGCCGTTCGATGCCTGCCAGAGGAGATTTGGCAGGGCGATACCGGCTGCGAGCAGAGCCCCGCGATGATCCACGGGGAACGGAGCAGGTCCCATCGACGGGCCGCGGCCAGACCGATGACGATGGCGACGCCGAGCATCACCACCAGGCTCTTGTTGAGCATCGCGACGCCCGCAACTAGTCCTATCGGGATCCACCAGCGAGGCTGTCTTGTTCGAAGCATGCGAGCGGTTAGCCAGAGCACGATTATCCACGCCAACAAGTCGAATGTGGCGGTGGAGAGCAGGTGACCGGTCCCCATGAGAAAGCCACCGGTGGCCAGGACCCCGGCACCGGCGATTTGAGATCGTCGCCTGCCGCCCATCTCCCGCACCGTGGCTGCCCCCACAGCCACGGTGGCTCCGGCGGCTACGGCGGGCAGGAACCGCAAGACCACCAGATTGCCGCTGGCCAGGGTGTCGGCGATGCGTGCGAGGAGAGGCGTCAGCGGAGGTTGGTCGACGTATCCCCATGCCAGATGGCGTCCGGCCTCGAGAAAGTACAACTCGTCCCGGTGCCATCCGTAACGGGGAGCGAGGACGAGCAGAACCAGCGCCAGAAAGGCAGCTATGAGCCAGACACCCCTTGACAGCGGTGGTAGGGCTAGGGAGTTTCGATCGGTGTTCTCGGCCACCTGAAGTTCTCAGTCGGGCGTCGAGAGGCTAGCCCCGCTTGGTGAGCCTCACCCGGACAGGCGCCTTTGCCCGGAAGGCGCCTGCGGCCAGGCCCGAACTGGATGGCTGGCCCCGGCCGGATATGAGCGGGACCCCGCCATTGCGTCCCGAAACCAGGTGGAAAGTGGGGGAGGCACCGGCGGTGGTCCTTGGCGTTCCGGTACCAGGGTCCCTCCCTCTCGGGACTAACGACCCTGGTCTGCAAGGGGGTTCCGGTGAATCATGTGAACAGATTCACATAGAAAGGAATTGTGATGGCAAAACGTCTACAGATGCTCGGGGTGATCCTGGCGCTTTTCGGTCTCGGCTTCGTCGTGGCCGGAGGTGTTGCGTTCTATCAGGTGCAGAAGGGCTACGACTCCTTGCAGTCGTTCAGTGAGGCACAGAACGTTGAGTTGTCCTACAACGAAGACGGCGAACTCGTCGATCGCGGCACCACCGAAGGGGCCGACGCGATCATGGACCTCCTTGTCGAGGACTGGGGTTATCCGGTGAACGAGGCCGACCTCGACCCAGCGGATCCACTGGTCAACACCCCCACCGAGTACATGTACCAGATGGCAACGATCGGATACCACGTCCTCCATGGGACCCAGACTGTGGTCCTAGATGAGGCCGTGGAGTATGAGGGCACGACCTACGAGCCCGGAACCTACGAGTTCGAGGTCGATGGCCGCTACTGGACCGACTTCGATCGCAGCCATCCCATCGAGGGTCAGGCCCGTGGCCAGGCCTGGAGTGGCACCGCCCACGGCTTGATCGCCGAGCTCGGTGTCGGAACCGTCACCGCATCCACTCTGCAGATGGGACTCGGCCTTTCCGGTCTCTTCGCAGGCGTTGGTCTGCTGGCCCTGGTCTTAGGTCTGGGGATGATCTGGGTGGCCCGCACCAAGGAGGAGTTCGGCGGCATCCAGGTGACCTCTCCTGAGATGCCCAAGTCAAAGACCCCGACGAGCTGAAGCAGCTCGATCAGGTCGAAGCTACCGTCAGGGCCCCCGCACAGTGAGCGGGGGCCCTGGTGTGTCCCTCGATGGAGAACCTGATGGATTCAACGAGCATCGACCTACAGCACGACCCTGAGATTCCGGTGGGTCGGGAGCTGATCGAACACCTGGTGGGGGCACACATGGTCGCCACCGACGAAGAAGAGCTCCTCCATCTCGTCCGTCACTCTCTCGACCCGGCTCTGACGGTGCCCCTGGAGAGAGGTCTGCGGATCGCGATCCACTCCAACTACCGGGCGCAGTCACTCATAGTCGAGCTCCTCGAGCTGGCCACCGGACAGCAGATCGCTCTCGAGGAAGGTGGGTCAGCCAGCTATGTCGCAGACGTTGACTCCGAGCGGTTCAAACGAAAGCGACTCGAGCTGTGGCTGCGACTCCGGGACGACGAGCTGTCGTGACCCGGTGCGTGGAGAGCCGTTTAACCTTGACCGTTGCGAAGTGGCTATCCCCGGCCGGCGGTCACCGCTTCCCAGATCTTGGACGGGGTCAGCGGCATGTCGAGATGTCGGATCCCGAATGGTGACAGGGCGTCGATGACGGCATTGACCACGGCCGGGGTCGACCCGATGGTCCCGGCCTCGCCGATCCCCTTGGCCCCGAGAGGGTTCTCCGGTGTCTCCGTCTCGGTGTGGTCCACCGTGAACATCGGCAGAGTCGCCGCGGTGGGAATGAGGTAGGTGGTCAGATTCGCCGTCAGCGGGTTGCCGTCGTCGTAGGTGAACTTCTCGAACAGAGCCTGGCCGACACCCTGGGCAACGCCACCGTGCACCTGGCCGTCCACCACCATCCGGTTGAGGATGGTGCCGGCGTCATCGCAGGCGACGTGGCGGAGCACCCGGACGTCACCGGATTCTGTGTCGATCTCCACGACACAGACATGGGTCCCGAACGGGAACGTGGCCTCCTCCTGCTCCCAGTTTCCCTCCCCGCGCAGGCCCGGCTCCATGTCGTCCGCCAGATTGGAGGGGTCGGCAGCGACCGCGGCGATCTCGCCCAGAGTCATCGCCGAGGATGGGACCTCGACCACACTGATCCGCCCGTCGTCTAACTGGACCACGTCGTCGAGGGGAGCCTCGGTGTGGAAGGCGAACACCGAACGTGCCTTGTGCAGGGCCTTCTCCCCGGCGGCGAGGATGGTGGACCCGGCGATCTGCAGAGACCGCGACGCCATGGTCCCGCCTCCGTGAGCGATCAGGTCGGTGTCGCCTTGGACGAACCTGATCTGGTCGCCGGGGATCTTCAAGATCTCGGAGACGATCTGGGGGAAGGTGGTCTCGTGGCTGTGTCCCTGGGACAGCGCCGCCGAGTAGACGGTGGCGCCGCCGTCGGGATGCACCTCCACCGCACCCCAGTCCTCACGTCCACCTCCGGCGGTGATCTCCACATAGGAGCTGACACCGATGCCGAGCTGGAGGCGAGCCCCGCTCAGCCGTCTCTCCTCCTGCTCGCGACGGGCCCGGTGGTATCCGCTGGTCTCCAGGGCCAGGTCGAGGGCCGACTCGTAGTCCCCGGAGTCGTATCGCTCTCCGACTGCGGTGACATGGGGGAACCCGGATGCGGATATGAAGTTGCGGCGCCGCGCCTCGGCGGGGTCGAGGTCGAGCTCGTCGGCGAGCTGGTCAATGACCCGTTCCAGTGCCATGGTGGCCTCCGGCCGGCCCGCGCCCCGGTAGGCGTGGACCGGGGTGGTGTTGGTGAGCACGGACCGCCACCGGAACTCCACTTTGGGAATGGCATAGGGGCCCACTGCCATCCGTCTGCTGAATTCGGGGAGGTATGACCCGAAAAGGGGGTAGGCGCCCGCGTCCTGGGTGACCCGAATCGACAGACCGGTGATCACGCCCTCGCGGGTCGCGCCGAGACGAATGTCTGATATCTGGGCCCGACCATGGCTCATCGCCAGCAGGTTCTCGGTGCGCGACTCCTCCCAGCGGACGGGGCGGTTGAGGTCGAGGGCGATGGCCGCACAGAGGGCCTGTTCGGGGTAGCAGGCGATCTTGGCGCCGAACCCGCCACCTACGTCGGGCACTTTGACATGGACTTTCGACCGTTCCATCTGCAGCACCGCGGCGAGGGCTCTTTGGTGGGCATGAGCCGACTGGCTGCCCACCCAGACATCTATCCCGCCGTCGTCGCGGGGACGGGCGAGAACCCCGTTCCCCTCGAGGGGCACCGCCGCCACCCGTTGGTTGACCACCCGGGTCTCGATCACCACCTCGGCGTCGTCGAGGACAGTGTCGTCGCGGTGGCCCCGGTCATAGATCACGTTGCTGCCCAGCTCGGGGAAGAGAAGTGGCGCTTCCTCGGCGGCCGCCGACTCGGAATCGGATACCGACGGGATCGGGTCGATCTCCGGCCAGACCAGGTCGGCGGCATCCACCGCAGGCTGTTTGGTATCCGCCACCACCACAGCCACGATGTCGCCGACGAAGCGGACCCGGTCGACGGCTATGCAGGGACGTCGCGTCGCATCGTCGAGGCCGGGGGCGCCCACCGGCATCCGATCGATGTCCAGTTCACCTGAGACGTAGACCCGCACCACCCCGGGAGCCGTCCGGGCGGCCTCGACGTCGACTTCCTCGAGGTTCCCGTGAGCGACATCCGAGCGGACCGGGACCATCCACAACGCACCGTCGCATTCGATGTCGCCCAGATATCTGCCCGCTCCGGTGATGAAACGGGGATCCTCGCTGCGTTTGACGGCGGCTCCGAGTATCGACCTACCCATGAGTGGCGAGAGTACCGAGTCATTGAGGTCGACGAGGCCCCTGACGCGACCCACACTCACGCTGGATCTCACTCGCATGCCCCCGGGTCTACCCGGGTGCATGCGAAGGTCCCCCCGGCACGTCAGGAACGTGAGATCCGTCCGTGTGGTCGGAGTTAGCGTGCCGGCCATCGAATACCAGCCTTGATCGCGTATTCGATGGCCCCGGTCTCCGAGTCCACACCCAGTTTCGGCGCGGAGCAACGCCAGGTCGTGCTCTTCCAGATCGGCGGGCTCCTGGGTTTTTCCGAGGTATTCGGGCAGCTCCAATCCGGCCAGCTAGGCCGGCTCGCGGTGGGCATCGACCGTGAATCACTTCGACCTGATCTCCGGGTCGTTGATTCGCTGCTCCTCGCTCCTCATCCGGGCCAGGAGCGGCCTCCCTCATCTCCACAACCGGGTGGCTCCCAGGCCCGCTGACCGGGACTCGCGTGCCGAAGCCGAACAGGGACCTTTGGCTCTGCTCGCCGCAGACGGCCAGCGATACCGTCTCGGGGACGCAACAGGAAAGGTTCTGTCGAAGATGACCTTGCCCCGGATCGAGCTACCCCGCTCGGTGAAAGACAACAGGACGTTCTGCCCGGTGACGATGGGCTATGTCGGAGTGGAGCGATGCGACCGCTGCAGGTTCCGCGAAGAGCCCGCATACGACGAGTCCGGTCGCCTGACCGAGTTCGTGTGCACCCCGAGCCGCGCCGCGTGGCTCTCGGGAATCTCGTACTGAGTGGCTGAACACTCGGCGAACGTGTCCCGGCCCCGAAGGGCCGGCTACGACCACGAATCCCGGCGCACTCCCGGGTGGTGATGGGCTGGCCCGCTCTCATCATCCTCCTCATCGCCACCTGCGTGCTGGGGCGTCGCTGGCTTGCAGCTCTCGGGGGCCCTCCGTCCGAGTGGGAAGACGACGCGTCGCCACCGTGGGAGGTGCAGCCGGTCGGATTCTGAACAGCTCGACCCCCTCCGACATCGGGATTCTCCCGGGAATCACCGCACCTGGTTGGTTCGCGCTTCTGTCAGCAGCCGGTCGGGATGCCGACCCTATTTGACGAGCTCGGTCGCCATGGCGTGGGTGCGGCTAGCGCGGCTCGACCACAAGTCGCCAAGCGTCGGGGATGTCGAGCTCGCGGCGTAGAGATCGGCCTGCCGCTTGGCCTCGGTCGCCATCCATTCGATCACAGCTTGGCCGTCCTGTTCGAGTAGCGACCGGAGATCGAAGGCCCGTTCACCGATGCGGGTTCCCAGTCCCAGATCTGCAGCCGCCCTGATGAGGTCTGCCCGGGTAAGCACCAGCCCGCTCCGGATCGGAGTGAGGAGGTAGGGGACCAGGTCCTCGGACTCCTCTTGGTCTCCCGAATCGACGGCTAGGTGAACAGGCAGGTTGAAACCCCGTGTGGCACTGTCCAGCGTGTCGTTGATGACTGCCGCCACGAGGTCGGCCCACCCACCGTGGGCCTCCGACAGCTCACCCACGCGAGCGAGGTAGGGCGTCAGCCACGGGGCCAGGTGTTCCCATACGAGCGTCACCGCGGCGTGAGCCAGGAGACCTCGTCGTTCGGGCTCCGACTCTTCCACGGACTGTTCGGTGATGGAGGCCCAGAGACCGAGAAGAGACGCGAGATGATCCGGCTCAGGGGGTGGGGTGAGACGCATCGCCCGCCAGAACCCGGCGATCCGATCTCGCGCTTCGCCACCGATCTTGCCTTCGATCCCGAGATAGACCGACGCGTAGGGCGGCAACTGTTGGATGAACAGATCGGTGTATTCGACCGCGCTGGGTTCGGCCAATCCCAAGGCGCCCGCTATCTGCGTACTGCGCGCACTGGGTCTCTCGCAGAAAACTCCGAGAGCCCGGATCAGCTCGGCGCGTTCAGCGCTCAGGGAGGCTGTAGGCGTCACGACCAGGTTTCAGTGGCCTCAGGAGCCAGTAAGGACGTCTGGTCCCGTCGGGAGAGCTGACCGAAGCCGACCTCGTGAGGCCCAGCCATCGGTTGTACACCGTGCTCGACCGTTCTGTATCCACCCAGATGTCACCGTAGGCGTCTCCGGGCTCGGCCTTCCTGACGGTCACGGCCTGATGCCAGCAATGCTGTCCGGAGATTGGGTCGGGCTGGACCCCGAAGGTCAGATTCTGATGAACGCCGACATCGGTCCACCAGATGCGTTTGGTATCGGGGTCTGCGGACGCGTAGGGCCCGGTTCCTCTCTTCCGTTTCAGTCCCCACTGACGGTCGTCATGGTCGAGCTCGACAGTGGCCATCGCCTGGTTTTGCCCCTGGTCTGTTAGCTTCCATCGCCCCATGTGGTGAGAGCATGCGACCACTCCGGGACGGATGCCCTCGGTGACCCACGCCTTGACTACGAAATGCCCGATCTCGGTCTCCACTCGGACCAGATCTCCGGTGTCGACGTCGAGTCTTCCCGCGTCCTTGGGGTGGAGCCAGAGGGGGTTGGTGTGCGCGATCTCGTCCAGCCACTTCGAATTCGCCGATCGGGTGTGGATCTGCACCGGCAGGCGGAAGGTGGCGATTAGTGGCATCTGGCCGTTTTCCAGCTGCGACGGATGGATGTGACTGGGGATGTAGCCGGGGAGGGCATGCTCACCCCAACCCCACTCCACCAGGGTCGTCGAGTAGAACTCGAGTTTGCCCGAAGGCGTGGGAAAGCCTCGCCGAACCTCGCCGTCGACCCGCACGCCGGCGGGCCGGCGGCCATGTGAGTCTGGGGCCGGGCTAGAGAGTGGGACCGTGTTCGGTTCAGCCGGCTTGTCGGCCCTGGTGTAGATACGGCCGAAGGGGTCTTCGCCGACGTCATCGAGCTCGTCATCCGCCACGAGCTCCTCGTGTACCTGCCCGACTCCGCGACGCACCTCGAAGGCGCCGTAACGCCGCATGTACTCGAGAGGGGTGAGCCCCTCGTCTCGGGCCGCTTCGGGAAGCCCGGGGACCGAGTTTTCGAACATCCATCCGTAGTACTCGTCCACCCCGAGCCTCTCTCCGGGCTTCGCCCGCGACTCGTGGTATTGGCGGATCCCGAGGGAGCCGTCTGGGTCGATTCTCCAGCTGAGGTCCATCCAGAACTCGTTCTCCTCCCAGACCTCGCCCGGGTTGACCTGACGGGTGTCCGTCACTTCCTCACCTGCCCGCTGCCGGGCCTCCCGCAGCACCGGCTGGCGGAAGGCGACCCACTGCCCGTCGTATTGCTCGTAGGAGTGGATGTCGTGCCGTTCCGAGGACAGGCCCATGGGGAGGATGTAGTCGGCGAAGTAGGCGGTCTCGTTCCAGGTCGGGGTGAGGGCGACGTGAAGTCCGATCTTGGACTCGTCGGTGAGGGCCTCGATCCACGAGAAGCCATCCGGGTTGGTCCACACCGGGTTGTACACCCTGGTGAAGTAGACATCGACCTTGCCCCTGTCTTCTTCGAGGAAGTGAGGGAGGAGATAGGACAGCTCGTGCATGGACAGGGGGTATTCGAGGGGCCAGGTGAGCTCGTTCCACACCGGGGGATGCGGGGGCGAGTGGATTGGCCGCGGGACGAACTTGTTCCAGGCATTGGGATGGGTTCCGCCTGGCGTGGCCACCGCACCGAGCAGGGCGTTGAGCAGGAACAGGGTGCGGGACACCTGCCAACCTCCCAGGTTGCCCGCAGCAGCCGACCGCCAGTTGTGCGTGGAGAGACGGGTGCCGGCCCCCGCGATCGTCTCCGCCACCTCGCGCAGCGTCTCGGCCGCCACTCCTGACTCCGCCGCGGTGTACTCGAAGGTGTATTCGGAGTAGAGCCCCTTCAAGATCTGCTCGAAGCTCTCGAAGGTCTGTGGGGCGTCAGGGTGCTCGGCGGCGAGATAGCGGTCCCAGTTCCACCAGCGGCGAACGAAGTCGCGGTCGTACTTGCCGGTGGAGATGATGTGGTTGGCGATGGCCAGGTTGATGGCCGCCTCGGATCCGGGGTATGGCGATATCCAATGGTCGGCGTGGGTGGCCGTGTTCGACATCCTGACGTCGACCACGATCAACTTGGCACCCCGCTCCCGGGCCTCGGTGATCCTTTGCGCGTGGGGGTTGAAGTAGTGGCCGGTCTCGAGGTGGGCGGAAATCAGATAGATCACGTCGGCGTTGGCATGGTCGGGACTGGGCCGGTCGATTCCCATCCACAGCTCATACCCCACCCGGGCACCCGACGAGCAGACATTGGTGTGCGAGTTGTGGCCGTCGACACCCCAGGAGGCCATGACCCGCTCGGTGAAACCGTCCTCCCCGGGACGGCCCACGTGATACATGACCTCGTTGGGGCGGCCCTCGGTGATGGCGGCGCGCACCCGGTCCGCGATCTCGTCGAGAGCCTCGTCCCAGTCGACCTGAACCCACTTGCCTTCGCCCCGTTCCCCGGCACGCTTCAGCGGATAGAGGATGCGGTCGGGGTCGGTTACCTGGTTGATGGTGGCCGGGCCCTTGGCGCAGTTACGTCCCCTCGACCCGGGATGTTCGGGGTTGCCTTCGAATTTGCGGACCTGGAGGGTGTCCCGGTCGACGTAGGCGAGGAGGCCACACGCCGACTCACAGTTGAAGCAGGTGGTGGGAACGAGGGCGTAGTGCTTCTCCACCCGTTCCGGCCACGACCTGGAGTCGAGCTCCACCCAGTCGTCCCAACGCTCCTTGGGTGGGAACGAGGCGAGGTGAATCCGGCTCGGCCCTGGGTAGAAAGTCTCACCGCGGGCCTCGACCTCCTCCCGGGCGGCGGCCGCTCGCTGGCCCAGCTCGTCCAGATTCCGGTCACGGGTGCTCATGCCAGGGGCACCTTCTGTGCGGACTGAACGTACGCGTGCTCGTAGGCGAGGAGGCCGAGGAGTGCGGGCAGGGCAGCCCCCACCTCCCAGACCGGTGCGGTGAGAGCCGCGATGAGCAGGGCGATGCCCACCCAGAAGTAGGTCATGTAGGCGCCGGAGGTCATTTCCCAGACGGCGAGGTGGGCGTGGGCGGTGCCGTGAGGGAGACTGACCTCTCCCCAGACCATGAGGAGATGGACCAGAGCGGCCCCGGCCAGTGTCCACGACAATGGTCCGGTGGCTGACTGATCACCCAAGGTGTCCGCGATCAGGAGCATGCCAGACCCGGCGAGCACAGCCTGGACCCCAATCAGCGGGGGCAGCAGCGGAGACTGCCACAAGTCACGGGCCTTGGACTGGGCGAAAAGGTAGGCGGTGTAGACGGCCGTCATCAGGGAGAGAGGCAGGCCGGGAAAGGCGAGAACCTGGCGCAGCCCATCCGAGTCGATGATTCCCGCAATCACCTGACCGGAGAGAACCGCGCCGTAGCCGAGGATGATCACCGCTCCCTTGACCAGCCAGCTCCGCCATTGGGGGCGGGTGAACAGGTAGTAGAAACGTTCCGGATGATCGAGGTCGGCAATCAAGACCACCCCAGTCACGGCGAGGAAGACGAGACCGACGATCGGTGCCACCCAGACGAATAGAGGCGACGACCACTCCAGATAACCGGCCAACACCAGCAACAGCGCCACCAGATAGGCTCCCGCGGCTATCGACTTGGTCCAGGTGTACAGACTCACCCTCCAGTCCCAAGGTGCGGTGTGGGGAACGTCGTAGGACACCACCGCCGCCGCAGAGGAGTTGTTCCACTGTTCGGGATGTCCGGTCCCGACTCCATCCCCCTGCTCGCTCCACATCAGCATCCCTGCCGGTGGGCGCCGGGCCGCGATGGGATCGAGCGTCGCCTGGTGGGCTCCCTTGTAGAACAGCTTGGGCATGGTCTCTTTGTCCGGGCGTCTCACGTTGACCGATTGTCGCTGGACGACATTGGCCACCTTTGAGGTGGGGTCGTTGACATCTCCAACCAGGATGGCCTCCGTCGGGCACACGACGACACAAGCAGGCTCCAGGCCGATGTCGAGTCGATGGGCACAGAAGTTGCATTTCTCCGCCGAATGGTCCTCGGGGTTGATGAAGATGGCGTCATAGGGGCAGGCGGCGATGCACGCCTTGCATCCGATGCAGGCGCGCTTGTCGAAGTCGACGATCCCGTCTTCGCGGCGGTACATGGCTGAGGTAGGGCAGGCCGTGACACAGGGAGCGTGCTCGCACTGGTTGCATCTCGTCACCTGGAACGCACGCCGTGCCTGGGGCCAGACACCCACGTCCACGGACTTGACGTAGGTTCGGGTCACTCCCAGGGGGACCTCGTTCTCCGATTTGCACGCCGTGGTGCAGGCGTGGCAACCGATGCACTTGGTCTGGTCGATCACTTTGACCCATTTCGGCGCTCTCGCGGTGAGCGGGTCGAGGAGACCATGGTGGGTGCCCGACGGTGCCGGGGAGGTGGTTGGACTCGGTGATGCACCGGTGGCGACCATTCCCAGGACGCCCGGGTAACTCGGGCTAGAGCCGATCATAAGTCCGGACAATAGACGATCTGGAGGACTCTAAGCTCTCACCAAGACGAAGTGGAACTCGTCGTTTTCCTCGAACTGCTCTTTGAGCGTGTGTCCCATGTCCGCGGCCCAGGCCGGTACGTCCGAGCACGATCCCCGATCAGTGGAGATCAGCTCCACGGTCTCCCCGGGCTGAGCGGCTGTGATAGCCTGACTCAGCTTGATCACCGGCATCGGGCACTGCAGCCCACGAGCATCGACGGTGTGATCTGGCATTCTCACTCCTCCCTTCAGATGAACAAACTGATCTCAGCCTGTTTCATCAAGCTGATCGCTGAGCCGGCCCCGGCAGGTTCGTCGAGACCGTCGATGAGGTCCTCACGGGACAAGCCCATTAGATCCATGGTCATCTGACATGGCCAGAGCTTGACTCCCATGTCCTGAGCCACCTCTAGAAGCTCCTGGACGGAAGCGACCTTGTTCTTGTCGGCGAGGTCCTTCATCATCTTGGGGCCCATCCCGCCAAAGTTGAGCTTCGACAAATGCAAATGCTCGGTGGTGCCCCTGTTGAGCATCGAGAGCATCTTCTGGCGCCAGTCATCGCCAGTGATCCCGGCGTCGCGTCGCTTGAGGATCCCGAGACCCCAGAACGTGAAGAAGACCGTCACCTGCATCCCGTACGCGGCTCCGGTGGTGGCCAGGATCAGCACCGGCCATGCCTTGTCGAGATCCCCCGAAGCGGCGATCAGGACCATCTTCTCCTTTTCGGGAGTCGGTTCTTCGGCTTCCATCTCTTCGACTAGCTCCGTGGCTGGGCCGGTCATCGGTCACCTCCTCGGGCGGGTAAGTCCGGACATGCGCAGATCTGAATATACACGATTGGGCAACAACGGGGCTGGGATGGGAGAGATTCTTGTGTCATAGTGGAGCCATGAAGACGCGCGCCGACGAGATCCACCGTCTTCACGCCACCGTATGCAAGGCGTTGTCAGACCCCAAACGCATTCTGATCCTCGACACCCTGCGCCGTGGCGAGCGATCAGTGGGAGAGATCTGCGAGGAGCTCGATCTGCCCCAAACCAACATCTCTCAGCATCTGGGAGTGCTACGCAGCAAGGGGCTGGTGCGCTCCAGACGTGAGGCCCAATGGGTCTATTACTCCCTCGCATCCCCGAAAGTCACCGAGGCAATCGACCTGCTCGTAGATGTGATGGAGGACTCCACGGCCCGGACCCATGACTCCGCACCGTTAGACTGAGCGCGCCGATCATTGTACGGACAATATGGAATAACATTGCTACATGTCCGAGGTACTCCTTCTGGCCGGCCTGGCTGGAGTGACATCGAGTATGGGCACCACCCTGGGTGGCATGGGCGGGGCAGTGATCCTGGCCTGGTTGATCTTCCGCTGGTGGCAGGAGAGCGACTGGAGGCTCGTGGGGCCGGCTTCCCCCTGATAAGAGTGATTGCGGTCGCTGGTCTTATCGCACTGGTGGGACGATGACCCGCCTTCGTCCGGACAAACATCCTGTATCGTATGCAGGGATGGTTGGCGAAACTCCGATGTGGGTGGCAATCCACAAGGATCTTCGAACCCGGCTGGCACGAGGGGAGTTCGACAAGCGATTTCCCACCGATCGCGAGCTGATCGAGGAATACGATGTGAGCAGACACACCGTCCGGGAGGCGGTTCGTGGTCTTCAGAGCGAAGGCCTCATAACCCGGAACCGGGGTCGCGGCTCTTTCCGGACACCGGAGTCCTTTTCCCAGCCACTGGGGACGATCTACAGCCTGTTCAGGTCGATCGAAGACAGTGGCGTACCCCAGACGTCGGTAGTCATATCCCAAGAGGAGCGGACTGACGCTGACGCCGCCCGGGAACTCGAGCTCTCTCCTGACGCCAGTCTGTTCTACCTGGAGCGGACCAGGCTCGCCGGTGGCGAACCGCTCGCCGTCGACCGGGTCTGGCTGTTGATGCCTTTGGCCGCACCGCTCCTGGATGCCAA
Organism: Actinomycetota bacterium; assembly: GCA_046537785.1. Lineage (GTDB taxonomy): Bacteria > Actinomycetota > Acidimicrobiia > Spongiisociales > ZC4RG35 > JANQRA01. The sequence goes on from JBKHKD010000001.1 coordinate 214,837, forward strand.
CTTCACACGCGCTGCCCTCTATGAAGAGCTGCGCGACCGATGCGGCGTCGTCCCCGAGGAGGGAGTGGAGGAGAGTCGTCCCGTAACCATCGATCGGGAGACCGCGGTCCGTCTCGGGTTGGCTGCCGGCGCACCTGCGTTCAAGATCGACCGCCGAACCAAAGCCGGCGGCAAGCCCCTGGAATTGCGTACCACTATCGTCCGTGGTGATCGGTATGTCTTCAGAGCGGAATGGAACACACCCTGGGAGGCGACGGCCTCCCGTTTGGTGGAGACAGATGAGGGCTGATCGGCTTGACCCCGCGACGTGTGAGGAGGTGCGGGAATGGATGTGAAGGTGATGACAACCCCGGGTCTGGGAGACAAGAGCTACGTCATGGCCCATGACGGGATCGGAGTCATCGTCGATCCCCAGCGGGACATCGATCGCTTCCACGCTGCCATCGACGAACTCGATGTCGTGCCCAGGTATGTGTTGGAGACGCATATCCACAACGACTATGTCTCCGGAGGACGCCATTTCGCCACGATCACCGGGGCCGAGCTGGTGCTTCCAGCCGGATCGGGCGCCGAGTTCGCCTACGTGCCGGCATTTCACAAAGAGGAGCTCGACGCCGGGCCGTTCCAGATTCGGCCGCTGCACACACCCGGGCATACCCCTGAGCATGTTTCCTACGTGGTCTTGATCGACGACGAACCGGTCGCCGTCTTCTCTGGTGGCAGCCTTCTAGTCGGTTCGGCCGGCCGCACCGATCTGCTCGGTGTCGATCGAGCCACGTCCCTGGTTCGTCTTCAGTATCACTCGGTGATGAGACTCGCTGAGCTTCCGGGCGACGTGGATCTCTTTCCGACCCACGGTGCCGGCTCGTTCTGCACCGCTTCGGAGGCGGGTGGCACCACATCGACCATCGGCGAGGAGTTGAAGACGAATCCGGTGCTCCACTACGGAGACGTCGAGGAGTTTGCCTCCCGACAGCTCAGCGGTCTCCCCCCTTACCCTTCCTACTACGCCCACATGGGCCCGATCAACCTCGCGGGACCGGAGCCATATGTCCCCGGTCCCATCCCGGAGATGACCCCCGCCCAGTTAGAGGCAGCGATGGCCGAGGGTGTGCACGTAGTCGACGCCAGATACAAGACCACGTTCGCCGAAGGGCACATCCCCGGCTCGTGGGGCATGGAACTCGGCTCCGACTTCGCCACCTGGATCGGATGGCTCCTCCCGTTCGACGCGCCGATAGTGCTCGTCCTCGAGGAGGGGGAGTCACTCGACGAGGCACGCGATGCCCTGGCGCGGATCGGCTTCGAGAGCATCCGGGGTGTCATGTGGGGCCTCGATGCATGGATCGATGAGGGGCGGAAGGTGGTGAGTCACGCCACCATCACGGCGCGGCAGTATCTCGAAGACCCCGACGACTCCCGCCAGTTGGTTGATGTTAGAGCCCCCACGGAGTGGGAGGATGGAACTCTCGACGACTCCATCCTCTGTCACCTACCCGACCTCATCGAATCGGTTCCGGACGAACTCGACCCGGAGCGCCCGGTATACCTGGGATGCACCACCGGGCACCGGGCGTCTATTGCCGCCGGTGTTCTCGCCGATAGGGGCTATCGACCTGTGGTCATGACCGGAGCGAGTCTGCTCGGGGTGATCATGCTGACGGCACAGGAGGCATCCCCGGTCTGAGGAGACTTGGAACCCCAGAGCCCCTGCGGGCAAGTAACTAGATGAAGTCCGAGTCCCGGTTCTCAGTCAGGGCGATGAATCGGGCGGGAGAGTACCCAGGAATCTGAGCGCGAGGCGCTTGCCAGGGCAATGAGGTAATCGTCGTTGGGATCGGGGGATCGAACCTCAGGAGGTATCTCTTGATCTCTGACGACTACGCCCTCTCGCGCCATCTCGGAGACGGGAGGAGACGAGGTCCGGCCCTGTTGGCGCCGTTGTTGATGCTGGGTGTCGTGGCCTTCGGCGCTTCACCCTCGAGTTCCAGATTCATCGTGGTCGGGCGTGACGGTATCGCTGTTAGAGCGATTTGAAGCGTTCCGCGATCCCAAAGACCAGGCCTCACCTCTCCGAGGCCGTGGAGGCCGCAGGGTTAACGGGGTAGGCAGACCGGGCCGAGCAGTCTCTGAACCCGAGGTGTGTGTCGACAAAATGGTGAGGCGCGCTCTCGAAAATCCCCAGGGGATCTGGCAAGAGGAGCTGAAGATAAGCCAATCCGCCACTTCCCCAGCTCGGGCGGGCGGACGACCTAAAGATCAAGGAAGGGGGCCGAGTCCCTCACACACATTTAATTGAGTCGGATATACTCATCGATATGAGTAAGCGACTTCAGGTCATTCTCGACGAGGAGGAGTATCGGGAGATCAAGTCGACGGCCAGGCGGAATCGGATGACGGTCGCCGAGTGGGTGCGGATCAGCCTCCGTCAGGCTCGGGCCGGAGAACCAACGCGTTCGGTGGAGGAAAAGCTCGAGACCGTGCGTCGTGCTGTCGGATACGACTTTCCTACCGGTGACATCGAGGAGGTTCTCGCTGACATCGACCGGGGACGCTCGGCCGGTCAGACGGGATGATCTTCGTCGATTCAGACGTGCCGATGTACCTGGTTGGGGCGGATCATCCCAACAAGTCGGCAGCGCGCGCGATCCTGGAACGGCTTATTGGCGCTCGGGAACGTCTGGTCACTGGTGCCGAGGTCTTTCAAGAGATCCTCCATCGTTATATCGCCATCGAGCGTCGCCGAGCAATAGCTCCCGCATGGGACGCCCTGGCCGGAGTCGTCGACGAGGTGTTCCCGCTCGACCCCGACGATGTCGAGCTGGCGCGGGACATGGTGTTGGGCCACGCCGGGATGCCGGCCCGGGACGCGGTCCACGCCGCGGTGATGCACCGCCATGGCATCCAGAGAATCATGAGCTTCGATGGCGGCTTCGATGCCATCACCGGCATTACCCGGATCAGCTGAGTCCCCGTCGGTGGTCACAGCTCCATGGCGTCGATGACGTTGTAGGAGTACCCCTGCTCGGTGAGAAATCGCTGACGGTTCACCGCATAACCCTGATCCACTGTCTCCCGGGTGACTGCTGCTCGACGGTTGCGACAGCAGCGGATGGGGCGTGATCTGAACACACCACTGACCGAGGATGAGACGAGCTGGCTCGATGCTGACCCAGGGTGATGTTGTCGAGTTGGATCTCGGCTCGCGCGGCGAGAGGCGGGTCTCCCAGGCCGAAAGGGGGTCGAGCCGATCAGTAGATGATGTCGAGTGCGAAGCGGAGGACCCGGTCCAGTTGCGCCCGGGTCGCCTCGTCGAGGCTGCCGACCGGCCGGGGATCGAGGCGATCTCTGCGATGATGATGATGTTGTCGCAGTTGATGACGGCGTTTTCGGGCGTTGATGGTCGAGACCCGGGGCCGAGAGCAGGGGGAGTACACCGGAATCTGATCTGATAGTCCAAGCAGGTAACGATTGTCGCGTCCTGAGAGATGCCTAACCGGTCGGTGAGAAGTCGACTCAACACCCGTAGGCGGATCGCCTCCAGGTCAGCGGTTCCCAAGGAACGGGCCAAAGCCATGAGGCGGCAACGTAAGACACACTTGGAACGACGGCCCTCTGAATGCCGAGATTGCGTACCTCTCGGCGATTATTGCGCAATCGGTGGGCAGTGTTGTGAGGTTGCCGAAACGGCCCGGGCCTCCCAAGAACGCGACGAGGGCCCCGGTCGACGAGGTCGACCGGGGCCCTCGCTGGTTGCTCGTTCAGGGAGCCGGATACACGAGGTCGGCTGTCGCCGCATCATCGGGCCAGATCAGCTCGATGGCGTCACCGACCCGCTGCATGTGCGGATTGGGGACGTCGGCGGTCCCGTCCTCGCGGAAGGTGATCGGCCCGATGATGGTCTCGAGACCGTCCGTTGCCGCGATGGCATCACGAACCGCATCGTGATCGAGGGTGCCGGCCCGTTCGATGGCATCGGCCAGGATCTCGATCAGCGCGTATGCGCTTCCAACCACGGGGTCGGCCGGTCGGCCCTCCTCTTCGAGATGGCGCTCGTTGACCGCTTCCGTCCCCGGGTAGCCGAGAGCCGGGTGCCACGGCGTGGACAGAACCACACCCTCGCCGGCCTCACCGAGGTCGTTCCAGGTGGGCACGTCGGCGGCCCGGATCACCAGGTTGAACGGTGGCTTCCAGTCCAGCTCACCCATCTGCTGGTACATGGCGAAGCCGTCGGGCGGCGTCGGCAGGCTGAGCAGGGCCTCGACACCGGCAGCCTGTGCTCCCAGGATGAGGTCGGTGTAGTCCGTCGTTCCCGGGGCGTATTCCTCGTGATAGACCACCTCGTACCCGTGGCTCTCTGCCTCCTCGGTGAACAGCGGTCCCAGCTCCGCACCCCAGTCGGTGGACTCCTGGAATATGCCCACGTTTATCGGTCTCTCTCCCTCGGGGATCAAGCCGTTGAGCATCTCGAAGACCGTCCTCGCCATGTCGGGCGATTTCGGGAACGGGGAGAAGAAGTACTCGTAACCCTGCTCGTGAAGCGCCTGTGTCGAAGTGGCCGCACCGAGATAAGGAATCCCGTTTCTCTCCGCCGTCGCCGAGCCGGCGGCGTGCACCGGGGTGGCGAAACCGCCCACATAGGCGACTATGTCGCCACCGGCCATTTCGTCCATGATGCTGGTCGTCTGATTCGGGTCGGAGGCATCGTCGCGCACGTCGAGCTCGAGCGGGATCTCGGCGTCGAACTCCTCGACGTAGACGCCGCCCGCCTCGTTGATGGCGTCGACCGCATACACGTAGCCGCGCTCGATCTGGGCGCCACCACCGGCGAACGCACCGGTGAGCGGGACCACCGCCCCGATGGTGATGGCATCGGGAGCTTCGCTCATTTCGCCTGCAGTGGTGGTGGTCTCGTCCCCTGCAGTGGTGGTCGTCTCCTCCGCCCCGGTCGTGGCCGTTTCGTCCGGCTGGGTCGTGTCCGACCCCCCGTCTCCACCGCAAGCGGCCACCACCATGGCCAGCACGGTCAGCACCAGTAGTGCCCTGTGTCTCATCTCAGTTCCTTCCTTTCGTTGCCGTCGGTTGGTCTCTTGTCGTGTCCGGTTTGTGGCGTCGTCGCCTTCCCAGCAGACGCCCGGCGGCCTCGCTGAGACCGCCGGGGAGCAGGAGGACCACGACGATGAAGAGGAGCCCGAAGAAGACGACCTGGAACTCGTCGATATCGGTGGGCATCAGGTCGCGGCCGACGATGAAGAAGACCGACCCGAGCAGCGGGCCGGCAAGAGTCCCGATGCCGCCGATGAACACGACGAGGATCGCCTCGAAGGTCCAGATCACACTGAAAGCGAAGTTGGGGTAGTAGCTGACACTGAAATAGGCGAAGGCGCTTCCGGCCAGCGCCGCCAGGGCGGCGCTGATCACGAAGGCAGCCATCTTGTGAGCGAACGCGTTGACTCCGGTGGCCTTGGCGGCCTCCTCGTCCTCCCGGACCGTCATCATCCCCAGGCCCAGCTTGCTGTGCTTCAACCAAAGCGAGACCAGCACCGTGACCACCAATGCCCCGAGTGCGAAGAGGTAGGGCCCGGTGAACTCGTAGGCGCGCAGCGCGTCGGCAGGAAGCGAGCTGATGCCGGGCCACAGGTTGCCGGCGGTGATGAACACTGCGACGCCCAGAGCCAGAGTCCCGATGGCGAAGTAGATGTCGCGGAACCGCAACATGGGGATGCCGACAACGGCGGCGGCCACCGCAGTGACCACCACTGCGACGAGAACGGCTAAAGCGAAGGCAGTGCCGCCGAGCCACAACTCTCTGGTGATCAACGCGCCGAAGCCGAAGAAGGCAGCGTGTCCCAGGCTGATCTGACCGGCAAACCCACCGAGGATGTTCCAGCTCATGGCGAGGGCAGCCAGGATCATCGTCTGGATGGTCAGTGTGAGAACATGCTGGCTTTCGAAGAACAGGCCGACCACCGCGATAGCGATCACCACCACCAACGCAGCGACCGTCCCTGCGCGGCTACGCATGCGCCCTCCCGAAGAAGCCGTGGGGACGGAAGCTGAGGATCACGAGGAAGAGGACGAGAGCCGCCACCTCCCGGTACCGGCCCCCGATCCACATGCTTGCCAGGCTCTCCACCAGTCCCAGGAAGACGCCGGCCACGACGATGCCGCGCATGCTTCCGAGGCCGGCGAGCACCACGACGATCAGGGCTTTCAAAGTCCAGCCCAGACCGATGCTCGGGCTGACGCTGTACCCGAGGCTGACCATCGACCCGGCGATGGCGGCGAGGGCGGCGGAGATGGCGAAGGCGACCAGGTAGACCTTGCGCACGTCGATCCCGGTGAGAGCGGCCCGGGTCCAGTCCTCTGAGGTGGCGCGTAGGGCCTTGCCGAAACGGGTGCGGGACAACACCCACTCCAAGGCGAGGGCGGCGACGATGGCGACGACGAGACCCGCCAGTCTCACCATCGGGATCCGTACCGAGCCGATCGTGAACGCCTCCAACGAGTAGACGGTCGAGATGGTCCTCTCATCGGCAGTGAAGAACCTGACTGCCAGTGCTTGCAGGACCAGGACGAGACCGAAGGAGACCAAGAGGGAGTTCTTGATCCGGGTGTGGACCTCGGTCCTGGTCACGAAGCGGAACAGGCCGAGGTAGAGGAGAACCCCGAACCCGAACATCACGATGAACACGAGTGGCAGAGAGACGAACGGGTCGAGCCCCCAGACCGTGAAGGCGAAGAACGAGGCGTAGCCGCCCAGCATCAGCAGCTCGCCGTGGGCCACGTTGAGCACCTTGAGCACGCCGAAGGCGAGGGCCAGGCCCAGGGCAACCAGCCCGTACATGCCCCCGAGGAGGACTCCCGAGACGATGCTCTGCAGAACCAACTGGCTCATAGGCTCAGATATGCCTCCTGCACCCGGGCATCGGCTTCGAGTTCGGGTCCGGTGCCCTGGGTGGCGATCGAGCCCATCTCCAGGATGTAGGCGTAGTCGGCCACCTCGAGCGTCATCTCGAGGTGCTGTTCGACCATCAGCACCGAGACCCCACGGTCCCGGATGTCCCGGATCACTCCGAAGATGTTCTCGACGATGAGCGGAGCCAGGCCGAGTGAGGGCTCGTCGAGGATGAGCATCTCGGGGCGGGCCATGAGAGCTTTGCCGATGGCCAGCATCTGACGCTCGCCACCGCTGAGGGTCCCGGCGGACTGCTTCCTGCGCTCGGCGAGTCGGGGGAAGGTGGCATAGACCTCCTCCATTGTCTCGCTCCGGCCGTTCCGGGCCCGTGGCGTGTAGGCCCCGAGTTCGAGGTTCTCCTCCACGGTGAGCGTGGAGAAGGCAGCCCGTTCCTCGGGGATCATCACCACGCCCCGGTCGACCATCTCGTGGGTGGGGAGCCCGACGAGGCTCTCGCCCTTGAAATTGGCCGAACCCGCCTTGACCGGCAGGAGACCCATCAAGGCGAGCAGTGTCGTCGTCTTGCCGGCGCCGTTGGGCCCGAGGATGGCCACGATCGAGTCGTCGGGGACCTCGAAGGAGACTCCCCAGACCACCTGGAGGTCGCCGTAGGCGACTTCGAGCCCTTCAACCTCGAGCATGACGCGTCCCCAGGTAGGCCTCGATCACGGCGGGGTCGTTGACTATTTCGTCGGGCGAACCTTCGGCCAGTTTCTTGCCGGCGTCGAGGACCACGATCCGATCGCATGCCCCGGTTATGGCCTTGATCACATGCTCGACCACCACGATGGTGACCCCCGAGTCGCGAATCGACTTGACCAGGCCGACGGCTTCGGGGATCTGGCGGGGGCTGAGACCTGCCATGAACTCGTCGAGCAGCATCAGCTGCGGGCTGCTGGCGAGGGCCCGAGCCACCTCGAGCCATTTGCGCTCAACGATCGTGAACGAGGAAGCCAGGTGTTCGGCTTTGTCTGCCAGCCCGACCCGATCGAGCACCGCCAGCGCACCCTCACGTGACTCCGCCCCCCGGCTCGAGCCCTGCCGGCCGAAGAGCTGTCCTGCGAGCACGTTCTCCAATGCCGTGAGGTGGGGGAAGGGACGCACCACCTGGAATGTGCGGGCGACACCGAGGCGGGAGATGCGGTGCGGAGCCAGACCGGTGACGTCTTCGCCGCCGAATATCACCTGACCGCTGTCACACCTCAGCACCCCGGTGATGACGTTGAAGGCAGTCGACTTGCCGGATCCGTTGGGGCCGATGAGCCCGAGGATCTCGCCCTCTTCGACCTGGAAGGAGAGGCCGTCGAGGGCGCGCAGGCCACCGAAGTTCTTTCCGACGTCTACCAGCTCGAGCACGACGTCACCTGAGACGATCCGGACGACCGACTCTGCCCAGCTCTTCGAGATGCGATCTCGTAGCCAGCTCCTCCTCGCTTGTGGCGATATTATCAAGTTACCTGATACGGGCAAGGAGAATGGGAAAGTTCTCCTTGCGGACGTGGCTCACGGGCGGTGGGTTGTTCGAGTATCAATCTTCTTTATACTCCTGGGCTCGTAGTCGTGGCACCGCAGAGGGAGCAGCATGGACATTTCGGGAAAGGTCGCCATCGTCACCGGAAGCGGGCAGGGTCTCGGTCTCGCCTACGCATCGGCCCTAGCCGCGGCGGGCGCGTCGGTGGTGGTCAACGATGTCGATGACGAAAGGGCCGGAGCCGCCGCCGAACAGATAAGAGCGGCGGGAGGGGAGGCCACCCCGGTGGGAGTCCCGGTCGGCGACGCCGAAGCCGCCGACGCCCTCGTGTCCACCGCGGTCGACACCTACGGCCGGCTCGACGTCATGGTCACCAACGCCGGGATCCTCCGGGACCGGACGCTCCCGAAGATGAGCGACGAAGACTTCGACGATGTGATCAGGGTCCACCTCCGCGGCACCTTCACCTGCGCACGTGCCGCGGCCGTCTACTTCCGTGAGGCCGGCCACGGGGGTCGGCTCATCCTCGCCGGCTCGCCAGCCGGTCAGAGAGGTAACTTCGGGCAGACCAACTACGCCGCCGCCAAGGCCGGTATCGCCGCCATGGCCCGCACCTGGGCCATGGAACTGGCCCGGGCCGAGGTGACCGTCAACGCCATCGTCCCCAACGCCGTCACCGCCATGACCGCGACCGTGCCGTTCCTCGCTCCCTACGCCGAGATGGTAGAGAAGGGCGAGCCCATTCCCAGCGAGGTGAGACGGGCGATCTCATTCGGCACCCCGGAGGACTGCGCCGGTCTCGTGGTGTACCTCGCCTCAGACCAGGCGGCGACCATCACCGGGCAATGCATCGGCATCGGGGGTGACCGTCTCAGTCTGTGGTCGCATCCCACCGAGGTGCGCAGCGCATTCAAAGACGGCGGGTGGGACGCCGACGCCATCGCCGAGGCCTTTCCCACGACCGTGGGGGAGACCCTGGAGTCATACGGGATCGCACCCCCGGACTTGGATTCATAGAAAGGAGCCCTCGTGGCAATCGCAGTGGACAAGCCAACCGATCTCCTCGACCTCGAGGCCGGTACCGATCTGGGTGAGAGCTCCTGGATCGAGATCACCCAGAACGATATCGACACCTTCGCCGAGGCGACCCGCGACCACCAGTGGATCCACGTCGATCCCGAGCGCGCCGCGAAAGGCCCGTTCGGCTCGACCATCGCCCACGGCTATCTCACCCTCGGTCTGGTCATACCTCTCTGGTCGGAGCTGCTCCAGGTGGAGAAGGTGGGAATGGCGGTCAACTACGGCCTCAACAAGCTCCGTCTCCCCGCCCCGGTCCCTGTGGGCTCCCGTATCAGACTCGCCGGCAAGGTGGCATCAGCCCGCGAGGTGCCCGGAGGAGTGGAGGTCGTTGCCGATCTGACGATGGAGATAGAAGGGGCGGAGAAGCCCGCCCTCGTCGCCGAGGCGGTGTACCGCTTCTACGACTGAGTCAGTCGGCCCTGCCCAGGGTGGGGACCACCTCGTCGCGGAGTCGGCGCTTGTCGATCTTGCCCACACCGGTCTTGGGCAGGTCGTCGACGAACTCGACCACGTCGGGCACCTGCCACGCGGCGACCTTGGTGGCCAGGAACTCCTTCAACTCCTCGGCAGTCGCTGCGCCGTCTGTGGTGAGAACCACCAGGGCTGCCGGACGCTCTCCCCATCGCTCGTGGGGGATCGCCACCACGGCCGACTCCCGCACCGCCGGATGCGCGGCCAGGGCACGCTCCAGTTCCACCGAGCTGATCCACTCGCCCCCCGACTTCACCAGGTCTTTGGTGCGGTCGACGATCTCGAGGGTGCCATCGGGGTAGAACCGGCCCACGTCGCCGGTGCGCAGCCAGCCGTCGCGGAAGCGGGTCTCGTTGGAGTCGTCGTCGGGCTGGTAGTAGGCGGCGGCTATCCACGGGCCGCGCGCCTCCAGCTCGCCGACAGTCTCCCCGTCCCACGGAGCCTCGGTGCCGTCGTCTGCGATCAGGCGAAGCTCGACGGTGGGGGCGGCGATCCCTTGCTTGGCCCCGTGCTCCACGTCGTCGCTGTGGGCGGGGATCCAGTTGGCGGTCCCGCTGGGTGACATCTCGGTCATCCCCCAGGCGTGGAAGAAGTGGATGCCCCGGTCGGTGTACTTCTGGATGAGCGTCGGGGGAGCCTCGGCGCCGCCGCAGAGGATGCGCTCCACCGAGCTCAGGTCGTACTCGCCCGAGGCGAAGACCTCGTTCATCTGCACCCAGAAGGTGGGGATCCCGGCGAGCACGGTGGGCCGGGTCCGCTCGATCAGCGACGCTGCCGCCGGTGGGCTGGTGTCGGCGCCGGCGAAGACCAGCGATGCGGGGGCGAGACCGGCCGCGTAGGGGAGACCCCAGCAGTTGACGTGGAACATCGGGGTCAGGGGGAGGACCACGTCGCCCCGGCGGACGGCGTGTCCGTCGACCATGAGCTCTCCCATGGCATGAAGGACGACCGAGCGGTGGGAGTAGACTACTGCCTTGGGCCGCCCCGTGGTGCCACTGGTGAAACAGATCGAGGCGGCGTCGTTCTCGTCGACCTCCGCCGGTTCCGCCGGGTCGTGTCCGGCGATCAAGTCCTCGTATCGAGGATCGTCGGCGAAGGCGGGGTCGATGTCGGCGCCGTCTTCCATGACCACGAATGTCTCCACGGGGAGTCGGTCCCGCAGCGGGGCCAGCGTGGGCGTGAGCGAAGCGTCGACGAAGACCACCCGGTCTCCGGCATGGCCGACCACGTACTGGACGACGTCGCCGTGGAGACGCACATTGATGGTGTGCAGCACCCGGCCGGAGACAGGAGCTCCGTAATAGAGCTCGAGATGACGGTGCCCGTTCCAGGCGAAGCTGGCCACGGTGGCGCCGGGCGGAACGCCGAGGGTGTCGAGGGCGGAGGCGAGCCTGAGGGAGCGTTCCCCGATCTCTGCCCAGGTGCGCGTGTCAGTCCCTGCCGGCTCGACCGAGGTGACTGTCATGTCGGCCCCGATCGACATCGCCCGACGCAGGATCAGGGGGATGGAGAGCGGGATGTCCTGCATCAGGCCTCTCACGGGCGTCCTCCAGCGTCGTCTGCGGGTCGCAATATATCAGGTACCTTGATATCGTTTCCCCGTCGCATCCGGGAGAGATCTTGGCATCAGCAGTCGAAGATTGGGCAGCGGTCGATGTCCACGTCCACATCGAAGTCGGCCCGGATGGCGACGACCATCTCTCCGCGGAGCTGAGGGAGGCGGCGAGCCGTTACTTCCGGGGCGAGGTGCATCTGCCGTCCCTCGACGAAGTGGCCAACTACTACCGGGAGCGCAGGATGAAGGCGGTGGTGTTCGGGGTCGACTCCGCCCTCACCACGGGCCAGCCCCGGATCCCCAACAGCTTCGTCGTCGAGGGAGCCCGACGCCACTCCGAAGTGCTGATCCCATTCGCCAGCATCGACCCGCGTCGCGGCGAAGACGGTGTCGCCGAGGCCGAGGAGCTGCTTGCTGCGGGCGAGGTGAGAGGCTTCAAGTTCCATCCCAACATCCAGCAGTTCGACCCGAACGACCGCATCGCCTACCCGCTCTACGAGCTGATCGAGTCCCACGAGTCGATCGCCCTGTTCCACACCGGTCACAGCGGGATCGGTGCCGGCTTGCCGGGCGGTGGCGGGATCCGGTTGCGTCACGGCAACCCGATGCTCATCGACGACGTCGCCGTCGACTTTCCCGGGATGAACATCATCATGGCGCATCCCTCTTTCCCGTGGCAGGACGAGGCCCTTTCCGTGGCGTTGCACAAGCCACAGGTGAACATCGATCTGTCGGGCTGGACCCCGAAGCGCTTCCCGCCTCAGTTGGTCTCGTATCTGAAGGGCCCACTGAAAGGCCAGATGCTCTTCGGGTCGGACTATCCGCTGATCACGCCAGATCGCTGGGTCGACGACTTCCGGACTCTTGGCGTCGACGAGGAGGTGGAGCGGATGATCCTCAGGGACAACGCCGCTGCCCTGCTTGGATTGGATCTAGGTTCTTGATGTCATGAGTCAGGATCGTGTCGGCAAAGGCCCCCGCACCAGCTACCTGGTGGCCCGGCTCGACCGGCTGATTCGCTCTCAATTGAGCGAAGTGCTCGATCCGTTCGATCTCACGGTGCCTCAATACACGCTGCTGAGTGTCTTGGAGCACCGCCCCGGTCTGTCCAACGCTCAGTTGGCCCGACGCTCCTACATCACCGCACAGGCGATGCATCAGGTAGTGAACGGACTCGAGGAGCGGGGCCTCATCTCGAGGCGGGTGTCACCCGACCACGGCCGGGTCCAGCTCACCGAGCTCACCGACGAGGGAATGGCGATCCTCAAGGCCTGCGACGAAGAGGTGACCCGTCTCGAAGGGCGCATCTTCGGCTCGCTCGGCGAGGAGGGGCAGGATCGGCTCAGAGAGCTGCTGGAGGCGGCGATCAACTTCGACTCGCCGGAGGGCTGAAGGGCAGACAACCTCGCTGGCCTGATGAGCCATGCCAACGACTCGATTCGGGTCCTTCGTGACCGAGGTCAGCCTATTTGCTCAGGGGCAAGTATCTGAGGGTGTTCGCGACGCTCAGCATGACGTCGGTGAATGCGTCAGCCCGACGCTGCTCCGCGGTTCTCGGCTCCCAGTCACCGACACCCATCGCGTCGGCGTCTTCGGTCAGGAGACGGGCCTCGCGTCTCATCACCGCCCGTAGATAGGGAGTCGCCACATCCGCGGGGACGTCGGCAGTCATGTGAACCAACCCGTCGCGCTCTTCGCCCATCTCCAGGTAGAGGAGGAATTGCATAAGGCTCTCCACGTCTTCCCCCGAGACTCTCAGTGAATGGCTCATGCGGGTACATCTACACAGCTCCGGTGACAGTTTCTCCTCTGGCAGTCTTGCCACTCGGTATCCCGGGAAGTCGTGCTTGAGTATCAGCTCGTTGCGCGATCGATTTCATCGATCCGGCTGACCTCTCCATCCGTGAACCGGATCCGAAACTCCACAAATTCGTCTGCGTCCCGGGTGTAGATGTGGATGTCCCCATGGACGTCCGGGATATCTTCCCACCAGTCCTTCTTCGACTCGAGATAGCCTCCTCCGAACCACTCGGGGTCGTCGCGCCACTCTCGCTCATGAACGCGGACACGCAGACCACCCTCGGGGGTGATCTCATATTCGCTCAAGGTGCCGCCCAGCCCTGAGACCCCTCCCACCAGGTGCTCCATGTCCTTGGTCTGGTACTCGGCGTCCTGGTGATGAGGCAGAGGGAATTGAGAGTGGACCGTGTCGTAGAGTCCCATCGGCGACGATGTTAAGAAGAGACGTCTCCGGAAGGCCTGTGATTAATCGGTGAGGGAGTCGTCATTGTATCCGGAGGTGTCCCCGATCTCCTCCCATGCCGCTCGGTAGGCCTCTTCCAAGCCATGTCCCTTCGTCTGTCGAACGGCCCGTTGTGCCTCCAGGGCGAGCACCATCGCCTCGGCCCCGGAAAGGTTGTTCCGATGCTGGAGACGATCGAGGAGATCGAACCCAAGTTCCTTGCGGAGCATTCGCTCCACCCACTCGTCGACCGATAGGCCCATTCGGTCGCTCCGCGCCTTCAGAGCGGCCAACACGTCCTCGTCGAGAGTCAGCATCGCCTGTTTCTTTCCCATGCGGGAATGATGGCAGCATTGCGGGGTGACTGATCGCAAGCCACCGCAATCGATACTTGAGTGCGCCTCAACCGAGTCGAGTGATGACCGCGTGAAGCGTCTGATCGGCTACGACTTGTCAAGGCCACCGACATCCGAAGAGATCGATTGGCTGAATGCAGATCTCGACGAAGTTCCAGATTGATCCGAATCGCTCGCGGTCCTTGTACTCAGTAGAGGTCGTGCGTACCCATAATGGGGGCCAAGCCTCATCACGCTCGTTCTTGATATATCATGATGCTATGGCGATGCAGAAGTTCTCTTCGCAGGCAAGGCCCGAGTTGCTCGAGGAAGTGCGTGCTCTGGCTGCTGAGGAGGGACGTCAGTTTCAGGCAGTTCTCGACGAGGCGTTGGCCGAGTGGGTGGCCAGGAAGAAGGGGGAGGCTCCCAGACTCGAGGTCATTGGACATCTGAAGGCTTCGATCGCCAGGCACCGCAAGCTCTACGAAGAGCTGGCCAAGTAGTTGGCCGAATATCTTCGCGTCGTTGAGGTCCTCACACTTCATGCCGTTCTCATCGACGAGTTCGGTGGCACGGATGGTGTGCGGGATCTGGGTGCGCTGGAGGCAGCGGTATTCAGACCCCAGACGGGCTACTACGAGGATTCGATTGCCGAGGCGTCGGCGCTGCTCGAAAGTCTCGTTCAGATTCATCCGTTTCTCGACGGCAACAAACGGACAGCGGTTGCGGCCGCTGATGTCCATCTTCGGTTGAACGGACTTGAGCTAGGCGGAGACTCGATGCAACACCACCAGTACCTCGTCTCTGTCATCGAGCGGGGCGACTTCGACTGGAGAGCTATCGACGTCTGGCTACGCAAAAACGTCGAGGAGAGCTAGCTCGGGAACTAGGTGGAGGTCGAGTTCCGGTTATCAAAGCCGGCTCCTTCTTCTCGCAGGTTCGGTCACCACCCCACCTGACCCCGCTCATAGCGCCGTCCCGGACTCGGACCGGGTTGAGTTCATAGGGGCTCCATTCCAACACCACTCCCCGAACTTCCGGGTCCCTTGGATCCTCGAGCCATCACGCGTCGATGCCGGACGAGTAGTCTCGCTCGACATGAAGGATGATTCCATGTCGGGGTCACCTAAGGACACCATTCGGGCCGCGGCGCAGGCATACCTCTCCGGTGACGTCCGGACGTTCTCGGAGCAGCTGCACGAGAACGTGCAGGTGATCGGAAGTGAGCAGCTAGACCAGTGGTCGAACCGCGCGGAACTGATCAGCGGGCTCGAACCGGAGCTCCAGCGGCGTCAGGTGATGCCGGGGGCCGTCGGCGGCACTCTGATCGACCAGATCCAAGAATGCGAGGGCGTGAATGAGATGGGCCCTGCTGCCTTCTGGTCCACTTCGGGGACTCTGGAGATCGACGGCTATCGCCACCACAGGGCCACGTGGACCGTCGTACTGCAACGGGATGACGGGAGCGCCGAGGGCGACTGGAAGATCGCCCACTCGCACTTCTCGATCCACCGCTAGGCAGCGACGGTACCGACCCTTTCGAGGTCGTGGGAACTACCCACTTCCTCGAACAGGCGGCGGGCGTTCGTCAGCGCCTCTTGGCGCGCCGGGCTCCCAGGCTCGAGGATCTGCGCCAGCTCCAGCTGGAGCAGGCCTTGGTCCCAGGTGAGCCCGCTCGACTCCGCGAGGGCCAGACCCTTGTGAAACGAGCGCAAGGCTCTCGATCGGCGCCCCTCTAGACGCTCCAGCCTGCCCTTGAAAAGCCAATACTTGGGCCGGGCAAATGGGAGCAGCCTGGCGAAGCGCCGCAGCTTCTTGAGCCCGGCCCGCGTGTCGGCGACGAGTTCTGATCTCGCCAGGGAACGGCCCTCCCCGTCGGCTTCGATCAGCTTCAGCATCGTGTCGAGCATTCCGGCGAAGCCGACCAGATAGATGAAGAACGGGGAACTGTCGAAGGCTTGGGATGAGAGCTCTGCGCTGATTCGCGCCTCCCGGGTTTGACCCGTCTCGAAAAGTACCTGGGAGCGGGTCCCGTGGATTATCGGCACGGTCAGGCTGTCTACCTCGCCGACGATGCTCACTGCCGTAGCAGCCATCCGCCGGGCATCGTCGATTCGGCCTTGAGCCAGCAGCACCGGTATCGAGAAGGCTGTGGCCCAGCCCTCGTGCTCGCGGTTGGCCCGCTGACGAGCCGAGGCGAGCAGCTGGTTGTAATCGATGCGGGCGTCCTCCAGCCGGCCGGATGAGTAATGGACGAACCCTCGAACGGCCAGAGCGATCCCGGCCGAGTACTTGTCGCCCAGCCGTACGCAGCGTTCCAGGCCCTCGCTGACGATCTCGCGAGCCTCAGCCCATCGCCCGAACGTCAGGGCAAGGACACTCTCTGAAAGGGCCACTGCAATGAGATGGCCCGGTCCCATTTCCTGGAGTTGCAGGACATATGGCGTCGCTACAAGTTGCGGATGCGACTCCAAATCCTCTGCTGACCGGGCGCGGTCGAAGTAGCGCCCGGCCAGCCGCCGAAGACGCAACGTACCGACCAGATAGCCCAGGCTGCTGTATGCCAGTCCGGCGACGAGGGGCTCACCGGACTTCTCCCCGAGGTTTATCGCCATCAGATTGAGCAAAGGGAATCCGGACAGGTCGCCCTGGAAGTAGTAGATCTCCCCGAGGAGGGCGGCAATCCGCGACGCCTGGGCGAGGCGAGCTCTCTCGGCGGCCGAGCGCGGGGGCCGGACCAGGGCCGGTAATGCGATGTGGGCCAGCTGTTTCGCCGCTTCCCATGCCATGCGAGCGAGACGGCTGCCCGTCCCGGCTCCGACGGTTATCCCGACAAGCCCCATTGCCTGGTAGAGGCTCTTCTCCGCCTCGTCGAAGTTGCTGAGGGCCTCGTATGCCTGGGCGATCTCGATGTGCCACTGGCTGCGTCGGAGAACATCGATGTCGTTGAACTCGTCTCCATGGAAGGCGACCAGCTCTAGCGAGCGCGCATAGGCATCGATCGCTTCGAGGTTTGCCCCCTTGCGCAACGAGCTCGCCCCCGTCCGCTCGTAGTACGAGAGGGCGTTGCGGTGGTCCTCGGCTCGGTCCCAGTGGTAGGCGAGGAGCGCATAGTTCTGCTCCCGCTCCTGTTCGCCGCGTGATTCGAGATGAGTAGCCACACTGCGATGGATTCGTCTCCGCAGATCGAAGGGCAGAAGGTCGTAAGCCGTGTCCCGGGTCAACGCGTGCTTGAAGTCGTATGACCCGGGTTCCGACCCGGCGATCAAGTCGAGCTGTTCGAGTGTGGCGATCTCCGACTCCAGGCCCTCCACGCCGGGGTGGTTCGGGTGGGCGGCGGCAAGAGCGCCGGCGTCGAAGCTGCGGCCGATCACACTGGCCACCTTCAGCGTCAACTGGAGGTCGGGGGTGAGGCGATCGATGCGGTTGAGAACGACGCTGCTCAGGGAGTGCGGCACACCCAGCTCGTCGGCAGGCCTGGCCAGATGGGCGGTGCCCTCTTCAATCCGCAACGAATCGCTGTCCCGCAGGGAAAGAGCCAGCTCCTCCACGAAGAAAGGCACACCCTCGGAGGTCTCTTCGATGAGGTCGGCCACCTCGGGCGTCAGCCGGTCGACCATCAGTGTCCGTTTGGCGAGCTCGAGCGCGTCTTCCCTCCCCAGGGGCCCCAGTACGAGATGGGCAGAGGTCCCGGAGGCGGTCAGGTCATCGAGCATGTCGTCATGGTCGGGGTTGGGCCGGGTGAGGAGGACGAGGAGAAGAGGGCTGACCTTGCGAGCTGCGCCGAGCGTCACAGCCCAAGACGCGGAGTCGAGCCATTGGAGGTCGTCGAGGACGATCATCAGAGGGGTCGACTCCGCCGCATCGGCCAGCAGGGCCACGAGAAGCTCAACCGTCGACTCCCGCCTGTTGTCCCCCGACATGCCCCGGGTGGTGGCGTTTTCCTGAAGATCCAGGTCGAGGACGGAGTTGAGGAGAGCCTCCCACTCCAGGAATCGCGGCCACCTATTGAGTCGCTCTCTGACCACCTCCTGTCGGCGCTCGAGTGATCGGATCTCGGTGATGCCCAGAACGTCGGATATGACGTCACGCCACACCTGATACGGCGCCTGGGCGACGGGAAGCGCTTCTCCGAAGAGAACCCTGACATCGAGGGAGCGTGCCGTCTCGATGAGCTTCCCCGCCAGCGCCGACTTGCCGATCCCTGCGTCGCCTTCGATGACGACCACGCTCGAGCTTCGGGCACGGGCCAACGCTCCCAGCCATGAGGTCACCTGGTTCAACTCACTGTCGCGGCCGACCAGGCTCTCGGGAATGTCCATCTCGGTGGTTGCGGCTCGCTTCTCCCAGAGAGGCTTGAACACCCGGACCGGCTGGTCCCAACCTTTGATGGCCCTCCGACCGAGATCGTGAAACTCGATCCTGCGTGCCGCCCTGGCTGTGGTCTCGTCGCACAGAATCTCGAACTGGGCCGCCTTCATCAGACGCGCTGCCAGATTGACGTCTCTGCCGATGGCGGTGTAGGTCCGCCGCAGCGGGCTGCCGGTGGAGCCGCAGAACGCGCGGCCGGTGGCGAGTCCGATCCCGTACTCCAGCCTCATCTCCTGCAGTCTGTCTTGGATGGCTTCGGCGGCCTGCACGGCGAGGTAGGGATCCTCCTCGTGGGAGAACGGGGGCAATCCGAAGTAGGCGACGAGGGTCATTCCCTTGTCGTCGTCGATGACCTGTCGGAGGCTTCCCTCGAACTTGGCCAGGGCGCGCTGGGTCTCCTTGACCGCATCCTGGAGCGCATAGCGGGACGCAGCCGAATGCAGCTCCATGCTCGGGAGATTGATGAAAATCGACGTCACCTGGCGGAACTCGGCAAGCCACTCACTCTGACCGGCTTCGATCCTGTGGAGGACGGTTGGAAAGACGAACCGTCGCAGCTCTGAGTCCAGCGACGACGTTAGCTCCACCGACGTTTGCCGTTCACCCTCCACGGGAGTCACGTCGGCGAGTCGCAGAAATCCGTTTTCGTCCAGGTGACCGGTTACCCGATTGTCGGCGGCGCGCGCCGCCTCTGGAGAGAGCACGAGCTCACCGGGGCGTGCTGCCGACGCGGCAAGGCCGATCTGGTTGAAAGGGGCTCCTCCTGCCACGAAGAACCACTGGCCGCCCACGCCTCCGATCTCGACGTAGACCGCCGTGCCGACCCCGATTCCGATCCTCAGGTTCAGGTCGGGTAGCTCGCCGCGCAGCTTGGGCAACTCGAGTCTGAGCACGTCGAGACCACAGCGCGCGGCGAGGGCCAGTGGTAGCCCCCGATCGCCGTCGACACCGACCGGCCAGGTGGCCAGCACCGCGTCACCGGCGAAGTCGTAGACGTCTCCCCCGTGTCTGGCGATGGTGTCGATGATCGCCCCGAATGTCCGGTTCAGCATGTCGCCCACGGTCTCCGGACCCGCTCTGTCATGACGCGTTATCTCATCGGTGGTGTGGGAGAAGTTGGACAGGTCCGCAAACCAGGTGATCAGTTCGACTTGATCGCTGGCCGGGTCCTGTGCGCCGGGCTCGCGGCTTGCCAGCCACCGGACCAGCTGTGCTGGAACGAAACTCCGAAGTACGTCTTGGTCTCTAGCCATGGATGGCGGCCCTTGGCGGATGTGCCCGAACGCGTCTGAATCTAGTGGCAGGCCCCTGTGGCTAGGGGTGGAGTGGATGGCGGGCCATTGGTACCGTACGAAGCAGGGAGAGAGCGCATCGAAAGAGATCCCCTCGCTGCCGGTGAGCTGACGATTGCAAGGGTTGACGCCCTGATCGCCCGGCTGCCGAGCCTCATCAGGCCTCACGCCGAGGAACTGATGTCCCGTCACGGCTATACGAGAGGCGACGACGGCAGGGGGCCTCACACCAACGTGCTAGGACACCCGCTCGTCGAGCTGCCCCTTTGGATCGACGACGCCACTGACGGCGACCTCGACGACGACACCATGTCTGACATCCTGGAGTCGAGCGTCTGGGGCTACCTCTCGGTGCGCGCCGAAGACGACTATTTCGACGGCGACTGGGACCGCCCGAGGGAGACGATGATGATCTCCACTATCTTCCGGACCCGGCACGAGTCCCTTCTGGCGCGCCACATCACGGAGGACCGATTCTGGGACCGGTTCGAAGAGGTCTGGGGTGGCTACGCCAACGCCATGCTCTTGGAGAGCGGGCTGAACGATTCCTCCAATGAGTACGACCCCGCCCAGTTCGACCTGGTCATGGCCCGCTCTCAGCCCCTGGAGATCCCTGCGACCGCGGTGTTGTCCCTGAAAAGCCGGTGGGCGCAAGCCACCCTGATCACCGAGCTGGTGCGACACCTCACCAAGGCCACCCAACTCTTCGACGACTTCGTGGACGCACCGGACGACCTCGTCAAGGGCAACCACACGCTGATGGTCCGAAGGCTGGCCGGTGCCAAAGGGGAGCGAGCTCTCCGGCGGCGCATGGTCGAGAAATGTGACGAGGTGTTTGCCGAGGCCGTTGACGAGTTGGACCTGGCATTGGTGATCGGGGCAGAACTCGGCCTCACCGGGCTTCCCGCTTGGGTGGATGCCCGCAAGACCGAGATGACCCGAACATCGCAGCGCATGTACGAAACCTTGTTCGAAAGGTTGGGCTCTTCGGGCTCCCCGGGGTCAGACGGCGACGCGTAGTGTTCTCGAACGAGCCAAAGGGAGGACCCATGGAGCAACTGCCATCCGAGTTGGTGGGCCGAGCGATTCAGAACCCCGATTTTCGGCGCAGGTTGTTGGCGGACCCGGAGGGAGTAGCCGTCGCCGAGGGCTATGACCTGACCGAGGCGCAAATGGATGCGATCCGCAACCTGGACGCCGCGGCTGTCGATGAGGCGATCGACGCCATGCTCGGAGACCCCTCAGCCACCAAGTGGGGTTGAACCCCGCAAACGACCAGACCGCACGTTTCTACGACCGTTGGACGGAGCTCTTCCAGCGGGGATTCGGCCCTGTCTTCCAGGCGGGGATCCTGAGGACGGGAGACCCTCCACGGGAGGATCCTGAGAGGTCTGTCATAGCCTTGGCCGAACGCGCCGGGATTGCCAACGGCGACCGGATACTCGACGCCGGCTGCGGCATCGGCGGACCGGCGGCGATCATCGCCCGCCGATTCCCGGATGCTCGCATCGACGGGGCCACCAACTCGGTGACCCAAGCCCGAATCGCACGGAGCGAGCTCGTCGCCGCCGACCTCTCGGACCGCGTCGTCATTCACGTGGCCGACTATCAGAGTCTCCCGTTCTCTGACGAGGTTTTCGACGTCGTCGTCCTCTTTGAGAGCACCGGATACGCGTCCGACGTAGACCAGCTGTATCGAGAGTCGGCGCGGGTGCTGGTTCCGGGCGGGCGCCTCTATGTGAAGGACGTCTTCTGTCGCACAGGTGGGCTCAGCGTCGAGGAATCTGCGCAGATCGAGGCGTTTGACCGGCTCTGGGGCTGCATCAGAACCAAGACGGTGGAGGAGTCGGTGGCCGCGATGATGGCGGCGGGCTTCGACGTGAAGCGGGCCGGGGCCATGGACGAAGTGGGGACCGCGCGTCTGGTCGGGTCGATGTTCACCCTCCAGCCGAGCGGGAGCCTCGCCCGCACCGAGCTGGGAGCGATCTTCGCCCCGGGCGATCTCGATCCTCCAATCGAGTTCGCCGAGATCTACGCGACGAAGCCGGGCTAGGTGCGGCTGCAACCCTGCGCAAGGTTCATCCTCTGCTCAGTAGTTTCCCCTCCGCGCGGACCGTCCCATGTGGATGGCCCACTTCATGGTCACCGAAGGCCTCAGCAACGCCGATGACCAGCGCTCGGTGGGGCTGGTGATCTACGCGTCGTCGGCGAGCAACCAAGCGGCGTAGGCCTTGGGCCACGATGTCGTCTGGGGCTCATCCCGGTAGCGGCGGTCGGCGTCGATCAGCCACTCCTCCAGCTCTTCGACGTCCATCTCGGCGCCGAGGGAGCTGTTCAGGTCCTCTATGAGATGTTCGGCATACCAGCGCGCCCATTGCGGATTCTCCCCACCGGTGGCCTCGTGGTGTGCTCGGGCTGTGGCCACGAGTTCGCCAACGATTTCGTCGAATTGGCCGGCTTCGGGCATGCCCAAACATACCGCAAGTGGGGTCGGCGCCACGCTCTCTGAGATTCGGGAAGGTCTAAGCCTGATCCTCGATATCAGCTGGGCTGGACGCCATCAGGATCTAGGTGAGGTGTCGGGCACCTGCGCTACTCAGAGCGAAAGATGCAGCCTCAACGCTTCGTCGACGCGCAACATCAGAGGCGCCGGCACAGAACCAAGTGCTCTCCGCACTCTCTCGACGGAAACGGAACGGACCTGTTCTGCCTGTATCTTCGAGTCACGGTCGAGTCCGCTCTCGTGCGCTGGAACCATGACTTGAAAGGGGTACACGCGGCTGACGTTCGATGTCATCGGTGCCACTGTGACAACGCCCCCAATCGGAAAACGGGTGCGGTGGCGGGGACCTGCGCCCTTCAGAAGCTGTTACGACGGTAGCGCCGTGTCAAACGAGCAGATGCATCAGGGCTTGGCAA
>JBKHKD010000043.1:0-23148 GCA_046537785.1 Actinomycetota bacterium
GGCTCTTCCTCGAGTTGCGGTTCCTCTGGCTCGGCCACTTTCTCGGGCGTGGCTTTCTCCTCGACCGGCTCGGGTTCGATAAACGCCGGCTCCGCTTCCTCGCCGGTGACGACGCCAGCATCGCCCGCATCCGTCTCGATCACGTCTGCGGCGCCCACTTCCTCCGCGCGCTGGCTCAGAACCTCCCTCGCGGCTTCGAGACGTTTCATCTCCAAGCGGTAGGCCTCGATCCGATCGGCCTCGCGCTGCTCGGCGACCCGACGTTCTTCTTCGAATCGGGCGCGGTCCTCAGCCAGCTTCTTGCGCTCCTCCTCGAGACGCTCCCGCTCCTCAGCCAGCTTCTGACGTTCCCCGGCAAGCTGCTCCCGTTCCTCGACCAGCGCCTCGGGGTCGACAGCGGGCACAGCAGCGGGAGATGCGGACGCGGCCTCATCTCTGGCGTCCGGTGCGGGTACGTCTTCGGCGAGGGCAGAGGACTCCGTAGACGCCGTCTCTTCCGGCATGGACACCTCGCCGGCGATCTGGCGCGGCTCGGAGACGGTCTCGAGGTTGGAGACCATTGCCGACTTCATGTCCTCGATGCGGCTCGGAGTGGTCCCTTTGCGTGACTTGCGCACCGCCAGCGACCGGGTGGCTAACCCCTTCGACTTGATCTTCGCCCACGTCTCGGCCATGTGTTCCACGCCGCGATAGGCGAAGTCGATCGGATCATCGGCGACAAAGGTGACCTCGGTGCCATCGAGATCGATCTGGAAGGCGCTGGCGACCAGCCGCCGGGCATGGACGTCGTACAGCGACCATCGCCCCAGCGACTCGCCCCCGACAGTCAGTTCCGCCTGGGATCCCTCGATGATGAAATTGATCGGGACGCCGGGATGGTCGATCTCGGGGAACTTGAGCTCTCCGCTGAATTTCACTGAGAGATCCTCGATTTTGCCGCTTCAGATTCAATTGCTGGGGATAAATGTCCCATCGGAATGCGGAATGTCAAGAGCTCAGGTGTACGTATCGAGGGGCGGGCATGCGCAGACCAGGTTACGGTCGCCGGCGACGCCGTCGATCCGGCTGACGGGTGGCCAGTACTTATCGCCGCGCAGTTCATCCACGGGATATACGGCGAGTTCGCGCGGATACGGGTGGTTCCAGTCATCGGTGGCCACGTCTCCTGCGGTGTGTGGGGCGTTTACCAGTGGGTTGTCGTCCTCGGGCCACTCCCCCGAACCGACACGGTCGGCTTCGGCCTTGATTGCGATCATGGCGTCACAGAACCGGTCGAGCTCTGCGAGGCTCTCCGATTCGGTGGGCTCGATCATGAGGGTGTTGGGCACCGGGAACGCCAGGGTCGGTGCGTGGAACCCGTAGTCGGCGAGTCTCTTGGCGATGTCTTCGGCGTGGATCCCGGTTGCCTTGGTGAGCGGACGCACGTCGACTATGCACTCATGTGCGACACGCCCTGTCTCTCCGGTATAGAGGACCGGGAAGTAGGGGTCGAGGCGCCGGGCGATGTAGTTGGCGGAGAGGATGGCCACCCGGGTGGCGCGTTTCATTCCCTCGGCGCCCATGAGCCGGATGTAGGCATACGGGATGGGAAGTATGCCCGCGGACCCGAACGGCGCCCCCGAGATCGCCCCCACGCCGGTCTCAGGGCCGGCCTCGGGGAGTTGGGGATGATTGGGCAGGAACGGCACGAGATGATCCTTCACCCCGAGAGGGCCGACACCAGGGCCACCTCCACCGTGGGGGATGGTGAAAGTCTTGTGGAGATTGAGATGGCCGCAGTCAGCTCCGAAGTCAGCCAGCCGGGCTACACCGACCAGGGCATTGAGGTTGGCCCCGTCGACGTAGACCTGGCCGCCGTGGTCGTGCACGATCCCGGTCAACTCCTTGATCTCCGCCTCGAACACTCCATGTGTCGACGGGTAGGTGACCATCAGAGCCGCCAGCTCAGCAGAGTGCTCCGAAGCCTTGCCCCGCAGGTCCTCGACGTCGATGTTGCCGCGTTCGTCGGTGTCGACCACCACGACCCGCATACCCGCCATCACCGCCGAAGCGGCATTGGTGCCGTGCGCCGAAGCCGGGATCAGACACACGTCGCGGCGCTCATCATCCCGGGAACGGTGATAGGCGGCGATTGCCAACAACCCGGCCAGCTCACCCTGCGACCCCGCGTTCGGTTGCAACGAGACGGCGTCATAACCCGTCATCGCCGCCAGATACGACTCCAGCTCGTCGATCAACTCCAGATACCCCCTGGCCTGGTCCACCGGCGCATACGGATGGACACCGGAGAAGCCCTGCCAGGTGATGGGCACCATCTCCGTGGTTGCGTTCAGCTTCATGGTGCATGACCCCAGCGGGATCATGGCCCGGTCCAACGCCAGGTCACGATCCGCCAGCCGACGCAAATAGCGCAGCATCTCGTGTTCCGACTGATACATGCTGAACACCGGGTGGGTGAGATACGCCGACTCCCTCACCGCATGTCCGGGTATCAGTCCCTGGGCATCCACCATCTCCGCACCCACGGCCCCGAGGAGTGTCTCCACCAGACGGTCGTCGGTCTTCTCATCGACGGCGACACGGAAATGGTCCTCATCGACCAGCCCGATGTTGATCCCGGCCGCCAGCACATCCGCCACCACTTGCGCCGCCCGACCCGGTGCTCGCACGGTCACCGTGTCGAACCAAGCGTCGTTCACGACCTCGAAACCGGCGGCCTCCAACGAGTCAGCCACCACCGTCGTCAGGCGATTCACCTCACTGGCGATCTCCTTCAAGCCGTCCGGGCCATGCCAGCATGCATACAGCCCCGCCATGACGGCCAGCAACACCTGGGCGGTGCACACGTTCGAGGTCGCCTTCTCCCTACGGATGTGCTGCTCACGGGTCTGCAACGCCAGCCGATGGGCCATTCGCCCCGCCCGGTCCTTCGAAACGCCCACCAGACGGCCCGGCAGGGCCCGCACATGACTCTCCCGACAAGCGATGAAACCGGCATGGGGGCCGCCGTAACCCAACGGCACCCCGAACCGCTGCGCCGAGCCCACCGCGATGTCCGCACCCCACTCCCCCGGCGGCGTCAACAGTGTCAACGCCAACAGATCTGTCGCCGCAACCACGAAAGCTCCCGCCTCAGCGAACGCCGTAGCCGTCGCCTCGTGATCGGGAATCTCCCCCGACGAACCCGGATACGACAACAACACGCCAAACGCCGAGTTCACGTCCGCAGAGTCATCCAACATCTGCAACTCGATCCCCGCCGCTTCCGACCTCGTCTGCATCACCGACAGCGTCGCTGGATGACAATCCGGGTCGACATAGAAGACACTCCGCTCCCCCTTGAACAACCGACGCGCCATCGCCATCGCCTCCGCCGCCGCGGTCGGCTCATCGAGCAGCGAGGCATTCGCCACCTCGAGTCCTGTCAGATCCGACACCATCGTCTGGAAGTTCAACAGCGCCTCCAGTCGGCCTTGGGAGATCTCCGCCTGATATGGCGTATAGGCCGTATACCACGCTGGATTCTCCAACACGTTCCGCTGGATCACCGGCGGAGTGATCGTGTCGTAATAGCCCAATCCGATCAGTGAAGGCACCACCCGATTACTCGAAGCCAGCTCCCCCAGCCTCTCCACAACACCGGGCTCCGACATTGCATCCGGCAGGTCGAGACTGGTGTCCAGGATCGAATCGGGAACCGTCTCCGAGATCAGCTCGTCCAGAGACGCCGCACCAATGGTTGCCAGCATCTTCTCCACATCGGCGCGCCTCGGTCCAATGTGACGATCGGCGAATGTCTCTGAGGGATTGGGCATTGATTCTCCATCCGATGATAAGCGGATCCCCGGCCGAGGCTGGAGGCCCGCATGCGGTCAGTGCTTGGGAACGCTAGGGGTTCTGGTCGGCGGGAGACTCACGACGGCTACTGGGAGCTCCGACTGGGAGAGCATGAACGAGACTCGATGGCCGTAGAAAGGACGGTCGGTCAGCGACCGGGTGCTGGCACCGATGACCAGGAGATCGAAGGCGCCAGAGTTTCCGAAGGCAACGATCTCCTCTTCCGCGTTTGGAGCCACGCGAACGCCGGTCTCCACCGATACCCCGAGACGGTCGCCAAACGCGGCGGCAGCGCCGACGAGCTCCTGTCCATCGGCGAGACTCGACTCGACTGCTGCATCCTCCCGGATCACACCCTGCCCCTCGGGTCGGTTCACAACGTGGAGAGCGAATGACGTCCCTTCCGCCGCCTTGGCCAGCGAGTAGGCGAACTCCTCCGCCGCCCTGGTCGATCGGGTAGCGGTGACGGGGACGAGGATGCGACGGGGAAGCTCGTCGGTCACTTCCCGATCGTCCGGCATCCTGACGACTATGGAGGGGATGTCGATCAGGGCCAGCACCCTGTCGATGACGCTGCTGAAGGTGCCCTCACCGGTCTCGGTCGCCCCCAACACGACCAGGTCGTAGCCCAATGCGCTCTCACTCGCGATCGCACCGGCGGGATCGCGGGCGAGACGGCGGATCACCCGGGGTTCGCGGAGGTGGGCGGCCACCTCCGAAGGATCACCGGGCTCGCCCTCCACCTTCTTGGTCAGCCTGCGGAAGAATCCCGGCTTGGCGAGGTCCACGACCAGGACCGTCACTTCCGCTTCCGGGAAGACGGCACTGACCAGTTGCGCCGCGTAACGGCTGTTGGACCCGCCTCTGGTCGGGATGAGGATTCGCCGGGAGCTGAGGATTTCACTCGACTCCTTGATCTCCTCTTCATTGAGTCTCTGCGCTTCCTCCTGGGGGATATCCCAGCCGCGCACGACCAACTTGAGGAGCTGTGGAGCAACGACCGATGTGACCACCGCCGCCAGGACCATCACCGTGTATCCGGTCTCACTGACCACCCCGATGTTCAGCCCGATGATGGCCACGACAACACCCATCGCACCCAGTGCCGAGAGACCGGATCCCAGAGCGAGGGCCTCCCGGCCCCTGACGCCGGCGAAGAAGCCACCGAGCACGGTCCCGGTGATCTTGGCGACGATTGCGGCGAGGATGAGCCCGACGGTCCACAAGATGACCGCCTGGGTGTCGAGCAGGCCGATGTCGACCCGAAGACCGGAGAAGGCGAAGAAGACCGGAGCGAGGAAAGCAGCGGTGACGGTCTCGAGGATGGAGCGAACCTGGGGCAGTTGATGTCTGAGACCGGCCAGAAGGATGCCGACTATGTAGGCGCCGAGGATGGCCTCGATGTGAAGGGCCTGGGTGACCGCACCACCCGCCAGCGCGGCCACGATGGTTATCGACAGGGCCGCTGTCATGGAAGACCCTCTGGCCATCACAAATCTGAACAACCTGTCGATCAGCCACCTGAATACGGTGAAGCTCAACACCAGGAAGACGAGAAGACCCCCAAAGGAGATCCCCAACTGGTCTGCCTGGAATCCATCCAGAGCGATACCGGAGAGCGCGGCGAGGACCAGCCATCCGACCGCATCCATCGTCATACCCGCAGCGAGCGTGACCTGGCCGAAGTTGCGTCGCAAGTAGCCCATGTCCTGGAGGATCTTGGCCACCACCGGAAGAGCAGACACCGACAGAGCGAGGGCGAAGAAGCCTGCGAATACAATCCGATCGACCCCTTCTCCCTCTGGTCCGGCGCCGACGAAAGACGCGGGGACCACGAAGGCGAGGCTCCCGGCCACCGCGAGCGGGAGCAGCAAGGCCCCTGCGGACACGGAGGCGGCGGCCTTGCGGAACCGGGCGATGATCCCGAGATCGGTCTCGAATCCGATGACGACCAAGAGCATGATCACGCCCAGCCAGGAGATCCCGAACACCACAGAAGTCACCGTGGGCTCGCCGAAAGCCCAGTCGTGCGCCCCCGGGGCCACCCTGCCGAAGAGACTCGGGCCGAGCACAACCCCGGCCAGCAACTCGCCGACCACGGCAGGTTGGCCCACACTTTTCATCGTCCACCCGAAGACGCGTGCGACCCCTACCAGAAGCGCCAGTTGCACCAGAAATACGAGAACTTCATGCTCACTCAACGGCGCGACGGAAGACCCACCGGCTGCCGCGGTCACGACCACGCCATCCAAGTTAGCCATGTGACTCATACGTTGAACCGGAACTCGACGACATCGCCGGGCCGCATCACATAGTCCTTCCCCTCGGTCCGGATCAGCCCTTTCGCCTTAGCGGCCTGCCAGGAGCCAGCTTCGACCAACCTGTCGTAGTCGATCACCTCGGCTGCGATGAACCCCTTCTGGAAGTCCGTGTGGATAAGGCCGGCCGCTTCGGGAGCGGTCGCCCCGGACTCGATCGTCCAGGCCCTGGCCTCCTTCTCCCCGGCGGTGAGGAAACTCTGGAGACCCAGGGTCTCATAGGCGGCCCGCACCACCACGTCCAGACCCGGCTCGTCCTGACCCACCGCCGCCAGCATCTCCTCCCTCTCCTCGGGCTCCAGCTCAATCATCTCCGACTCGATCTGGGCGTCGAGAAAAACGGCACGGGCCGGAGCCACCAGGTCCGCAAGCTCGGCTCGCCTCCTGAAGTCCGCCAACCCCTCCTGGTCCATGTTGAACACGTAGATGACGGGCTTGGCGGTCAACAAATGAAGGTCTCCCAGATACTCCTCGTAGAGTTCCTTGACCCGGGAGTGGCGGCTCAAGAGGTCACCGGCGGCTACGACGTCGCGCACCTCCCGCAGGGCGTCAAGTCTCGGCTTCAGGGTCCTGTCGACCGTCGCCTCCTTCTCCAGTTTCGGAAGACGGCGCTCGATGGTCTCGAGGTCGGCAATCGCCAGTTCCGTCTCGATCACCTCGATGTCTCGTGCCGGGGCGAGTCCCTGGTCCACATGAACCACCTGGGACGACTCGAAGGCCCGAACCACGTGGCAAATGGCATCGACCTCCCTGATGTTGGCAAGGAACTGGTTTCCCAGCCCCTCCCCCTTGCTCGCCCCTTTCACCAGCCCGGCGATGTCCACAAAGGTGACCGTGGCATGCACGACTCGCTTCGAGTCGAACATCTCGGACAGCCGCTCCACCCTGGGATCGGCAATCGGCACGATGCCGGTGTTCGGCTCGATCGTCGCGAAGGGGTAGTTGGCCGCGAGGATCCCGGCCTTGGTGAGGGCGTTGAAGAGCGTTGACTTGCCCACGTTGGGCAAGCCGACGATTCCGATGGAGAGGGACATGGAGCGCGGGAGGTTAGAGAGCGCAGATGCGTAGCCGATTAGCGTGCTCCCCATGGACAGCATCGCCGTCATCGGTGCCGGCTCCTGGGGAACGACCGTGGCGTCGATCGCCGCCGCCTCGGCGCGGACGGTGCTCTGGGCGCGTCGCGAGGAGCTCTCTCGGGCCATCAACGACACCCATTCCAACCCCGACTATCTCCCCAGGCTCTCACTGCCGCCGGCTCTCACGGCCACGTCCAAACTCGATAACGCCATCGAGGGAGCGGATGTCGTAGTCATGGCCGTTCCCTCGCATGGATTTCGGGACGTGTTCATCAGGATCGCTCCGATGCTGGAGGCGAGCACTCCAGTGGTTTCGCTGACCAAAGGGATCGAAGAGGGCACTCTGGCCCGCATGACCGAGGTCATCGACGACGTCTCCGCAGACCACGACCCGGCCGTCCGGGGAGTGCTGACCGGCCCCAATCTGGCCGCCGAGATCGTGGCCGGACACCCCACGGCCACCGTGATCGCGATGCAAGACTACGACACCGCCGAGCGGCTTCAGACTTTGTTCATGGAACCCACTTTCCGGGTGTACACCAACGACGACGTGGTCGGATGTGAGCTCGCGGGAGCATTGAAAAACGTGATGGCGATTGCATCGGGGATGTCGGACGGGCTCGGCTTCGGCGACAACACCCGGGCCACCCTGCTGACCAGGGCTCTCGCCGAGCTAAGCCGTCTCGGCGTTGCCCTGGGGGGCCGCCCGGAGACCTTCGCCGGCCTGGCGGGCATGGGAGACCTGATCGCCACCTGCAGCTCTGACAAGAGCAGGAACCATCAGGTGGGCTACGGGCTGGCTCGCGGGAAACGTCTGGAGGAAATCATCGCCGAAATGAACATGGTCGCCGAGGGGGTGAAGACCACTCGCAGCGTCCTCGGCCTGGCGGAGAGGACCGGGGTGGACATGCCGATCGCGACTCACGTCGGAATGGTTCTCCAAGGCGAGATCACCCCGAAGGAAGGCGTGCTCAGCCTGATGACCAGGGAAGCGAAACGGGAGCTGAGGTAAGCGGCAGCACGGGAAGGTCAACGTCCCGGACTATCTGAGGCGCTTCCGGCGTTGACTCCGTAGCGTCTGCAACCACAACGTCCCCACTGGTGTTCTAAGACCATGGCCACGACCCGACTCGTCACTACATCCCACGGGACCAACAGAGAAGCCTTCAGCCCCGCCGATTGGGGACTCTTCGTTTCGCTCGCCCTCATATGGGGATCCTCGTTTCTGTTCATCGCCATCGGCCTCGATGCATTCCATCCCGGTCTGGTGACGATGTTGAGAGTGGCCCTCGGAGCCTCGTTCCTCGCGCTGATCCCGAGGACGAGGGCGGTGAGGATCGACCGGGAGGACCGCGGGAAGATCACCCTGCTGGCGGCCACCTGGGTGGCTATTCCCTTCACACTGTTTCCGATCGCGCAACAGTGGATCGACTCGGCGATCGCGGGAATGCTCAACGGGGCTACACCCATCTTCACCGCATTGCTGGCCACGGTTCTACTTCGCTCTCTACCGGGACCGCTCCAGATCTCGGGGCTGGTGGTGGGGTTCGCCGGGATCCTGGCTATCGCACTCCCTTCGGCCGGAGACGGTACCACCGCCGCCGTTGGGGTGGTTCTGGTCGTGGTGGCCACGATCGGGTACGCGATCTCACTGAACATGATCACGCCTTTGCAGCAGAAGTACGGGTCGCTTCCGCTGATGGCCCGCGTCCAGATGATCGCCACGCTGATGGTCCTCCCCTTCGGGCTGGTGGGGCTGGGACAGTCCACGTTTGCGTGGCCGTCCCTGCTTGCCGTGGCGGCGATTGGCATCCTGGGAACGGGCCTCGCCTTCGTGTTGATGGGAACGCTCGCCGGAAGCGTCGGCGCCACAAGGGCATCCTTTCTCACCTATCTGATCCCGGTGGTGGCTCTCGTGCTCGGAGTGATATTCCGCGACGAATTGATCTCCCCCATAGCGATCGCGGGCGTCGGTCTCGTCATCGCCGGGGCGATCCTGGCTTCGCGGCGGGAGACGCCGACGATGCCGGCGGCGGTGGCAGTGTCAGGCGGCGACCAGCGAGGCCCGACGTAAAGAGCGCATCGCCAGCTCCTTGTCCCCGAGACGGTGGCGGAGCTCGCGCTCCAGCCCTCCGATGGGATATAGGTTCTGGGGTGCCCTCGGATCCTTGTGACGGGCCGACGCGAATCTGGGGAGGGTGGCGCTCACCCGCGTTGCCACCCGCGAGGCGTCCGCTTGACTCATGTCGGCGTCGATCTCGCAGCGAACCAGGCCCCCGGCCGGGCCAGCGTGATTGGCCAGACGCAGGTACCACGAGTACCTGCTCCAACCGGTGGTGGTCAGGAACAGTGGTGTGCGGTACCCGGCGGGCAGCGCAGTTAGAACCTGACGCAGCTCCAGAGGAAGATACTGGACCTTTTGGGTCTTGATGTAACCCACGGCATTTTCGATGTCCCGGGCATGGGACAGCGGGCCGTCGACCACGAGTAACTCGGCACCACCGGCCTGCCTGGTCACCGCGGCCTCCAGGGCGCCCATCCGCTGCTGTATGCCGAGCCACAGCTCCTCGGCGGTGACACCCTTGGTGGCCTTAACCCCGTAGGTGCCGATGCCGGTGACCACATCGGACGCAGGTGCGGAGGTGAACAGGCCGCGCTCGACCTCCGCCTCCTCGATGACCGCCCGTCCGTTGCAGCGCACCGCACCGGCGGCATAGGTGGCGGCTAGGGCGAAGCCGGGAAAGTCCGGCGGCTGGTCGATCCACAGGGTTGCATCGACTCGGCGCACCCCGTCGACGAAGAGGATGTCGTCAACCGGAGGCGCCTCGGGGAGAAGCGGCCGCCACTCCTCGGGTCGTAGCTCGACGCTCACGTCGACGTTCTGGCTGGCGTCGTCCAACTCGGCATCGGTCGGTGCGCCGTAGTCGGAGTCCCAGGCCTCGACGGTGAATCTCATGCCACCGCCTGCACCTTGGAACCGCCGGGCTCGCGGATCACCTGGTAGCGAACCGGTGCCCGGGCGGCGAGTTCCTTGACATGGGTGATCACGCCGACCATCAGGCCCTTCCCGGCGAGCTCTTCGAGGACTGCAGCCACGACGTCGAGCGACTCCTCGTCGAGACTGCCGAAACCCTCGTCGAGGATGATGGCGTCCAGACCCGATCCACCAGATGCCGAGAGGGTCTCCGCCAGGGACAGGGCGAGGGCGAGAGATACGAGGAAGGTCTCCCCACCCGAAAGGGTGGCGACATCCCGAACCTCGTCGGCATTGCGATGGTCGATGATGCGAAAACCCCCATCCTGGTCGGCTTCGAGCGAGTAGCCGCCACCGGAGAGCTGGGCGAGGAGATGGTTGGCCCCATTGACCAGGCCGGTGATGGCCCCGGCCATGAGCCACCTCTCGAAGCCGTTCGCCCGCAAGTGGTTGGCGAGGGCCCCCGCGACCGCCTCGGTGTACTCGGCCCCGGCCAGCGCCTCCTCCAATTCCTTTGCCCGCTTCGCCGACTCCTCCATCCTCTCGACACGCCCACGCGCCACCTCGAGCTCCCGGGCCACAGTCACGTCGTATGGCTCCTCGGCAGGCACCGAGACCGCACTGAATGTGTCCACCAGATGTGAGCGCAGCTCTCCGAGACGCTCCTTTTCCTGACCGAGCTCGTCGCTCAGCTCCTTCCTCCGGGCGGAGACCTCTTCGACGGCGTCGTCCCGCCAAACGAGGAAGTCCTTCCATTGCACCGACGGATCGTCGCTTTCGGAGTAGGGCGGCTTCAGGTCGGCAACGCCTTCCCTGGCGACCATCAGGGCTCTTCCCATCGAGCGGGCTGACTCTGCGAGGTCTTCATGGTCGCGACGCGCCCTTTTCACCGCGGTTTCCAGGTCCCCAATCTCGGAGCGAACCCGCTCCAGGTCCTTTTCGAGGTTTGCCAGCTTCTGCTCCGCGGCGGCAAGGTCTGCGAACGAGGGGCCCGCGGCCACTCGCTCGGCGAGTGAGTCGCGCCGGCTCGCCAGCTCAGACGATCTCGTCTCCAGCTCGGTCAGATGAGCCCGCGCCGTCTGGAGGCCCTCTCTGGCCGCCTTGAGGTCGCTCCTCGTCCCGGCAACTTCTTCGTCGACCTCGGCCAGCACCGGTGGCGGCTCGAAGTCAGGAACCTCTTCAACCTCCCGGGCACACACGGGACATGGCTCACCTACCGTGAGTGTGGCGCTCACGGTGTGGGCGGCATGGTCCACCCGCGCCGCGTCGGCGGCTGCTTGTGCCTCGCTCAAACGTGCCTCGAACCCCTCAACCGCCTTCTCCGCCCGTTTCACCTCCGACCTGGCGGAGTCGACATCGAGTTCTGCGATTCGCTGTTCGATCTCGGCCAGCTCCTCGTGGGCCAGCCTCGTGTTGGCGATGGTCTCGGCGCTGGGGAGAGTCGAAATCTCTTCTTGCAGTGCCTTCGCCTCGTCCTGTTTGGCACTCAGGGCCTCGGTAGCGAGGGTCACCGCTTCCCGGGCCGCCACCAGACGCTCCTCGATCTCCTCCATGTTCTCCGGTGGAGTGATGTCTTCCAGACGCTGGCGGGCATCATCCAGACGCTCCAGCTCCCTGTGGCCGGCTTCCAGGGTCGTCTCTGCGTGCTCGAGCTCTTCGAGCTGTTCACCGATCTCGTCTGACAGGGCCTGGAGAGCTTGGAATCGCGCTCGTGCCTCCTCCATCTCTTCCGGCTCGGCGACATCCAGGTTCTCGAGTTGCCCACGCGCCGATGTTGCCCGTCCAGCGGCTTCAGACTTGCGCTCGGAGGCCAGCTCCCTTACCCGGGCGTAGACGTCGAGCCCGAGAAGATCGCGTAACAGGTCGCGACGTTCGGCGCTGCCGGCGTTGAGGAAGCGGGCGAACTCCCCCTGGGGCAGGACCACGGTCTTGGTGAAATCTTCGAACTTCAAACGAAGCAGGTCCTCCACAGCCCTGGTGACCTCCCCCGCACCGCTGGCGAGGCTCGCTCCATCGCTCGTCTCGAGTCTGGCTTCGCGCACGGTGGCTCCGGTCTCGGTGCGTTCCGCCACCCGTGAGACCACATAGGCATCCCCGCTCACCTCGAACTCGAAACGAACCCGAGCGCGATCGTCTCCCGCCGTGATGACCGGGGCGACCGCCCGGGCTCCGAGCCTGGGCACCCGTCCGTACAGAGCAAAGATCATGGCGTCGATGAGACTGGACTTCCCTGCCCCGGTGGGACCGGAGATGGAGAAGAACTCGACATCATCGAGGGAAAGAGCCTGCTTGGCGGCGTAGGCAGAGAAACCCTCGACTGTGATCTGGAGAGGTCTCACGCCAGCGCCTCCTCCAGCAACTCAGCGAACAGCCTCTCAACCTCGGGGTCGTCCTGGTCACTCTCGGCCAGGTAGCGATGAAACGCCTCCCCGGGCACGAGTGTCTCGCGCTCGTCTACCTCGCGACCGGGACGTTCCTCGGGGGTCTCCAGCACGACGTCGACCGCGTTGGGGATGGCGGCGCGCACCTCGTCGGCCAGCCCCACGCGTCCTTTTTCGGCGAGGATCACCTTGACGTAGGCATCGGCGGTCTCATCGGCCCGAGAGAGCACATCGGCGAGAGTCCCGCGCAGCGTCATGAGGCGACGCCCCGAATTCAATGGAATGGTGGTCACCCGTGCGGGCTTTCCCGCCTCGGTGTCAACGAGGAGGACACCCTTGCGATCGTCTACCTCGCCGAAGTCGAGTTGAAGAGGCGACCCCGGGTACCAGACCTGACCCGCATGAGGCACTTTCTGCTGTCGGTGGAGGTGGCCGAGGGCCACGTAGTTGAGGTGACCGGGAAAGATGCTGGTGGGCACGGCGTAGTCGAAAACAGTGTGGGCCTGCCTCTCTCCACCACCGGCCTCGGCGCCGAAAACGGTCAGATGGCTGACGAGGAGGTTGACGGTGTCAGGCGTCATGTCCTCGGTGAGAGCGGACACGATCCGTTTCATACGCTCGGCGTACTTTCCGGCATGCTGATCCGGGTCGGAGGTCATCATGTCCTCCACCTTCACGATGCCGCGCTGGGACACGAAGGGCAGCATCGCCGCTTTCACTCCGACTTCAGCGAGATGCACGACGCCTCCCTCATCGGGCTTGGCCGGGGCCCCGACCATGGTGACCCGGCCCATCTCGAGAAGAGGGGCGACGGCGTCGAGCCGTGCCTGGCTGTCATGGTTCCCGGAAACGACGAGCACGGGAGCGATCGCCGCCAGGTCGAGCATGGTTCGCCAGACGATCTCCTCGGCGGCGGGGGGTGGCGAGGATGTGTCGAAGACGTCACCGGCCACGACCGTGAGGTCGACATCGTGCTCGGCAGCTATTGCGGCGACCTCGGCCAGGGCTTCGCGATGCTCCCCGGAGCGGTCACGGCCCCGGATCCTCCGCCCGACATGCCAGTCGGAAGTGTGCAAGATCTTCACGTTCCAAGATCGTAGAAGCCACCCCCGACAGATTCGCGGAGCATCGAAATCCCGAGGTCCCCACTCGGGGTCCCTGTATCCTCGGTCCGGTGCCAGGAGACATGGTCGACAAGTACGGACGGGTGCGGGTCCACCAGGTTGTCTCCGACTTCTACGGTGCCGTCCTCCGATCGAGAAAGCTCGCCCCGTACTTCGATGGTGTCGACGTGCACGGTTTGATGCAGCATCAGGCCGCCTTCCTGGCTGCGGTGATGGGCGGCCCCAAGCTGCATAGCGAAAAGGACATCGCGTCGGCCCATCGGGGCCTGGGAGTCGATCCCGGCGACTTCGAGGAGATGATCCAGCTCCTCAGGGCGAGTCTCGAGAAGCTCGACTTTGATGCTGAGGACATCGAGGCCATCACCAACCGTTACTACGAGTACAAGCGATCGGTCGTGACCGCGGGCTGACGACGGCCTCCGATCAGAGGTCCTCGAACGGATCCTCCGGACCGTCGTAGTCGGTCGGTGGCACCGCCTCCGACGCCCGAGTAGCCCACGCCGGGAAAGGGAACTCCAGGACCAGTGGCACCGGAAGCTCCGGCTGGCTCAAAATCATGGTCCCGGGCTTGACGATGGTCGCCCGCTGGCGATGC
Source organism: Actinomycetota bacterium (assembly GCA_046537785.1). Taxonomy (GTDB): domain Bacteria; phylum Actinomycetota; class Acidimicrobiia; order Spongiisociales; family ZC4RG35; genus JANQRA01. The sequence goes on from JBKHKD010000043.1 coordinate 14,306, forward strand.
GGGCCTGGCAGGAATCCGTACTCCTCACGCGCCGCCTCCGCCGAATCGAGCCGTCCCACGACCCGGATGGAGCTGTTGGCAATGATGCGACGCTCTACCTCGGATGCCGTCTGCTGCGCCCCGATGAGGACCACACCCAGCGAACGACCGCGTTCGGCGATGTCGAGCAGGATCTCCTTGATCGGGCTCGAGCCTTCCCGCGGGGCGTACTTGTTCAACTCGTCCAATACCACCATCAGCAGTTCGTCGGCCTGTCCTGCCCTCTCCTTGGCTTCGAAGGCCCGCTTCAGGGTCACCCCCACTACGAAGCGCTTGGCCCGGTCGTTGAGGTTGTGCAGATCGACCACCGTGACCCTGTCCTGGAGGTCAATCCGGTGGCGTCCGGGATCGGGAACGTCGGCGCGGATCAAACGGCCCAGATGGCGGACCGAAGCCTGGAGACGTCTCACGAACGCGTTGATGGTTCCGGTGCCGATGGCAGGGCCGGCCCATTGGTACCGGTGCTCCTCGCTCTGCACCCGTTCGGTGATGAGGTCGGCGAGCTCGCGGAAGGTGCGCACCTTGACCCCGTCCAGGACCGCCGCCCCGCTCCCTGTTGGCTCGGCCTGCCGTAGCTGGGCCATGACGTTGTAGACCACGGTCGTGTACTGGGCACGGTCATCCTCGGCATCGGCGAACAAGAACGGCAGGAGGTCATCGGTGCAGAACTCGTGCATGCTCCAGAAAAATGAGGTGACGTCGGTTCGGGAGGCCACGTCGGCGGTAGCCCTGGAATCGTCGATCCGCGGTGGTGCGAAGAGCCCGACCGAGTCGAACGGGGTGCTGGGGAGACCCATCTCTGCATATGCGGCCCGTTCCTCGTCACCGAGACGGTTGTTCACCCGATCGAGATGCAGCAGATCCTCGCCTTTGACGTTGAACACCAGGGCCTTGGTGTTGACACCGGCATCACCCAGCACGTTGGAGGTGAACAGCGAGTGGAGCAGGAAGGTCGCATAACTGGTCTTGGTGGCTACACCTGAGATCCCCGAGATGTTGACGTGTGCGCCCCTCTCCCCATTGATGAACTCGAGGTTGACCCATAAGGGCTCACCGGTGCGGGCCCGGCCCACCGGTACCTTGCGTTCCATGCGATCGAAGAACAGAGCCCGGTCACGTTCCTCGTCGGCTGCTATGCGAACGTCCTGTCCCGGTCGGGGCGGGACGAAGACCTCGGGCTCGAAGCGGGTGGCGGTCACCTGGGCAGCCTCGGTCACCTCGGCTGGCAGGATGCCCTCCTCGATGAGGAACACGTCGGAATCGAAACGCGCCCCCTCGTGTCGGGCGACCACCTGGCCCACCGTCCCATATATGCGGACCACCTCCCCCGTCGGCAGGATCCGCTCCAGGGCGACGACGTCGTCTAGCTGGAGGAACTCTCCTTCGCCGACCCCGACCCAAAACTCGAGGGGTGTGGAATCTCTGGTCCCGAGGACCCGACCGACTGTCATGGTGGCCGAGAGTAGACCGCCGGTGCGACAGATCTCGTGAGCCTCGTCATCTTCCCTTTCAAAGAAGAGGATCTGGGTGTGGTGGCGGCCAACCTGTCCACCGCCGCCGGCCACGACCGTGTTCACGAGGTGTGGGCCGTGGCTGCCGCCGAGGGATCCACCATGGCAGACGTCAGGGGTGAGGCCATCGACATCGCCGCCGCCACCGGCAAACCGGTCTCTGTCTTCGCCCAGGAGCGGCTGGGATCGTTCCGCTCCGGCAAGGGCGACGGGATGAACACCGCGCTGCGGCGGGCGGCCGAGCGAGGTTTCGAAAGGATCCACTTCTACGACGCCGACATCCTCAACTTCGACGAGGGCTGGATCGACGGTGCCGAACAGGCGGCCGACCGGGGCTATCAGGTGGTGCGACACCGTTTCCCCAGGGCAGCCACCGACGCCATGATCACCTGGATGGTGACCCGACCCGGGCTGGCCATTCAGTTCCCTGGCACCCTTCTCCCCCGGCTCGGACAACCGCTGGGGGGAGAGCTGCTGATCACCGGTGACGTCGTGGAATCTCTCGTCGCCGAGCCGTTCGTCCTGGCCCGTTCCGACTGGGGGATCGACACCGTCCTCACCCACACCACCGCGGTGCTCGCTGAAAGCGTCTTCGAGCACAACATCGCCGACGGGAAGCGTCACGCCCTCTACGGAGCGCTGACCGACATCCGGGACATGATCCTGGAGTGTCTGGACGCGGTGGCATCGCTGCGGGACCGACCCCGTCCCGGGTCGAACCTGGTCTCAGATCCGCCTGCGGAGGTCCCCGTCGACCTCAAGGAGACGGTGGGATACGACCTCGACTCCACTCGCGCCGCCATAGCCGACCCACCGGGTGGGAAAGAGGCAGCGATACTCGGAAGTCTCGGCATCGACCCGGAGCGGCCGATCGCGATGGACGGGGCTCACTGGCAGGAGGTGTTCCCGAAGATGCTCGACCGCTTCCGGCTCGACGATCCGGCATGGCGCCGCGCGGTCTTTCGTCTCTGGGTGGAGCGGGTCATCCACTACACGACCCATCATGTACCGCGCGGCTACGAAGCCGCCATGGATTATCTGGAGGGCACCATCTCCGATTTCGAGGAGCGGGCAGGGTCCTAGGAGTCTGTTGGACAATGCCGTTGCCCAGATTGGCGGCCAGGCGCGCCAGTCGCAAGGCCGAGGTTTCGCCACTCCTTGGGCCGGAATGGCGGGGGCGAGAACGCCGCGAGTGGTGATGCATGGTCGTCAAGATGGGTGACATGCATTGTTCAACGGGCTCCTAGTCGGAGACGCCGTCGGCGCCCATCGACAACAGCGCGTCCCGGATGGAACCGGCCTCCGATTCGAGTTCCTCCCGATCGACCGAGGCCGCGGCGTTGGCGAAGTCGAGGTCGTGCACTCCGTCCATCGGGACCACGTGGATGTGGAGATGGGGGACTTCCAGCCCGGCAATCATCAGACCCACCTTCTTCGGCGAGTGCACCTCATAGAGCGCCTTTCCGATTGTCCGGGAGATCTGCATCAGATGGTCGAGAAGGTCGGGCGGGCAGTCGAGCCAGTGGTCGATCTCCTCTCTGGGCACCACGAGGACGTGACCGGCGCGCAACGGGTTGATCGACATGAAGGCGACACATCTGGTGTCTTTCCAGACGAACGTCCCGGGGATCTCGCCCTCGATGATCTTGGTGAAGATGGTCGGCATTGCCACGAGCCTATCGACACCTAACCACGGACCGGCACCACCTGGAGGATGCTCTCTGTGGTCAGCACGTACATTTCCCCGGCTCCATCCACTCCGAAGGACGGCACACTGCCCGCGACGCCGACGTCATCTGTCCAGTCCGTGGCGTCCACCGCCTCGCCGTCGTCGTGACGGAAGCTCCTGAGATAGCCGCCGCAATAGTCGGAGTAGAAGTAGTGGCCCTCGAGCTCGGGGATCGCATCTCCGCGGTAGACGACCCCCCCGGTGATCGAGCAGGTGTCGGCGTCTCCGTGACCAATCTCGATGACTGGGAGGGTCAGCCCGGCAGTGTCACAGCCGGATGAGGGCTGGAAGCAATGGGAACCCTCGGTTATCGGCCACCCGTAGTTGACCCCTTCGGTCAGGTCCGCGACGTTGACCTCCTCGAAGGCGTCCTGACCGACGTCCGCTATGTAGATCAGGTCACCGTCGATCCAGAATCGCCAGGGGTTGCGGAGCCCGTACTGCCAGAGCGCAGCCCCACCGTCCCCGTCGACATCGATCCTGGTGATAGTGCCGAGGAGGGTATCCGTGTTCTGGCCGTTGCCAAAGGTGTCGTTGGCTCCGCCGCCGTCACCCAAACCCAGGTAGAGGAAGCCGTCCGGGCCGAACTCGAGCATCCCACCATTGTGGTTTCCCGCGGGCTGGTCGTGGGTGAAGATGACCTGCTCGTCGACCAGGGATTCGTTCTCCCAGGTGAATTCGGAGACGACGGTGTCGCCCCCGTTGGCCGAGTAGTGGACGAAGACGCGGTTGGTGTCGTCGGGATGGACCGTGATCGAGAGCAGCCCGCGCTCCCCTTCGTTGTGCACCTGGTCGCTGATGTCGAGAACGGGGCTCTGTGACAACTGCTCTCCGTCGAAGAGGAACACCTGCCCGTCCTTGGTCGCCACCATCTCGAAGCCGGGAGTCCAGGGGACAATCTGGACGGGAAACTCGACGACGACTACCTCCCGATACTCCAACCCTTGCAGTGGAGCCAACGTGGTGGTGGTAGTCGCCTCGGTGGTCGTCGTGGTGGGCGATGCAGCGGTGGTGACCGTGGTGCCCGCGGTCGTCTGCGATGTGGTGGGGACCGTGTCCGAAGACGATGTCGTCGGCGCCAGCTCCTGGCCGGTGCAGGCCGTGACCACGGCGAGCAATACAACCAAGGCTCTACGCATTGACAGCCAGGGTATCCCCAACGCGAGCGTGTTGGAGAACGCATAAGGTTGGACGACATGGACGAGAACGAGATCCACGACGTAGACGAAGACCTCCAACCCGAAGAGTCCCCTTCCCCGACCGCGATCCGCGACCCAGCTCCCTGGGGTTTGGTGCTGTTACTGATCTGGGCCGTCCTGCTGATCATCTTCTCGGTGCAGAACGCCCAGCAGGTCACCGTCGAGTTCCTGGGCTGGGATTGGCAAATGCCCCTCGCGCTGCTGATGATGATCACCGCGCTGGCCACCCTGGTGATAACTGGACTGGGCATGGCTTTCTACCGGCGGAGACGACGCAAGCACCGCGACTTGAAAGAGGCCGCCAGGTCCAAGGACTGATCGACCACCCTTTCGGAGACGGATACGGGCCCGGAGAGCACGCCTACCCTTGACCGGCACGCGAAAGGAAGAACACGATGGCATTCAAAGAGACGCTGCAGAAGTGGTTCGGGACCGCAAAGGAGACCGCCGCCGACCTATCGGAGAAGGCCCAGCCCCACGTTGAGAAGGGTGTCCAGGCCGCCAAAGAAGCAGCCGAGAAGGCCCAGCCTCACGTGGAGAAGGCGGTGCAACAGGCCAAGGAGACGGCCAGTGAGCTCTCCGAAAAGGCCCAGCCCCACATAGAGAAGGCGAGAGACAGGGTGTCCGAGATCGCCGCCGACGCCAAAAAGGGCGCCGAAAAGGGCAAGGAGGCCGCTGCGGAGGCCGCCGAGGAGGCCGCGGACGACATTCAGGACGCCAAAGACGAAGAGCCCACTGGCTAGCCCGTGAAGCGCGTCTCACAACGTCTCGGCCGGTTGTCCGGCTCAGCCACCCTGGCCATCAACAACCGGGCGCGGGAAATGGCAGCGGAAGGCCGGGACGTCATCTCCTTCGGGGCCGGAGAGCCCGACTTCGCCACACCTGCCCACATCGTCGAGGCGGCGGCCAAGGCGGCCTCGGACGCATCCAATCACCACTACACCGCCAACATGGGGCTCCCCCCGTTGCGCAAAGCGATCGCCGAATACACCAAGCGATACTCCGGTGTGGAAGTCGATGATGGCCAGATCCTGGTGACCAACGGGGCCAAGCAGGCGATCTTTCAGACATTCGCCGCGCTGTTGGACCCCGGCGACGAGGTGCTCCTTCCCGCCCCCCACTGGGTCACCTACCCTTCCGGCATCGAGCTGGCCGGGGGGTCTTCGGTTTCGATCCCGACCGGGGCCACCGATGGGTTCAAGGTCAGCGTCGAGGAGCTGGAGCGCCATCGGACGCCGAATACGAAGATGCTGGTCTTTGTCTCGCCGTCCAATCCGACCGGCGCCGTCTACGACGCCGAGGAAGCTCGCGCCATCGGAGAGTGGGCGAGGGAGAACGGGATTTGGGTCATGACCGACGAAATCTACCAGCGCCTCGTCTACCGGGTGGATGTCGCCCCCTCGATTGCGGCTGTGACACCGGGTCTGGAGAACGTGATCCTCATCAATGGAGTGGCGAAGAGCTTCGCCATGACCGGCTGGAGGGTTGGTTGGATGATCGGCCCAGCCGACGTGGTCGGGGCCGCGGCCCGGCATCAGTCCCATGCCACCGGGAACGTCAACAACGTCGCCCAGATGGCAGCCCTCGAAGCCATAACCGGGCCCCAGGACACCGTTGAGGAAATGCGGGACGCTTTCGACCGGCGCCGCAGGAAGATGGTCTCGATGCTCGCCGACGCTCCCGGGGTCGACTGCACCGAGCCGGAAGGGGCGTTCTACGTCTTCCCGGGTGTCGAGAAGGTCCTCAACGACGCCTACCCCACCTCGGAGGACCTCGCGGAGGGCCTCCTCGAAGAGGTGGGAGTCGCGGTCGTTCCCGGAGCTTCATTCGGGGCGTCGGGCTTTCTGAGACTCTCCTACGCCCTCTCCGACGAAGACGTCGAACGTGGCGTGTCGAAGATGATCACCATGTTCGGAAGGCTCTGAGGCAGGTTTACACTCGCCCAACCATGCTGGCAGTTTCAACGGCTCGAGCGATGATGCTCGTCGAGCCGAAACACTTCTCGCTAACGAGTCTCTCCACCGATGGCGGTGAGCCGGGAGGCTGGCTGGCCGTCGAGGCTACCGGCGTGTCGGGCTCCGACGTGCAGGTCTGGAAGGGCGAAGCCAACGACGTCATCTATCCGCTCGTCCCCGGGAACGAGGTCGTCGGCCGGGTGGCGGTGCAAGGTCCAAACGTCCCCTACCCGGTGGGGACCCGGGTCGTGGTCGAGCCCCGGATCCGATGTGGAAGGTGCCGTCGCTGTCAGAACGACCTCGCCACCTGTGTCAGCCGCAGGCCGTCCAACTCATACGGAATGATCGCATCAACGGAGCCCCCCGGGCTCTGGGGCGGACTGGCCGAGTTGTTGTATCTCGACCCGAACGCCCACCTCCACCCGGTGACCGATGACGTTCCGGCCGAAGTGGCGACGTTTGTGCACCCGCTCGCTTCGGGCCACACGTGGGCGGTCGAGCTTCCAGCTCTCAAGACCGGGGAAGACGTCCTGATCCTCGGGCCCGGGCCGCGCGGTCTGGCTTGTCTCATCGCCGCCAAAGCCGCTGGCGCCGGGTGGGTCGGCATTGCCGGGCTCAGTCACGATGGCGACCGTCTCGAGCTGGCAAAGCGCCTGGGAGCGGACACCACCATCGACATCGAGACCGACGACGTGGCGGCCGAGATCGCAAACAATCTGGGCCGACGACCTGATGTCGTCATCGACGTCACCTCCGACGATCCCGAGGCGGTGTTCACCGCACTCGACCTGGTTCGCAGTGGCGGCCGGGTCATCCTGGCTTCCACTAAGGGAAACCGTGCCTTTCACTTCCTCTCCGACGTCATCGTGGCCAAGCAGTTGACCCTGCGCGGGGCGGTCGGCGCCACCAGCATCGGCTATCAATGGGCGACCAACCAGCTCGAGACCGACCCCCGGATCGACGACCTGGTATCCCACCAGTTCCCGCTCTCCGAAGCCGCCCGGGCCCTCCAAGCCGCCGCCGGCCTGCTTGGCCGGGAAGAGCTCATCTCGGTCGCTGTCACCTTCTAGCCCGATGAGCGCCGGCCAGCCGTCCGGCCCCACGCGTCTGGCCACCGCCTCCTGGATCCTCTACGACCTCGCCAACACGATCTTCGCCCTCGGAGTCGTCGGTCTCTACTTTTCCGACTGGCTAGCGGCCAAGGGACATCCCGACAGCTTTCTCGCCGGCGTTCAGGTAGCCGCGGCGACGGTCGTCATCTTCCTCGCCCCTTGGGCAGGAGCGCGCAGCGATGTGCTCGGGAAACGGGTCCCCACTCTGGTGGCCACCACCGTGCTGGCCGTGATCGCGACCTCCCTGCTCGCCATTGGCCCGGTGTGGTTCGTGCTGGCGATGCTCTGGATCGCCGTCGTGTCGGTGAACACCGGTGCCGTGGTCTACGACGCCCTTCTCGTCGACGTGAGCACCGAGGAGAACCGGGGGAAGATCTCGGGTTGGGGCATCGGAGTCGGGTACGTGGGGTCGTCCATCGGGCTCGGCCTCGGCATCCTCGCCCTCGACGTCTTCGGCTGGGGTTATCCGGGTGCGTTCCGTCTCATCGCGGGCGCCTTCCTCGTCTTTGCCCTACCTGCGTTCTTCTTCATCGACGAACGCGGGGGCAGGTCGGACGCCGATCTCCCCGATGTGCGGGACATCGTCCGCCGGCTGATCCAATCGTGGGGAACAGCCCGTCGTTACGACGGTGTGGTCCATTTCCTGATCGGGCGCTTCTTCTACACCGACGCCATAAACACCCTCGTTGGCGGTTTCCTCGCACTGTTCGTTCTCCAGGAGCTCGGGCTCGACCGGGGGTTCGTGACCACCCTGCTGGGAATAGCCATCGCCGGGGCCATGCTGGGCGGGATCGGGGCAGGCCCGTTCATCGAGCGACTGGGACCTCTGCGCGTCCTCCGCTGGGTCCTCGTGATGTGGATCCTGGCTATCGCCGCAGGGATAGTCGCTTCGGTGAGCGGGATTACCGCCATCGCCTGGGTGATCGGCCCCCTTGGCGGCATCGCCCTGGGGGCCACGTGGGCCTCCGACCGGGTGGTCATGATCCGGGTGTCTCCGCCCCGCTACCTGGGCGAGTTCTACGGGCTCTACGCCACCGTGGGCCGGTTCGCCAGCATCGTCGGCCCGCTGGTGTGGGCCCTGATCGTCGACCTCGCCGGTCTATCCCGCAACATCGCGATGGGGGCGCTGGCACTCTTCATCGCCATCGGCTGGACGATCCTCGGCAAGGTAAACGACCAACACCGAACGTGGCCAACAAAGGATTTATTGGTACCAAACGTAGACAAGGGAAGGCCCACCGCGGGCGGGGGGTAGGCCCGAAGGGCCGGAGGGGGGTCGTCCCCCCAGCCAACAGGCG
>JBKHKD010000015.1:0-71777 GCA_046537785.1 Actinomycetota bacterium
TCACACTCCCAACGAGAGCCAGGGCACTCATCGCCAGCCCCGCCAAAACGACCCACGCCAATGTGGACAAATCTACGACCTCAGGTCGGGCATCAGGTGTCGGGGCCGGAGAGTACCGAAGCCATGGTCACCCAGCGACAAGCTGGTCGGCTCCCTCAACTCGCCAAGGACGCGGGCGTACGAGCATTTATTCTCGACTCATGACAGATACGTACGACTTCATCATGGGCCTCCGAGCGATCCGCGACTACCGACCCGAGCCGCTGAGCAATGAAGACCTCGGAGCGATTCTCGAGGCGGCCCGGTGGACGGGCAGCTCCAAGAACCGCCAGTCGTGGACCTTCGTGGCGGTCACCGATCCCGACCGGATTCAGAAGCTCGCCGAACACGGGGACTACACCCAACCGGTGCGGGACTCCGTGGCCACCATCGTCCTCGTCCAGGAGCCTGACGGGAACGAGTTCGACATCGGTCGCGCAGCCCAGAACATCATGCTGGCAGCCAAGGCCATCGGGGTCGCCTCCTGCCCGGTGACCTTCCACCGGGACAGGGACGTTGCCGACCTCCTCGGAGTGCCCGATGGGGCCACAGCCCGGTATGGGGTCGCTCTCGGCTACCCCTCCGAGGACGCCGCGCCCCGCAAGTTCGGCGGACGCAAGCCCGCAGCGCGGGTGGTGAAGATCGACTCGTACTGATGACCTTCTTCGAATACCACGCCGACATCCTCGAACACTTCCCGGATGTGCGCGGAGGCGTGATCCACGCAACTGGTCTTGCCAACGGAGCATCTCCTGCGGCCCTGGTCGACGCCTACCAGCAGGAACAGGCGGCGGTGAAAGAGAGGCTCGGTGGGACTCTCCTCTCCGAAGTCCCCAGCCTGGCCGCGTGGAGGAGAGTCTTTTCCGCCTTCGGAGTGAAGCCAACTCAGTACCGAAGCGCTGCGGAGTCTCTGCTCCGGCGACTGACCAAGAAGGGAGACATCCCGTCGATAAACACTCTTGTCGACATCGCCAATCTGGTCAGCATCCGGTACGGGCTTCCGGTAGCCGTCTTCGACCAGTCTCAGGTGTCGGGAGGCACGACCGTACGCTTCGCCGACGGGTCCGAGAGGTTCACCGACCTCGGGAGCAACGAGGTCTCCCACCCCGAAACGGGTGAGGTGATCTTTGTCGACGAGGAAAACCTCGTCAGCGCCCGTCGCTGGTGCTGGCGCCAGAGCAGCCAGAGCGCCGCCGGGCCCGCGACGGTCGAAGCGTTGATCACCGTCGAAGGCCACCACAAAGGAGCCGAGGAGGACGTCGGGAGAGCGACCCGTGACCTGGTAGATCTTCTCGTGGTTCATCAGCCTGGCCCGGCGGTGAGCCAGAGCGTCCTCTCGTCGGCCCGACCCCGGTTTGATTCCAGCTCTTGATCGGATAAACGACTGGGGAATTGTCACCCCTGAGCACTACCGTCATCCGACTGATGACTGAGTCCCTCGTTCAGGCGCGCGGCTTGACCAAACGTTTCGGTGACTTCACTGCCGTCGACGCCATCGACTTCGACATCCACAAAGGCGAGGCCTTCGGCTTCCTCGGGCCCAACGGAGCCGGCAAGACCTCGACCATGAAGATGATCACCACGGTGAGCCCGATAACCGAAGGCAAGCTGTCCGTGTTCGGCATCGACCCCACTGTCGACGGCCGCTCCATCCGCCAGCGGATCGGTGTCGTGCCTCAGGAGGACAACCTCGACGTCGAGCTGACGGTGGCCGAGAATCTCTACATCTACGGGCGCTACCACGACATGAAGAAGTCGGAGATCAACCCCCGTATCGACGAGTTGCTGGACTTCGCCCAGCTCACCGAGCGCAGAGATTCCGAAGTCGAGCCGCTGTCCGGTGGCATGAAGCGACGGCTCACCATTGCCAGGGCCCTTATCAACGACCCCGACCTGATCATCCTCGACGAGCCCACCACCGGTCTCGACCCCCAGGCCCGGCATCTGCTCTGGGACCGTCTCTACCGGCTCAAGCAGAGGGGGGCAACGCTCATCATCACCACCCACTACATGGACGAAGCCGAACAGCTCTGCGACCGGCTCGTCGTCATGGATCAGGGCAAGATCGCCGCCGAGGGCTCCCCCCGGGAGCTCATCCAGCGCTATGCGCCCAGGGAGGTGGTGGAGCTCAGGTTCGGTGAGGGCCAGAAGGAAGACGCGGTCCAGAAGATGGACGGTCTCGCCCAACGCTCCGAGATCCTCGCCGACCGGGTCCTCCTTTATACCGACGACGCCGAAGCCACCCAGCACGGGCTGAGCGAGCGTGGCATCGACCCCGAGCAGGTACTCGTTCGACGTTCCACCCTCGAGGACGTGTTCCTCAGACTCACCGGCCGCGGTCTCATCGACTGATGAGCGCCGGCACGCTGAACCGGGCTCTGCGCTACGCCGAGTCGGAAATCATCGCCTATCGCCGCACCTGGCGGGGGACGGTCATCACCTCCTTCGTCAACCCGGTGTTCTTTCTCGCCGCCATGGGAGCCGGACTGGGATCATTGGTCGACGACGGAACCGGCCGGCAGCTCTCCATCCCCTATCTGGCCTTCGTGGCGAGCGGGCTCATGGCGGCCAACGCCATGCAGAACGGTGCCAGCGACGGCGCCTTTCCCGTGATGGCGGGTGTCCTGTGGCGGAAGAACTTCCACGGAACCATCACCACTCCGCTGGGCCCCGCGGACATCATCTGGGGACGGCTCATCTGGGGCGTCGGACGGCTTCTGTTCGTTCTCGTGGTCTTTATCGTCATCGCCGTCCTGTTCGGTGCTCTCGAGTTCGGGCCAGCCCTGACTGCCATCCCACCGGCAGTCCTCACCGGCATCGCTTTCACTACGGCGATAACCGCCTGGACGCTGACCCAGAAGGACGGTCGCAGTCTGTCGACACTGTTCCGGTTTATCATCGTCCCTCTGTTCCTGTTCTCGGGAACCTTCTTCCCGATAAGCCAGCTCCCCGACTGGATCGAGCCCGTGGCCTACGTCACACCCCTCTTCCACGGGGTCGAGTTGGTGCGCAAGATCGCCCTTCCCGGGGTCGAGGAGATCACCAGCATCCCCTTGTGGATCCACCTCGGCTATTTGCTCGTCATGGCCGCCGCTGGGGTCTACCTGTCAATCCGCTTCCTCGACAGGCGGATCAGGGAATGAGTGTCCAGGCACCGTCGCGTCTCACTCCGCTCGGCCGGGTGACCCCGTTCCGGGCTCAGCGGATCTGGGAGAAGAACTACATCGCCTACCGGCGTCTCTGGAAGGTCGTCTTCAGCGGATTCTTCGAGCCGGTCTTCTATCTGTTCGCGGTGGGGATCGGCGTCGGCGCCCTGGTCGGAACGGTGACGTTGCCCGGGGGCGAGGTGGTCCCCTACGCGGCGTTCGTGGCCCCGGCCATGATGGCGGCCTCGGCGATGAACGGCGCCGTGATCGAGACCACGTTCAACATCTTCTTCAAGCTCCACTTCGGCAAGGTCTACGAGGGTGTGCTGACCACCCCGATGCAACCCATGGACATCGCGGTGGGCGAGATCGGCTGGGCGCTGCTGCGCGGCCTCCTCTACTCCACAGCCTTCATCGGAGTCATGTGGGGCATGGGCATGACCGAATCATGGCTGGCCATCTTCGCCGTGCCCGCCGCCACCCTGATCGGGTTCGCCTTCGGAGCGGTCGGTCTGGCCGCGGCCACCTTCATGAAGTCGTGGCAGGACTTCGACCTGGTGACCCTGGTGACCATGCCGTTGTTTCTCTTCTCAGGAACGCTCTACCCCCTGGATGTGTACCCACCCGTGCTGCAGACGATCGCCAAGGTCTCCCCGCTCTACCACGGCACCGAGCTGTTACGAGCCTTCACCCTGGGGACGATCGACTGGACCATGCTCGGCCACGCCGGATTTCTGGTGATCATGGGCCTCATCGGAGCGAGCATTGCATCCCGCCGTCTCGACGGGATGCTGCGGAAGTAGGGCTGGACGCCTTAACCAGACCGACATGCCGCCTCATCGGTGGGCTCGTAGATCACGGTCTCGCCCTCGAAGGTGACCTCGAGAGTGGGCTCCGGGCCCTCGTGGAGCAGTACCTCGACCACGACTGATTCGGCATCAGCCGCGGCTTCCAGCCAGGAGTCGGGGATCGGCTCGGCCGCCACCCATTCGAAGGAGTTGATCTCCCCGATATTCTCGAAGCGACAGGTCAGGTCGACGGTGTACTCCCACGGGAACCCGGTCTCGATGATGGTGCCCGAGCCGTCGGGCTGCCGCTCGGGTGGGTCGGGGTCGGGGCCCACCTGGTCGGGCGATGCGGTCGATCCGGGCTGACGCAGATCGGCATCCACCTTGAGACGTTCCAAGGTCAGATCGGGGTCGAGCACGACGTAGAACGGAGACTCGGGCAGCACGGTCCGCTCCACAGCCACCACATAGGCGTGAGGATTGGCATCGTCGGTGCACGCCATGGCGTTGTCTGTGTTCACGATGACCGGGTAGATCGAGTCGCCATCGACCACCACGTCGTCCATCCGGATGTTGGGACAACTGCTTCCGTAGACAGCCCCGAACCAGATGACGACCTCGTTCTCGAAGTCGACGTCCACGTCGACGTCCCGGGACAGACCGATGTCTGCGAAGAGGTCGTCCAAGCTCTCGGTGTCCCAGGCAATCCCGGTCTCATAGGGGAACCCGACACCTTTCTCCTCCAGAACCAGACGCCATCCGTCGCCCGCCTGTGGCTGTGGACCGGGGGGAACGACGTCTTCGGGCTCCAGACCGTCGACGCAGATCCGCTCACCGGCGAAGCGGTCAGCGACGGCCTCCAGGTTCTCCTCACTGAGGACATCGATGTTGACCCATACATATCCCCGGAGTGAGTCGATCGACGAGCCCAGGACCTCCACCACGCCGTCGAGCTCATCCACGACGCGTTCCTGCAGATCGGCCAATTCGGACTCGGTCCAGTCGAGCTGCACGGCCACCACCCCATCGTCGGGAAACTCCCGCTTCGATCTCGGCCTGCCGCTCCGCCACGTCGTCGGTGAACCCTGCGGCGACCCAGCCGTTGTGCTCACGGTCGATCCAGATGTCGACAAAGTCGGGATACTGCGACGCCCACCGGCGAACCTCCTCGGTAGGCATCTCATTGCCGACGTACTTGGGGGTGTCCTTGTAGAGGGATGGATCGGCCGTGGGGAGCGACGTTTCGCCGCATCTCAACACCCCGTCGCTGGTCGCGGGTGTCGTGGACACTCCCGGTTCCGATGTCGACGATCCCGACGGATCCGCGATCCCACCGCCGCACGCGGTGACCAGGAGGCAGAGTCCCAGGGCGATTCTCCTCATGCGACTTCGACGCTCCCGACCTGGCGTGTAGTTCCCGGCGAAATATCATCTTTCCCATGTCCCTCCACATCGGCCCGCTCCAGGTCGACCCACCGGTGGTGCTCGCCCCGATGGCGGGGGTCACCAACGCCCCGTTTCGCCGGCTGTGCCGGGAGTTCGGGGCGGGGTTGTACGTCTCGGAGATGATCGGGGCCAGGGGTCTGGTCGAGGGCAACGAGAAGACCCTGGCCATGGCCGCATTCGACTCCGACGAAGTTCCCCGTTCGATCCAGCTCTACGGCACCGATCCCGCCTCTCTCGGCGAGGCCGTGGCTTATCTGGTCTCGCAGCGGGGAGTCGACCACATCGACATGAACTTCGGCTGTCCCATGGGCAAGGTCACCCGTCACGGCGGTGGAGCGGCTCTCCCCTGGAAGCGCGACCTTTTCCGTTCCATCGTCCGTGCGGCAGTGACAAATGCCGGACATGTCCCGGTGACGGTCAAGTTTCGCAAGGGCATCGACGACGACTACCTCACCTACCTGGACACCGGCCTCATCGCCGAGGAGGAGGGTGCGGCCGCGGTGGCGTTGCACGCCCGGACGGCACGCCAGCTCTACTCGGGAGAGGCCGACTGGAGCGCCATCGGGCAACTGAAGGAAGCCGTCGGCTCGATCCCGGTGCTCGGCAACGGCGACATCTGGACCGCTGAAGACGCAGTGCGGATGATGGCGGCGACGGGCTGTGACGGAGTGGTTGTAGGACGCGGATGCCTGGGCCGTCCCTGGCTGTTCCGCGACCTCGCCGATGTGTTCGCGGGGAGGCGACCTCAAGACGCCCCGAGTCTCGGCGAGGTGGGCCGGATCATGATCCGCCACGCCCGGCTGCTCGAGGACCACTTCGGACATCCCTACGGGATCAAGCTCTTCCGCAAACACCCCTCCTGGTATCTGAAGGGATTCCCGGCGGGACCGGTCCTCCGGGACGCCTTCTCGAAAGTGTCTTCGGTCAACGAGATAGCCGACCTGGTTGGCAAGCTCGACCCCGATGTCCCCTTCCCCGAAGAGGCCCACCACATGGTCCGCGGCCACAGCCACGGCCCCCGCCCGGTCCGGCTCCCCCACGACTTCCTCAGCCACCGCCAAGGGGACCGTCTCGGCAGGGAGGCGGAGGCGGTCGTCAGCGGGGGTTGAGTCTCCGAACCTCAGGTAGTGGGACTCATATCCGGAACCCAGCGCCTCGAGAATGATGAAACCGAGCGCCTCGAATCTTTCTCGAGGCGCTCGGTTTCATATGTGAGCCGTACTACCTGAGGTTTCAGGTTCCGCGTGACGCGTAACCCGCGACCGCCGTGAGGGTTAGATGGGCGAGGGTGTCGAGGGTTTGGTTGGCGAGGTCGGTGGTGGGGTCGACCTCGACGAAGTCCATTGCGGTCACCGCCGGATGGGCGGCGCACCGGGCGACCCCCTGGGCAAGCTGGCGCACGGTGAGGCCGCCCGGTCTGGCTCCCGGGCAGGCCGGGGCGAAGACGGCGTCGAGGGCATCCACGTCGACGTCCACATAGATCGAGTCGCACGACGTCGACAGCTGGCTCAAAGCCACGTCGACGGCTGACTTCATGCCGATCCGCTCCACCTGGTCGACGGTGACCGTGGTGATCCCTGCCTCATCGCAGTAGGCCCGGTAGTCCGCCGAGTTGGCGAACGAGTGGATGCCGATCTGGACGACATTGCCTCCAGGAAGACCGTGCTCCTCGATGAGTCCCCTGATCGGCGACCCGTTGTTGGGCCCTTGGTCCAGGACCCTGACATCGTGATGAGCGTCGAACGTGATGAGCCCAACCTTGGAGAGATCGTCCGACTCGGCGGCCACCAGCGGGCGGGTGATGGCGTTGTCGCCACCGAGGTAGAGCTTCAGGCTCGCCTCCGGCAGGCCCTTGGCGAGACGTATCACCTCACCGACCAAGGGGATCGGATCCAGGTGGGACACCGCCCAGTTGCCCATGTCGCGTACGCTCACCGACTCGAAGTCGACCTCTAGCTCGGAGTGATAGGTGGAGTAGCGACCGAGCCGATCGCGGACCTCCAGTGGTGCGAGGTCGGCGCGAGACGGCGTCAGGCTCGACCGTGACGAGGGCACGCCCACCACCACAACATCGGGCTGCGTCGCCTCGGTGGTCATCCAGACCCCGGCGGTGGGCCAGTGCGGGTCAGCCGTCATCGTCGAGCATGGGGATGTCGACTCCTCGTTCGCGCGCAACCCGACGGGCCTTCTCGTACCCGGCATCGGCGTGGCGCATCACTCCCGATCCGGGATCGTTGGTGAGAACCCGCTGCACCCGGAAGGCGGCTTCGTCGGTGCCGTCGGCAACCACCTGTGCCCCGGCATGGATCGAGTTCCCGATGCCGACACCGCCCCCATGGTGGACGGCCACCCAGGCCGCACCGGACGACACATTGAGCATCGCGTTGAGGATCGGCCAGTCGGCAACGGCATCGGACCCGTCGATCATCGCCTCGGTCTCCCGGTAGGGAGACGCCACCGAACCGGAGTCGAGGTGGTCACGGCCGATGACGATCGGAGCGGAGACTTCTCCCGAGGCGACAAGCTCGTTGAAACGGAGCCCGGCAAGATGCCGCTCCCCGTAGGACAGCCAGCAGATACGGGCAGGTAGACCCTGGAAACGAACTCTCTCTGCCGCCATCCCCAGCCAGCGCTGGAGTGGCTCGTTGTCGGGGAACAGGTCGCTGAGGGCCCGGTCGGTTCGCTCGATGTCGGCAGGATCGCCACTCAAAGCGACCCACCGGAACGGGCCCGATCCCTCGGCGAACAGGTCCCGGATGTACGCAGGGACGAATCCGGGATAGGCGAAGGCGTCGGGATAGCCGGCGGTCTGGGCCTCGCCCCGGAGGTTGTTCCCGTAGTCGAACACCTCGGCGCCGGCCGCCTGGAAGCCGACCATCGCCTCACATTGACGCGCCATCGACTCCCGGGCGGCCTTGATGTAGGTGTCGGGGTCGTCCTCCCGCAGCAAACCCGCCTCATCGAGGCTGTACCCGGCGGGAACGTAACCGTAGAGCGGGTCGTGTGCCGACGTCTGGTCGGTCACTATGTCGACGTCCAATCCCATATCGAGAAGCTCCGGGAACACCTCGGCTGCATTGCCCAGGAGTCCGATCGAAAGGGCCTTCTTCGCCTCTTTGGCCGCGGTCGCCATCTCGATGGCGTCCTCGACGGATGCCGCCTCGACGTCGAGATAGCCCGTCTCCAACCTTCTCCTGATGTGGTCGCGGTTCACCTCGACACAGATGGCGACGCCACCGTTCATGGTGATGGCCAGCGGCTGGGCCCCTCCCATGCCCCCGAGACCCCCGGTGAGGGTGATCGTGCCAGAGAGCGTCCCACCGAACTTCTTCTCGGCGATGGCGGCAAAAGTCTGGAAGGTGCCCTGGAGGATCCCCTGAGTCCCAATGTAGATCCAGGAGCCAGCGGTCATCTGCCCATACATCATCAGGCCCTTGGCTTCGAGCTCCCAGAAGTGGTCGAGCGTGGCCCAGCGGGGCACAAGAAGGCTGTTGGCGATGAGCACCCGGGGGGCCATCTCGTGGGTATCGAAGACACCTACGGGCTTGCCCGACTGGACCAGCATTGTCTGATCGTTGTCGAGACGTTGCAGCGTGCGCACGATGGCATGCAGCGAGCCGATGTCACGGGCCGCCTTACCCCTCCCCCCGTAGACCACAAGGTTCTCAGGGTCCTCGGCGACCTCGGGGTCGAGGTTGTTGAGGAGGCACCGGAGGGCACCCTCCTGGAGCCAGCCCCTAGTGTTGAGTTCGCTCCCGTGCGGAGCGTGCAGAGGAAAAGTCAGGTCGAGCATTTCGAAGTGAGCCTAGAAGGGTGCGCCCAACTCCGATGAGCCCTTAGAACTCGGTATTGGTCACGTTCTGGAGACGGACCTGGCCCTGGGCTACCAGACGACCGTCGGACTCCCGGGTGACATCGACCTGCCAGAGCTGTTGGGTCCTCCCCCTGTGGATCGGAGTGGCCTTGCCGACAATCACCCCGTCCGTGGTTGCCTTGAGGAAGTCGGTCTTGTTGGAGAGCCCCATGGCACCCGCCATTCCCTGGTCCATCGCCCACAAGGCGGCACCAGTCGACGCCAGTGTTTCAATGAAGGTGCAATAGACACCGCCATGCACCACCCCGTACGGCTGTTTGTGGTTCTCATTGATCTCGATCCGGCCCTCGCAATGGTCCACCGAGGCATCGGTCAGCTCGATGCCGGTGTGGGCTACGTACGTCGGGCCATCTTCGAATGGGTTCTCCATCAACTCCCGCATCCTGTCTCGAGGGCCTTCACCGGGCCCAGGTCATCGTCTACGTACTCCCAAACGGCCACGTTGAAGCCCTCGAAGAAGGCCGAGTTGGTGATGATCTCCATCTTCTCGTCGCCGTTCAGATCGGCGACTCCCCCAATCGAGTGGGCCCCGGCGAACCGGTCTTCCTCGTCTAACACGACCGTGTCGCCGAGGACCGCGGTCTGCACCTCCCCCTCGATGACCTTCCGCAAAAAGGCTATGGAGTAATCGCCCTCCTCGAGTAGAAGGCCTGTCGTCACCTCTTCGGCGACGACGAGGACTTCGTTCACTCCGTCGCCTTCGAGATCGGTGCGGATCACCTGCTTGATGACCGGGCTGTCGACCTCGAGTCCTCTGCTTGCCAGCAGCTCGCGGGCAAAGCCTGCATAGGTGCCGTCGTCACCGGTCTCCTCGAACAGATGGGGCTGTAACGGCCAGGGGGCCGAGACGGCCAGACCGTACGGGCCGGGAAACTCACCGAGCAGCTCGGGCTCGGCGAGCTCCACGCCCACGAGCTCCAGGGGCTCGCAAACGGTGGTCTGCGGCCCGCCGGTGGTCCTGGCGACCTCATCGAGACGAACCACCTGGTAGTCCTCACCTCCGGATACCGGCAGGGTGCCCTCGGTTTCGGCGTCTACCCAACTTGACCCGTCCCACCATCCCAGGGCGCCAAAACCTGTGGTCACGAGTGGAGCCTCGGCCCAGTCGCCTTCGACCAGGTCGGTGGTCGTGGTGGTGGTCGGAGCCACAGATGTCGTCGTAACAGACGTCGTCGTGGTGGTCGGCGGAGGCGTTGTCGTCGTCGTGGTGGGAGCCGGCGCGGTAGTGGTCGGGGCCGATGTCGTCGATGTCGTCGTGTCCCCGGTCTCTCCGGAGCACGCGACGACTACCAGCAATAAGGCGAGGGTGAGCTTGCGCATGGCGGTCACAAGCTAACCCCGTAGAAGCGCTGAAGGTCGGCACCCACGCGCCTGAGTAGTCGCGGGAGCAGGTGTATCGGTAGGCCGATGACGGTGAAGGGACTTCCCTCGACCGACTTCACGAACACCCCGCCCCGCTCCTGCAACGCATAGGCGCCAGCCTTGTCCATCGGCTCTCCTGTCTCGACGTAGTCGGCGATCTCATCTTCGGTCATGGGCAGCATCGTCACCTTGGTCACATCGACGAGTGACTCGACCTCACCACCTCCGGAGACTGCGATACCAGTGAACACCTCGTGGACGTCGTCCTGGAGCCGGCGCAGCATCGCACGCGCCTCTTCGGGATGTGCGGGCTTGCCGAGGATGTGGCCTTCGTGGACGACAGCAGTATCCGCTGCGACCACGACTGCGTCAGGCTCGGAGACAGTCAGCGCCTTCTCCCGTGCCAGCCGCTCCACATACGTGCTCGCCGGCTCCTCGGGGCGATGGGTCTCATCGACATCCGCTGGTCGGGCTTCGAATTCGAGCGCGAGCTGCCGGAGCAGTTCGGCACGCCTGGGTGACGACGAGGCGAGGACCAGTCTCATAGCACCCGTCCCAGACGTATGACCCGGGCCGGATGCTCCAACACACCCGGATCGTCGATGGGGTTGTCCGGGAAAAACACTGCGTCAGCGGGAGCACCGACAGCGAAGGCCGCCTCCCGGCCCGTGGCGAGGAAGGCCGAAGTCGAAACCGCCTCGACTATTTGGGCGTTGGTGAGTCCGTACTCGGCGAGCTTGACGGCCTCGGCGGCGACGTTGGCGGGAGAGCCGATCAAGTCGGTCCCGGCAAGAACATGCACACCTGCCTCGACGGCCAGGGGAAGCAGGCGGGCAATCCGGTCCAGACCCTCGACGAACAGCTTGCCGCCACTCGACTCGGCACCCAATTGCTCCAACGTTGCCTCACACCGCAGAATGGTCGGCACCCACATGCCTCCGCGGGCAGCCAGTGGCTCCAGGTCGTCTTCGCGGAGAAACAGTCCGTGCTCGATCGACTGGACGCCGGCGGCGACCGCCATGGAGGGAACCTCCCGCGCCATGGTGTGGATCGCCACTCTCGCTCCGGCATCTGCTGCGGCCCTGACGGCGGTCCTCAACTCCATTTCGTCGAAGTTGGCCATGGGCCCGACCCCCCGGCGGGGCCAGTCGCCCGAGAGCTTCACCCAACCGGCTCCCGACTCTGCTTCGGAACGAACCGCCGATTCCAGTTCCTCGGGGGCGACCTCGTAGGCAAATCCGGGGTAGTACCCGCCCTCACTCGCGATCATCCTGGCCGCGGCCTCGATCTCGGGACGCTCCTCGCGGGGGACGGCGCCAATGACCTTGATCGTGGTGTCGTCGGCCCATCCTTTATCCAAGAGAAAGGTCACTCCGGCCTCGAGCGACCGCCTCGCCCGGTCCTTGGCTCCATCGAAGTCGCCAGGCGCGTAATTCAGTTCCGCCGAGGCGAGGTGGGCGTGAGCATCGACGAGACCGGGCAGAGCCCAGAGCCCGGCGCCGAAAACCTGGTCTGCCGTTCCTGCGGCTTCGGCCCAACGCCCCTCGACGATGTCACGCTCCACGACGTCGCCGCCTGGAGACCTCAGAGATACTCGAAGACTCACGATGGAGACGGTAACTGCCGACAAAGCCTGATAATGACTCCGATGAGACGACTTTTGGTTGCCGCTTTGCTGGCACTGAACGCATGCTCCTCGCCCGCAGTGGTGACCACGACAACGGCGGACCCGGTGACGACCGCTCCCCCGCAGACCGTCACGACCCTCCCGACCGTCGACGTCGAAATCCAGAACTGCGACTCCCCTCCGGTGACATTCAGCCCCTTCTGTGAGGTGTATGAGCTGTTGGAAACCTGGTATGTCGACAACCCGGTCGACGCAGGGCGCCTGGCCCGTCTGGCCGTGGAGGGTCTCGCCGAATTCGAGTCGACGGAGTTCGAAGAACCGCCACGCACCCTGTTCTGCGCCATCCCGGATCAGGAGTTCAGCCCCCTCTGCGACGCATTGGCCGATCGTGTCGCTACTTCGCAGATTCCGGTAGGGCCGGCTGTCGAGCACGCCATGTCGTACATGATCGACAACGGACTGGATCCTTTCACCTACTACCTCCCGCCCGGACAGACCGGCTCGGTGAGACTCAACGGAATCGTGGGCGGGATCGGGGTTGTGCTCGACGCCCGCGATGCCGTTGGATCGAAATGCACCCGCATCACCGACGTGTGCCGACTCGAGGTAATCGTCGTCCTGGAGGACAACCCGGCCATGGCAGCAGGATTGCAGAAAGGCGACATCATCACCCACGTCGACGGCGAGTCCGTGGAGGGCAAGGGTTTCACGACCGTGGTCTCCGAGATCGCCGGTGACGAGGCCGGGACGGTGGAGCTGACTGTGGAGCGGGCAGACAACGAGATGTCATTCTCCATCGAACGCACCGAACTGGTGACGCCGACGGTGGAGTACGGGGTCCCGGTAGGGGGCGTGGGTTACATCAGGATCCCGGATTTCGAGTTCGACATCCCCCAATTGGTGCACGAGAGCCTCGACGAGATCGCCGCCGAGGCCCCGGGGACACTCGTGGTCGATCTGCGGGACAACCCGGGTGGCTACATCGACTCGGTCGTGGAGGTTGCGGACGAGTTCATTGACAGTGGCGTGGTCATGGTCAGCGACGCCCCGGCGGAACATCTCGAATACGAAGCGGAGCCGGGAGGGCCGGCCACCGGGCAACGCCTGGTAGTCCTGGTGAACGAGGGGACCGCGTCCGCGGCAGAGGTGCTTGCCGGTGCCCTTAGGGATCGCCGCAGCGCCATGGTGTTGGGCACCAACACGTTCGGTAAAGACGCTGTCCAGATAGCCTTCCCACTGCGCAACGGCGGCGAGTTTCATCTCGCCGTCGCACGGTGGTCCACACCCGATGGCGAGACCGCTGGGGACGGTGGATTGACCCCTGACCGGGAGGTCGCGTGGCCCGCCGGCTCCACCGTCGAGGAGATCGTCGAGATGGCAATGGAAGCTACCCAATGAGAATGAGAAAGACCCTGCCTGCCCTCCTGGCAGTCCTGCTGCTCATGGTGGCGTGCACGCCCGACGCGTCGACGACCACCACCACCGACGCAGCCACCACGTCGACACGGGCAGACACGACAACATCTTCAGCAGACGCGCCTGGCACCACCACCGTCGACGACCGCGAAGTTCGAATTGTCGGTTGCGACGAAGCCGGCGAAGAGGTCGCCATCGTCTGCGAGGCATACGACTTGATCATGGAGAACTACGTCGACGACGTGGACCCCTCGACCCTCGCCGATGCGGCGCGAATGGGGCTTGAGGAGCTCGACGGAGCGGACTCCGGCGAACTCCTCGTCTGTGCCACGCCCAGCGACAGCTTCACCGACGTGTGCGACACCGCGGCCGCGGAGGCCGATGACAGCGCTGAGGCGGCAGAGGCGATCGTCGCCGGCCTGGCCACCTTTGGACTCGACGCCAACTCCGCCTACCTGGACCCTGCTTCTCTCGATCTCCTCCAGGAGGAACAGGAGGGCCAGATCCAGGGAATCGGCGCCCTCGTGTCACCTGAGGACGAGACCATCTCGGGCGAGAACAAGCAGTGCGGGGTGGTGTCGGAGACATGCCAGATCATCATCGTGTCCACGATCAGCGGGGCACCAGCGGAGGAGGCCGGACTGAAGCGCGACGACGTCCTTGTGGAAGTGGACGGCCAGTCGACCATCGGCTGGACAGTCGACGAGGTGACCGCCGCAGTTCGGGGACCCTCCGGGACCGATGTGACCCTGACCTTGGATCGCGACGGGGAGCAAGTGGAGGTCACGATCACCCGGGAAGCCGTTGTGATCCCGGTGATCGAGACCGAGACCATCGGAGACGTGGGCTATGTGACACTGGCGAACTTTGGCGGGAACGCGGCGTCCCAGCTCGAACAGGCCGTCTTCGATCTGTTGTCCGACGGAGTCGACGAGCTGGTAATTGACCTGCGCAACAACCCGGGAGGGTTCCTCACCACGGCCATCGACGTCACATCGGTCTTTCTCGAAAACGGTGATGTAGTGGTGACGGAAGAGCCCGATGAGTCGACCACCTATTCGGTGAATGGGGACTCCATCGTTCCCGAGGACATAGACATCTCCGTGGTGGTGAACCGAGGCAGCGCCTCGGCCTCGGAGGTGGTGGCAGCCGTTCTCCAGGAGAGAGGAAGGGCTCAGATCGTGGGGGAGAACAGCTTCGGCAAGAACACGGTCCAGCAGAGGTTCAGTCTCTCCAACGACGGAGCTCTAAAGCTCACCGTCGCCCGTTGGCTCACCCCCGGTGGATACGACTTCGGAGGCACCGGTGTGGAGCCTGACGTCGAACTCGACGTGAACGGGCTCACCCCCGAGGAACTTGTGGCTGCGGTTGCGGAGACCTCTGCCTGATCAGCCAGTCCGGGCCTCGATCGGAACCAGCTTCCACCGTCCGTAGGCGATGTAGGCGAGAATGATCGCGTTTACGACGTTGACCCCAATGTTGAGCATCTCATCGCGGCCCAAATGCCACACGACGGCGCCCACCATGATGACGACCAGCCCCAGGGCCGCCAGCGGTGTGAGCTCCGGCCGGATCCTCGTGATGCTTGGAAGGATCAGCCCGAGACCTCCGAGAATCTCGGCGGTGCCCGTCACGGCATGCAAGGTGTCGCTCAGCTCGTACATCCACGCCAGCTGGGTCGGCAAGCCCTCGGGCACAACGAAGTGCATCACCCCGATGGCGAGGAAGTAGACGCCGAACAGCCATTGCAGCACCCAGAGTGCTCTGTCGTGGCTCATTGCTCAGTTGAGGCCGGGGTAGGAGATCCCCGTGTTGGCATGACAGTCGTAGCCATAGGGGTTCTTTCCCAGATACTGCTGGTGATAGTCCTCGGCGTAGTAGTACTCACCCAGTGGCTCTATCTCGGTCGTGATCTCGCCGAATCCCTGCTCGTTCAGCACGGCCTGGTAGACGTCCCTCGACCGCTTCGCCTGGTCGAGCTGTTCATCGGTCGTCGTATAGATGGCCGAGCGATACTGGGTGCCGACGTCGTTGCCCTGCCGGTACCCCTGGGTCGGGTCGTGGGTCTCCCAGAAGACCCGGAGCAACTCGTCATAGGAGATCTCGGCGGGCCGGTAGACGACCATCACGACCTCGGCATGGCCCGTCTTCCCCGTGCACACCTCCTCGTAGGTCGGATTGGGGGTCGTGCCGCCGGCATAGCCGGCTGACGTGGTGTATACCCCCGGCAGCTTCCAGAAGCGGCGCTCGGCACCCCAGAAACAACCCATGCCGAAGACGGCCACTTCGGTGTCGTCGGGGAAAGGCCCTTCAAGGGGATTGCCGTTGACGAAGTGGGCCACGGGTACGGGTACGGGCTCCTCACGTCCCGGGAGTGCGTCTCCCTCGGTGGGCATCTCCAGGTTCTTTCTCCCAAACATCTCGAACCTCCTTGGGTTCAGTCGGCGGCCCGACCGGACAACATGGCTTCGAGCTCCATCTCGACCAGCCATCTTGGGTCCAGCAGTCCTTCCACTACAACCATCGTGGCCGCCGGCCTTATTTCACCGAAGATCTCGCCGTGTGCCTGTCCGACGGCATCGGCAATGCCGGGATCGGTGATGAACACCCGGGTCCGGACGACGTCCGTGGCTGCGCCACCGGCCTCTTTCAATGCATCCAGCATGATCTCGAGACAACGTCTCGCCTGGGTACCGGGATCCGGGTCCACGAAGTCCTCGGGCCAGATCGGGGCGGTTCCCGCCACGATCACCCGATGGTCAATTCTCACCGCCCGGCTAAACCCGTATCGGGCCTCATAGGGGGAACCGGAGGAGACGTTCTGACGTGTCATCAGCGGGAGACTAGGGGGCCCGAGCCTGTTGCCACTTCTCCCTGACGTGCCGAGTTGGTTACCATTTTCGACACCCAATGCGGTTCGTTCGCCCCTTCTCGGCATTACTCGCCCTGTCCCTCGTGACGTCGCTGATCGTCTCGAGCGGCACACTGGCACGCGCCCAGTCGACCGACGAAGCGGAAGAGGCTGTGGAAGAGGCCGAAGAGAGAGCGGACAGGGCTTCAGGTCTCGTCGATGAGGCGGTGGAGGATCGCGAGGAGATCGAACGACAGCTCGCCGAGTCCATCTCCCGGCTCAACGAGCTGACCACCGAGCTGTCCGAAGTGGGAGCGGATATCGATCGGATCGCCTCCCAGGTCGGCTATGCCGACGTCGAGCTGGCCGGAATCCAGGCGGACATCGAGACTCAGGCTGTCGACGCCTACATGACAGTCGTGGCATCTCCCAGCGTGCACGTCGTGAACAGCGGCACCGTGGAGAAAGCACTGGTGGCCAGCTCCGTCGTCGAGGGCGTGGTCGCCGAAGGCCGGCTGACGGTGAGCGAGCTTTTCGCGCAGCGAAAGGGCCTGATGGATCTCCAACAGACCTTTCTGGCCGACCAGGAGGAGTACGCAAGTCTCCAGGAAGAGGTGGACGCGGAAGTCGAGAGGTACACCGAGCTCTATGAGCGCGCCGATGCCAACGTCGCCGAGACCATCCGGGAAGCTCAAGCCGCCGACCGTGCCTACCGGGAGGCGCTGACCGCAGTGGAGGTGGCCCAGGCCAAGGAGGACGAACAGAGGCGTCAGGAGAATCGGGAGACCAACGACGACACCACGACCACCGCGCCTCCGACCACGTCCCCACCTTCATCGGGGACGAGCCCCACGACCACGGCCTCGCAGACGACCACCAGCACCACAGCTGGAGGCGGCTCCTGGAATCATCCCCCGGCCGTCGAGCAGTGGCGCTCACTCGTCCAGCAGTTCTTCCCGTCCCACCGTGTCGAGGAGGCGCTGCGCATCATCAACTGCGAGTCGAACGGCGACCCCGATGCGGTCAACCCCTACTCGGGAGCGGCGGGTCTCTTCCAGTTCCTCCCCTCCACCTGGGCTTCCACGGCACCGAAGGCGGGTTATCCGGAGGCCAGCCCGCATAACCCGGAGGCCAACGTCGCCTCAGCGGCGTGGCTGGCCAATCGCTATCAGGAGTTGGGGCTCTACTACTGGGAGGCCTGGAACTGCAAGCGGATGCTCGACTGAGTCACCCGGTTAACCCTCGCTCGCGTGGGCCACGAGCATGGAGCGATCGAGAGAGCCCGCAATAGCAGCGGCCGTAGAGCCCACAACGATCCGGCGAATCTTTCCATGTCCCCTCGCCCCCATGACGATCAGATCAGGATCTATCTTCTCGACTTCGTCGACGATCGCATGAGTCGGCCGCCCCTGGCGAACCACCGTGTCGACCGGGTCCGCACCACACCACGAGAGAACGTCGGTGGCGCTATTCAAGGCCTCGTCGGAGTCGAACCGTCGCTCAGCCACGGTGACGACGTGCACGCCCACGCCGTCGAGCCACGGAAGACTCGCCAGGGTGTGCACCGCTCGACGGGCGTGCTCCGATCCGTCGGTGGCCACGAGCACCTTGCGGACCGGGCCCGGTTGGCGGGCAATGAGAAGCGGGGAAACCGGCTGACGAAGCAACCAGTCGGCGGTGCTCCCGAGGTGCAGCGATTTGAGCATGCCAGAGCCGCGGGGTCCGATCGTCACCAGATCCCACGGTTTTTCGATCAGGGCCAGGCGGGGATCGATCGCTCCACGCAGGTTCACGACCGAATCGAAACCGAGACCTTCCGGATCGCGCGGATCATCTGGCTCCCAGGGGTGTAACCGGGCCTCTTCCTCCTCGACGGGCCGCATGTCCTCCGGTGGGTCGGCGGTGACGATCTCGAGACTCCAACCCGGCCACCGATGGCCCGCTATCCAGTCCCACGCAGTGTCAGCTCCGGGCGAGTGATCGTCCCCGAAGGCCATCGTGTGGTTCATGGTGCCGCTGCCTCCTCCTCTTCACGCTCCGCCTTGAGCGACGCCCAAATCGTCACCGTGAGGACGATCGCGATGACGGTGAGGCTGATCCAGGTCGGCATGTGGTATTGCTCGGCGAAAAGCATTTTCACCCCAACGAAGGCGAGGATGACGCCCAGGCCGGCATTGAGGTAGCGGAACCGGCCCTGCATGCCAGCGAGGAGGAAGTAGAGTGCACGCAGTCCCAGGATGGCGAAGGCGTTCGAGGCGAACACGATGAACTCTTCGCGTGAAACGGCCAGGATGGCGGGGATCGAATCCACCGCGAACACGACGTCGGTGGTCTCAACGAGGATCAGCACCGCGAACAGCGGGGTCGCCAACAACCTTCCGTGCTTGCGGGTGAACAGCTTTTGTCCGTCCAGTTCGGGCGTGGAAGGGATCATCTTCTGGACCAACTTCAGCACCGGATTGTCCTCGGGGTGGACCTCGGCCTCTTCGTGCTTGTAGATCCTCCAGGCAGTGAACAACAGGAAGGCGCCGAAAACATAGAGCACCCAATCGAAGCGCTCGAGAAGGGCGACTCCGGCGAAGATGAAGAGAGCCCGTAACACGAGCGCCCCGAAGATTCCCCAGAACAGGACGCGGAACTGGTATTTCCTCGGGACGGCGAAGTAGTTGAAGATCACCGCCCACACGAAGACGTTGTCCACCGACAGGCTCTTTTCGATCAGATAGCCGGCCAGGTACTCGCCAGACGCCTGCCCACCCTGCCACCAGTACATCACGCCGGTGAAAGCAAGACCAATACTGATCCACACTGCCGATTCGATCCCCGCCTCCTTGATGGAGATCTCGTGGGGAGTCCGGTGCACCAAGAGAAGGTCGACGATCAACATGACACTGATCGCGGCCACGAGTACGCCCCATATCCATAAGGGAACGTCGAAGCTCGCGTAGTTGGCGCCGGGACTCTCGGCTGCGGCTAGAATGGTGGTCACTCACGGCAATGATATGGCCGGACGTCGGTCGCGCAATTCGCTCGTCCGCTCCGGGTCAACCCCCTATGAATCCGTCCCTGCTTCGACGTATGTTCGACAGATAGCCGAAAGAGGAGCAGGAAATGTCAACTAGATACTTCACCCCTGCGGTCTTCGCATTCTTGCGCGAGTTGGCGGAGAACAACCAGAAGACGTGGTGGGAGGAGAACAAGCAGCGATACATCGAGACGATCCGCGAACCGGCACGCGACTTCATCGCCGACTTCGGGGACCGGATCGGGAGGATCTCATCGCACTTCACTGCCGACACGAGAACAAATGGCGGTTCGCTCATGCGGCCCTATCGCGACATGCGATTCTCCAACGGCGTCCCCTACAAGACCAACGTCGGGATTCAGTTCAGACACGAGTCCGGCAAGGACGTGCACGCACCCGGTTTCTATCTCCATCTGGAGCCGGGCGAGTGCTTCGCTGGTGTAGGGCTGTGGCGGCCGGAGACGAGGGTGGCGAGGACGATACGCCAGGCGATCAACGATGATCCCGAAGGCTGGCGACAGGCGGCGCATGGCAAGAGGTTCACCGATATCTGGCAGATCGGGAGCCACAACGAGGACCGACTGAAGCGAATCCCCAAAGGGCTAGACGCCGATCACCCCTTCCCCGACGACCTGAGACTCCGCAGCTTCACGGCCGGCACCCGGCTCACCCAGAAGCTGGTCACTTCGAACAGCTTCGCCGAGGAGCTCTACCGTATGTTCGATCGAGCCGGGCCCTACACCCGGTTTCTGTGCAACGCCATCGGGGTCCCTTTCTAAGGGACTACGGCGGGAACGGTCGACACCAGGGCTGACAGCCTCTAGCTTGTAAGGGCCACCACATTGGGGGGTTGAAGCAGACTTGGCTATCTATGACGGCGTGGTCACCCTCGCCGACGACCAGATCCCGGTGATCATCGAGCTCGACGACGACCATGTGCGTCTGTCCGCCTCAGGTACCGAGATCGGGCAATGGCGGGCCGACGAGTGCCGGATCGACCCAGTCGATGACATGACGTACACGATCACCGCCGAGGATGAGACCCTGGAGTTCGTCCCCAGCCAACCCGGGCTGTTCGCCGCAGCATTGAACGGAGCATCGGAGGAGCCGATCGATACTCCGGTACAGCATGCCCAGCCGGCCCCGGAGCCGGTCTCGAGCGCCAGTGCCGCAGAGGCGCCGCCGCCGAAGCCTCTGACGATGGGACTCTTCTACGCCCTCTGTGTGGTCACCGCAGTCCTGGCCATCTGGTCGCTGATCACGATCATTTTCTGAGGGGCAGCCTGCGGCTGCGTATCGAGTCTTGAGTATGGGGTATGGAGTATGGAAGGCACATGAGGTCAGCGGGGCTGTCCGACCAGGTTCTCGTCGAGGGGAACTCGTACGGGAAACCGTGCAGTCTCAATACTCGATACTCGATACAAGCTCGGCGAAGCCGAGCGATGTACTGAACTGAGCGACGCGAAGCTCGCTCAGTTCCCCGGTAGCTCCATCCAACCGCTGACACGATCGAGCAGGTATTCGCTGACCTCACGGGCGTTGTCCAGCACCGCGCACAATTGCTCACGCCCCATGAGGATGTCGACCAGGCTCACCTGGCTCTTCCCGGTGAGCTGCAGCCTCCGTTCGGGCGCGTCCGTCACATCCGAATACGAGTCGACGGCCGAGACTTCCACCGGCAGGTCGATGCCGCCGAGGCCTGCCAGATCGGTCGCCAACACCAACAGGTCGGGCGGATCATGCAGCGGGGGCACCGCCCAGTTGAAGTAGAGATCGAGGAAGAACTCGTCCGGTGGCTCTTCGAAATCGGACATCTCCTCGAGGCGGGACCGGAGCGCGAGCAGCACGTTCGGATTCACGTCGAGAGCGACATGGAGATCGATGGGTCCGCCACAGCCTGCCTCCGGGTGGACGTCCACCTCCCAGGACTGCCGCAACGAGTAGGTCTCCACGAAATGTCTCTCGTCGTGGACGTGAAAGCCATGGTCGGTGGCGTGTTCCTTGAAGTCGGCGATGAAGCCGGGGATGTCGATGGCCATCTGGCACGGAGGTTATTGGCTGTCGGCCATTGAAGCCAAGGGGATCAGTCCCGGCGACGCCACCCTACGAAGAGCCCGGCGAGGAAGGCGAAGACGGCGGCCAGGGGGGCCGACCTGTCCGGTTCGGCCACCACGACCTCGGGGGAGTTCGCCGCCCCGACTGTCGAGTCACCTCGCCGTTGCCGAGATAGCGGTCGTAGACCTTGGTCACCTCCGCACCAAAGAGAAAGACCGACGAGAGGATGAACGCCAGGAGCAGGATAATGAAGATCGACCCCGCCACCCCGGCCGCGGTGGCGCCAGCCCGCTCAAAGTAGAGCCCGGCCCCGTAGGCCGCCACCAGAAAGAGCACCGAGGTGAAAAACGACCCCCACCACACCGCCCGCCAGCGCACCTTGACCCGGGACAGGACCTGGAATGAGAGGCCGATTACCAGCGGCAAGACCACCAGCGACACAACCGGAGCGAGGATCCCGATGAGCCGGTGAATTGGCGCGAGGTCCTCCGGAAACAAGCCGCCAAGGAAGTTCCAGACGAAGTTCAACAGCCAGACTCCGATCAGAACGAGGCCGAGCCCCAGGGCGAAGAGAAACCCGATCCCGCGTTTGCGGATAAAGGCCAGGACACCGGTCGTCCGATCATGGGGAACGTGGAAGATGTCATCGAGACTGTTCTGTAACTCCATAAAGAGACTGGACGCCGTCCAGAGCAGTAAGACGAACCCGAGCGCTCCAGCGGCGCCCCCGGTGTCCTCGACCGAACTCAGGACATCATTGACTGCTAAGGCGACCTCAGCTCCCGCGTACCGCTCGACGGCATCGAAGATCTGGGCCTGGGCCTCAAAGTTGCTGCCGATGAACACCCCAAACACGAACACAGCTAGGAGGAAGAGTGGGGCTAAGGCAAAGATCGCCCGGTAGGCGACGGCGGCGGACATGCGGGCAACACGATCTTTTCCATACTCCTTGCCGGCGACCTTCAGCAACTCGAAACCCGTGCCGGCGGTCTGCTTGAGTCTGTCAAACATCGGTGGTCAGGCTATCCGCACATAAGATCATTTCCGATGAACCACCCGTTCGAAGCACCCGTCGAGACCATGGAGGCGAAAGTCTCCGAGAAGTGGCCGAAGGGCGAGTATGTCTATGAGCCGAAGTGGGACGGCTTCCGCTCGCTTTCCTGGTCGGCGCCTGAGATTCACATCGACTCCAGGAACAAACGGCCCCTGCTGCGCTACTTCCCGGAGCTCCAACCTGCCCTCGAGCAACTGCCCGATGGCACGGTTGTCGACGGCGAGATCGTGGTCGTCGTCGACGGGGCAATCCAATTCGACGCCCTGCAACAGCGGATTCACCCCGCCGAGTCGCGGATCGAGCTGCTGTCCAGAGAGACCCCGGCCGAGTTGGTGGCGTTCGACCTGCTCGCCGTCGGTGGAGAGGACCTGCGGGACACGCCGTTCTCGGAGCGCCGGGAGCGACTCGTGGACCTGTTTTCAAGTCTCCAGTACCCGTGGCACCTGACCCCGCAGACCGACGACGAGGACACCGCCCGGGCATGGTTCGACGAGTTCGAGCCAGCGGGATGCGACGGGATCATCGCCAAGAAGCCAGATCTCTCCTACCAGCACGGCAAGAGGGCGATGATCAAGATCAAGCATCGGCGCACCATCGACGTTGTCGTCGGAGGGTTCCGGGAGCACAAAGACGGCGGGAAGATCGGGTCACTTCTCCTCGGTCTCTACAACGACGACGGCGACTTTCATTTCATCGGGCATTGCTCGGGCTTCCCCAATACCGACCGGGTCGAGATCTATGAGCGGTTCAAGGAGCTCGAAGCCGATGAGAGCTTCGATGCAGCCGCCCGCGCCCCCGGAGCAGAGAGCCGCTGGTCGGCCGGCAAGGACAGCTCATGGACACCGGTGCAACCAGGGGTGGTGGTCGAGGTGAGCTACGACCAGCTGGAAGGCGACCGATTCCGTCACGCGTCCCGTTTCCACCGCTGGCGTCCCGACAAGGACGCCGCCGCCTGCACCATGGACCAGTTGGAACGTCCCGCCGGCGCCAGCTTCGGCGAGGTGGTGGACAGCTAGGGGCCTTCTGTGTCGATTTACCGGTCGGAGACACCGGTAAATCGACACAGAAGCGGACCCACGGGCGGTCTCGGGGTGATCCCTGATTCTCACTGGAGTCGGGTCGTGGCACACTGCCCGAGAATGAGCCAGGAGAATGTTGTCGAGATCGCCGGGCTGACCCACGACTACGGAGAGGTCGTGGCCCTGCGCAATCTGGACCTTCAGATCCCACCGGGCGTCACCGGTCTGGTGGGCGCCAACGGCGCTGGAAAGACCACGATGCTGCGTCTCATCCTCGGGCTCCTCCGTCCCACCAGCGGTGGGATGACGGTGATGGGCCACGACCCGCACAGCGAGCCTCTCGAAGTACGCGCCCGGCTCGGCTACATGCCGGAAGGGAGCTGCCTGCCGAAGGACCAGACCGCGGCCGACTTCGTCGCCTATGCCGCCCAACTGGCGGGAATTCCACCGAGCGAGGCGCGACGCCGCTCCTCAGAAACCCTGTTCTTGGTTGGGCTGGAAGAGGAACGGTTCCGCTATCTGGGCGACTTCTCCACCGGTATGCAGCAGCGAGTGAAGCTGGCTCAGGCGATCGTCCACGATCCGGATCTTCTCCTGCTGGATGAACCCGCATCCGGTCTGGACCCGGCGGGAAGGACCCAGATGCTCCAACTAATTCGTCGCCTCGGGGAATTCGACATCAACGTCATCGTCAGCTCCCACGTGCTCACCGACATCGAGGACACCTGCAACTGGGTCGTGATGCTCGACGCCGGCGACCTGCTCCGCTCAGGTCCCCTGGGAGGATTCGAGAAACAGGGCACGGTCCAGGTGGAAGTGGTCACGTCTGCCGAGCGGGTGGCGGAGCAGCTCACCAACCGTGGCTTTCAAGTGATCGTGGATGGGCCACGACTGGTCGTCGGTCCCGGAGACCAGGCTCTTGAGCAAGCGATCCTGGAGGAAACCGCGGCAGTAGAAGCCGGGTTGGTGCGGATGATCCGCGGCTCGGCCTCCCTCGAGGACCTCTTCCTCCAGCCGAGCGAGGGGCAAGCGTCATGACCGATCAGGTCATCTACGACCGCGGGTATCGGACCTACGAGGGGGAGCGCACCGGGCCGGCGGGCGCCCGCAAGGCCGTCTACAAAGACGGCATACGTCGCGTCCTCGGACTGGGCCGCAAGGCGCGGGCCAAGATCTACCCATGGGTCATGATCGGAATCGCCATGGCGATGGCCGCCATCGTCATCGGAGTCCACTGGCTCATCGGAGACATCGCCCAATCGCTGGCCGAGGGGGTGCCTTCGTACGGTGAGCTATTCGACATGTACAGCTGGATCGGCCTGCTGTTCATCGCCTTCGCCGGCCCCTGGCTGTTGATCCCGGATCGCACTCAGGGCGTCCTCTCGGTCTACTTCTCCCGGCCCCTGACGGTGAACGGCTATCTGACGGCCAAGGTTGGAGCTTTCTCGACCGTCGTCGGGGCGATCTACCTGGTGCCTCAGATCGTGCTCCACATAGGGCTGGGGCTGATCTCCAACGACGGCTTCACTGCCTATGTAGGCGACAACCTGGACGTGCTCTGGAAGGTTCCGGTCACCACAATTGCCTTCATTGCGATGCACGGCGCCCTCGCCTTTCTGCTGGCTTCGGTGATAAACCGCCCGGGGATTGCCTCGGCTGCCTTCCTCGGTGTCCTCATCCCGGGACGGTTTATCGCAGCCCAGGTCTCCGAGGCGACGTTTCCGGGGGCCCGCTGGACCTCGCTCGCCGCGTTCGATCACCTACCTCGTGTGATCCGTGACGCACTGTTCCGCAACACCGTCACTTACCCGGCGGAGGCAGCCGGGTTCGACGGTTGGACGGCGGCGGCGGTAATCGCGGTTGTAGCGCTGCTCTCGGCGATCTTCGTCTGGGCGAGGTACCGCAGGTTGGCATGAGCAACACCATCGCAGTGCGCGACCTCTCGAAGTGGTTCGGCCCGAAGGTGGCCGTGAGCGAGGTGACCATCGGCTTCGCACCCGGGGTCACCGGGCTCCTGGGTCCCAACGGGGCGGGCAAGACCACTCTCATGCGGGTGATTGCCGGACTTCAGGTTCCCTCTCAGGGCTCTGTGTCGATTCTCGGCAAGGATCCCCGGAAGGATCCTTCCATCTACGAGAAAATGACTCTCGTACCCGAGGACGAGGCGGTGTACGAGCACCTCACCGGTCGTCAGTTCATCGAGCTGGCGGCCCGGCTCGCCAGGGTTACCGAGCCCAAGGCCCGCGCCCGGGAAGTGCTCGAGATCGTCGAGCTCACTGACGCCGCCGACCGGGCCCTGAGCGGCTACTCCAAAGGCATGAGACAAAGGGCCAAGGTGGCGGCGGCATTGGTACCCGACCCGGAGGTGCTGCTCCTCGACGAGCCGCTCAACGGTGCCGACCCGGTGCAGAGAGCACAGCTGATCAGACTGTTCAGGGAGTTGGGAGCGGCGGGGAGGACCGTAGTCGTTTCCTCGCACGTCCTCCGTGAAGTGGAACGGATGGCTGACACGGTGATCGCCATAGTCGACGGGAGACTGGCGGCGGTCGGCACCATCGCCACGATCCGGGCCGCGATGACCGACAAGCCACGGCAGGTCTTCGTCGACTGCTCCGACCCCAGACTGTTGGCTTCGCTGCTGATAGGGACACCAAACGTGATCGGGGTCCAGGTCAATGGGGCTCAGCTGATGATCGAGGCTTCCGATGCCAGGGAGGTGGCCCTGGCGCTGCCCTCCCTCGCCGTCGGCAACGGCGTCACCATTTCGAGGGTCGAGCCCGCCGACGAGTCGCTCGAA
This sequence comes from Actinomycetota bacterium, assembly GCA_046537785.1. Classification (GTDB taxonomy): domain Bacteria; phylum Actinomycetota; class Acidimicrobiia; order Spongiisociales; family ZC4RG35; genus JANQRA01. The sequence continues at coordinate 26,500 of JBKHKD010000015.1, forward strand.
TCCGTCTTCCGCTATCTGGTCGAAGGACGCTGATGGCTCTCACCGTCCATCTCTATCACCGGCTGATGCAGAAGACGAGAGTCATCTGGCTGGTTCTCCTCGCCGCCGTCCCCGGCTTCATCTTTGCCATCGTCGGCATCGACCTGGACCCGGACGACCTCTCCGAGGCCTTCGTCGGGATAATGCTCTCCGTTGGCTTCACCTATGCCCTGGCCGCCCTCATCCTGACTGTGTCGACACTGCGCGACGAGCGCGATGAAGGCACCCTCCCCTACATCTACATGCGGCCCATCTCGCGGCTCTCGCTCGCGGTGTCGTCGCTGCTGGCGGGGATGCTGGCTGCGGTCACGATCGCGCTCGGTGGCTGGTTGGCTACCGTCCTCGCCGGGCTCGTCCACGGCGCCGACCTGGCGATCATCGTCCCCGGAGCCGCGCTGCTTCTGGCCGCAGCGGTCGGCTACGCCGCCATCTTCGTCCCCGTCGGCTATCTGTTCTCCCGATCGGTCCTGGTGGGTCTCGGCTACCTGATAATCGTCGAACTCGCACTGTCGGGCCTGGTCACAGGGTTGGCCCAGATCTCCATATGGAGAATCGCGGCGTCGATCTATGTGGACCTGGTCGACACGACCGGGCTCCCGGTCGAGGAGGCCCTGGGGGCCGTGGCCCCCGGAGTAGGAGGCGGGATGGCGAAGCTGGGAGCGATCCTCGTCCTGGGCACCGCGGTGCTCACCTGGGCCTTGCGCACCCGGGACGCGCTCTAACTCTCAGTACTCGTCGTCGGCGCGGCGTTGCTTCGAGGGCTGGACGCGGGGCGGTTCCCCGGGCATCTTGGGATAGTGCGGCGGCCAGGGAGCGTCTCCGATCCCGCTCTCCTCGTCGCGGTGCACCCACTCCATGAGGGTGTCAATCCGGCCGTGGGCCTCATCGATCCCTGCAGTGAGATCCCCAACTGCCTCCCATCTCTCGGGGAACGCGTCGAGCGGGAAGTCCTCGATACGGATGTCGTCCAGCTCGTCCCAGGTGAACGGGGTCGACACGAAACCGGTGGGACGTACCCCATAAGCCGACGACACCGTTTTGTCCCGGGCGTTCTGGTTGTAGTCGATGAAGACCCCGCGACGCTCCTCCTTCCACCAACTGGTAGTCACCAGCCCTTCCATGCGTCGCTCGAGCTCCCGGGCGAAGGCAAGCACCGCTCGCCGGGTCTGGAAGAAATCCCAGATGGGCTCGATGCGAACATACACGTGGATGCCCCTGCTGCCCGAGGTCTTGGGCCAGCCGACCAAACCCAACTCGTCGAGCAGAGCCTTCGCCCCGGCAACGGCCTCCTTGACTTCAGGGAACCCGAACCCGTCGGTGGGATCGAAGTCGAGTCTGAGCTCGTCGGGGTGGTCGATGTCATCGGCCCGCACCGGCCACGGGTGGAAGTCGAGACAACCGAGCTGGGCCAGCCGGATCACGTCCGCCTGGCTGACGGGCACGTTCATGCGGCCTGGTCGCTGCGAAGGGAACCTGATCTGGACCGTCTCGAAGGGTGTGTTCTTCGAAGCGCGCTTCTGATAGATCGGGTCGACGGTCACGTCTTTCATATATCGCTTCAGCATCGTGGGCCGTCGGGCGATGCCACGGGCGGCGCCTTCGGCGACCAATAGGAAGTGCTCGATGACGTCGCCCTTGGTCCAGCCCTGATCCGGAAACACGACCCGATCGGGTGAGGAAACTCTCACCTCCTCCCCTCCGACCTCCACCGTGATGTGGTCAGCCATCCCGACCTTTTGCATCGCTCACGAAACCCGCAGATTAGGGAGAACCCCGGTAAGTGAGCCGAGTTCGTCCCAGTGCCCTCGATCTCCGAGTACCACCGCGGTGGGGCGCTACTTGTAGAAAGGCAGCCGTTTCAGGATCCGGAGCAATGACCCCAGCAGCTTCTGGTAGGTCTCGTAGTCGAGACCCGCCGGAGGGGTGAAGGCGGCACCGAACTTCTGCGCAGCGACGGTCTGGGACTCGGTGTACTTGAGCAGACCTTCGGCGCCATGGCGGCGACCCAACCCCGAGGCCTTCATCCCTCCCATCGGCGCGTCATAGCTCGACCATGTCGCGGCGTAGCCGTCGTTGACGCCCACGGTTCCCGCCTCCAACTGCGACGCCACAGCCACGCCACGGCTGGTGTCCCGGGTCCAGACACTGAAGTTGAGGCCGAGGTCCGAGTCATTCGCCATGGCGACGGCGTCTTTGAGGTCGCCATAGGGGTAGATCGACACCACAGGACCGAACGTCTCGCTCCGGCACAGCAACATTCCCTCATCGACGTCGGTCAACACCGTCGGCTCGTAGAAGAGAGGCCCGACATCAGGTCTTGGATTGCCCCCTGTGAGGAGACTGGCTCCCGAGGCAACCGCATCCTCGACATGGGAGTGAACCTTCTCCAGATCGTCCTGGGTGATCATCGCGGACAGCGCCGAGGAGAAGTCGAACGATCGGGTCAATGGAAGAGCTCTCGAGTAGTCGACAAACCGCTGAGTGAACTCGTCGCTGATCGTCTCGTCGACGTAGATGCGCTCCATCGCGATGCAGAGCTGTCCTCCATTTGCGTAGACGGCGCGTGCGATGCCCGGGATCGTCCTGTCGAGGTCTGCGTCTGCCATGACGATCGCCGCGTTCTTGCCCCCGAGTTCCATCGACGAGCCGATGAGACGCTCTCCTGCCTGTGCGGCCACCTGACGCCCAACATCGGTGGAACCGGTGAACTGGATGAAGTCGACGCCGTCGATGATTGTCGAACCTATCTCGGCCCCGTAGCCCGTGACGACCTGGAGCACGCCGTCGGGCAGGCCGGCCGCGGCGAGGAGAGATGCGCCATAGAGCATCGAGAAGGGCGTCTTCTCGTCGGGCTTGCTGATCACCGTGTTCCCAGCGAGCAGGGCAGGGATGATGTCGGAGATCGCGAGCGTGAAGGGGAAGTTCCAAGGCGTTATGTTGCCAACCACGCCCCGGGGATGCCGGTATTCGTAGGCGACGGTCATGCCGGGAAGCGAAACCGCCCGTCTTTTCCTCCTCAGGAGCCCGGGACCCGTGTTCATGTAGTAGCGGGTGGCGGCCACGGTGTCATACACTTCTTCGAAGGCAGGGATGCGCGCCTTCCCCGCCTCAAGTTGGATTATGTCCATGGCGACGTTGGCGCGCTCGATCAGCAGATCGTGAAAGCGGGAGAGGATGGCCACCCGCTCCCGCATCGGTGTCTTCGCCCACTCCACCTGCGTCTCCCTCGCCCGGTTGAGGATCGGGGCAAGATCGTCAGTGGTGGCATGGGGAACCCTTCCAATCGTCTCACTGGTGAAAGGGGCGATGATGTCTATCGACGAGGAGCCCGCCGACGGCACGGCACTCCCGGCTCCAAGAGTCTCCAACAGTGACTCCGTCACGTTGGGGGCAAGCGCCGTTTGTGTGCCGACGACCATGTCACAACGTTAGAGAACGAGGTTGGTAAAGGCCTGGCCTCCTCACCCGGCCCCGTCGTAGACTCCCCCTTCCATGGGTCGGGTCCACCAGATCAACACCAGCAATGGCGGCGTGCCCAAGCTGGCGGTCGACAGCGCCGTGGTCGATGCCACCGGTGTGGTTGGCGACGAGCAGGCCGACAAAGTGCACCATGGCAGCCCTGACCAGGCGCTCTGTCTCTACTCGCTGGAGGTGATCGAGACGCTCCGCTCCGAGGGACACTCGATAGCACCCGGGGCGGCCGGCGAGAACATCACCGTGTCCGGGCTGGACTGGCAACAGGTGGTGCCGGGAAGCCGGATGAAGATCGGACCCGTCGAGGTCGAGATCACCTATTACGCCACACCGTGCACCAAGAACGCCCAATGGTTCAAGGACGGGAAGTTCAACCGCATGCACGCCAGCAAACACCCAGGGGAATCCCGGGTCTATGCGCGGGTACTCGAGGGCGGGCCCGTAGCCACGGGCGATCCCGTCGAGTTATTCGCTTGATCCTTTCAGCCGGCTCTCCAGGAACTCCATGGTCTTTGCCCATGCCTGTTCGAAGGCATCGGGATCGAAGGTCTCGCCCTCGGGTTCGCAGAATCCGTGCTCGGTGCTCTCATAGGTGATCACCTCGACGGGGAGAGCCTCGAGACCCATCGTGGCCTCCATGAAGACCGCCTCGTCCTCGGCTATGTACTCATCCTTCTCGGCGAAGTGGATGAGGTACGACGACTCTGACCCTGCAAAGTCGATCTGTTGGGTGCCGTAGAACGAGACCACAGCAGATACGAGGTCGGCCAAGCGAACCGATGCCCAGAGCCCGAGAGAGCCGCCCATCCCGAAGCCGACGATGCCGATTGGACCCTCGCTCGACTGGTCGTTGAGGAGCCGGGTAGACGAGAGCACGAGAGAAGCGAGGCGGTCGGGATTGGCCTCACCGAGACGGTCGATTCCTTCTTCCTCGGTCTCCGGTAGCTCACCGAGGTTGATGTCGGGCGCCAGGACCGTGAATCCGTGATCAGCGAGCTCGTCGCAGAGACGCTTCACCGACGGCGTCAGCCCCCAAAGGGAGTGGAGGACAAGTACCCCCGGGCCCCTGCCCTCTTCGGGTTGGATGAAGTATGCGAGGTCGCGAACCACCACCTTCAACCTAATGGCCCACCCCGCAGCGCTTGCCCCAGGGCACCGGCATACTCTCCCCTGATGAGTTCGGCCGTCGAACCCCTGAGATACCCCCATTTTCGCTGGCTGTGGGCGGGCAACGTGTTCTCAGCGTCGGGGACGTTCGTTCAGTCGGTGGCGGCGAGCTGGCTCATGCTGGAGCTCACCGGTTCGAGCACATGGGTGGGCCTGATCGTTGCCTCCGCAACGCTCCCGCTCTTGTTCTTCTCGCTCGCTTCCGGCGCTCTCGCCGACCGATTCGACAGGGCCCGTCTGATGCTCATCGCGCAGGGGATCATGGGCGCCTCCGCCGCAGCCATGGCACTGATCACATGGCTCGATCTGATGACTCCCGGGATACTCCTCGCCCTGGCACTGGCCATCGGAACCGGTCTCGCCCTCAATCTCCCCGCCTGGCAGGCTCTCGTGCCCGATCTCGTCCCCCGCGGTCTCGTGGCCTCGGCCGTCGCTTTGAACTCGGCCGCCTTCAACGCGGCTCGGGCCGTCGGCCCGGCACTTGGCGGTGCCCTGGTGGCAATCTACGGAGCGGAGTTGGGCTTCGCCTACAACGCCCTCAGCTACGGCGTGATCATCGTCGCCCTCGTCCTCATCGGCCCCCGGCTAGTGGCGTCCGCACAGGACGCACCGCAATCGATGACCAGGGCGATCTCGACCGGGATTCGCTTCGCCCGGTTCACCCCAAGGTTCCGAAACCTGATGGCGCTGGTGGCCCTTTTCGCCCTGGTGTCGGCGGTGGTGCAGGCAGTGCTGCCGGTTCACACCGAGCATCTAGGGGGCGGTGCGGTGGCCTTCGGAGCCCTCTACGGGGCGATGGGAGCCGGAGCGCTAACCGGTGCGGTGGTGCGGCCGCGTATCGGCAAATGGCTGACTGGCTCGTGGATCCCCTACACCATCACTCTCTTCGGGGTCTCAGGGATCATCCTTGGACTGGCCCCCGCGGTGTGGGTCGCCGGCATCGGCATGTTCCTGGCGGGGCTGTTCTGGCTGCTGACGCTGGCCACGCTCAATGCGACCGCTCAACTCTTGACACCGCCCTGGATCAGAGGTCGGGCCATGTCCATATACACGCTGGCCTTTGCCGGCGTCATACCCATCGGGTCGATTCTCTCGGGGATCGTTGCCGACCAGATCGAGACGCCGGGGTCTCTGCTGGTCTTCTCCACCGGAGCCGTGGTGCTGGGCGTGTTCACAGCGCGCTTCGGGATCCCCCACGTCGACGACATCGAGTCACCCGAGTTCACCGAGTCGGCCGCCATGGCTCCGCACCACGATCCGGGAGCCTTCGAAGGCGGTCCGGTGATCGTGCTCAACACCTGGCAGATCGACGAGTCTGATTTCCCGGAGTTCGCCCGGGTGATGAACGAGCTCCGGCTGGTTCGACTTAGCACCGGCGCCCATCGCTGGCGTCTGTTTCGCAACACTTCTGACCCGACCCGTCTCACTGAGATGATGGTGCTCCGCAGCTGGGAGGATCATCTCGCCCAGCATCGCCGTCTCGACGACGCAGCCGTGGCGCTCCTACGCCGGGCGCGGACCTTCGACAGAGTCGGAGGACCGGTGACCCGCCATCTCATCGCCATCGACGTGGAGCACCCACCCCATTTCGAGGACCTGGTGGCGACCCACGAGGAACTCCACCGAACGGACGGATCGATCCCGAGAATCGATCAAGGCTCCTGAACGAAGGACATCTCCCGCCGGTACTTCTTCCAGTCTGACGCCTTGGTGGACCAGAGCAGGTCGGTGAGAATCTGGCCGAAGGCGATGACGATGAGCAACACCATCGCCCATGACGGCAGGTCGGCGGCGAGGGCGGCGCCGATAAGCAGGAAGGGGATCGCCTTAGTGGTGAGTGCCCCCGCGGCGTGCATCCAGGCGCGTTGGCGGGCCGGGGTGCGCAGATACGTCGAGTAGTCGACCTTGACTCCCGGCTGTGGTTGTTTGATCCGACCGACGAACCAGCAGGTGTACCGGATGCCCATGGCTCGACCCACGACCAGGTGGCCCAGACCGTGCGTGGAGCCAAGAAGGACACCGGTACCGGCCAGAAACGACAGCCCTGCGGCCAGCCCGTCGAGCGCATAGGCCCACCAGATGAGGGCGAGGCCGCCGAGGGTCGCCAGGACGGCGATGGTCGTGCCCAGCCACAGTGGGATGATGAGGAATGCCCAATCGCGGTGGGCGCGGGCATCGATGCCGGCGATCCGGTCGGCATATCGATCAGCCAGCTCCGGATGCCGCTTGACTTCCGAGACCGCCCTCCAGAAACCGGTACCGGACAATCCTCCACCGGCCTCGAGAGCCGCCTCGGCGTCCGCCAGGCTCTCCTCGATCGATGTGGAACTCACACCCACAAATATAGGTACCGTCCGGTGCGTGCAACCCGACGACCGTCTTCGGGGTTCTTTCTGATGATGGACGACCTGGCGAAATCCCTCGCCACCGACGTGGACGCGACGTTCCCGGTTGTGGTGGAACAAATGGGAGGCATGCTCTTTTCGGGTCTTCGCCGGATGTGTGGCGACCATCAGGAGGCGGAGGACCTGACACAGGAGACTTTCATAAGGGCATATCGGGCTCTCGAGAGCTACGAGCCGGAGCGGATCAGGGACATCAACCTGCGTCCCTGGCTGTGGACCATCGCCATGAACCTGGGAAGGAACCACCTGCGCGATCGCTCCCGTCGACCCACCTATGTGGAGATGACCGAGACGGGGAGTGAAGACGCCGAGCCTGTCGACAGCGCAGCATGGGACCAGCGTCTCGCAGATCTGAGTCGAAATCAGCGCATCGCAGTGATCCTGCGACATGTGGTGGGCATGCCCATCGCAGAGATAGCAGAGGCAATCGGGAGACCCGAGGGAACGGTCAAAGCCGACGTGCATCGTGGCCTGACACGGCTCCGCAAGACCTTGGAGGAAGAGGAACAATGAGCATTGAGGCAGAACTGGAACGTCTGGCGGGAGAACTGCCGGAGGGGGTGAGCGAGGGCGTCGCCCTGGGTACCGGGCTGGCCGAAGGCTACGACTTCTACGAGTCCGCCATTGGCACCGTGGTAGTGACCTTCAATCCCAAAGGCGTGTCGTCGGTGGGCACGGCCAAGGAATTCGAGGAGGGTCGTGCGGGACAATCGCAACGTCCGTTGATTCGTGCTGAGGCCCCGGCGGCCTGGCGGGCTCATATCCCGGAAGCCATCGAACGAGGAACGCCGGGCAAGCTGCCGGTCGACCTGCGGTCGGTGACCGAGTTCCAGGAGAGCGTCCTCCGCACCACTGCCACCATCCCTCGCGGCGAGGTCCGGCCCTACGGGTGGGTGGCGCGCGAGATCGACCGGCCGAAGGCGGTGCGGGCGGTGGGATCGGCAGTTGCACGCAACCCCATCCCCCTCATCATCCCCTGCCATCGGGTCGTCCGCAGCGATGGCCACATTGGCAACTACTCCCTGGGCGGGCCTCACAACAAGGTCGACCTGCTGGAGCACGAGGGAGCCGCCCCCGCTGATCTGGAGCGGCTGGCGGCGCGACACGTCCGGGTGCGCGGAAACAAGACCACGGGCGTGTACTGCCTCCCTACCTGCTCCGCGATCCGACGCTCCCGGGATACAAACATCGTCGACTTCCACTCCACCACCGAGGCCGAGGAGTCCGGCTACCGGGCCTGCAAGCTCTGCCGGCCCCATGCCTGAGATCTCCGGGACTGGTCAATCGACACCGAGGGGTCGGGTACTCTCGGGCGGATGTCGGAAACCTCAGTCGAACAACTCGCCGTCAACACACTCAAGGCCCTGGCCATGGACGCCGTCCAGAAGGCCAACTCGGGGCACCCGGGCATGCCGATGGGCATGGCAGACATCGCCGTCACCCTCTGGGGCAAGTATCTGAAGGTCGACCCGGACCATCCCGAGTGGCCGGACCGGGACCGATTCATAGTCTCCAACGGTCACGGGTCGATGCTCCTCTACTCGCTTCTTCACCTGTCGGGATTCCCCGTCTCGATGGACCACTTGAAGAACTTCCGGCAGTGGCAGTTCCACACGGCCGGCCACCCCGAGATCGACCACTCTCTCGGGATAGAGACGACGACCGGGCCCCTGGGCCAGGGATTCGGCACCGCGGTCGGCATGGCCCTGGCCGAGGAGCACCTGCGCGCTCGTCTCGGTGCCGAACTGGTCGACCACCACACCTATGGCCTTGTCTCTGATGGAGACTTGATGGAGGGCATCAGCTCGGAGTCGGCATCGCTCGCCGGACACTTCAGGCTCGGCAGGCTCATATACCTCTACGACGACAACGACATATCGATCGACGGATCCACCGACATCACCTTCAGCGAGGACGTCTCCAAGAGATTCGACTCCTACGGCTGGCACACCCTCGATATCGACGGCCACGACCGACCCGCCATCACCGAGGCGATCGAGGAAGCCCTGTCCGAGCAAGACCGCCCCTCGCTGATCATCTGCCGTACCCACATAGCTCACGGCGCCCCGACCATGCAGGACACGGCCGCAGCACATGGATCGCCCCTGGGAGAAGAGGAGATCGCTAAGACGAAGGAGGAGATGGGCTACCCCACCGAGCCGTTGTTCTATGTGGACGACACAGTGCGAGAGTTCTTCTCCGCCGCGATGGAGCGGGGACGGGGGGCGCGCAAAGAGTGGCAGGAGCGTTTCGACGCCGCCGACACCTCCGGGTGGGAGACGTTCCACTCCACCGCACCGATCAGCCTCGAGGGCCCCGGCTTCGAAGAGGGCGAGGAGATGGCCACGCGGGCGTCCGGTGGCAAGATGTTTGCGGAGATCGCCGCAAAGGTCCCCGGCTTCATCGGTGGTTCCGCCGACCTGGCCGGGTCTACCAAGACTGTGATCGCCGATCCCCTGTTCTCCAAGGCTGACCGCACGGCGCGGGACATTCCCTTCGGTGTGCGCGAGCACGCCATGGGGACAATCGTCAACGGGATGGCTATACACGGGGGCCTGCGGCCATACGGGGCTACGTTTTTCGTGTTCTCCGACTACATGCGGCCCGCGGTCCGGCTATCTGCTCTCATGGAGGTTCCCTCGATCTGGGTTTGGACCCACGACTCAATCTTCCTCGGTGAGGACGGACCGACGCATCAGCCAATCGAGCACCTGGCGTCGCTACGAGCAATGCCCAACATGTGGATCATCCGGCCTGCGGACGCCAACGAGGTCATCCAGGCATGGGAGGTTGCCCTGAACCGCCATGACGGACCGGTGGGATTCGTCCTGACAAGACAGAACGTCCCCACTCTTCCCAAGGGAAACCTCGACCGGGGCGGCTACGTGGCCCGGGAGGGCTCGGACGTGACTTTGATCGCAACCGGCTCCGAGGTATCCGCAGCTCTCGGTGCTGCCGACCTCCTCGCGGACGAGGGCACTTCGGCCAGGGTGGTGAGTCTTCCGTGTTGGGAGTTGTTCGACCAGCAGCCCGAGGAGTACCGAAGCGAGGTCCTCGGATCGGCCCCGCGTGTCTCGGTAGAAGCGGCGTCGGTCTTCGGGTGGGAGCGGTATGTCGGCCCCGAAGGGCTCAGCATCGGAATCGACCGCTTCGGCGCCTCAGCCCCCGCCGGGGTGCTGGCAGAACAATTCGGGTTCACACCCGAGGCGATAGCCGGAACGGTGAGAAGCTTCCTCCGCGGCTGAGCAACGAGGGCGCAAACGCCCTTACGATTCGTCCATGCGAATGTTCCTCGCTGTGGGGCTGCTGCTGGCGGGGTGCGCCGCCCAGCCGTCTCTGGAGGGGGTCGACCTGCCTCCCGCTTCCATCCCGGACGACCTCGACCCGGCACAGTGGGCTGTGGCCTTCTCCCACGACTTCGGACCAGGATTCTGGGACGAGGGGCCGCATGCGTACCAGCTGTTCCTCGACTGCCCTGATGCCGAAGAGGCGCAAGTGGAGAGCGAGGTCGTCCTCTTCGCCGCGGGCACCGACTTTCCGACCTTCGATGCGCCGGTGCACCTGCGCGTCGGGGGTCTCTCCACCACACCCCTGGGGTCATCCGACGTCAGATTCGTGAACCCTGAACAAAAGACGATCGCGTTGGTGACCGTGGTCGGGCTCAGCCGGGAAGAGGTAGACGCCGTCTCCCGGTGCACTGGGGAGGTGTTCTGGGACGAGGGAAGCTCGGCACCGCTGCGGCCTGGAGAACCCTTCCGCCCCTGATCGCCTATCGCGAGTGCTCGTAAAGCCAGTCGTAGAAAGCGGAATCGCGATAGGTGACCTCGTAGGCGCCGAAGTGACCCTCCTCGGGATATGACGTCCACTTCACCTCAGCGTCGCATAGCTCCTCCCATGACTCCACTTGGGATCGGACTAGCTCGTAGTCGGCGATCGTGTCCCGTTCCCCATGGATGGCCCAGACAGGGACCCCGGTCAGCCGGCAGGCGAAATCGGCGTCCGGGGCGTCGGCCTGTTGGTAGCCGCTGCCGGATAGCGAAGCCATAGCGGCGTAACGCTGCGGGAACAGGCTGGCGATGTGCCATGCCCCGAACCCACCCATCGATATCCCGGTGAGATAGACCCGATCCGGGTCGACCAGGTAGGTGTCGAGCATCTCCTCGAGGAGGTCGTCTACGACTTCGGGCTGGTCGTCGGCATACCAGGTGGTCCCCGGCTCTGCCTGGGGCGAGACCACTACGAACTCGAAGTTTTCGGGCTGGTCTCCTAATGCCAGGACCGCGGGCAGACCGAAGCTGGCGACAAAGCTCGAGTCGTAGTCGTCGTCGCCACTCCCGTGCAGGAAGTAGATGAGGGGATAACGCTTGTCCCGATCGGCCCCGTAGCCATCGGGCAGCCAGACCATGTAGCGCATCTCCTGGCCGGAGGGGTGGATGAAGCTTCCCTGAAGATGCTGTTCGGTGGGAACATCGGCAGCTGGAGCACAGCTGCTGGACACCACTACGAGCAGCATGACCCACAAGCCTCTCGACCACATCCGCAGAGAATAAGGGGACATCCGGGAAAGGGGCTCGGTAACGTCGTCTGCCAATGGGAGCGATCGAGACGTTCGAGCTCCGCCGCGAGTTCAAAACGAGCGGGCTTCGAAGAGGGGACCTGGTCGTTGCCCTCGATGACGTGTCGCTCAGTGTCGAGGAGGGGGAGATACACGGTCTGCTCGGTCCCAACGGTGCCGGGAAGACCACACTCATCAAGATCCTCTCCACCATCCTGATCCCGACATCGGGGAGAGCGGAGGTATTCGGACACGATGTCGTTGAGGAGACCCGGGAGGTACGGAGGCTCTTCGGACTCGTGTTCGGCGGTGACCGTGGCCTCTACACCAGGCTCACCGCGCGCCAGAATCTCGACTACTGGGCCGCGCTCTACGAAGTGCCAGCGGAAGAAGCGGTCGAAGTCGTGGAGCGCCTGATTGATCAGGTTGGATTGGGCGGAAGGTCCGACGACCGGGTGGAGACGTTCTCCCGGGGAATGCGACAACGTCTTCATCTCGCTCGGGGACTGGTGGCCGACCCCCCGATCCTCTTCCTCGACGAGCCGACTGTCGGTCTCGATCCCGTGGCGTCACTCGACTTCCGGGAGATGGTTACGGGCCTGCGTAGTGCCGGGAAGACGATCTTCATCGCCACCCACGACATGGCAGAGGCGGAGGCAATCTGTGACCGGGTAACGCTGATCGACCACGGCAAGATCCTGGCAACGGAGAGCCCGCGAACTCTCGGAGCGTGGATCAGCGCCTACGAGTGGGTGGAGGTGTATCAGATCGACGCCGAGACTCGTCGCATCCTCGGAGGGATCCCTGGCGTCGCCACGGTGACAGATCAGCCCGGCGGATGGGCACGTTTCCAGCCCGATCGAGAGGAGACATCCACCGAGATTCTGCGTCTCGCCCTGGAGCACGGCTTCACGTCGGTGCGAACGGGATACCCGTCTCTCGAGGAGGTCTATCTGCGCACGATGGGCGACAGGGGCATGGAGGTTTGAGAACCGCATCCCGAGCGTTCCGAACCCAGCTTCTCATGGCTTTTCGGACCCCGAACTACTGGATGGCGATGGTCACCACTGTGCCTCAGGTGATCCTGTTCCTCTCAGTGGTCGACGCCTTCGACCGGCCCGACCTGCTCACCAATGCGTTGATGGCCCCCATCCTGATGACGATGTGGTCTACATCTCTGTGGACCGGCGGCTCGGTGATGCGCGACGACCGTTGGCTGGGCCTCCTCGAGATACACGCGGCAGCACCCCAACCATACGGTCTCGTGGTGGCCGCTCGGGTCGGAGCTGTCGTGATCCTGTCGCTGCTTGTGATCCCGATCACATTGATCACCGCGACGCTGACCTATGGGATCGACACCCAGGTCAACCATCCGGGCCTCCTGTTCGCCACGATGCTGATAACTGCCCTCGCTGTCACCGGCACAGGGATCATCTTCTCCTCGATGACCATCCTCAGCCGGGCGGCCAACACGTTTCAGAGCGCAGCCTCGTATCCCTTCCTGCTGCTGGGAGGAGTCTTCGTGCCTCTCGAACTGCTGCCGGAGTGGGTCCAACCGCTGGGACGCATCGTGTTTCTCTCCTGGGCCTCCGACCTTGTTCGTGACAGCGTCTCAGCACAGGTGGTCGAAGACGTCGTCCTGCGCATGGGGGCATTGATCGTTCTCGGGGTGATCGGCTACCTCGCCGGGCAGTGGCTGATCAAGGTAGTGCTCCACAAGGTCCGAATCAGCGGGGAGATCTCCGCCATATGACCGCAACGACTCTTCGCATTGTTCGGAAGGCCTCCAGGGTCGGGTTCGAAGACGTCAAGGCCCAATACACATGGAAGAGCTGGCTCTTCGGCTGGATCACTCGCGTGGCAGCTCAGATCCTCTTCTTTGCGGCGATGGGTTTGCTCGTCGGCGGGCCCGAATTCGTCCTTTTCGCCTTTGTCGGGAACGTCTGTGCCATGGCGGCCCTGATGCCTCAGGGTGCCGGGCCGGACACAGCGTGGGAGCGTGGCCTGGGAACTCTCCCTTTGCTGGTCGCGGCACCCCGCTCGATGCTTCCGGTCTTTGCCGGACGTTGCTCGTTCTACGTCGTCCAGGGTGCTGTCGAGGCCAGCTTCGTCTTCGCCGTGTTGGCTCCGTTCCTGGGTTTCGCCGGGCACTGGTGGTGGCTGCCGGTCGGTCTTCTCGCACTGAGCCTCGGTTCTTATGGGCTGGGCTTGTTTCTCGCCTCGATCAGCATCCGAAGACCGCGTATCGGCAACATCGTCTTCAACACCGTCTTCTACACCCTGGTGGCGATCGCCGGTGTCAACGTGCCAACGGAGGTCTTCCCCGAGGCAGTGCAGCGAGCGGCCACTGTCCTTCCGATGCATCACGGCATTCTCGGAACCAGGTTGCTCCTGGAGGAAGGGCCTTCCGTAGCTGCTTTCTCCCAGTTGGGCCTGGAGCTGGCGATCGGCGCCGGGTGGTTCGTGCTGGCCATGCTCGGCTTCAGGCTCTTCTCCGAAGGAGGACGACGGGATGGGTCGATAGACCTCGCCGAGTGAATCTGCTAGGCGAGACCGCGCGCCTCGAGGAAGGGACCCGACATGCTCCGAGGCACCCGATCCACCCAACCCTCGATCATCAGTTCCTCGATCTCATCCGCCCTCGCCTCCTCCAGCCTCACCAGGACCGCCCGGTAGCCGTCGAAGTGTGGAGTCGTGAAATATACGGCCGGGTCGGCGGCGAGCAAGGCGTCTTTGACATCGAGACTCGGGAGCCAGATGGCCAGAATGTCACCCGATGGTGCATCGCCGCCAAGAGCGGTGATATCCGATTTCCGTAGCGGTCGCTCCCACGCCACCAGCTTGCCGCGAACACGCCATTCCCGTCCCCGGGCTTCGATCTCAGGGAGTGTTGCGGCGATCCGGGCCACCTCGTCCCAGCTCGCCATGCTCAGGCGAACTTCGTCTTCGGCTTCTCCTCGAGCTCTTCGTCTATGTAGACGTCGACCTTCTCGTTGTAGAAGCTGACCAATCCGACGAGTCGATCCGACTCGGGCAGAGGGGTGTCATAGCCCCAGAGAATGTCTTCGTAGGTCTCGCCGTTCACGGTTGCCGACCAATACCGGGCGGTGCCCTTGTAGGGGCAGGCCGTGCTGGTCTCGGTGGGCGTCATCAGGTCCATGCGGACGTCGGTCTTCGGCATGTAATGCCGGGGAGGGAGACCGGTCTCATAGAGAAAGGAGGCGTTGGTGGTGTCGGCCACCGTGACACCGTCGATCTCGACGCGTACCCGTCGACTGGAAGGAAGGATGTCGATCCTCGTGTACGGGTCGCGGGCATGGACGAAAACCTCTTCGTCTTCCTCGAACCAATGGTCCATCGTCTTCCAGACGAAGGCGTAGTGTCCGCCGATCCCGTCGATCTTCGGGGCTTTGAACGTGTAGGCGGCACCCTCGTAGCCGTTGACCTTCACGGCATACTGGGTCGCCTCGCCCCGGCTGGGGCTGCGACGGGTCTCACCCGTCTCGACCAGAAGGTCGGTGCGCACGTCAGACTCGGGGAAGTAGTAGGTGGGGTAGTAGGGGACCTCCCACACAAGCAGGAGGGTGGTGGTGTCTGCGACTATCTCGCCACCGAGCATCACCCTGACCTGTCGTGTGGAGGGCTCAATCCTCACACGGCCACGGTCACTCATGATGTGAACTCCAGGAATTGCGTAACTAGGCCAACGCGGGAGCCGGACCACAGATTCCGGATGAGTCAGCAAACCTCAGGTAGTGGGTTCCAAATGCGGAACTAAGCGCCTCGAGAAACACGCGAGACGATCGGTTCCACGTTTCTCGAGGCTGTGGGTTCCACATGTGAGCCGTACAACCTGAGGTTCAGGTTCGTCAGTAGACGACGATGGTTTCGAGGGAGCCCTCGATGGCCATTTTCCGGGCACCCCAATACTCGCCGAACCTCGAGGTGAGCGACTCCGGCTTCTCTGCGTATACCCGTCGCCCCAGGATCTCCGAGGCGATCTGGAGCTCGCTGCGCCGCTGCCGTGCCAGGGCCCGGAACAGCGACCGCTCCCGGGGGTTGGGGCACAGATCGGCACGGTCGTCCAGGAGCTTCATCAACTCGGCCAGATCGTGGTCCTCGCCGAGGATGTTTCCGAGCCGCTCAAGCGTCATTGCCGTCCCGACCACGACCTCGGGCCAGAGCGGAGCGAGGAACTCCATCTGGTGCCTCAGGTCCTTGACGCGCTTCCTCCACTCGTGGAAATTCCCTGAGCCGTTGCGCTCGTAGGCGCGCACCATGTTTTGGCGGCCGTTGCTGTAGGTGGCAGAGAGCCCGGGGTCGAGAGCGTCGAAAGAGTCGCGTATACCCAGCCCGTATACCTCTCTGGCTTCGGGGTCGGTCGGCCAGGACCCGTACCGGTGATATGCCCTCTCCAGGCCACGGACCACCCGGCCTATCAAATTGGGATCCTCCACGGCCTCGAGTTCGATCAGGTCACGTCGTCGAGTGAGGCGGTGGAGCAGCTCCGAGAAGGTGCCCTCGGCAAGAAACTCCCCATAGAGGCTCTGGATTGATACTGCAGCGTCAAGTACTCCGCGCGCGGAGCGGATCCGGGACACCAGTCGCGCGGTGTCCCGTAGCGACCGGTTCTCGAACTCGTAGATCCGCTCCGGAAGCTCACCGCGAACCAAACGCAGCAGGGCACGGACTCGCTTTATCGACTTCCGTGACTCATGAACTGCTCCTCCGAGGCCATCCTGGACGTCGAAGAACTGGCCGGCGGCGAACTCGAGTTGCTCCATGGTCACCCGCTTGATCCCCTCGCCCAGGGGCTCTGACTCACCGAGTTGGAGTCTGGTGTCGAACGCCGCCAGGTCCTGGTCGCCCGGCTTAGAGGTGGCCAAAACGGTCACGGAGCCAGCGTAATCTCGGGGGTCATGAGATCCGCGGGTCTTCTCCCATACCGTTTCGGCCAAGAGTTGGAGGTCCTGGTAGCCCACCCCGGCGGACCCTGGTTCGCAAAACGCGACGCCGGGGCCTGGTCTCTGGTCAAGGGGCTGGTCAAGGACGACGAGAGCGACGAGGAGGCAGCCTCGAGAGAGTTCGAGGAGGAGACGGGATGGCCCCCACCGACGACCGGATGGATACCTCTCGGGGAGACGACTCTGAAGTCGCGGAAGGTGGTGATCGCCTGGGCCGTGGAGAACGACTTCGACCTGGAGACTTTCGACCCGGGAACCTTCACCCTTCACGGCAGGGAATACCCGGAGATCGACCGGGTTGTCTGGATGACGCCGGACGAAGCCGGCATGAAGCTCAACCCGGCACAAACTGTCTTCGTCGATCGACTAATCGAGTATCTCGGTTTGAATGGGTATGAGGAGGTTCTGCCATGAGTGACCTGCCGAAGACAGAGGCAGAGTGGAAAGAGAAGCTGACCCCCGAGCAGTATCAGGTGCTGCGGCAGGGTGGAACGGAACGCGCCTTCACCGGCGAGTACTGGGACACCAAGTCCGAAGGCGTCTACCGCTGCGCCGGTTGTGGTGAGAAGCTGTTCTCCTCCGACACCAAATTCGAATCACACAGCGGCTGGCCCAGCTTCTTCAAGCCGGTTGCCGACGACATGATCGAAGAGGAGGTCGACCGCTCCTACGGGATGGTCCGCACCGAGATCAAGTGCGCCAACTGTGGAGGGCATCTGGGCCACGTGTTCGACGATGGCCCGAAGCCGACCGGTCTGCGCTATTGCGTGAACTCGGCATCGCTGGACCTGGAAGAGACCGAAGCCGACTGAACGGTCAGCCGCTCCGTCGACATGGAATCAGCCCCGGGATCGGCGGACCTCATCGATCACGGCCACCAGGGCATCGTCGTGGGGCGTCGTCGGGATGGCGGACAGCCGGATCCGCCGCTCCACCATTCCGTCAGAGACCAGCGGGGCGATCTCGAAGTCACTGATCATGCTCATGACCGCCTCGTTGTCGGCGCGAGTCTCGAAGGCGAGCTCATGGATTCCGTCCGCCCTCGCCACCGCCGCCAGAGCGGCAAATAGGGCGCTACCGATACCCCGGCGCTGCATGGCGTCGAGAACGGTCACCGCCACCTCCGCCGTGGTGCCGTCGTCCTGGACGATGTAGCGGCCCACCCCCGCAGCCTCTTCCTCGATGGCGGCGCCCCAGGCCACATGACTTCGCTGGTCGACATCGGTCAGGTAGTGGAGTTCCTGCTCACTGAGGCTGCCCACACCCTGGCCAAACCGTGCGAAACGGCTCTCCAGCGAGAGCTCCTCGATGCCCTCCTCGAACAGCTCCTTGTCGGTCTTGATGATCGGGCTCAACGTGAGAATCACCCCGTCCTTTATGGGCATCTCGTGCTTGGGCCGATCCGCAGGAATGACGATTCTCATCAGCATCCCCAATACAAGCGGCTGACTGATCCCAGGGCACATCGGTTTGTGACGGTAACTTCAGACGCGATGACACGGCGCCGGCTGGCAACAGCCACATCCGATTTCGGGTCGGGTAAACGCGAGTCCCACGACTCGACCTCGTTCTACGAGCGGTTCACGCCACCTGTCATCTCCGGCGACGAACGGGTCGAGAAGCCAGTGGTCGTTGACCAGCTCTTCAAGGGCGACGCCCGGCTCATGACCGACAACCAGGTGGCGGACCGGTCAGTAGCGCTGTTGATCACCTCGCCCCCCTACTTCACGGGGAAAGAGTATGAGAAGGACATGGCGGCGGGTCATGTCCCCTCGAGCTACGTCGAGTACCTGGAGATGGTCCACGACGTGCTCTCGGCGTGCCTGGTCAAGCTGGAGCCCGGGGGGAGAATGGCGGTCAACGTGGCCAATCTCGGCCGAAAGCCGTACCGATCACTCTCCGCCGACGTCATTTCGATTCTCCAGGACGACCTCGGGATGCTGCTCCGGGGTGAGGTGATCTGGCAGAAAGCAAAAGGCGCGGGGGGCAGCTGCGCCTGGGGCTCCTACCGCTCACCGCAGAACCCGGTCCTGCGTGACGTCACTGAGAGGGTGATCATCGCTTCAAAGGGACGGTTCGACCGGGCGATCAAGCGACCGCTGCGGGAGGAGAGAGGACTGCCCCACCAACCCTCCATCGAGACTGACGAGTTTCTCGAGGCCACGATCGATGTGTGGCAAATGCCGCCGGCGAGCGCAACCAGGATCGGCCACCCGGCCCCATTCCCCCTCGAGCTGCCCCGACGCCTTATCGAGCTGTACACCTACGAAGACGACCTCGTCCTCGATCCGTTCATGGGGTCGGGCACCACCGCGGTGGCCGCCGTCGAGGCCGGACGTCACTACGTCGGGTTCGACACCGAACCGGCCTACATTGAACTGGCGAAGCAACGCATAGCGGAGGCCCGTAGGTGACAACCCGCATCCTCACGGTATGCGCCGGGAACATATGCAGATCCCCAGCCGCGGAGGCGGCGATCCGGGAGGCCGCCGACCGCGCCCGGCTCGACGTCGAGGTCGACTCCGCTGGGACCGGGTCGTGGAGCATCGGCGATCCGCCCCACCCCCAGTCCGTGGCCGCAGGAGCCCGCGCCGGGTTGGAGATCCATGGCCGCGCCCGGAAGATGAACAGCTCCGACTTCGACCGATTCGACATCATCGTGGTCATGGACAGGGCCAACCTTCGCGACGTCCTCGAAATGGCTCCCTCTCTCGAGGACCGCGCCAAGGTGCGACTGTTTCGGACTTACGACCCGCACACCACGTCGGAGGAAGTACCGGATCCGTATGGCGGCCCCGACGAGGGCTACGACACCACCATCGAGCAGGTGATGACAGCGGCCCGTGGCCTGGTGGACTCGCTCCTCTCAGGAGGCGTGGAGAATTCGATAGCCGTCGAGTAGGAAGTCCAGCCCGACAGCAACCGGGTCTTCCGCCCCGACCAGCTCCGAATACCCCAGGAGCGAACCCTTGAAAGAGCCGGAGTTCCAATAGGGATCGGCTTCGTCGAACTCGCCCCACGGAGCCACATATAGGTACGGCTCCTGTTGTCCGGCGTCACCGGGCGAGGCGCCGTAGCTGGCGCGGCGACCCTCGTCCTGACTGCCCAGCTCGGTGGCGGGGTCGAAGTGCTCGGGCCAGAGCTGGACCTCGGTGACGTCATCGTCGGCGCTGCCGTGACCGCGTAGACGTTCCAGGACGTCAGTGCCGAAGTTGAACCACTGACCAAGGGCACGCGCCGCGGTGTCGTCTACCGCCAGCGGAACGTCGGGGTCCACCGGCTTCAGAGGATCGTGGAAGTCAGTAAACCATTCGACCTCGTATTCGATGCCAACGAACTCAGCGGCTGCGCGGACCGTGGTGATCGTCTGCGTGGCGACCTTCTCGGTTTCCTCAGCCACGATGCTGTCACCCTCGACCCTGACGATTCGGCCGTCGAAGCTCGGTGTCCCGAATCCCCCGGGAGCGGCCCGTAGACCCATCCGACCTTCCGCCTTGTACCGGACCGGCCCGAGAACGAAGAAGGCGATCTGGTGGAGGGAGTTTCTCGTTTCGACGTATGGCTCCGGAAGTGGATGGAGGTTCACGCAGCGGGATCCTGATCGGAGGTGGGTTTGCGCCAGAACATTGCCGCCTGACCGACACCGGCGAGGAGCCCAAGGGCGATGATCCCGGCACCGACGAAACCGTCGAGACTGGTGTCGATCCCTAGCGCGGCGTCGAGAGACACACTGCGAGGACCGATCATGGCGAGGACCAACGCCGCGACTGCGAGGGTCGCCACGTACTCGTAGCCCTCATCGGGCCTGTGGAAGACAAAGAACCCGGCAAAGCGGTGGACGGACCAGAACGCGAGCAGCATAGTTGCCACCACGGCCGCGGCGGCTATCGACGTCAGCAGGCCCACGAGCAGGCCGAGTCCCACCGCGATCTCACTGAGTGCCGACAGTCGGGCGTTCAGCTGCGGTGACTTGAAGCCCTTCTTCTCGAACCACTGCGCGGTGCCCTCCTGGCTGCGAGCGTGATTGACCCCGTGGGCCAGCATCACTATCCCAAGCCAGACCCGCAGCACCAGCATCGCCACATCTATCTCGTTCACTCAGACCTCCCTATTGCTGCGGAGCATATTCCGCCGAGAGTGTCGGACAACGGTCAGCCATCATTCATTCGGTTGTACCGCCACACGATCAAGCCCACACCGGCCGCCGCCATGACCGCCCCGGCGATTATTCCACCCGGCCGGAGGATCTCACCTGCAGCAGAGGTTTCCGCGGCGACCGGGAGGGTGCTGGTGGGCGAGACCGCCGTCGTCGTCGACGACGCCACCGCAGCCTGAGCCGAAGAGGTAGACGACGACGGCGCAGACGACGTGGTTGTCGAGGACGGTGGCGAGGTGGAGGTGGGGGTGGTGGTAGTTGTAGTCGTGGGGGCGGTGGTCGTTGTGGTCGTCGAGGTGGAAGGGGTCGTCGTCGTGGAAGTGGAAGTGGTAGTCGTCGATGACGTCGGAGAGGGCGATGGCGAGCCACCACTTCGGACCGATTCGACATCTGCCGTTAGGGAGCCGACCACATAGGCGTTGAGGTTGTCTCCGGGACAGGTGGTCCGGCTCATGGTTCGGTGTCCCGTGATCGTCGGCGTGGTCACCGAATCCCCTTGCGGATGTAAGTTGGAGCCCCGCGACGTGAATGTGACCTCCGCTCCCGGTGCGGTGGAGATGTCATATCGATCGGCCAACCAGGCCAACAGCCACACGAGCGACGACAGCGAGGCCTGGCTCGGTTGGGCGGTGTTGTAGTCGCCGATGATGCACACGAGCTGGCTGAATCCCTGGTTCCCGCCGGTGGCGTCCCCTGCTACCGGACCGTCGAGACTGCCGGCTCTTCCTTCCCAGATCCCCCCATCAGCATCGATCAGGAAGTTGTAGGCAATGTCATTCCATCCCTTCTCCGCGCTGGTGTGATAGTCGTAGAAGCTTCTGAGGATTCCGGGAGCGTCGGCGCCGCTGTGACCGTTGCGGGAGGCGGAGTGGTGGACGATGAGGAACCTCACGTCCTCTGCATCCAGTGGACCCAGTGGAGGCCGATTCGTTGCCCATGACTCCCTGGGGTTGATGGTGGCCGCCCGGGAAGGAATCGCCAGGCCGCTGCCGGCGAAGGCAAGGCCTGCTGCGGCTCCAAATAGCTGCCGACGGGTAAGTGCTCGTGGGGACAAGACGCCCAAACCCTATTATTCGATCCGGTCTTGTCTACGGTTCCTCTTTCATGAGCAGTTGGACCGAGGGTGCACTCGCCCTCATCGTCGTCGTGGGTCTCGGCATCGCGCTGTTCCTGTTCACGGGACAGGAACTCGCTGACAGTGCCGGAGGCAGCGACACGACAGAAACGATCACCGTCGACCCCGAGGCCGCCTCGAGAGGCGAGGTGCTGGCAGAGGGTCAGGGGTGTCTCCAGTGTCACACCACCGACGGCACCTCTGCCTCCGGTCCGACCTGGAAAGGATTGGCCGGGTCGACGAGACCTCTCGAGAGCGGTGAGGAGGTCGTGGCCGACGAGGCCTATCTGTTCAGCTCCATAGTCGACCCCAACTCCCAGGTGGTGGAGGGGTACGAGGCGAACATGCCCACGTTCTACTCCGACCAACTCGACGAGCAACAGATCATCGACCTCGTGGAGTACATCAAGAGTCTCGGCTGACGCAGCGCGCGCCCCGGATCGCTTCACAGGTCAAGAAATCGTCGAAATCGGGAATCAAACACCCCAATCGGTGCGTTGGCACATGTGCGAAAGTTGATACAACCAGACTCAGGTTGTACACTCCATAGAGACTCAAGCACGAAACCGGAAGGAATCCAAAGAATATGCCACGCGCCGTAGGTATCGACCTTGGCACAACCAACAGCGTCATCGCCGTCCTCGACGGTGGCGACCCGAATGTCATCGCCAACGCCGAGGGTGGACGGACCACCCCATCGATCGTGTCCTTCAAGGACGGGGACGTCCTGGTTGGTGAGGTAGCCAAGCGTCAAGCCATTACCAATCCAGACCAAACGGTCCGCTCGGTCAAGCGCCACATCGGCACTGACTGGACCATCGACATCGACGACAAGACCTTCACCGCACAAGAGATCTCCGCGCGCATCCTGATGAAATTGAAGAGGGACGCGGAGTCGTATCTCGGTGACACTGTCACCGACGCGGTGATAACGGTCCCCGCCTACTTCAACGACGCCCAGCGCCAGGCGACCAAGGAGGCAGGCCAGATCGCGGGACTCAACGTCCTCCGCATCATCAACGAGCCGACCGCCGCATCCCTCGCTTACGGACTCGACAAGAAGTCGGATGAGACGATCCTGGTCTTCGACCTCGGTGGAGGCACCTTCGACGTGTCTGTCCTCGAGATTGGCGACGGGGTTTTCGAGGTGAAGGCAACCTCCGGGAACACCCAACTCGGAGGAGACGACTGGGATGAGGCCATCATCGACTGGCTGGTCAAGAGCTTCAAGGACGACAACGGGGTTGACCTGGCCAAGGACCGCATGGCGGTCCAGCGTCTCAAGGAGGCTGCCGAGAAGGCCAAGATCGAGTTGTCTTCGGTCGCCGAGACGGAGATCAATCTTCCGTTCATCACGGCCACCGACTCCGGCCCGCTGCACATGCAGTACAAGCTGACCCGTTCGGAGTTCCAGAAGCTCACCGAGGACCTCCTCGAAAAGACCAGGAGTCCATTCGATCAGGCCATCAAGGACGCCGGCATCGACGTCTCCGAGATCGACCACGTCGTGCTCGTCGGCGGTTCCACCCGCATGCCTGCTGTCCAGGAGTTGGTCAAGGAGCTGACGGGCCAAGACGCCCACAAGGGAGTGAACCCCGATGAGGTCGTGGCGGCTGGAGCCGCCATCCAGGCCGGTGTCCTCAAGGGAGACGTCAAGGACGTGCTCCTGTTGGACGTCACTCCCCTGACTCTCGGAATCGAGACCAAGGGCGGAGTCATGACCCGGATGATCGAGCGCAACACGACCATCCCGACCAAGCGTTCGGAGATCTTCACGACCGCGGAGAACAACCAGTCCGAAGTGGAGATCCACGTGCTCCAGGGTGAGCGGACTATGGCAGCCGACAACAACAGTCTCGGCAAATTCCGCCTCACCGGGATACCACCGGCGCCGATGGGAGTTCCCCAAATCGAGGTCACGTTCGACATCGACGCCAACGGCATCGTCCACGTCAACGCCAAGGACCTCGCCACCAACAAGGAACAGCAGATGACCATCACCGGTGGCACTGCCCTCGCCCAGGAGGACATCGACCGGATGGTCAAGGACGCCGAGGAATACGCCGAAGAGGACGCCAAGCGCCGTGAGGCGGTGGAGACACGCAATCAGGCCGAGCAGTTGGTCAATCAGACCGACAAGCTGATCGAAGAGTCCGGCGACCAGATGACCGACGAGGAAAAGACCGCGGTCGAGGATGCCAAGAGCGCCCTCAACGAAGTCCTCGCGGACACCGAGGCCGACACGGACGAGATCCAGGCCAAGATGGACGAACTGGTCTCGGCCAGCCAGGCCATGGCCAGCCGTCTCTACCAGCAGGCGTCCGAGCAACAGGCTGCCGCCGGAGGCGGAGACGAGACGGCTACCGAAGACGACGACGTCGTGGAAGCCGAGATCGTTGATGACGAGGATGAATGACAACGGCGCCGAGAGCACCGAGCAGATAGTCGAAGCCCTCCCTGTCGAAAGGCCCGACGAGACTCCAGACCCGCATTCGCTGGGTCTGGAGCTCCCGGAGGACAAGGACGAGGCCATCGGCATGCTGCTGCGTGAGGTGGCGAGCGCTCGTGACGAGGCCTCGACCTACCTCGACGACCTGAAGCGGGTGGCGGCCGACTTCGACAACTACCGCAAGCGAACCACCCGCGACAGCAGTGAGATGTTCGAACGTGCCACCGAGAAGGTGGTCCGAAGCCTGATGCCGGTCCTCGACACGTTCGACGCGGCTGTTGACGCGGAACCGAAGACCGACACCGAGAAACAGCTCTACTCGGGGATGCTGAACACCCGCGAGCAGCTGCTCAACGCCTTGAAGGATCAGGGTCTCGAAGTGATATCCACCATCGACGAGGCATTCGATCCCGAGGTCCATGAACCAGTTGGTGCGCCGGACCGCGACGGTGATCTCGTCGTCACCGAGGAGCTCCGTCGGGGTTACCGGCTGAACGGCAAGGTGCTCCGGGCCGCGTTAGTGGTGGTGGAAGCTAACTCATGAATCGGGACTGGGTAGACAAGGACTTCTACGAGGTACTCGGGATCTCCGAGACGGCTACGGCCGAGGAGGTCAAGAAGGCCTATCGAAAGCTCGCCCAGACCCACCATCCCGATGCCAATCCCGACGACCCCGAGGCCGAGCAGAAGTTCAAGGAGATCTCCGAGGCCTACGCCATCCTCTCCGACCCCGAACAGCGCAAGGAGTACGACCAGGTACGCCGTCTCGCATCGTCGGGCCAATTCCAGGGTTTCGGCGGTAGCGGATCGGGAGGTTTCGGCGGGTTCGGAGGTCAGCAGGTACGGGTGGAAGATCTCGAAGATCTGCTGGGTGGATTCGGCGGGCTCGGCGACCTGTTCGGCTTCGGAGGGGGATCCCAGTCGGGCTCCCGCCCCCGCAAGGGCGCGGACCTGACGACCGAGCTCACCATCGGGTTCGAAGACGCCGCGTTCGGCGTCACCACCGAGGTGACGGTGGAAGGCGCAGCCACATGTTCGAAGTGCCAGGGGTCCGGTGCCGAGCCCGGTTCGTCGGTCACGACGTGTCCTACCTGCGGCGGCCGCGGGATGGTCGCACAGAACCAGGGCTTCTTCTCGTTCTCCCAGGCCTGCCCCCAATGTGGCGGCTCGGGGAGGCTGATCGAGGAGAAATGCTCCAAGTGCAGGGGCACGGGCTCGGAGAACAGGCGACGCAAGGTGAAGCTACGCGTCCCCGCCGGAGTCAAGGACGGCCAAACACTCCGTCTGCGCGGCAAAGGCGCTCCGGGCTCGTCCGGCGGACCGCCAGGAGATCTGCTGGTCCGCATCCGGGTCGCGCCCAGTCAGAAATTCGGCCGAAAGGGAAACGACCTCACCCTGAAAGTCCCGATCACCTACAGCGAGGCGGCTCTGGGCACCAAGATCGACGTTCCCACCCTGAACGGAGGCGTGAAGGTGAAGATCCCCTCCGGCACTCCTTCAGGTAAGACGTTCCGGGTCAAGGGGAAGGGGATCAACCCCGAGCGCGGCCGTCCGGGTGACCTTCTGGTGACCGTCGAAGTGGCCGTGCCCAAGAAGGTCAGCAAGGACGAGAAGAAGCTCCTCGAAGAACTGTCCCAGCTGGAGACCGATGACATCCGGTCACATCTGAGATGATGGTTGAACAAAATGACTGACTCGACACGCGCCGTGTTCGTCATCTCGGTGGCAGCCGAGCTGGCCGGGATGCACCCACAGACCCTGCGCATCTACGAGCGCAAAGGTCTCATCGACCCTTTCCGCACCCCGGGAGGCACCCGCCGCTACTCCCAGGATGACATCGAACGTCTCCAGTTGATTCAGGACATGACCGCGGAAGGGATGAACCTCGAGGGCGTGAAGCGGGTACTCGCACTCCAGGAGGAAAACAAGCGTCTCAAGAGAAAGCTCGACCGGCTGCGCGACAAGATCGAAGAGATGGAAGAGGCGGAGGAAGCCGCCGGCCGTCCGGCCGACATCGTTCTCAGGAGCCAGGTCCGCACTATCTACGGCAAGGGCCGCCGCTGATGGCCGACTCATACGAGGGACCCGTCAGGATCATGGGTGGTGACGGGATCTTGCTCACCACGGGCCAGGCCAACCTCGCGACCGACACCGAGCTCGGGAACTGGAAGGGCGTTGTTCAGACCCTCCGGGGCACCGCTGTCGCCGGCAAGGCACTCGTCGTCGAGTTGGAGATCCCGGAGGGAGGACGAGCCAGGGCCCAACTCACACCACTTCGGGAGGTCGATGAGTGGGCTCAGTCGACCGTCACCGGTTTCGGCGAACCGCCGTTCTGAGCCTGCGCGCCGCCTGGTCGGCTGGCTCGGTGTGATCTGGGCTCCAGCAAACCGGCCTTGTCGATCTCGGTGCGTCTTGGATTCGAAATCGACACCGAAGACGAAGTCGTGGTATTCCCCCTAACAGGTGACTTCGAGGCTGACGTCGACCTGCTCTCCGTCGTGGCCCATAGTTCCCGAGTAGACGAATCCGTCGGAGGTGATCTCGTCGGCCTCACCCGAACCGGTCCCGGCGTACTCCTCTCCATCAAGCACCGCACTGAAATTGATGCCTCCGTCGCCGCGGTCGATGAACTGGACCCAGTCTCCGGTCTGGGTGGTCTCGTCCGCCTGGAAGTGCGCCCAAACCGGCATACCCCCACCGATCGTGCACGTCGTCCACTCGTTGGCCTCCCACTGGTGGACGTCGGAGCCAACTGTCAGCGTCGCCCGGGCATCCGAGGAGGCATTCGAGCCCGACTCGAATGCCTCCTCGCCATCCGCCGGGCCCGAATCGACAGCACCCACTGCGTCCGAAATGTCACCCCCACACGCGGCCAGGACCAGGACAAAACTTACAATTGCTGTCATACCGACCCTTCTCATACCGACTCTCCTAGCTCCTGTTCTCGTCACACCTGGTCGAGCTTGCGGACCACCCGCATCACCAGACCCTCGACGACCGACCAGCCGGCAAGGGCCACGAGCATCACCGGGTTGAAGCCCTCGCCCGCCATGGCCCCGATCTCGCCACCGGCGAACCAGGAGCCGAACCCGCTGCCGACTCCCTGGACGGGAGCCGCGAGCAGGTCGCTCCACATGACGATCAACCCGCCCCATGAGCTCCCCTCGGGGATCACGCCGAGGTCGAGGAGGATGCGAGCCACGAGGATCAATTGGATCAGCGCAAACGCCAGCAACACCAAACGACGCAGGAGACGGGAGAGATCGAACCCGCGTGAGCGTGGCTGTGCCTGGGAGCCGGACCAGTTCAGCATTCTTCGTTGATCTCGGACGGGATCTCCAGGTCGAAGGTGACATCGACGGTGGCGGCACCTTCGTCGGGCCAGATCTGCTGGAGCCCGTCCAGAGAGCCGGTGACCTTGTTGTCGTCACGTACGAGCGGCGCCGACGCAAGCTCCGTCTGTTCCCCTGTCTCCTCGTTCTGGAGATGCCAATTGCCGTCGTTTCCCACGATGAGCTCACCCTCGCCATCGACTGCATACCCGATCGCATAGAAGCGTCCCGAACCGAAGAAGTCGGGATCGCAGGTCTCGAAAGTGAGATCGTCGGCACCTTCAGCCGGTGAGAACGTCACGTCGTCGAGGTCGTAGGTGGTGGGCTCGCCATCGATGCTGATCACTGCAGAGCGCTCGCCCCCAAGGCCGCCAGAAATCGCTTGAGCTCCCAACCCATCTCCGTCTCCCTGTATTCGAGTCCAACACGGTGGCGGAGAACCGCCACCCGGCTCCGCGCCAGCCGGGGACAACCCGCCTCCCGTGTAATTCGGAGCCAGACAAACCCCATTCCTCGATCAGAGAATGTACGAAAAGACGTCGCAGGACGTAATACTCAAATAGGTGGTCGGAATTACTCATTTCCGCCAGGGCCGCGCTTTTGCCCGGCTATCCCACGAGGTCGGCCAACTCTCCCCGTCCACCTACGTTCAGCTTGCGATAGACCGAGCGGAGATGGTTGTCGACCGTCCGCCCCGAAATAAAGAACTCCTCGGCTATTTGAGGGCTGGTCAGACCGGATGCGGCACGAATTGCCACTTCCATCTCCCGTGACGTGACGAGCTGTGGGCGGTGACGCAGGGCTGGTGTGTCAGGGGCCTCGCATCGTTGCTCAAAGACGTGTGACAAGACAGATGCTCTCGCCGCCTGTGTGAGATCCCCCTGTTCGTAGATGATGGCGGCCAGCTGTCCGAACACCTCTGCCGCCAGAAGGGGAGCCCCGAGCTCGCCGAATGCTCTCGCCACCTCATCCAACTCTGTCACATCGCGCAGAACGAGGGCTTCGGCGTGCCGCTTCATCAGCGACAGGAGAACTGCCCCCCTGGAGTCGTCGATCGCCCTGAGATCGTCGATGGCGAGCGCGGGAAGTCCCAGTCGAACTGCGTCGTGGAAGCAGAGCGCGGCCCAAGCGAAGTGCTCCCTCGACGCGGCCGACCGCCCACCGGACACCGCAATACTCGCTCCTTCTTCGATTCGGCCAGCCGCAGCGGCCGACCAGGTTCGCCCTCTGTCCCACCAGACCGCGATACGGGGCGCTTCGGCAGGCCGCTCCCCTTCGATCGTCCCGGAAGCAGTCTCGGCGCCCATCTGCCCAAGTGTCATCGAAAGCAGGCCGATGGCTTGATCTTCCAGTCCGAACGGATCTGCCTTCCTATACAGCTCGAGGGCCTCCCGGGCCGCAGAAGAGGCATGCTCCAGTAGTCCGGCAAGATCGAGACCTAAGCAAGATGCGGCCAGCCACGTGGCCATCAACGCTCCACCTCGATCGCTTCGATCGATCGCGCGGGAGGCCAGGCCGTTCGCTTCATCGATTTCACCGGCACTCAGCAGGCTGCAGAACCACATAATCTCGATCTGGTCGCGAGCGAAAGGAAGAGAGGCCCGATTGTCCTCTGCCAACTCGACGGCCTCGCTGACCACGCCTTTCAGGCTGTGGCAATCACCCATCATCGCCTGCGCCAGAGTCAGGGTCACGTAGGCAGCCACCCGGGCGACATCGCTGGACTCGTCGTCAGACAGCACCGCTCGACTTGCCGATCGCGCGTCGACGAAGTCGCCACTGATTGCCGACACCATGCCTCTTTCGTTGTTGAGCCTCGCCCTCATCGCTGGATCATCGATTCGCGACACACCGGCAGCCAATAGATCACGCGCCTCGGTGCTCCGACCAAGTCCAAATCCGAGGTTCTGAGCGCGTATCGAGACGAGCTCTCCCTCAAAAGGAGAGCCCTCAACCGGCCTTTTGCTCAAGACCTGCTCGGCCTCTTCGAAACGCTGCTGATAGCTGAGAGCGCGGCCGAGAATCAGGAGACTTCGATCGTCTTCGATTCCAGCAGGACGGACCAGTGTCTCGGCGAGTTCCGGTTCGTGGCGGATCAGCGCCTCCCAAGCTCCGCCGTGAGCGAGTTCTTCCGAGATGACTTCTCCCGACCGGCTCTGCCAGACGGCGACGCGCAACTGATCAGGTATCAACCCGTTTCCGACCGCTTCCTCGACCAATCTGCGATAGGCATTCCGACGCCGGGATTCCGTCAGGTTTGCTGCAAGGATCTCACCGTACAGCGGGTGTGCCGGCAGCAACGCCGGTTCGCCGCCCGTGCTGGCAACGCTCACCAGTCCCCGGTCCTCCAGTTCATGGAACTCGCCAATCGCCGACTTGGCCAGGGGGAGCGAAAGGGGAGCTCCCAAAGCCACCACAGCCATGGCCTCTTTCGCCTGGTCGGTGAGCACGCTCAATCGGGATGCAACCAGATCTGCGAGACGGGCAGACTCGGCGAGTGGCCCGATGAGGGTCCATCTCCCCTCGTCGTCACGGACGATCGTCTTGTCTCGTGAGCCCTCGAGAAGTTCATGCAACAGGAGAGGATTTCCGCGCCCAAGCTGCCAAAGCTGCTCCTCTAGAGCAGGCGTCAGCGTCCCGAGGGCGGATTCGGCCAGCCTCCTCGACTGTGTGCGTGTCAAAGGGCTCAGATCGATTCGAGCGATGACCCCATTGGTCCAGAGATCGACCAGGTCGGGCATCATTGTCATGCCCGACCGTGCAGTCATGGCTACCAGCGCCCCGCCGACTTCGACCGCTCCAACGAGAAATGCAAGTGAAGTCTCATCGAGATGATGGGCGTCATCGACCGATATCAGCAGGCCGCGCTGGGTCTTGTACTCGTCGAGGGCCCGGCGAGCACTCCCCAGCATGGTCAGTCGATCCTCGGTTGGGCCTTCGGGCAGGAGTTCGACGAAAGGGGCGAATGGGATCGAGCGTGTCGACTCGGAGGCGACGGCTCGGATGATCGCCATCCCGTCCTTTTCCGCCCGGCCGACCAGTTCGTGCAGAAATCTGCTCTTACCGACACCCGAGGACCCGAGGATCGCGATTCCCGTCCCGGACGCGATCAGGCCCGCAGTCCGGTCCAGATCGGATTCGCGTCCCAACAGAGGCCAATTCACTATGGCGAATCTAAGGGAACCACGCGCCAAGAGAGACTGAAAAATGAGTAGCAAGCCGTCGGGGAGTGAGTATCCCCTCGATTTATGTCCAGCTGACGACCACCGACCTACCTTTGCCATGATGCATCATGTACTCGTCGTCGGGATGCTCCTTCTTGCCGCCTGCACCGGAGTTGAACGAGCATCGACCACGACCGACGCTGCCAACCTGGCTGACGTCGGATCAACGACGACGGTACCCGCAGTCGCGGTGCCGGAGGGGCCATTGCCTCCCGCTGCTACGGCAGCTGTGGACAACGTCCTTGAAGACGTCCTGTCTACCGATTGGGATGTTGGCTCTGTGGATGCCCTCGCCAAGGCTGGCGACATCCGCACCGCATGGCTCATCGCAGATCTGCTGCGCTTCTATCAAGTCGGCGAAGAGGCGGAGGCACTTACGGCGGCTTTCGTCGAACTGACCGACATAGAGGCCGATCCCAATGGGGTTGCTTTCGTGTGGACTACGAATCACCTCATTTCCATCGATCTCCCGGCCTGGGACGGCTATCCCGCGGCGAAGCAGCAGATCTTCGGTCCGCTCGAAGCCACCTGGGACCGTTTCTTCGAAGAGGACCACCGGATGGACTGGCGGTTAGTCACCTGGGGAGGAGTCGCACCGGACACGCGGCCGCTCGACGACAACGGCGACTGCCAATGCATTCCTGCTCTCGACCATCCCGAGACAACGGACGCCTCAGCTGGCGATTGGTACGAGGACGACCGGGTCGTTTTCGGGGTCGTCCTTGGCGACGACGCCATCGCCCTGCCCAAACATCAGATGGAGGTCCACGAGATGGTGCACGTCACCCTCGATGGGCGCGAGCTCGGCATCCCCTACTGCACGCTCTGTGGTTCGGCGCAGGCCTATTACGTGGACGACGTACCGGGCATCGACCGCGCAGTCCTGCGTACCTCAGGGCTGCTCAAACGCTCCAACAAGCTGATGTACGACCTGACCACGGGATCTGCCATCGACACGTTCACCGGCGAAGCGCTCACCGGGCCCCTAACGGATGGTGAGGTAACCCTTGAACAGGTTTCGGTCGTGGCCTCCACGTGGGGAAACTGGAAAGAGGCGCATCCCGACACCCGCATCGTTGCCGAAGATGGAGGAGTTGGGCGCACCTACGTGGACGACCCGCTACAGGGACGTGACGCGGCCGGGCCTATCTTCCCCGTCGGTGACGTCGACCCTCGACTGTCGACTCAGGGGAAGGTCGTAGGGGTCATCGCGCCGGACGGCACTCCGATCGCCTTTCCCGTTGCGGAGACCAGGGCGGCCCTGTCAGATGGTCCCTTCGAGTTCGAGGGCCTGACAGTGCGTCTCGATGACTCGATCAGGGTCTTTGACTCCGAAGGCACCGAAGTGGTCAGCCACGAGGCGTATTGGTTCGCCTGGAGCCAATTTCACGAAGGAACCCTGCTGTGGGAACCGGACGGATGAGCTGACCAGCGGTTCTGTGAGTAGAAATCTCCGGTTACCGGTTACCGGAAGAGAATCTTCACAGAAGCGGTACTGGTCAGGCCAGCGCGAGCTCCCCGTCCGCGACGGAGACCTTGATCGTGTCGCCGTCTCCGTACCTGCCCTCGAGGATGGCGGTGGCGATGGGGTCGGCGAGACTCTTCTGCATGACCCGCTTGAGCGGGCGAGCTCCGTAGACCGGGTCATAGCCGCGTTCGGCGAGCAGGTCGAGGGCGTCGCCGGACACCGCCAGATCGATACCTCTGTCGTCCAGACGCTTGCGCAACGCGACCATCTGGATCTCGACGATCTCCCGCAGATCCTCCCGGCTGAGCTTGTCGAAGACGATGACATCGTCGATGCGGTTGAGGAACTCGGGGCGGAACTCGTTGCGCACCGCTTCCATGACCCGCTCCTCCACGACTTCTCGCGACTGGTCGGGATCGATGAACTGCGACCCGAGGTTGGATGTCATGATCAGCACCACGTTGGTGAAGTCGACCGTACGGCCCTGACCGTCGGTGAGACGGCCATCGTCGAGAAGCTGCAACAGGACGTTGAACACTTCGGAGTGCGCCTTCTCGATCTCGTCGAGCAACACCACCGAGTAAGGCCGGCGCCGCACCACTTCGGTTAGCTGGCCGCCCTCCTCGTAGCCGACGTAGCCAGGAGGAGCCCCGATCAGTCGGCTGACCGAATGCTTCTCCATGTACTCGGACATGTCGATGCGAACCATTGACCGCTCGTCATCGAAGAGGAACTGGGCGAGAGCCCGAGCCAGCTCGGTCTTGCCGACACCGGTGGGCCCGAGGAAGAGGAAGGAGCCGACCGGACGGTTGGGGTCGGAGAGGCCGGCACGGTTGCGTCGCACGGCGTTGGCGACTGCCTCGACGGCCGGGTCCTGTCCGACCACACGCTTGTGGAGCTGGCTCTCGAGCTGTATCAGCTTCTCGGTCTCGCCCTCCATGAGCTTGGAAAGCGGGATCCCTGTCCAACGGGACACCACTTCGGCGACGTCCTCGTCTGTGACCTCTTCGGAGAGCATCGAGCCCTCCTCGTGGAGCTTCTCGAGCTCCCGTTCCCGCTCTCCGAGCTGTCTGGTGAGCTCGTTGATGGTTCCGTACCTGAGCTCGGCCGCCTTACCCAGGTCACCCGCACGCTCGGCCAGATCGGCCTCGGTGCGGGCCCCCTCGATGCGGCCCTTGAGATCGCGGATCCCGGAGATGACCTCCTTCTCGCGATTCCAGCGGGCGGTGAGCGCGTTGATCTCCTCGTTGAGGTCGGCGATCTCCTGCTTCACGCCCTCGAGACGCTCCTTCGAAGCCTTGTCGGACTCCTTCTTGAGCGCCTCCTGCTCGATCTCGAGCTGGATGCGACGGCGAGTCAGCTCATCGATCTCCTCAGGCATCGAGTCGATCTCAATCCGGAGGCGCGACGCCGACTCGTCGATGAGGTCGATCGCCTTATCGGGAAGGAACCGGGCTGTGATGTAGCGGTCCGAGAGAACGGCGGCAGCCACCAGCGCGGAGTCCGTTATGCGGACACCGTGATGGACCTCGTAACGCTCCTTGAGACCACGCAATATGCCGATCGCCTCTTCGACCGTGGGGGGATCGACGATCACCGGCTGGAAGCGACGCTCGAGGGCAGCGTCCTTCTCGATGTGCTTGCGGTACTCGTCGAGCGTGGTCGCACCGATGAGCCTGAGCTCACCACGGGCGAGCATCGGCTTGAACATGTTGGAGGCGTCCATGGCTCCTTCGGCCGCCCCCGCGCCGACGAGGGTGTGCAGCTCGTCCAGGAAGGTGATGATCTCACCTTCGGAATTCTTGATCTCGTCGAGGACTGCCTTGAGCCGCTCCTCGAACTCGCCGCGGTACTTGGCCCCGGCGAGCATCGACCCGAGGTCGAGGGCGACGATGCGCTTGGTCTTGAGCCCTTCGGGCACGTCGCCATCGGCGACCCTGCGGGCGAGACCCTCCACGATGGCGGTCTTGCCGACTCCGGGTTCGCCGATGAGCACCGGGTTGTTCTTCGTACGGCGTGATAGCACCTGGATGACGCGTCTGATCTCGTCGTCGCGCCCGATGACCGGGTCGAGTTTTCCCTGCCGGGCGGTGGCTGTCAGGTCGCGGCCGTACTGCTCGAGCGCATTGATGGTGGACTCCGGGTCGTCGGTGGTCACCCTGCGGCCGCCACGCACTTCCTCCACCGCGGAGCGCAGCGCGGCCTCGTCGAGGTCAAGGGTGTCGGCCAGGGCCAGCAGCAAGTGTTCCACCGACAGGTAGTCGTCCTTCATGGACGCCCGCAGCCGATCGGCCTCGTTCAGGGCGCGGGACAATTCCTTGGAGGTCGACACCTCGGCATCGCCGTAGACCTGCGGCTGATCCTGGAGTCGGGACTCGAGGGATCTGCGCAGGTCGAGAGGTGACACCCCCATCTTGTCGAGCAGGGGATAGACGATGCCGTCCTGCTGTCCGAGCAGGGCCAGAGCCAGGTGCTCCGGAGTGACCGAAGCGTGGTTGTATTCCTGGGCCAGACTGGTCGCGGCGACCAGGGCTTCTCTTGTTCGGGCGGTGAGTTTCTCCGGGTTCATCTCAGTACCAAATAGAAAATATGAGTGCAATCATATCAAGTCTATTAGGGCTGCGGATATTCCGCCGAACCGACGAAAAATCATGGAAGCGGGACACCCGTGCGTTGACTATTCCAAATTCCGAGGTAGCATGTATAACATGGTACCTAGGACTGATGGGCAAGGACACTCCTCCCAACTGCTCCACGGGGTGCTCGACATGTGTCTGCTTTCATTGATCGAAGAAGAGGCTTCCTACGGCTACGAGATGGTCAACAAACTCAGAGAGCGCGGCCTCGACCTCGCCAGTGAAGGCTCGATCTACCCTCTCCTCTCCCGTCTCCAGAAACAGGAGTTGATCGAGGGATATCTGGTCCAGAGCAGCGCCGGTCCGGCGCGCAAGTACTACCGGATGACCGACGATGGGAGACAGACTCTCACCCGGTGGCGCCAGGAGTGGGATGAGTTCTCGAAGGCGGTGGACACCGTGCTGGGTGGTGACCGACAATGACCGACAAAGCACGAGTGATCGACGAGGTAGAGCGGTACTGGCTCGAGACCGGCCTGTCGCCCGAAACGGTCGCCGACATGCGAAACGAGCTCGAGCAGCACCTCATGGAAGCCGAGCGGGACGGTCGCACGGTCGAAGACGTCATCGGGAACCGGGCAGCCTTCGCGGAGGGCTGGGCAGCGGCCCGCCGGGGCAAGGCCGTAGACAGTTGGGAAGATGTTCAGAGCGGAAGGGTCGAAAGACGCAAGCGGGCCCGGCGGGATCTCGTCCTGTACGGGTCGGGAGCGGCAGCGATGGTCGCCGCCGTTGCGGTGGCAGCACAAGGAGGTAGCGACGTGGACAACGAATTGTGGCGATGGCTTTGGACCGTTTTCGCCATTGCAGTGGGGATCGGTGAGATCTTCACGGCTGGATTTTTCCTCCTGCCGTTTGCGATCGGTGGTGCGGCCGCGGCGATCCTGGCATGGCTCAGTGCTCCCATCATCGCTCAATGGCTGGTCTTTTTCGGCGTGACGACGATTTCACTGGTCTACCTGCGCAGGTTCATCGGCCGCCAGGACGAGGGGGAGCAACCCCGGGTCGGCGCCAACCGATGGGTCGGATCGGAGGGGATCGTGCTCCAGGGAATCGACCCCCACAGCGGTGCAGGAATGGTCCGCATCCTCAATGAGGAGTGGCGGGCCACCGCCCCCGGCAAGATCGAAGCAGGGGCAAAGATCGTGGTGACGAACGTAGATGGTGCTCGGCTGATCGTCGAGCGCTTGGAAGACTGACGGCTTAGGGTCAGGTCTAGAAGAAAGGAAGAAAAGCTATGGATCCAATAGTGATCCTGTTCGTGATCCTCGCAATGGGGCTGATCGCGGTAGCGGCTGCCGGTTTCAAGGTCGTGCGCCCTTACCAGAAGGGCCTCATCGAGTTTCTCGGCCGGTACGAACGGACCGTCGACTCAGGCCTCCGCTGGGTCATGCCGTTCGTGAAGCGGCTGACCAAGGTGGACATGCGGGAACAGGTCATCGACGTCCCGCCCCAGGAGGTCATCACCAAGGACAACGTCGTCGTGACGGTCGACGCGGTCATCTACTACGAGGCCACCGACCCGGTGAAGCTGCAGTACAACGTGGGCAACTTCATCCTGGCGGTCACCAAGCTGGCTCAGACCAACCTGAGGAACGTCGTCGGAGATCTCGACCTCGACTCAGCACTCACCTCCCGTGAGGTGATCAACGCCAAACTGCGACAGATCCTCGACGACGCCACCGACAAGTGGGGCGTCAGGGTCGTGCGTGTCGAGATCCAGAGGATCGAGCCGCCGGTGGACGTCACCGACGCCATGCACCGTCAGATGAAGGCGGAGCGTGACCGGCGTGCCGCCGTCACCGAGGCCGAAGGTCAGAAGCGAGCCGCCATCCTCAAGGCCGAAGGTGTCAAGGAGTCCCAGGTCCTCGAGGCCGACGGTCAGGCCGAGGCCATCAAGCGTGTCGCCGACGCCGAGAAGTACCAGAAGCTCACGGTTGCCGAAGGTGAAGGTCAGGCCATCGAGCGAGTGTTCTCGGCCATCCACACCGGTGACCCGACCCCGGATCTCATCGCGATCCGCTACCTGGAGGCCCTCCAGGGCATCGCCGACGGTCAGGCGACGAAGATCTTCCTGCCACTCGACACCCAGGGTGTGCTCGGATCCGTCGCCGCCATCGGCGAGCTATTCAAGGAGACCCAGGAAGAGGCCGCCACCGGCACGCCCGGGTCCGGCCAGGGCGGTCCCACACAGGGAAGCTACGAGTAGAGACATCGGCGAAGGGGCCCTCCGGGGCCCCTTCTCACCCGTCTGTTGTACCGACCTCACCGTCAGCGCACATCGCTGCACCACAGAGTCGGTCGATCAGCCTCCGACCCGGTTCATCTCCTCGATGACCTGCTCCACATCGGAAGGATCCCACGGCGGGTAGAAGACCATCGAGTACTCGTCGCATCTCGCTCCCGGCTCCTCGTACCAACCCACCACCCAGGTGCCGTCGGGATGGGGTCCCGCCACCCCCCTGGTCCCATCGATGCTGACCTCGCCCCTCTCCGCAGGCCACTCCTGTGCAGGCAGGGTGCCCCGGATCAGTGCGATGGCGACGGTGCCGTCATTTCGGGGGACGAACGTGGTGTTGGTGCCGGCGACCGAGGTCCACACGTCGGGCTCCAGAGACTCGGTATCCAACTCACCCTCGCCGACACCGGTGGGCAGGAAGCCCATCTCGTAAGGGGCCGGCGGACACTCGACGGGAGGCTCGGTGGTCGTCGACGCCTCCGTCGTCGTGGAGGTCGGTGGAGACGTAGACGTCATCGGCTCGTCGCTTGCCCCACCCGAGCACGCGGCGAGTAGCAACACACCAGCGACCAGTAGGCGGGCCATCTACCGGATCGCCCTCAGATAGCCGTCACGGGAACCCAAGTAGATCGTCCCGTCCCAGATGGCAGGTGTGGCCTCTAGACACGACTCGCCGAGCGAGACGGTCCACTCCCGCGACGGAGCCCTGGGATCGTCGAGCGAGTAGCCGCGGACGTCGCCGACGCAGGTGGCCACCACCAGGGTGTCATCCACAACCGCCGGAGAGGACCACGAGTGCCAGCCGACGGAGTCGTCCTCCCAGACCACGTCTCCGGAGTCGGTGTCCACAGCGATCAAGGAGCCCAGGTGGGTGTTGGTGTAGAGGAGGCCGTCGTGGAGTGCGGGAGTCGCCCAGGTGCCCGAGTCCTCCTGACCCGAAGACGACAGATCGACGCTCCAGAGAACAGGGTCTTCCTCGGCGTAGGGGTCCAGCTTGATGAGCTGGCCCACCTCCCGGGTGCGATCGATGTTCGCCTGAGTCCGGTATTCCTGTGCCACCTGGCCGGGTTTGACGTTCACCGACACGTAGAGCATCCCTTCCTCGTCGATGACGATCGTGGCGTCGATGTCACCGCCGGCCCAAAAGTCGAACACGACCGGCGCCTCACCATCGCGGATGTCGGAGACGTCGAGACCGACGACACGGCCTGCCGAGTTGGCGAAGTAGACGCGATCCTCGAACGCGGCCACCGAGTTCTCGATGGAGAGGTTGCGCCCTGCGAGCTCCCTGAACTCGTCGTCATAGCCCGGCATGGCCACCAGCCGCTCCGGATCGACCGTCACCTGACCCGACTCGTCGTAATCCCGGTTGAGCTCATAGGCGAAGAACCAGCTGTTCTCCCCTCCGATGTACATGATGTCGTCGATGATGAGCGGGTTGCTGTCCCAGTCGTCGTTCCACGTGCCGTCCACGTCCTCAGCGTGAAGCGACCACAGCTCTGTCGGCTCCTCACGATCGAGCGCGATGATCCGCAACTCGTTGTCCCGGGACCCCGTGTAGAGCAGGGGATGTCCATCGGGGTCGACACTGACGCTTCCCTTGATCAGGTCTCCAGTGGTGAATCGGGGTCTGGTGTCCTCGCCCGTCTCCGCATTCACGAAATGGACCGAGCGGTCGTAGGCACCGAATATCAACTCGGTTTCCCCATCCTCGTTCTCCCAGACGGCGGGCTGACCGGTCCACCCCATCCCGCACCACAGCGTCGTCTCGCCCAGATTGGTCGACTCACTGCACATCTGGTCGTCCGGATAGGTCCATGCCACCTCGGGCGACTCGGAGATCGGGCCGGTGCCGTAGAAGGTGCGAGTCGGGTTACCGCGAAACATGGTAAGACCATTCCCCCAGGGCTGGCCCACCGTCGAACCGGGGATCGTCCCCGGCTCCCGGGAAGGCTCGTCGGTCTCTGTGGTGGGTGGCGACTCTCCGGGTTGAGTCGTCGCCGTCGAAACCGACCCACCGCCGCCCGGGTCTTGGGGTGCAGTAGTGACCGTGGTGTCGGGATCTGCAATTGGATCGCCGGTGACATCGCGCGGGCCGACGAGAAGGAAGGCAACGAACCCAAGCATCACCCCGAAGGCGATCACAAGAAGAATGGGTCCTGATCGTTCCTGCATCTCTTTCCTAACGTTCCGGGCCGCAATCCGGTTCGTCCGTCAACACCGGCTGCCCGTGATTCTCGATGAGCGCGGGGATCAAGCAAGCCTCGATACTCCCGTCTGGCTGGATCACCGCTCGTGCCACGGCTGTAGTGGATCCTGCCCGCGAGTGTCGCGGCCACACAAAATTACCGAGACCCCAGAACACGGCGGCGTCATCCACCATCTCAAGAGGTTGAAGACGATGAGCGTGATGGCCGAAGATCACATCGGCTCCCGCCTCGATCATCGCCTCCGCCCGCTCCACGTCCTCCAGACGGGGCTCGGTGTCGAGCTCGACTCCCCAGTGGATGCTCACGACGACGATGTCGGCGACCTGCTTGGCAGCCTCCACCGCAGCCACCATCGATGGGATGTCGTCGCCGTCACGCATCCCGGGTCGATCGTCGGCAGCGAGCCACCCGGTGTGAGGCACGACCCCGCCGAACCCGACGACGGCCACGGTCCAGCCGTTGATCTCGAAGACTGCCGGCGCGCCTGCCTCGTCCACATCGGCTCCAGCTCCCACCGGGGCCACGTCAG
Source organism: Actinomycetota bacterium (assembly GCA_046537785.1). Classification (GTDB taxonomy): domain Bacteria; phylum Actinomycetota; class Acidimicrobiia; order Spongiisociales; family ZC4RG35; genus JANQRA01. The sequence goes on from JBKHKD010000015.1 coordinate 66,458, forward strand.
CCTCGACAAGGCGGGCCCGACCGTCGACCAGGGCGTCCTTGCCGTAGTCGCCGCTGTGGTTGTTGCCCAGATTGGCCACCTCGACACCGGCGCGAGAGAGTGATGGCAGCGATTCGGTCGGGCACCTGAAGACGAACTCCTTCGGCTCCGGTTCCCCGAGGTCGGAGGGGGCACATTCGAGATTCACGACCGTCAGATCGTCTTCGTGGAAGAGACCGTCGAGTCCTTCCCAGGCGTAGTCGTAGCCGTTCTCGGCGAGAGCGGGGATGTAGGTGGGGTCGAGGTTCACGTCACCGGTTCCCTGGATCACCACCGCGCCCTTGGGAGGAAGCGTGGTGGTCGTAGTGGCAGGGAGCGACGTCGTTGTGGACGTGGCCGAGGTGCTCGAGGCAGTCGTCTCCGGAAGAGATGACGTGGTGGTGGCGACCGCTACGGGAAGCGTCTCGGGGGGCGCATCTGCCGTCCCGACGTCGACCAGAAAGAACACGACGAGCCCGGCCACCAACCCGCCCGCGACGATACCAACGATCTTGAAAGCAGTGGGAGACACGGAGAGTGAAAGGGTAAACCCGTCTCGCCCCTACGACGCGTGACCAGATACCAGATACCAGATACCAAATACCAAATACCAGATACCAGATACCAAATACTGCGGGGCACCAGCCCCGCCATTCACAGAATCTGACTGAGGAACAGTTTGGTGCGCTCCTCCTCGGGGTTGGTGAAGAAGTGCTCCGGGGTCCCAACTTCGACGATCTGGCCGTCGGACATGAACACGACCCGATCGGCCACGGCGCGGGCAAAGCCCATCTCGTGGGTGACGACGATCATGGTCATGCCACCTTCGGCGAGCTCGACCATCACGTCGAGGACCTCTTTGATCATCTCCGGGTCGAGGGCGGAGGTGGGCTCGTCGAACAGCATCACCTTCGGTCTCATCGCCAGGGAGCGGGCGATGGCCACTCGCTGCTGCTGCCCTCCTGAGAGCTGGCCCGGGTACTTGCGAGCCTGCTCGGGGATCTTGACCCTTGTGAGCTGCTCCATCGCCAGCTCCTCGGCCTCCTTCTTGGGCATATGACGCACCTCGCGGGGTGCCAAGGTCACGTTGTCGAGCACGGTCAGATGTGGGAAGAGGTTGAACTGTTGGAAGACCATCCCCGTCTCCCTCCGCACCTCCTGAATGTTGCGGATGTCGTCTGACAGCTCGATGCCGTCGACGACGATCCTGCCCCGGTCGTGCTCCTCGAGCCGGTTGATGCAGCGAATGAGTGTCGACTTGCCCGAGCCTGAGGGACCGATCACCACCACGACCTCCTGGAGGCCGACGACGAGGTCGATGTCTTCGAGCGCCTGGAAGTTACCGAAGAACTTGTCTACGCCCTCCAAGACGATCACAGGTTCCCCTTTGGCTTGGGTGGCGTCGGCAAATGCTTGGCTGGTGGCTTCGTTGGTCATCGGGCTACTCCCACTCTCAATCTACGTTCCAATCGCTGACTCTCTCTCGACATGGCGAACGAGAAGGCCCAGTAGCCCAGCGCCACGAAAACCAGAGTCTCGGCGTGACCCACGACCCTGAAGTCGGCTTGAGCATGGACCAGTCCCCGGACACCCAGAAACTCGATGAGGTTGAGGATGAAGAGTAGGGACGAGTCTTTGAAGAGAGATATGAACTGGCCGACCAGCGCCGGGATGACCGCTCGCAGAGCCTGCGGCAACACGATCCGGCGCATGATCGGCATCGGGCCCATCCCCAATGCCTGTCCGGCTTCCCGTTGGCCTTCCGGAAGAGACTGGAGGCCACCTCGGACGATCTCGGCGACGTAGGCGGCGGTGAACATCGTGCCGGCTGCAATCGAACGGGAGATGCGGGACAGCGACGTACCCGCAGGGAGGAAGAAGCCGAGCACGAACTGGCCCATGAAAAGCAGCGTTATCAGCGGCACGCCCCGGATCAGCTCGATGTAAGTGGTGGCGACCCAGCGGAGAGCGGGTAGTGACGATCGGCGGGCGAGGGCCAGAAGCAGGCCGAACGGGAAAGAGAGTGCGATCACGATTGCGGACCACCACAGCGTCAGGTGCATGCCCGACCAGCGGTCCCAGCCGATACCGGTATATGGGATCGCCACGTAGACCAAATAGACGGCCACCACCGCCGCGGCCGTCCCTGCCGCCCTGATCACCAGCCGCCACCACGGCGGCACGATCCTCTCTGCCTTGATCGATATCCATGCTCCTGCCCCCACCACCAGGGCCACCGGGACCCAAGCGTGTCCTATGGTCCCCGAAACCACCTGGAAGGCCGCCAGCAGCAGGACCGAGGTCACGACCCAGCCGATCACCCTGGACCGGCGGGGGAGCCGGTGACTCTGCCAGCCGAGATAACCCAAGGCGACCGCCCCTGCCGTCATCAGCACGGGTGGACCAGTTCCCGCCATCGCCAACAAGACCACCCCGAAGAGAATCAGGGACCAGAAACGGCTGAGGGTGCCGCCGAGGCTGGGCGGGATGTACTCCAGGCCCGCCTCCTCGGCTTTGTCGCGAGCAGTACCCGAAGCCGTCCCGGTGCCCACTCCCAGAGCGAGGGCCAGCAAGAAGATCTGGGCTACCAGTCTCCACTGCTGGTCCCGGGGATAGGTCCCCTGCATGAACAATGTGAGGTTGCGCTCCACCGCTTCCCAGCGGGCATTGACGAACACGAACAACAGCGAGCGGTACGCCAGGTACACCAGGATGGGTATCAGCAGAATCGAGACCACGCCCGACCAGACGTTCTGGAATAGCCGTTGCTTGATCCAGGCAACCACTCCCGGCGGTGGCGTATGGCTGGTTGATGCGCTCATCGAACTACCAGCTGGAATCGGCGATTCACCTGGTTGAGGATTAGTGAGATGACCAGCGAGAACATGAGATACACCGCCATGAGAATGACGATCGACTGGACGGCCGGTCGCCCGTTCCCGATCGATGTCTGGGTCAGCGCAGTGATTTCTGCATAGGCCACTGCCACGCCGAGCGACGTGTTCTTGACCAGGTTCAGATACTGGTTGATGGTCGGAGGCAATGCGATGCGAAGAGCTTGGGGGAGCACAACGAACCGGTAGCGCTGGAAACCGCTCAGGGCCAGGGCGCTGGCGGCTTCGGTCTGACCGCTAGGAACCGCCAGGATCGACCCGCGGAAGATCTCCGCTATGTGACTGGCGGTGTACAGACCGAGAGCGAAGGTGAGCGCCATGAAACCGAAGTTCATGGCGAATCCGGTCTCGAATCGGCGTCTCGTTTCGGTAAGGGTGGGCCATGAGATCTGGAAAGGCTCTCCGAGCAACAGGTACCCGATCGCCGCCACCACCACGAATGCTCCAAAGGACCAAAGCACTCGATGGTGCGGGTCCCCGGTTCGCACATTCACCCGGGTCCGCCAAATCCACAGACCGACGGCGAGGACCAGTCCTCCGGCGAGGAGACCCAGATAGGGCCAGACGGCATCCCCACCGACGAGCGACGGTATCCCCCATTGGTCGTTGCTGAGGATCAGCAGGTTGTTCTCGGTACCCGGGAGGCGAACTTCGATCCCTTCCCTCAGGATCGGGAGCGGGCCAAACGTGAAAATGGCCGCCCCAAAGAAGATGATCACCACAAGGGGTGGGATGTTGCGGAACGTCTCGACGAAACCCGTGGCCAGGCGGGCCAGTAGCCAGTTCGGCGAAAGACGGGAGATGCCGACTATCAGACCCACCACAGTCGCCAGGATGATCCCCACGAAGCCGGCCAGGAACGTGTTCTTCACCCCCACCAGGACCATGTTCCACACGGGTGAGCGACTGTCGAAGTCAGGAAAATAGGGGATGGCGAATTGGGTGGGACGGTTGAGGAAACCGAAGTCCGTGCCGAGGTTCTGACGGGCGAGATTCGTGGCCAGGTTGGAACCAAGCCATCTCAGGAGCAGGAAAAGTACGAGTAGTGCCGCAGCCTGTCCCACGATCCGGATGATTCGGGCGTCCCTCCAGAGGGGCGGGCGACTCGACGTAGGCGGAGTGCGTGAGGCGGTCATTCGAGGATGGGAAGGAAGTGTGGGGGCGGATCGGTCCGATCCGCCCCCACCTTGTCAGCCGGTGATCAACGGTATGGCGGTGCGTACATCAACCCGCCGTTGGTGTAGAGGTCGTTGAGGCTGTCTTCCAGAGGAATCCCGATCGGCTCGATGTGCCGCTCGTAGATCTCCTGGTAGTTGCCCACCGCTTCGATGATGGTCACGTTCATGTCTGTGGCCAGGCCGAGCCCAGGATCGAAACCGTCTGCGCCGATGAAGTTGAGGATGTTGGCGTCCTCACCGTCATAGGTGCCGATGTTCCCTGAGTCCAGCCCGTACTCCCAGGCGAGGACGGGGGCGATGATCGACCACTCCACTGCCTGAGCCCAGCTGCTGTCACCATCGGCGACGGCTGGCCCAAGGGGCTCCTTGGAGAAGATCTCCTCCATGATGAGCTGCTCGTCACCGCCTTCTTCCTCGATGGCGAACTTGAAGGCCGCCAGCTGACTGCGGTCCGAGGTCCACGCCTCGCATTGGCCCTGCTCGTAAGCTGGGCGGAGCTGTTCGGAGTCCTCGAAGCCCACCGGATTGAAGGGGATTTCACGGGAGCCGAACACCGCGTTCAGGTTGAGCTCGGTCGTGGTCCCGGTCAGCACGCAGATGTTGGCGTCCGCCAGGTCCTCGAGCTCGGTGAGCCCGGAGTCCGCCGGCACCATCATCCCCTGGCCGTCGTAGAACGTCGTCATCAGGAAGGTCAGGCCCTCCTGTCCGTCCCGTGTGGAAGTCCAGGTGGTGTTACGACTCAACACGTCGATCTCGCCACTCTGTAGCGCCGTGAACCGGGTGTTGACGTTGACCGGCACGAACTCGACGGCTTCGGGGTCGCCGAGGACGCCTGCGGCGATCGCCCGGCAGAAGTCCACATCGAATCCCTCGTACTCGCCGGCCTCGTCGACGATGCCGAATCCAGGCAAGACGTCGTTGACGCCACAGTTGATCGTGCCCCGCTCTAGCACCGCGTCGAGAACAGCACCCGACGAGCCCTCGTCACCGTTGCCGTCCTCCGCCCCGCCGTCGTCGGAGGGCTCGGTGGTGTCGGTGTCAGCCGGTTCCGTGGTATCGGTGTCCGGGGCTTCCGTCGTGTCTGTCCCTTCGCCGTCGCCCGTCGTACAAGCGGCGAACACCATCGCCAGCACTGCGAACAGCGCCAGTAGTTTGGTTCTCTTCATTGATCCTCCATCTGATAGGGGCTGTGAGGGCCGCAGCCCACACAGATAGCGAGCGACCTTACCC
>JBKHKD010000060.1:0-5839 GCA_046537785.1 Actinomycetota bacterium
GAGCCCCGATTCTCGTTCGCCCTCGAACAGGCACTCTCCGGCGAGACTTCTTATGTGGCCAGCCACGTCGACTCCTATCAGAGCGTCTGGCTCCAGTTGCGCGAGGACCTTCATTCCACACTCGGGATCTCGAGCGACGACGAGATACAGGGCGCAATCAGCTGAATTTGCCCGGTCGCCATCGGACTCTCGCTACCCGGGCTCAGGTCCTTCAGCGAGGTCATACCAGAAAATGCCGAGCGAGAAACCCGGAGCCACTTCCTGTCGCTTCTCCAGACGAGCTCCCATCGCCGAGTAAAACCCGACGGCCCAACGATCGGATTTGATCAGCATCCGATCGTTCCTAACGCTGGCTTGCTCGACGGCGTGATCCCACAACACCTTTCCGTAGCCCTGTCCGATGAGTTCGGTGAGGAGAAACATCCGCAGTAGCTCCACGTGGTCGCACCGATCCCGGAGCTCGTAGAAGCCGATGACGCTGCCGTCCTCCTCGAGCACAAAGACGGGATGGTTTCAGGTCCGGCCTCCGCTGCCAGAGACTCGGCCAGCCCGTTATAGGCCTCTGGATGTTTCTGATCGTGGCCCCAATATCGGACACCGGCGAGAGTCATCTCGTCGAAAAGGTCGCGGTCGCCTGCTCGTGCCCGCCGAAAGCTCCTGGTCATTCCAAGGGCGCGTTGTACCAAAGTCGCGCTTCGATGCGGCCATCTCCGGGAGTCCGACACCAAATTCGCCTTCAGCGGATCAGGTTGACGATCGGGTTGCCCAGGGAGATGCCGCGCTCCACGGAGGGCCGTATCACCAGTGTTCCCTGGCCGCGAGCAGTCAGCTTGTCGGCGATCCACTGGGCGTCGGTCTGGTTCTGCCCGCTGGTGCCCGAGTAGTCCCCGGTCGCCAGCGGGGTGAAGAAGATCCCCTCCATCACGAGCCCGGCTTGGCCGGCCCACTCATGGACACTCGGGGAGTCAGACCACAGGGCGAGATCTTCGAAGTCGCCGGTCTCAGGAGCAACCCAGGTCAGCGAACCATCACCACCCGCCATGGCCACGCCGGACGATTCCGACATGTAAACGGTGGTCTGATCGAAGGTGAGGCTCGAGCTTCCGCCCTTGGACAGCGTCCCGCCTCGGAAGAAGGCCCAACCGGGCGAGCCGGAGCTGTTGCTGACGCTGAGGTGGCCGTCGGAGGTGATCTCTACGTTCCCGTCGAACACCACGTTGCCGTTGATGGTCACGTCGTCCTTGACACTGAGAGTGGCACAGTCGAAGACGACGTTGTCGTTGACAGTCACATCGCCGCTGTCGATGGTGCAGTCGTGACCCAGGTCGGCGTTCCACTTGTTCCACAGACCCCGGTTGATCGGGTTGCCTGAGGACCCGACGTCGACGATCAGGTCGTAGAGGTGGTCGGGGTCGCCGGTGGCGCAGCCGTTGATCGACTGGTCCCCGGTGAGCGGGGAAGTCGCCCATTCGGTGCCGGTGGGCGGACTGGTGTAGTCGCCCCAGCAGTTGAACCGGTGGTCGACGCTCTCTCTCGTAATGCGGCCGTTCAGCGCGGTGGGATCAGGCAAGGGTTTGTTGTCCCCGCCCGAGCCGGGAGTGCACGCCGGGGTATTGACCGAAGGCTCACAGCCGGGCGTCCCGGGGGCGAACACCTGCACGCGACCACATCCCTCCCCGGCGGTGAAGCCATCGACGTCGTGTGTCCCGATCTGTTCCGGACAGCCTTCCGGACCATCGGCTCGAATCCGGGAGTTGGAGCCGTCGACGTCGATCACCCCATCGGTGCTGCAACCAGCCGACCCGTCCGAATCACTGGCGACCAGACCGTGGGTGAGACCGACTGGATTGCCCGACTCGTCTTCGTCGACCACGGCGTCGACGATGATCCCGCCGTTTCCCTCGACGTGTACGGTCTGGCAATCGGTGCGGTCGAGGACGAGGAGGTTGATGGGAGGTCCCTCATCGCTGCGGGTCGACGCAGCCACCGTGTGGACCGACGTCGAGCCCTGCTCGTGACCGAGGAACTGGGCGAAGAGGCTGTTGCGCACCGCGGTCATCTTCACCCCGAACCGCTCACACTCCTGTCCGTCGTCGCTGTGCAACGTCTGGCTTCGGGCCCCGATGATCCCCGACGTCATCAGGGGGTCGCTGTCTGAGACCGGATAGCTGACGGTGATCTCGAACCGCCCGGAATTCACCGTGAGCGACTCACCGGCGGTGCATGTAGAGGAGAACGCGGTAGCGCATCCGGAGTCGTCGAGAGAGGATATCTCGTCGGTGTTTACCGCCACGTAGGAGAGAGCTACCTCACAGGCCTGCTGGCCGTCGGTGCTCGTGACCTCGAGGGCACCAGCAGCGGCGGCGTTGTCAGTGACCTTCTGGTCGGCGCTCCGCTGCAACCACAGGGCTCCGATGTCGACAGCGATTGCCGACGCGCCAATGAGTACGAACAGGGCCGACGCCACGAGAATCATCGATGCTCCCCGTTCGCTGGATCTGAAGCGGCGTTTCATCTTTCGTATCGAGCCGACGCCTCGCCTTTCAAGGTCACGTCCATCGAGAAGAAGACGACGTTCAACGTGCCGTCACGACGGGTGACTATCTGGGCCCTTGACTGGCCAGCGGGGAGACCGTCGCTGAAACACTCGGTTGAGCTGGTCGCCTCGCTCCCGTTGCTGTCGGTCAATCGGTTCCAACTGGAGCCGTCGTAGTGAGCGACGCAGATGTACTGGCCGTCGACCGAAGCATCGAGGTCGCCCAGAGCGGCGGCGCGGGTGACGTCGCGCACGTCCTGGAGCCAGGCGGTGTCGACAGGGCCGGGCAGTGTCGCCGCGTATCTGCTCGCCTCCCGGGCGGCGTTCTCGATCGAGTTGTTGATGCCGTAGGCGATCGAGGCACTTGTGGTCCCAACCAGCAGCATCACGAGGAGGCTGAGCACGAACGCCAGCTCGACCATGGCGGCGCCTGTCTCGGTTTTGGAATTTTCCCGATCCGACGGACGCAGCGCAGCGTCGCCGGAGGGATGTCGTGAGACGGCGTTCCTGGCTGCCGTCTTCAGCTGAGATGTTCTCAAGCCGTGGGTCTCCTACTCGATGAGGACAACCCCGCAGCACCGCCACTTGCCCCCGTATACGTTTCTATGTATCGGCAAGTTATGCCCGAATTTGTAGGAGTTTCTGGCTGTAGACCGAGCGCTAGGAGGTCTTCGGCCGGAGTCTCCAGATGAGGATGGCCGCCGCCATGGACACAGCCGCGGCCGACCAGGCAACTGGTTTGGTCCAGGTCCGGGTGACGGCGAGGTCGCCTTCGAGGGAGGCCATTACCCGCCATTCCAGGTCGGATGGTGCCGCGAACCGTTCGGCACCCATCGAGGAAAGCTCCCGGGCCGTCCGGGACATCGCCGCGTGACGGGCCTGGCACTTCAGACAGGTCGAGGTGTGGGATCGGAAGATACGGATGACCTCGTCGCCGTCGACGGCGCTGTTGGCGACGAACGGAGCCGCCATCTCGCAGATAACGTTCATGCGGTCTCCTCGAGATCTCTGGCGAGACGGGCCCGGGCCCGATGGAGACGCACTTTGGCCGCGGTCACCGAGATGTCCAGCGACTCGGCGATCTCGGCATGTGACCATCCGTAGATGTCCTTCAGCACGACGATCTCTCTTTGGCTATCCGGGAGTCGATCGAGTGCCTGACGGAGACGTCCCCTCAACTCGACGATCTCACCAGCCACCTCGGGGTGGTCGGCTCCAACCGGTGCTGCCACATCGGTGTGGTCGTCTATGGACACGCCCTGATGTCTTCCGGCCCGCTTCTTGTGGGTCCAGGCGGTGTTGGCGGTGATCCGGTAGAGCCAGGTCGAGAGCTTGGCGTCGCCACGGAACTTAGGGAGGGCGCGCCAGGCCCGGATGAGCGCCTCCTGGGCGACATCCGAGGCCAGATGTGAGTCTCCGACCAATTTTCGGGCCAACGTGTACACCTCGTCTTGGTGTTCTCGCAGCAGGGCGGCGAATGCGGCGCGGTCACCGTTCTGTGCCCTGGCGACGAGCTCTCTTTCTCTCTCCCTTTCGACCTGTGTGGGATCCGAGTGGTTACTCATGAGCCAGCACCATCGTGGCGGTGAGGTATTCGTGGTCGTCGTCGGAGATCACAACCTCTAGTGAACCATCCTTGCCCTCGACGGTGTAGTCGGCGGGGCGGGCCGGAAGCAGCGGGTTGCGGAACCTGAACCTCGCAGACTCGAACGGGCGGGTCCCGCTGGTTTGGGCTGATGCGACCCGGAGCGCCCACCCGGCCTGGAGCAGTCCGTGGACTACCACGCCGGGAAATCCGGCGGCGACGCCGGCGTCGTGATCCCAATGCACCGGATTCCAATCTCTGGTGGCGGATGCGTAGCGGACCAAATCGGCCCGTGAGGCGGCGAGCTGGCCCACGTCAGGGTCGCCGCGATAGGAGTGGTGTGGCTCGGGGCGGACGAATTCGGGCTGGCCACCGGCGATCGCCTCGCCGGAGACAAGAAACAAGGACTTCCCGGTGAGGGCGACTTCGGAGCCGTGGCGGGCCTCGATCTCGAAGGTGATGAAGCTGACGCCTCTCCGGTCTCTCACCCTGGTGACGACGCCATCGACCTCGAACCGGCTGTCTATGTCCAGCGGCCGGCTCCACACGAAAGACTGCTCCCCGTGGATGATCGAGTGGTCGTAGAGCTCGGCGAGGAGGTCGGGAGCGACGGAGAACAGGGCAGCGGCGGCATATCCGGGCGGTGCCGCTTCCGACCATCGCTCCGCGTCGTCGCCGGTGATGTGAACGAAGTCCGAAACGGCGTCCTCGGCCACACGCCAGGTGACGGGTCCGTAGGACTTCCCCTCGAGATCAGCGGGATTCATCGCAATCGACGGTAGCCAGGCGAGATTTTCTCACCAGGCAAGTCTGACCCTATTTCGATTCGGCCCTCGAAGCCCAGACGATCCCGAGAAGTGGTCGCCCCCAGAAGGTTACCCCGGAGTCCTCTCTCAGGACGAAGCCTCGTATTGTTCGGCAAAATGCGTATGTCAGGAAGCACTCTGATCTCACACGTAGAGCGCATACTTCTCGATCTTGGCATCGCGGCTCAGCGCAACGTCGATTTCGAGTGGGTGACCAACCGCTCACCACTTGACGACCGCTACCCAGCGCCACCACGAGTACGTTATCGCCTGATGGCGATCCACAGTCGCCTTGGTGGGGATTGGGCCCAACTCGAACAGAAACGTCGGATTCCGATTCGTTTCGACTTCCAAATCGGTAACAAGCTCATAGAGGTGGAGGGACGACATCACTTCTCGTCGTCGCGCATGTCCACTTTGGACTTCTACGACGACATCGAGCACGACCTCAATGTGGACTGGTACAGAGAGCTATGTTCGAAGTTCTCCGACAAAGCGGACCGATATCACGCCAAGCGTGAGGCCGTGGACTTTCCGTTCCCCGGTGGCCGAACAGCGCAGCGAGCCTACTTCGACGCAGTGAAGGATCTGCTCGCACCTGCCTATGGATTAAGGCTGATCAGGCTCCCGGCGGCGGACGATGACCTGGTCGACAGCATTAGTCTGACTCTGCGCGCCCTGCTCTGATCGAGAATCTCCGAAGGTCGGCGAGCTACAGGTTCGGAGTCGGATCACCTGGTCTCCCGGTGCACCGTGTGACTGCGGCAGAACCGGCAGTACTTCTTCATCTCCAGACGGTCCTGAGTGTTCGTCTTGTTCTTGGTGGTGACGTAGTTGCGCCGCTTGCACTCGGTGCAGGCGAGCGTCAACGGCGGTCGCTTATCAGAAGGCATTAGTTACTCGCTTCGCTCG
>JBKHKD010000044.1:0-22078 GCA_046537785.1 Actinomycetota bacterium
CAATCGGCCTCCCGACCAAATGACCGGGATTTTGGTGACCCATCGACCGGAGACGATGCTCTCGGGTATCCGATCCATCGCGAGGATGCTGTCGGAATCGTGGACATCGGGATCGTCGAAGGGGATACCTCCAGGTCGAAGAGGTCTCGAACCGGAGGCGATGAGGATGATGTCGGCCCCCAGTGTTCGCTCCTCACCCGATGGCTCCAGCACTCGAACCGTCCGGTCGACGAGGGAAGCTTCACCGACGATGAACTCGATGTCGTGACGCTCAAGGTTGTCGCGCACCGCGGCGCCCATTGCCTCCTGCACCTCGGCTGCTCTGGCGTCGAGCCTCTCCCTTATGAGGTCGGAAGCGAGGCCGATGCCCACGCCGTAGATCTCTCTCTTCCCGAAGCTGGTGAGGTAAGTGGCCGCCTCGCGCAGTGTCTTGGTCGGGATCCCTCCACTGTTGACGGGTGCTCCACCCGGCCGAGGATTGCGGTCAACGACCGCCACCTTGTGCCCGAAGTACGCCGCCTGGGCTGCCCCTTTCTCACCGGCAGGCCCTGACCCGATGGCGACCAGGTCGAAGTGTTCCATGTTTGCCTCCTTGGAAGCACCATCGCTCGAACTTCAGCCTACGTGCAGTGAATCTCCGGCCGTCGGTGCCGCCAGGGTTATCACGAGGCTTCGCCTGCGGAGGGGTCCATGCCTGATCGGGTCAAGCCGGCCAGATCTTGCGTCCACCACCGGGAGGGACCAGCCGATCGACCTCTGCAAGCTCCGTGTCAGAGAGGGAAGGCCCGAACGCAGCCTGCGCATTTGCCTCCGCCTGGCGCTCATCCCGGGCACCGGGGATGACGGTGCTCACCGCCGGGTTGCTAATGACGAACCTGAGAGCGAACTGCGCCATCGACTCATCGTCCGGCACCACCTCACGCAGACTGTCGACCACCTCGAGGTCACGGAGAAACTGCTCGTTCTCCTCGGGCTCCTCGATCCAGGCACGACGAAAGTCACCTTCGGGGAAGGTGTCAGCAGCCGAGTATTTGCCTGTGAGCAGACCCATCGCCAGAGGGCCACGCACGATGACTCCAATGCCATGCTCCCGGCAATAGGGAAAGAGCTCTCGCTCGGCGGTGCGATTGAGGATGGAGTAGTCGGTCTGGAGTACGTCGCAATCCCCTTCGGCGTTGAACTGTCTCAGATGTTCGAGATCGCTGGTGCTTACACCCCAAGCCTTTACGATCCCGTCCTCCTTCAGCTTGCGGAAACCCTCGATGAATACCGGCGTGTTGGGCTCGGGATGGTCGATGTGACATTGGATGACCTCGACGTGGTCCGTGCCGAGCCGTTCGAGGGAAGACTCCACGCCCTCAACCAGGCTGGCGACGTCGTCGTAGCGGGAGCGATCGGCGTCGTGGTCATAGCCGATCCATCCGATCTTCGTCGCCACGATGAACTCGTCTCGTCGACCACGCATGGCCTGGCCAAGTAGTTCCTCGGAGTGGCCCGATCCGTAGACATCGGCCGTGTCGAAGAAGTTCACGCCTGCCTCTAGTGCGACCTCGATGGCATTGAGGCTGGCTTGATCCTCGCTCTTGCCCCATTCGTCGCCACCAGCCGCCCAGAGTCCCAGACCGACAACCGCCACACTCAGCCCGGTGCTGGCACCGAGCGGACGCTTTTTCATCGCGGGCTTCATCTCGACACTGCCCTTCGGGGATGCTGCCGCCGAGCGTAGCCAAACTCTCGCTTGCGTCGACCGTCTTCGTCGAGCAAGGACCCGCGCTTCCGGGACGTTGTACCCTACCCGCCCCGGACTTCTCGGAAGACACTGTGGGTGGGCTCAGAGCTCGGCGCTGTCACTCCGGAGGGCCCCCACAATCCGAGGAATGGACCGTTGACCGACACCAGATCTGCCGTCGAAGCGCCCGTGCTGGAGCGATTGAGCCTCCTCGACCGGTTTCTGCCGGTCTGGATCGGGCTCGCCATGGCCGCCGGCCTCCTCCTCGGGAGGATCATCCCCGGGCTCAACGACTGGCTCGACACGGTCAAGATCGGCAGTGTTTCGCTCCCTATCGCCGTGGGCCTTCTGGCGATGATGTATCCGGTGCTGGCCAAGGTCCGCTACTCCAAGGTCGGTGAGGTAGCGGCAGATCGAAAGCTGATGGCGACATCGCTGTTCCTCAACTGGATCGTCGGGCCCGCGTTGATGTTCGCCCTCGCCTGGACGTTGCTTCCGGACCTCCCCGAGTACCGCACCGGGCTCATAATCATTGGACTGGCGCGCTGCATCGCCATGGTCCTCATCTGGAACGACCTCGCCTGCGGAGACCGGGAGGCCGCCGCGGTCCTGGTCGCCATCAACTCGGTATTCCAGATAGCAGCCTACGCGGTGCTCGGGTACTTCTATCTGGAGCTGCTTCCAACCTGGCTCGGTCTCGACACAGCGGCGCTAAACGTGTCGATGTGGGACATCGCCAAGATCGTGCTCATCTTCCTGGGCATCCCCCTCGCCGCCGGCTATCTGACCCGTCGCTGGGGCGAGCGAACCCGTGGTGTCGACTGGTACGAGAACCGCTTCCTGCCCCGAATAGGGCCCTGGGCGCTGTACGGACTCTTGTTCACGATCGTGATCCTGTTCGCTCTCCAGGGCGAGACCATCACCACCCAACCCTTCGACGTTGCCCGTATCGCCATCCCCCTCCTCGCCTACTTCACGCTCATGTGGGGCATCTCCTTCGCCCTCGGACTCTGGCTGAAACTGTCGTATGAGAAGAACACGACCGTCGCCTTCACCGCGGCGAGCAACAACTTCGAACTCGCCATCGCGGTGGCGATCGGAGTCTTCGGAGTCACTTCGGGAGAGGCCCTGGCCGGAGTGGTCGGTCCGCTCATAGAAGTACCGGTCCTCGTCGGCCTGGTCTACGTCGCTTTGTGGGCGCGGGGACGCTTCTATCCGGACACTCCCCGGCCACGGGCCAACGCGGTAGCCAAATCGGATCGGCGAGACTGAAGGCCCCGTCTTCTGGAAGCGACCCCTTGAAAAGTGGGTCGTCTTGTCCCCAGGTTCAGTACAGGAACATCGGCTTGCCGAGGACGTGGCGCAGCAGAGGCTGATACGAGTCAGAGTCATACAACTCGTCCACATCCACACGCTTCACACCCTCGCTGGTGACCGAGATGGGTACATGGGTGTAGGTGCCGGAACGCAATGCCACCATCCGGCCGTGCGCCCCCTCCGTGGCCAGGTCGGCTGCGGTGACGGCGTAGTTGGAGGCCACCATCAGATCGAGTGAGTCGGGGGCGCCCGACCTCATGAGATAGGCGACCTGTTGGTAGAGGGTGTCGCGACCGAGTCTGTCGCTCAGGGCTTCGGCGACCTGGGCTCCGATGCCTCCCAGCTTGCGATGGCCGAAGGCATCGGCGTCACCACTCAACATCATCTCCCCACCCGTTGACGTCGCCCCCTCCGAGACGGTGACGATGGCGTAGTGGGAGGGGTTTGCGTCCTGGTCGGAAGCAACCAGCGTGGCCAGCCGGTCGATGTCAAAGGGCACCTCAGAGATGATCGCCCGGTCGACACCGGCCAGGTAGGCGGTGATCAGCGACGTCTCCCCGCTGTAGCGACCGAACAGTTCGACCACGGCGATTCGCTCGTGCGACCCGGCTGCGGTTCGCAGCCGGTGGATGTAGTCGACACCTCTGGTGACGGCGGTCGAGAAACCGATGCAGTAGTCGGTGCCGTGCACGTCGTTGTCCATTGTCTTGGGAATGGCTATGACGGGAACTCCCTCCTGATGAAGACGGAGGGCATATGAGAGCGTGTCATCTCCCCCGATGGGGATGAGAACGTCGATTCCGTTGGCTTCGAGCACCCGGAGAACGTGGTCGGTCAGATCGTGGGGGCCGTCGCCGGTGACTGTTCCCGAGAGGAAGTCGGGTACGTCGGACGTCCTGACCTTCCCCGGGTTGGTGCGAGAGGTGTGCAGAAACGTCCCACCGGTGCGGTCCACCGTCCGTACGTACGGTGGAGTGAGCGGGATCAGGTTGTCCGGGCTGGCTTCACTGTTGTCCGGGTTCTCCAACACCAAACCGCCCCAGCCGCGCCTGATGCCGACGACTTGATGCTCCCCGGCGCTGAGACGATTGACCACCGACTTGATGCATGCGTTGAGCCCGGGGACGTCGCCGCCACCGGTCAGGATCCCGATTCTCATAGCCCCTGAACTTACCGGCGGGCCCTCCTCCATACGAAACCACCCCAGTAGGGAGAGCGACTATTAGACGGGGCGTTACTCCGACCGGGCGGCGGCATCAAGATCGGAGTCGAACTCCTCGCATTGCCAATCCAGATCGGCGACTGTCGTCTCGATGCTGTGCGCCTGGTCTTCGAGACCGTCGGAGTGCAGCGACCGGGCCACTTGGGCGAGACTCTCGGCGACTGACCGCAAGCTCCTCTGGTAGTTCTTGGTCTCGGGCTTCACGGGCTTTGACCTCTGTTACTCGCGTTGTAGGGACTTGGTTCCCAGCCTCTACCCCGAAGACCGTGCTACCAAACCGGAAGCATCCAATGTGCCATCCCGCCGATCTGTAGAGCGGAAGGCTGCGGTGTCTTGCCCACAGAGTTCGCCGGTTTCCACCAGACTCAACATGGGTAGAAACGAAGAGGAAGGAACGATGGCTCCAGAGGGATCCCCGATTCCGGAACTGAACTATCACGATGAGGGCCCGGTACCCGAACTTGTCAGGGATGAAGCCGCGGCGATGGTGGAAAAGCTCGCCTCCATGACAAACCGGCCGATCATCTTCGCCCGTGTCAAGGTCACCGTCGACGAAGACCGGAACCCGGATGAGAACTCCATCGTGCAAGGCACCATCGACGTCTCCGGGACGTTGATCCGGGCACAGGCGGCGGCCGGGAACCCGCTCCACGGGTTGGCCATCGTCGAGCAACGCTTGGAGCGAAGGTTGAACCGGCTCGCCGAACGTCGCCAAGAGCGGAACCAGCGACCGCCTCATACCCCAGAGGGAAGTTGGCGGAGCGGCGACTTGCCGTCCACCCGCCCGGGCTATTTCGATCGGCCACCCGAGGAACGGGAGATCATCCGGCGTAAGACATACCCCTCCGGCGAGAGGATCTCTGTGGAAGAAGCGCTATTCGACCTCGACGTGCTCGACTACCGATTCTTCCTGTTCACCGACGTGTCGGATGGCACTCCGTCGGTGGTCTATGAGCGGGATGGCGACGTGCTGCTGCGACGTATCGACGGCAGCCGACCCCCGGAGGACGCTCTCCGCTTCCCGATCGAGGTGAACGAGACACCGGCCCCTTCGATCTCTGTCGAGGACGCCATCGAGCGGCTCGGTCTCAGCGACGAGGCATTCATCTTCTTCCAGGACTCCGAAGAGAACAGGCCACACGTTCTCTACAGACGCTACGACGGCCACTACGGGCTGGTCGAGCCCGCGGACTGAGATGGGAAAGATCCGAGTCGGAGTCTCTGGCTGGAACTACGACGAATGGAAAGGGGGGTTCTATCCCCCGGACCTGCGGGACGGGAACCAGCTCCAGTATGTGGCCAGGAGATTCGACACGATCGAGATCAACGGCACCTTTTACGCTCTGACCGACCCCAGGACCTGCCGTCGCTGGCGGGAGGCTGCACCCCGAAACCACCGATTCGCGGTCAAAGGGAGCCGGTACATCACCCACATCAAACGTCTGAAAGACGTTCGCGGTGCGGTCGCCAACTTCTTCGCCTCGGGCATCCTCGAGCTGGGAAGCCGGCTCGGCCCAATCCTCTGGCAGCTCCCCGAGACATTCAGGTTCGACGGCGACCGGCTGCGGGACTTCCTCGACATCCTGCCCGGCGACAGTATCGAAGCGGCATCACTGGCCGCCGAACACGACGACCGTGTCGAAGACGTGTCCTATGGGGACAAGGAGAAACACCGGATACGTCACGTCCTCGAGTTCCGCCATGAGAGCTTCTCCCAGGCCGAGACCGGCCGCATCGCCGCCGATCACGGGACGGCCCTCTGCTTCTCCCACTCCTCCGAATGGCCCTATGTCGAGGAGGTCACCGCGGGGTTCGTTTATCTGAGATTGCACGGACCCGGTGAGCTATATGCGAGCGAGTACGGGGACGGTGACCTGGAGGCATGGGCCGAGCGGATCGAGACATGGCACCAGGGCGGCGAGCCTCCGGATGCGAGACGAATCTCAAACAGAAAAGCGCCGGACCGCAAAGAGAGAGACGTCTATGTCTACTTCGACAACACCGCCCGCGGCTACGCACCGGCGAACGCGACGCGACTTCGCGAACTGCTCGCACTGGACGCTGAAGCCTGACCGGGCGCCGCCGGGCCCGGTCCGAATCTCTGGTTTCGTCCGACCGGGTATCGGGTACTGACTTGCAGTGGAGGCTTCGGCATCGACTCCCGGACAACCTCGACGAGCAAATCACCTGGGAACATCCTTCCGCACAGGTCAGGCTCTGGCCGATCCGGGGCCGATTCTCCACCAGACGGTCGTCGACAAAAACGGGAGTGACCAATGCGCTTACTCAAGAATCTCGCCCTGATAGGTATCGGGGCGATTGCCGCCTATCTGCTCGACCCGGTCAGCGGTCGCGGGCGCCGCGTCGAACTGACGGCCAGGGCTAGATCCCAAGCGTCCGACGTGGCTTCCGATCTCAGCGCCAAGGCTCGCTACGAGGCCGGAAAGGCGAAGGGTTTCTTCTATGAGACGTTCGTCCCCGAGGAGCCGCCACGAAATGAAGCCGAGCTGTTGCAGAAGATAAGGAGTGAGGCGGTCGGCCCCACCGATGCCAACCTCGATCACGTTGACATCAGAGTCGACGGAAGTGTCGTCCGTCTCGTCGGGCCCAGCGTGAATCCCCTCGTCGAGCACGAGCTGGCCGAGCGTATCTCTCAGCTCACCGGGGTGAACCAGGTGCACAACGAGCTAGTCCCCGCAGAGGAGCCCAAGCGATGAGCCATGTTGCGGTATTGACAGCGGACACGTTCGAAGACGTCGAACTCTGGTACCCGTACTACCGCCTCCAGGAGGCGGGCCACCAGGTCGACCTCGTCGGCTGCGAGGCGGAGACGACCCACGAAGGGAAACGGGGGACGGTGGCGACGACCACGGTGGCAGCCGCCGACTTGGATGCGTCCTCACTTGATGCGGTCGTGATTCCGGGCGGGTTCTCTCCCGACTACATGCGTCGCTGCCCCGATCTGGTGGATCTCGTCAGAGAAGTGGGGCGAGACGGCAAGCCGACGGCGGCGATCTGTCACGGCCCCTGGATGCTGGCGTCCGCCGGTCTCCTCGAAGCCAAGGACGCCACCTCGTTCCACTCGATCAAAGACGACATCGTCAACGCAGGCGCTCGCTGGCACGACCGGGAAGTGGTCAGGGACGG
The DNA here is from genome assembly GCA_046537785.1 of Actinomycetota bacterium. Classification (GTDB taxonomy): domain Bacteria; phylum Actinomycetota; class Acidimicrobiia; order Spongiisociales; family ZC4RG35; genus JANQRA01. Next base: position 7,416 of record JBKHKD010000044.1, read on the forward strand.
CAACATCATCACGTCCCGATCGCCTGACGACCTGCCGGCGTTCATGCGCGAGGTCCTGGCCGCGCTCGAGTAGCACATGGTGTGCCACGGAGGATCGACCCCCGGAAGACGACGGCCGTCAGCTGCTGTCTACGACCGTGTTCTGTGTTGCGTCGTTGGGCTTCGATGTAGACAGCCTTGGTGTGGTCGTTGAACTTCGGGCCGTACATGCCCCAGTCGCCGCGATAGCCGTAGGAGTTGGAGCGAACTGAGGGTCCCCTCACCGTGCCCTCTGTACCTGGAGAGTCGGTGAACGGTGTCAGCCAGGGCCCGCCCGATAACCCTCCGGTCATGTCACACTCGATCCGGTGGGCGGATCAAGCCAGCAGGAAACCAAAACGCCAAAAGACCGAAATTCGATGTCTCCGCGACCGTCGAAGAGAACGGGCGTTCATCTGATAAGAGCCGGAATGACGGGACTGAGCAGCTCACGCCGTCCCGACGGGCCCTTCGTGTCGGTATTTCCCTGAGCGCCTTCCCCGATTAGTCTCTTCGTCCGTCGGGCTGGGCGCGACAAGGAATGGAGTGAGCGTGTCGTATTTCGACGCAAGGATCCGTCTGCCCGGCCAGACCAGATTGCCCGTGAACGTGGTCGTCGACATCTCCGGCGACCGGATCAAATTCATCAAGGACGATGTGCCCTTGGGTGACTGGCTCCTCGACAAGGTCGAGGTCGACGTCAGATCCGATACGGTCTACCTCACGATCGAGCAGGAGGAGGTGGTCCTCAAAGTGGCCGATTCCACCCGTTTCGTCGAAGCCCTCCGCGCCAACCGGGTCCCGGCCGCCACCACTCCACCCGAGGGACCCGACGAGAAAGCGGTGCCCGCCGAGGAGTCGCCCGAAGGTGGATTGGCCAATCGTTTGCGTGGAATCAAACCCGAGGAGCGATTCGAGGACATCCAGGAGCGCATCGCCGAGCTGGCGAGGGATCTGAACGACGAAACGGTCTCTCCGCCCGACGTCTTTCGGCGGTGGCTGCGGCTCCTCAAGGAGATCAACGTCCGTCATGGCCAGGGCGCCATGCCCACGCCGCTCTTCTACCGCCTGAACACCCAGCTGCTCGACCTCATCCCGGTTCCGAAGAGCGAGCCGAGCCCCGAACTGAGAAACGTCGGCACCGGTCCTCGTCTCTGACCACAGCGTGGTTCAGTTTCGAGTCGATGCACAGGACCTGGTCGGAGCCTGATCCTCCACCGACGCATCGGGCTCAGTACAGGAACATCGGCTTGCCGAGGACGTGGCGCAGCAGAGGCTGATACGAGTCAGAGTCATACAACTCGTCCACATCCACACGCTTCACACCCTCGCTGGTGACCGAGATGGGTACATGGGTGTAGGTGCCGGAACGCAATGCCACCATCCGGCCGTGCGCCCCCTCCATGGCGAGATCGGCTGCGGTGACCGCGTAATTGGAGGGGGCTTCGAGGACCCGAAGGACATGTTCGGTGAGATTGTGCGGCCCCTCACCGTGACACTTCCAGAGAGGAAGGCGGCCAGCTCCGATACATTGACTTTGCCCGGGTTGGTGCGGGAGGTGTGCAGAAACGTCCCACCGGTGCGATCCACCGTCCGGACATACGAAGGCGTGAGCTGGACGAGGTTTTCGGAATCGGCTAACCACTCTCGGGGATTCGTCGCCACAAGACCGCCCCACCCACGTCTGACTCCAACGACTTCGTGACCCTCGCTGCTGAGGCGGTTGACCACCGACTTGATGCATGCATTCAGACCGGGAACGTCACTGCCGCCGGTCAAGACTCCGATTCTTATAGTCAGTTGAACTTACCGGCCGGCTCTTCCACACCGAAGCGAGTCCCGAGCGACCCGACGGCGATTGGGCCGAAGGTCCCTACGGGACCGGCAGACGATCGCCTAGGTTGATACCTACGACAGTCTTGGATTCGAGCGACCAACCCCTCCATGTAACCGAAGACCTCGAGCCCGCATTTGCCGAGTTCGTCCGGGTCTGTGTACGGCGCATCCCTGACGACTACCTGGCCACGACCCCGGACGACCTCCTGTTAGCCGAGTTGCGCTCTGCCTTCGACCTCATGAGGGCCCGGCAGCCCGGAACGGCCGCGGTGCGCGTCTTCAATCCCGACGAAGACCGTGATGGCTACGACCCGGGCGGCACCGTCATCGACATCGTTGTCGACGACTCGCCGTTCCTCGTCGACTCGATCCAGGCGGCAATAGAAGGCTCTGGCCACCAGGTGGCCCTCGACGCTCATGTGGTCATCGCGGTCGAACGCGACGCCTCCGGTGAGATCGTCGATGTCGGTCACGCCCGCCGCAGCGAGACCCGCGAGTCGGTTCAGCACTACGTCCTCGAGAAGCACCTTGACGAAGCCGAGCGCCACGGCCTGGAGGAGAAGCTCCGCGGGGTCCTTGAGGACGTGCAGCTCGCCGTACGCGACTTCGAGCCGATGATGGAGGGCGCCATAGCGCGGATGATCGATCTCGCCCGTCAGGGTGAGGTGCGTTACGGCGAGGACACCGTCACCGAGGCCGTCGAGTTTCTCGAGTGGCTCCGGGAGGACAACTTCGTCTTCTTGGGCTACCGGGAGTACGAAGTGGTCGATGTCGGGGGCGAACCGCACATCGTCGCCGACCCCGACTCTGGCCTGGGCATTCTCTCTGACGTCTCCGGATCCAGCTTCTCGTCGCCAGTCCCCATCTCGAGCCTCCCCGAGGGTCTCCAGGAGCGCTACCGGGAGGGCTTCCTGCTCGTCGTCGCCAAGACCAACCAACGCTCCACCGTCCATCGCCCGGTCCGCATGGACTACGTGGGCATCCGGGTGATCGGACCGGACGGCTCGGTAGTAGGCGAAGCCCGCCTCTTGGGCCTGTTCACCTCCCGTGCGCTCATGACCCAACCCGACTCGATACCAATCCTGAGCGGAAAATTGGAACAGGTGCTCGAAGCCGAGGATCTCATCGAAGGCTCACACGACTACCGGGCTGTCGTGCGACTCTTCAACAGCTTCCCCCAATCGGAGTTGTGGGCGATGCCGGTGGAGGCACTCAGGGATGCGATGGAAGGCCTGCTCCTCGTCGAGAGCCGGGAGCACGTCCGGCTCTTCGTGTCATCCGACCTCCTCAACCGGAGCGTCTCGCTGATGGTCGTGCTCCCCAGCGACCGCTTCAACGCCACGCTGCGCTCCCGCCTCCAGGAATACTTCCGGGACAGATTCGGGGGGACCTCTGCCGACTACCAGCTGACTCTCGGCGCTGACGGTTCCGCCCGCATCCACTTCACCGTCTGGGTCGGGGGCCCGATCCCCGACGTCCCCTTCGAGGAGCTACAGAAGACCGTCGTCGAGATGTCACGCACCTGGGACGACCGGGTCGGTGACCACCTAAAAGGAGTGGTCGAGGACCCCGCCGACCTGCTGCGGCGGTGGTCACCGGCCCTGCCCGACCACTACAAGGCCTCCACCAGTCTCCCCATCGCCGCCGGCGACATCCGCAAGCTCGAAGAGCTCTCGAACTCCGGTGACGCCCTGCGCGTGGGCATCCAGAACGAGGACGACGGTCTGACCCGGGTCGCGGTGTACACCCGCGATGGAAAGCTGGAGCTCTCCCAGGTTCTTCCCCTGCTCGATGACGCCGGTCTCCGTGTCGTCGAGGAGGTGCCCACCGCGGTCGCTTCCGACAGCGAGGTGTTCATCCACGACGTTGGCGTCGTCGGCCCGGACGGCGGAATGCTCGACGTGGAACGCTACGGGGAGCGTCTCGTCGCCGCGATCGAGGCCGGCCTGCGTGGTGAGATCCAGACCGATTCGCTCAACCGCCTCATCGCCATCACCGACATGACGCACGGCCAGGTGTCGGTGCTGCGTGCCTACCGCACCTACCGGCGCCGGGTCGGCTCCGGCTTCACCGAGCGCTACACGAACGACATCCTGGTCGCCCACCCCCGCATATCCGAGCTCCTCGTCGAGCTGTTTGAGAAGAGGTTCGACCCAGCTCTTGAGACCCAGGGCTGGGAGGAAACCGAGGCCGAGATCCTGCGACGTCTCGACGAGGTTCGCTCGCTGGAGGAGGACCGGGTTCTGCGGGGGTTCCTCGAGATGATCCTGGCCACGGTGCGCACCAACGCATACAAGCCGGACCGTGGGTCGTTGAGCCTCAAACTCTGGTCCCTCGCCGTCCCCGACATGCCGGAGCCGAAGCCCCTGTTCGAGATCTTCGTGTTGGGCCACACCGTCGAGGGAATCCACCTGCGGGGAGGAAAGGTGGCCCGGGGCGGGATCCGCTGGTCGGACCGCCGCGAGGACTACCGCTCCGAGGTACTGGGCCTGATGAAAGCCCAGATGACCAAGAACGCCCTGATCGTGCCCACCGGTGCCAAGGGCGGATTCGTCCTCCGCGACCTGGCAGACGACGCCGACGTGTCCGCGGCCATGCGCGACGCCTACCGCACCTTCATCGAAGGTCTGTTGGACGTCACCGACAACCTGGTGGCCGGCGAGGTGGTGCCGCCGGCCGACATGCGACGTCACGACGACGACGACCCCTATCTCGTAGTGGCCGCCGACAGGGGCACCGCTGCCCTGTCGGACACCGCCAACGAGATCGCCGCCTCCTACGGGTTCTGGTTGAGAGACGCCTTCGCCTCAGGCGGCTCGGCGGGCTACGACCACAAGTCGCTGGGGATCACCGCCCGGGGGGCGTGGGAGTCGGTGAAACGGCACTTCGCCGACATGTCGATCGACGCCGGGTCGCACCCGATTTCGGTAGTCGGCATCGGCGACATGTCGGGAGACGTCTTCGGGAACGGGATGCTCCAGTCTCCCCATCTCCGTCTCGTAGCCGCATTCGACCACCGGGACATCTTCATCGACCCCGACCCCGACCCCGGTCCGGCCTTCGACGAGAGAAAACGGCTGTTCGAGCAGACACGATCGAGCTGGCAGGACTACGACCGGTCCCTGATCTCGGACGGTGGCGGTGTCTGGAGCCGGCGGGACAAGCGCATCGAGCTGACCGACGAGATCAGAGCTGCGCTGGATACCGACGCCGTATCCCTCAGCCCCGACGCGCTGGTGAGCGCCATTCTCAAAGCCCCCGTCGACCTGCTCTGGAACGGCGGCATCGGAACCTACGTAAAGGCCGCTTCGGAGTCTCATGCCGACAGCTCCGACCGGGACAACGACCCGGTGCGGATCGACGCCGACGAGCTTCGCTGCTCGGTGGTGGCGGAAGGAGGGAATCTCGGTTTCACCCAGCGCGGCCGCATCGAGTACGCACTCGGGGGAGGACGCATCAACACCGATTTCATTGACAATTCGGGAGGCGTCGACTGCTCCGACCGTGAGGTCAATCTGAAGATCCTCCTCGGCCTCGCCGAAGAAACCGGCGAGCTCGACCCTTCCGAACGGGCGGCTGTCGTGTTCGGAGCCACCGGCGACGTCGTTGACCGGGTCCTCCAGGACAACCACGATCAAGCCCTGATCCTGTCCCAGGACGAGGAATACTCCGTGTCCAACCTCGACGCCTACGAGAACCTCATGCGAACCCTGGAGACTGAGGGTTCCTTGGACCGTGAGCTCGAGTCGCTCCCCGGGTCCGAGGACATCGCCGAGCGGGGACGTGACGGTCTTGGTCTGACCCGACCCGAGCTTGCGGTCTTGCTGGCGTACGCCAAACAGGACCTCAAGACGGCTCTGATCGACTCGGAGGCTCCCGACGACCCCGACCTGACCGCCGAGCTGAGGTCCTACTTCCCCGACCACGTGTCGGAACGGTTCGCCCACCTCGTCTGGGACCACCCCCTACGACGGGAGATCGTGGCCACGGTGCTGGCCAGCCGGATCCTGAACGACCAGGGAATCACCTTCGTAAGCCGGCTGGTTATGGAGACCGGATCCACCCGGCAGCGAGTGGTTGCCGCATATCGCGCCGCCCGTCGACTGATCGGCGCAGAGGAGCGCTGGTCCACGGTCGAGCGACTCGACCCGACCATGGACCCGGCCCTGCGACGACAGATGCTCGAAGCGATCGACTGGCTCGTCGAGTCGACGACGCGGTGGTATCTGACCGGGTCACGTCAGATCCCGGGCTCGGAGCGGCTCGAAGCCGACCGGGTGTCCTTCTCCGAGCTCGAGGAGTTCCTCGGCCACCCGGATTGGCACGACTGGACCGAAGACACCGGCGAGGTGGCGGCCCTCACCGAGGCCGGGGTAAGCGCGGCACTGGCCCACCGCCATGCCCACCACGACGAACTGGTGCACGGTCCCGACATCATCGAGCTGGCCAGGGACCGGGGGCGGAGTGTGAGTGAGGTGGCGGAGCTGTTCATGCTCATCGGCAGGAGCTACCGCCTGGACTGGCTGGAGGGCCAGGTCGCCGGGATCGCGGCGTCCTCCAGGTGGCACAAGTGGGCGGTGCGCACCGTCCAGAGCGACCTCCTCCAGTTGCGGCGGGACCTGGCCGAGAAGATCCTCGACACCGGGGAGGGACTTCCGGTGGAGGAGGCGCTGGAGACGCACCGGCTGGAGCGCATCGACCGGCACAACCGGATCGACCAGTTCATGCAGACAGTGGCCCAGGAGCAGACAGCCAGCCTCGAGCCGCTTCTGGTAGCCGCCCGACAGATCAGGACCCTGGCGGTCGAGTAGTCCCGAAAAACGGGCGTCGGGTCCGGCAATCCGAGTAGTTTCAATACCCAGAGAACGGGGAAAGACTCGAACAGAAGAAAAGGAGGTTTGTGAAATGCTCCGTTTCGATCCGATCCGTGAGTTTGATCGCCTGACGAGGGAGACTCGGGAGCAGCGCACCACCCCGGCGGTGATGGGGTTCGACGCCGTACGCGACGACGACGCGGTGACCCTCTACTTCGACGTCCCGGGGATCTCGGCGGACGACCTCGAAGTGAGCGTCGAACGAAACGAGCTGACCATCTCTGCGACACGGGTTTGGAAGGATGAGAACAAGGAAACCCTCGTCACCGAGAGGCCTCAGGGCTCGTTCACCCGCAGGGTGATGCTCAGCGACGCTCTGGACACCGACCGGATGGAGGCCAATCTCGCAGAAGGGGTCCTCGAGCTGACGATCCCGGTTTCGCAGAAGTCGAAGCCCAGGAAGATCGATGTGACGACGGGGTCGCAGCAGGAAGCGATCGAGGTGTCAGGTAGCGACGCCGACGAGTAGACGCGCCGTAGTGATCGCGACCGGGTGCAGCAGGCCGTAAGCTGCTGCACCGATGACAACCGGACAGATCGAGCGGTGGTCGCCGCTCAAGGCGTGGTTCTACTCGCTGTTCTATCGGAGCCCGAAGAGCAACACCGCCATCGTGGAGCACGCTTCGCTCGGTGCCGACGACCGGTTCCTCGATGTCGGATGCGGGCCGGGAGCCGCGTTGGAGCTTGCCGCAGCCACGGGCGCTCAGGTTGCCGGGGTGGATCCCAGCCCGTCGATGGTCTCCCGTGCCTCCAAACGCGTCCCAAGCGCGAAGGTGCAGGTCGGCTCGGCCGAAGCCCTGCCGTTCCCCGATGACCATTTCACCGTCGTCGTCAACGTGGCTTCGTTCCACCACTGGGCCGACCGGGATGCGGGGCTGAGGGAGGTCCTCAGGGTGCTGGCCCCCGGAGGGCGGCTGCACATCATGGAGGGGATGATCAAGGAGGGGAAGGACGGCCACGGGCTCGACCCTTCCGACGTCGAGTCTCTCAAGGCCAGACTGCTCGAACTGGGCTACGCCGACACCACGGTCGACACCGTGAAGACGGGGTGGAGGCATCGTTACTACGTCGTAACGGCCATCGCCCCCGACTGAGACACGCGGAATCCCGATCGGCGGTTGTTAGCGACTAGATGGCCGGAAGGATATCGGTTGTGGAGAAGTCCCCTCCCTTGTACAGGAGAGGCTGGGCTCGAATCTTGGCCAGGGCGTAGGCAAAGCAGTCACCAAAGTTCAGCCCGGCCCGATGACGCCCCTTCCCATATAGCTGGAAAGCGCGACGTGCTTCCATGGCCTGGCGGCCGTCCACGTCTACCACCTCGATGCCGGCGGTCTCGAGAAAGTGATCCAGTTCCCGTATCCCTGCCGCTCCAGTCCTGGCTTCGACCACAATCGAGACCTCAATGAAGTTGCCTGCGGAGAGAAGGCGACTCGCGGCCGCCTCTATAGCTTCGTTGAAGACACGGGACTCCGGCTCACGTTGCAGGATCGCGAGGAGGGCAGACGTGTCGATCACCATCAGGTGGGCACACCATCTTCGTCATACCCGAGTATCTCGTCAGCCGAGCGGTCATCGTCGACGGGAAGACTGGAGAATCGGTCGGCGATCTCGTCCAGTTCGTCAGCCAAGCTCTTGCCGCTCCGGGCGCGTCGCAGCTGGGCGAGGCGGTCCTCCAAGGCCTTGCGGACCGCCTCGGTCTTGGTCTCGCCAGTGAGTTCGGCTACCTCGGTGGCAAGCCGCTCCGCTTCCGGGTTCCTGATGTTCAGGGGCATTTCCTCATGTATTGATTGCTGTGTAGATGTTAACACGACCCGGCCTGAGACGATCACTCACGGCCGCATTCGGGGGTTACCCAGATGCTGGATGGCACCAGCCTTTCGATCAGATGCCGGGCAACGACCGATCGAAGACCTACCCGAGGAGTAAGCCCGACCCGCATGGATATCAACTATCGTTACTAAGGGTATTGAGTCGTTGTCTGTCACGACATATGGTCAGGTCATGGACCGATACCCGACGGCCTCAGAGATCGCCGAACTGGTGCACCACTACTTCGACGAAAGACAGATCGCCTTCTCCTACGACCCCGAGCAAGGGACGGGCAACGCCAACGCTGCAGTGTTCTCGGTGCACAACATGGCCGCCAACCTGGCCCGCATCGACCGTGACGACTGGGCCGAATACGTGGCCTGGCACTTCGGGCATCTCATCGAAGGGCCTCCGGAGATCCCATCCGAGTACAACCAGGCGAGGAGAAGGCTCCGGGTTCGGCTGGCATCACAGGACTGGGTCGATCAGCTCCCCTTTCCTGACATCGCCAAACCGGTGGCCGACGATCTCTACCGGGTGCTGATGGTCGCGATCGACGACGGCGCCTCGACCGTGCCTCCCGACAGTCTCGAGGCATGGGACACCGACCGGGACACGGTGTGGGAGGACGCCTTCAAGAACACCATGTTGGACGAGCCCCGGGAGCGCCGGGCGATGCTGAAGCCAACCGGGGAGCGTCTCACCTGGGTTCGGGGAAGCTGGTGGAGCTCGACACTGCTGCTCGGGCTGGGTCGGTATCTCTCGGCGCGACAGTCGCACGGAGCGCTTGCCATGGTCCCGGTCCGCGATGCGCTGCTGTTCCACGAGATAACCGACGACTCGTTCGTCTACTCCATGAGTGCGCTGATCGAAACGGGTCTCACCTTTCACTTCGGTGGCCCCGACTCGATCAGCCCTCACCTCTACTGGTGGTACGACGGGTCGATCCGCCGACTTGTCGCATTCGAGGACGGCCGCCTCCTCCCGGTGTGGGGAGACGAGTTCCGGGAGGTCCTCGCCGACCTGGAGACCCCGGCGCCGATGCCATTGAACTAACAGAGAGCAACGATTCGCCCACCTGGTGGCGGAGGAACTCGCCGAGCACAAGACGGATGAGCAAGCCTGGAATGACTATCTCGCCGAGGCCGACCTCGGTGGCCGATGGCGTCGGTAGGCGAGCTCTGGCTCGTCTATTTTGGCGAGCCGTATCCAGGAAAACCCGCGGCCCACCGACCCGCCCTGGTGGTCGGCCCACCCGACCCTTCGGTGCGTCGATCCCCTTTCCGATCGTCACACCGCTGACCACTGCCCGACGCGGCCTGTCGCTCCACGTCGAAGTGGACCCCACCCCCAAATCCGGTCTCGATGAGGTGAGCGATGTGCAGTGCGAACTCATCAGATCGGTAAGCCGGAGGCGACTGCAGCACCGTCTCGGCACCGCGGACGCGGAGACCCACCTCAGAGTCTCGAGCATCATCAAGACCCTCCTCAGCCACTGATTTGTCGCTGCCCAGGTCCAGGGTCCCCCGAGCCCTGCGGCTTTCAGGTGCTCCAGCCCGGGTCGGTGAGCACCGCGGTCCGGGCCAGCGCCAACGCCTCCGGGCTGAGACGTCTTGACAGGAACTCGCGCTCGGGAGGGTCTCCGACATTCCAGAGGACATCCAGCGGGCTCGGATCCAGGTGGTAAATGTGGCCACTACCGACGGGGCCCCCGTCGGTAGTGGCCCATCCGAGATAGCCGAGTGCCTCGGCGATCCGATCGATGGGGATCGACCCATCGGATGAGATGACGGCGAAGGCGACCACCAGTAGCGAAGCCTCCTCGACGAACCGGTCCTTCTTGGCGTTCATCAGGCGGGTAGCCAGATAGACCCACAATGCTTCGGGATCCCCGCTTACCTTCTTCCCCGCCCGAGTGACAAGAAGCCTCCCCTTGTACTTGCGCAGCAGCCCCAGAGCCTGCAGAGACTCGCGGAAGGCCAGTAACGGGTATGTGTGAGCCTCGCGGTTCTTCTCTCCGATCCAATCGGCCACTCGCGGGACGATCTCAGATGCCGCCACGACATCGACGGGCTTGAGGTAGCCCGCCGCGGTGAGCGGTATCCCATCGCCGTCGGCGCGGTCGAGAAACCACTGGTAGGCCCGCAGCGCGTCGGCCTTCTCGCTCTGGGTGGGCTCCGGTGACTTCTCGTCGAGAACCCCGATCAGGCTGGTGATCAGCCCGGCACCGTTGTCGGTGGGTGATAGCCGGTATAAGAGCTCGACCAGACCAGGTACCACACCACGATCGCGGAGAACGAAGTAGGGGTCCGCCAGAGCGGCATTGACCTCATCGACATCGAAGTGGGCCGGATCGTCGAGCACCGCTGCCAGGTCCTCGGCGTCGGCAAGCCCGCCGCAGTCCTCTGGTGGGGCGGCCCGGTCCCCGTCGACGCAGACCGCGATCGGAGGACCGTCAACCGTTGGGAGAACCTCCTCGAGGCGGATGGTCAGCTCCCAGGAGTCCCCGTAGTCGTATAGATAGGCGAGGGTGTCGCCCGAGTCGCCGAGGGTCTCGTCAAGGCGGACTTCGGAAGCTGGCACTCCGTCGTTTTCGCCGTCATCGACCTCGAAAGGGCACAGGAACCACTCGCTGTGTCGTTCGAAGGGTCCGCCTCCGAGAGCGAAGCGGTGCAAGGTGATAGTCGAGCCAGCCGAACGAGGCCTGGAGCACTTTGTGGACGACGTCGAGGGTGATGTCGGAGCGGAGGTCGAGACGCCGCCAGATGGGAGGGCGGGCGCCGTCGAGGTCGACCCGAACCCGGTAGACGGCCACGTCGTCCCGGGGTGGCCGCCTCAGGCGTGGTCGCGGTTCCTGCTCTCTCAGGTCGTCGAGGCCGGCGACAATTGACTCAAAGCGCCTCAGCTGGTCTTCGGAGCTATCCATCCAGCCAAGAACTTAGACGAAATAGCCGACGTATCCGTGTGCCGCGGGCACGTACCTGAGCGGCATCGGATCCTCTACGCTGCTCCGGCGATGCCCAAGATCACCTATCCGGAGGCACTCCGCCAGATCGACGACCTCGAAGACCGGATACGCAAGGCGCGGGATGCCCGAGACCCTGAGTCCGAACTGGCGGCTTACCGGGACCTGGCCGTTCACCCCTGTACCCGCCACGAGCTCGACCTGGCCCACGTCCACGACGAAATCCATCAGCTGCTCCGCAAGCTCGGGCGCTACGACGAGGCGATCGAGGCAAAACGGGCGGCGATTGACGCCGGCTATCGCTCCAACCCCGATCCCGAGGCCGATATCGCCGAGACACTGATGGCGGCGGGACGCCGGGACGAGGCCGATGCCCTGTACGCCGAGCTGCGCCAGCGTGACCCCGAGGACGTGTGGCTCTACAACTCGGCCGCGTTTGCCTACCAGGAAGTCGACGACCGCGAGGCGCTGCGGTGGCTGCTGGACGGAATCGAGGTGGCGATCGAGACCGGAGACCCCGACCAGGTGATCGGCCAGCTCCTCGATCTGACCGAGGACGCCTGGGACCGTCTCGGCGAGGCGCCCGACACGGAGCTCGTCGCCCGGGTGAAGGAGTTTCAGATGACGTGGCGGCGGCCGTCTTATCGCCCGCGGTTTCCCATCGAGCCCGCATCGTGGGAAGAGTTAGCCCGTTGCCGCCACTGCGGCTTCGATCCCGACCGGCCTCCGCCGGAAGCGGACATTCCGGGATGGCCGCTCGAGCCGATCGAGACGGGAGACCAGGTGGCAGTCTCACTGGCCTGGTTCCCGGCCGACGAATGGGCAGAAGCGAGGGGACGCTGGCCGGAGCTGCGAGAAGACTTGCCCGAGGACCACACCGAGTACAGCCATCGTCTCGAGGCCCAGCTCAAACGGTATGCACCGTTGTTCCCCGGCGACGCCCCAACGGTATCCCCGTTGACGGTCGAGGAGCTGATCAGCACCGAGGGTGACCGGGCCGGTACCCCAGAGGCACGGTCGCGGCTTGCAGCCGAGGTAGCCCGTACCGGGCGGGCTTTGGCGTGGCCGCCGGGACGCAACCAGCCCTGCTGGTGTGGGTCGGGCCAGAAGTACAAGAAGTGCTGCGGTCCCGTTGCCGCTGCCAGGGATTCTGAGTAGGCCGAACCGGCGACGACTCGGCTGTGGCGGAGGGCGGGTCTCATCAGGCCATTTCGACGCCTGCCGCCTTGCAGTCGGCGGCAAATGAATCCAGTACCTCGTCGGAGTCGACAGCAGCCCGGAGGATGGTCATCACCCGGGACACTCCCAGGTTCTTGTAAGCCTCGAGCAACTCAACCCGGGCCTGCCCTGCTTCGGCGGCGTTCTCGGCGAAGACATGCACTGACACGGGCAAGGTCGACGGGTCGCGGTCAATCTCTTCACATCTGGACGCGATGACGGGAAGCGACTCGGAGAGCTGGTCGGGAGACATCCCATCGACGTTCAGCTCGTCGGCGAACCGAGCAGCCAGACGCCAGGTCACGTTGGGACCGTTGCCTCCCACCATGATCGGCACTCCCGGCCGCTGAAGTGGCTGGGGCACGTTGTAGGCGTCCTGGATGCTGGCGTGCTCGCCCTGGTAGCTGGCTCGGGGTGAGGCCATCATCCTCGAGATGACTTCCAGCTGGTCCTTGAGGTTGGCCAGACGTTCTCTCGCCTCGGGAAACCCATAGCCGTAGGCGTCCCATTCGTCCTTTTTCCACCCGGCTCCGATGCCCAACTCCATGCGGCCACCGGTCTGGACGTCCATGGTCGAGAGCATCTTGGCGGTGAGAGCGGGATTCCTGAATCCCGCGCAGATGACGATGTGGCCGAGCCTGACCCTCTGGGTCAGCGCTCCCAACGCGGCGAGTGAGCTGAAAGACTCGAAGGTGATCTCCTCGGTGGGTTCGGGGATGGTGTGGAAGTGGTCGAACATCCAGATCGACTCGAAGCCCAACGTCTCGGCCTGCTGACCGATCGCGACCGTACGCTCCCATGCCTCCACGGGATCCCATCCGTCGTACTCTCCGGTCCAGCCCTGGGGGACTATCACTCCAACCTTCATCGGGAAGACTCCTTTTCTCATCGCTCGGCGGCAGACACCACCCAAACATACGAGCATTTCGACTCTGTCCGCCGAAGATGAGCGATGGATAGGGTTGGGGACATGTTCCGTGTGCTGCTCAACCTGATCTGGCTGCTCGTGGCGGGCATAGAGCTAGCGGTCGGCTACGTCATCGGCGGACTGGTGATGATGCTGACCGTTGTGGGCATCCCGTTCGGGATCCAGGCGTTCAAGCTGGCCGGGTTCACCTTGTGGCCGTTCGGTCGGGCCGTGGTGCCCGACGAGGACAGCGGCTTCTTCACCGGGCTGGGCAACGTCCTGTGGCTGATCCTGGTCGGCTGGTGGCTGGCCGCGGCCCACTTCGTGTTCGGTGTGCTGCTCTGCCTCACCCTGATCGGCATCCCGATGGGGATAGCGTCTTTCAAGATGGCCGGGCTCGCCCTCTGGCCGATGGGCCGTCGCATCGTCGATCTGAGCTCGGTCGGATCACTACCCGAAGGTGCCCATGCGGTGAGGCCGGGCGCCGGCTCCACCCGGTGATCCTCCCCGGTCGAGACTTGGCCTGATCGAGATCGTGGCACCTGCCATCATCCTGTGGGTCGATGGGACTTGAATCGTGCTGAAGTCGCTTGGAGTGACCATTGCGCAGTTGGTGGAACGTCTGACCGAACGCCCACCACTCTCGGCGAAGGTCAATTCCACCGAGCGTGCCCAGCAGGTATCCCTCCCTGTCTTTCCGATCCGGCGACCAGCGTGGTCAGGACCGAGGTTCCCCCCAGCCTGGTCGGCCGCACCCTGGCCGACACCCACGTGCACCGCCGGACCGGATGCAACATGGCGATCGAGACCGAAGCGGCACCGCGACCACCCTGGGGCCCCGCGAGCCGCTGCCTGCCGACGCCACCATGATCATCGTCGGGCACCGACGAGTCATTCACCCGCTTCAGCGAGCTCTTCCCGGGCCGACCCGGCTGGCAGCGACCTGGCGACCTCGTGGGTATCAACCACGCGGGGGGCGAGCTCGAACCGTCGGACCTCGAATGGGCTTCAGCACGTCTGTTGGCGTCGGTGGGAA
>JBKHKD010000061.1:0-5466 GCA_046537785.1 Actinomycetota bacterium
TTCTGGTTCGATCTTAGGGATTTAGCCCCTATCGGCACTGTCATGTTGTCTGGCACGGTCTGCGCTATGGAGACCCCCTATCCGGAAATCGAAAAGCCGGCATCATTCTCGCTGTCGCCCAATCTCGAGTCTTACGAAGAGGCATGTGAGCGATTCACCTGGGAGGGGGCCGAAGCCTACCTCGATGGGCTGTCTGGGGGAGGCTGGAACATCGCCCATGAGGCCATCGACCGCCACGTGCGAGATGATGGCGATCGCGTGGCCATCCATTGGATAGGCAGGAAGGGCGACGCCAGGGAGTACACCTATGCCGAGCTGGCCGAGCTGACTTCGAGGTTCGCATCCGGGTTGCGTGGTCTGGGCGTTGGAAAGGGTGATCGTGTTTTCACTCTGTCGACGCGGATCCCCGAGCTCTACGTGGCCACTTTGGGGACGTTGAAGAACGGCAGCGTGGCATCTCCGCTCTTCTCTGCGTTCGGTCCCGAGCCGATCGAGACACGGCTCAACATGGGTCAAGGAAAGGTCCTGGTCACGACCGAGCCGCTCTACAAGAGAAAGTTCGCCGCAATCCGCGACCGACTTCCCGACCTGGAACACGTCATCGTCATCGGTTCACCGGTCCCAGGCACGGTGTCGTTCGACGAAATGTTGAAAGACGGTGACCCCACCACCCCTCCCGCGGCGATGGACGGCGAGGACATGGCGCTGCTCCATTTCACCAGTGGCACCACCGGCGCCCCCAAAGGCGCGGTCCACGTCCACCGAGCGGTGCTCCATCACTATGTATCGGCGTTGTACGCCTTGGACCTCCACGATAGCGATACCTACTGGTGCACCGCCGACCCGGGATGGGTCACCGGCATGTCCTACGGGATCATCGCTCCGTTGGCTCACGGAGTCACTTCGATCGTCGACGAAGGCGACTTCGACGCCGACCGTTGGTATCAGATCATCCAGGACCATCGGGTGACGGTGTGGTACACGGCTCCCACCGCGATCCGCATGCTGATGATGGCCGGCGAGTCCGTGGCCGAGAAGTACGACCTCTCATCGCTTCGCTTCGTCGCGAGCGTCGGGGAGCCGTTGAATCCCGAGGCAGTCGTCTGGGGGGAACGGGCACTCGGTCTGCCCATCCACGACAACTGGTGGCAGACCGAAACGGGGGGAATCATGATCGCCAACTATGTCGGCGAGCCGATTCGTCCCGGCTCCATGGGCCGGCCTCTCCCTGGCGTTGCGGCAACAATCCTGCGACGTGACAGTCAGGGAGAGGTGCGGCTCAATCCCGACGGCACGGCCGAGGAAGAAACGTCTCCTTTGACTGAAGGTGAGCTCGCTCTCAGACCCGGGTGGCCGTCGATGTTCCGCGCCTATCTGGGGATGGAGGAGAGGTACTCCAAGAGTTTCGTCGGCGGCTGGTACAAGACGGGCGATCTCGCCGAGCGGGACGAGGATGGCTACTTCTGGTTCGTGGGCCGGGGCGACGACGTGATCAAGTCTGCCGGTCATCTCATCGGCCCGTTCGAGGTCGAGTCGGCGCTCATCGAGCACGAAGCAGTGGCCGAGGCCGGGGTCATCGGCAAGCCGGACCCCGTCGCCGGGGAGATCGTCAAGGCATTCGTCGCCCTCAACGCCGGCTACGAGTGGTCGGATGAGCTGAGGAAGGAGCTCATTGGTTGGAGTCGGGTCAAGCTCGGAGCCTCGGTGGCCCCGAGGGAGGTCGAGCTCTGCCAGGACCTGCCCCACACCCGCTCCGGGAAGATCATGCGCCGACTGCTCAAAGCCTGGGAGCTGGGGTTGCCAACGGGGGACACGTCGACACTGGAAAGCGAGGAGACCCTATGAGCAACGAGGAGCACCGGCTCCGCCTGCTGGAGCAGATGCTGCGGATCAGACGATTCGAGGAGAGATGCGCCCAGCTCTACCAGGCGGAGAAGATCAGAGGTTTCCTCCACCTGTACATCGGCGAGGAAGCGGTTGCGACCGGGGTCATGGAGGTACTCGAGCCCGACGATGCCGTGGTGGCCACCTATCGGGAGCATGGCCATGCCCTGGCCAGAGGAATGGACGCTGGCTCGATCATGGCCGAGATGTTCGGAAAGGTGGAGGGTTGCAGCCGGGGTCGGGGAGGCTCGATGCACCTGTTCGACGCCTCCACCAGGTTCTACGGGGGGAACGCCATAGTGGGTGGCGGTCTTCCCTTGGCAGTGGGACTCGCCCTCGCCGACAAGCTGGCCAATCGACGAAGAGTGACCGCGGTGTTCTTTGGCGAGGGTGCTGTGGCCGAAGGAGAGTTCCACGAGTCGATGAACCTCGCCGCTCTCTGGAACCTCCCTGTCCTCTTCTGCTGTGAGAACAACCTCTACGCCATGGGCACGGCTCTGGAGCGATCGGAGTCGCAGACCCATCTGACCCTGAAGGCCGCCACCTATGAGATGCCCGCCTGGGAGGTCGACGGGATGGATGTCGAGGCGGTGGAGGAGGCTGCCCGGAAGGCCGCCCAGTCGGTGAGAGCAGGCGGCGGCCCCCATTTTCTCGAATTTCGTACCTTTCGCTTCCGGGCTCATTCGATGTTCGACCCTGAGCTCTACAGAACCAAAGAAGAAGTCGAGGAGTGGAAGGAGCGCGATCCCATCGAGCTGCTGAAGAGGAGCCTCATCGATGAAGGGCTTCTCGACGACGAGACATGGAACGGAATGGAGAGTCGGGTTCGGGACGAAGTCGACGGAGCGGTCGCCTTCGCCGAAGCAGGGACCTGGGAGTCCGTTGAGGAGCTGACACGATTCGTCTACTCGGGAGTGGGCACGTCATGACCGATGTCATTGCGCCGGCAGCCACCACGACCTACCGCGAAGCGATTCGCGAAGCGATGTGCGAGGCGATGAGACGAGACGATCGGGTTTTCCTGATGGGTGAAGACGTTGGCCGGTATGGCGGCTGCTACGCGGTGTCCAAGGGGATGCTGGAGGAATTCGGACCGCAGCGGGTGCGTGACACTCCGCTGTCCGAGTCGGCATTCGTAGGCGCCGGGATCGGAGCGGCTCTCGGAGGAATGCGTCCCATCGTCGAGGTGATGACGGTGAACTTCTCGCTGCTCGCCCTCGATCAGATCGTGAACACCGCCGCTCTGTACCTTCACATGTCGGGCGGACAGTTCAACGTCCCTGTGGTTATCAGGATGGCTACCGGGGCCGGACGTCAATTGGCGGCACAACACTCGCACTCGCTGGAGGGGTGGTATGCCCACGTCCCCGGGCTTAAGGTGCTCGCGCCGGGCACAATTGAGGATGCCCGTTGGATGCTGGCGCCTGCCCTCGAAGATCCCGACCCGGTGATCATCTTCGAGCACACCGGTCTCTACAACCTGGAGGGTGAGGTATCCGATGACGCGTCTGTCGACATCGCAAGCGCCAGAGTCCGCCGCTCTGGTAGCGATGTCAGCCTCATCACGTATGGAGGGAGTCTGCCCAAGACCATCGACGCCGCCCGAGAACTCGGTGACGAGGGTATCTCGGCAGAGGTACTCGATCTCAGGGTGCTTCGACCACTCGACAAAGGAGCAATCCTGAAGAGTGTCGCCACCAGCCACCGCGTCGTCATCATCGACGAGGGATGGAAGACGGGCGGTCTCTCGGCCGAGATCGCCGCCATCATCGCCGAAGAGGCCATCTGGGAGCTGGATGCGCCGATCGAGCGGGTCTGCACCGCCGAGGTGCCGATCCCTTATGCGCGCCACATGGAGCAGGCCGCCCTTCCGCAGGTGCAGGCCATCGTGGAGGCGGCCAAAAGATTGGTCGGTTGATGATCGACTTCGTACTTCCCTCGCTGGGAGCAGATATGGACGAGGCGATGCTGGTGGGCTGGTTGGTCGAGCCCGGTGATCATGTCGAGTACGGACAGGTCATCGCCGAGGTGGAAACCGACAAAGGCATCATCGAGGTCGAGTGCTGGCACGATGGCGTGGTTGAAGAGCTGTTGCGTCAGCCCGGCCCGGAGAAGCTGGCGGTGGGGACTCCTCTCGCCCGGATCAACGTCGAGGAGGATGAGATGGCCCCTCGACCGTCGGAGCCGCAGCTGCCGTCAGCTCCCCTCGAGCAGAGGCCGCCCCGCTTTCCGAGACAGCCTCCTCCTCCGATCCGTCACCTCGCCCACACTCTCGACGTCGACATCGAGAAGATAACCGGGACCGGCGCTGGCGGCTCCGTCACCAGGGAGGATGTCCGGAGAGCAGCTCGCGAATCTGGCCAGCAGGTTGAGGAGATTCCCCGGGAGGGAGATCGGGTCAAGGCATCACCCATGGCGAGAGCCCGGGCGGCGGAGCTCGGCGTGAGCTTGGGGTCGGTGACCGCCTCAGGGGCGGACGGGCTGATCGTCAGCGACGACGTGGAGAGCCACGGGCCCACAGCCACCGAACCCGGGGACAAGGTGGCTGCGATGCGGAAGGCGATCACGCGTTCGATGAGCCGATCGAAGCGTGAGATCCCCCACTATTACCTGGCGACCCGGATCGACCTGGGCCGGGCCACCACCTGGCTCGATGACGTGAACTCGGAGTTGCCTATCAGCAATCGGGTCCTGCCGGCGGTCCTCTTACTGAAAGCAACCGCCCGGGCAGTCCGAGAGGTCCCGGATCTCAACGGTCATTGGGTGGATGACGGCTTCGAACCATCGGAGTCTGTCCATCTGGGTGTGGCCATCTCCCTGCGTGAAGGCGGATTGGTCGCCCCGGCAATCCATGACGCGGACCGGTTGGAGTTGGCCGAGCTGATGGAGCATCTGCGTGATTTGGTGACCCGAGCCCGGTCCTGGAGGTTGAGAGGATCCGAGATGTCCGAACCGACCATCACAGTCACCAATCTCGGTGATCGTGGGGTGGACACGGCTTTCCCGGTGATAATCCCACCTCAGGTGGCCATGGTCGGGTTCGGCAAGGTAGTCGAGGAGGTGGTCGCCGTCGACGGCGAGCCGGCAGTCCATCCCGTAGTCCACGCCACGCTCGCCGCTGATCACCGGGTGACCGACGGTCATACCGGCGGTCTCTTCCTCACAGCACTCGACCGACTCCTACAGAAACCGGAGGAACTATGACCCACGAACAGGCACGAGATCTCATCTTCGACGTACTCGCAGACATCGCCCCGGAGGTCGACCGCGACGATGTGGACGACAGCCTGGACTTGACCGAACAGTTGGACCTCGACTCGATGGACTATCTGACCTGGATGATCGGAATCAGTGAGAAGACGGAACTCGACATCCCCCAGCGCGATGTTTCCAGATTCCTCACGATCGACGGTGCAGTCGACTACCTCGTCGACAAGCTTGGCGCCCGGACACCATGACCGCGGCACGGCGCCGAGCCGCGCACGACTGACGCCCTCGAGTTAGGTCATACAGTGTCCACACTGACCTGGGTCGTTTTGGCGGGGCTGGCGATGAGTGCCCTGGCTCTCGTTGGGAGTGTGA
>JBKHKD010000062.1:0-5389 GCA_046537785.1 Actinomycetota bacterium
GGCACTCGTTGCGGGTGTCGAACTTTGGTCCGGCGCACTGGCTTCTGTTGCTCGCGACAGCGGTGCGGTCACCGCCTTATCCGCCGGCTTCTTCACTACCGCCCTCATCATCGCCATAGGCACGGTCGGAGCCGGTATAGCTCTCAGGCCGAGTCTGCCCAGACTGGCGCGGCCTCTTCTAGTTAACGGGCTGTTCCTTGCGCTTGTCGTCATCCCGGTGAGGTTCCTAGGTAACGATGAGCTTGCGATCGCGGCCCTGACCATTTGGCAAGCGTCGTACGTCTGGCTTGGCGTTGCCCTGCTACGAACGACGCCTCCAAATGCGCCTGTCACCGATTCGGCAGAACGGCTGGTACTAGACAACATCGAAGAGAAGGGAAGGCGAACATGACGACTGTGGAATCCCGGACCCGCTCGAGCGGATACAAGATCGGCTGGTGGGTCCTCGTGGTGATCAACGGGCTCAGCATCCTGAACCACCTCGCCGGCCCGTTGGCCGGCTTTGCAGAGACGGATGACGAGGTACTGGCTTTCTTCGCTCTTGCCGCCATGAACATCTACGCCCTGGTGGTGGTGGTCACGGCGTATCGGCGGGGTGAGCCATGGGCGTGGTGGGTCACCTGGATCATGATCGCCATCTACGGGCTGACCATTCTCTACGCCCCTGTTGTCGGCCCCCTCTACCTGGGAGCTGCGGTCGTCATGGCCGTCGCTCAATTGATGACCTGGTCGGCATTCCAGCAACCGGATCAGAGCCGGAACGTGGTCTGAAGAGTACTTCCCCGCTTTTGTCCACGAATCTGCATGCGAACCCGGGAGGACTGAACAACCACGCAACCTCTCTTTGTGCTGTGGCCAGGGACGTGGGTAGGTCTGGTGGATCGGCCGAGCATGCGGTGACAGCTCGACCCGTCCCGACTAACTCATAGAATCCGGCGACCACGACCAGAGACATCACGACAGCCGCCACAACCAGCATGCGGAGGCGTCTTCGGCCCCCCGCACACGCCACCATTGCTGTGAGTTCGTCTGGTCACGAGGTCCCCACGGGCCTTAATAGTGCCACCAGTCATCCGCTCCTGGAACGGAGTGCTGCCACGCTGGTAACAGCTTCTCCGTGTCGCTTGGGTCGGCAGGCGTCTGTCACTCTCTAGCTGTCGCGCGTTGGGATTGGGACAGTGTCGGTGTCGGTGTCCGGTTGTTCTGCCCCGGGTCTTTACATCCTTGTCGGTTTTTGAGTTGGTCCATTCCGGGAGGGTCCGTTGGCTCGGGTTTGGATCCGTTCTAACCGCTGGCGAGTGTCGGGTGTGATCGAGATGTCGGTTGTGCTTGGCCAACTAGTTACTCGATCGGCGGCGTCGTTGAAGAAGCCGTGGATGGTCTCGAGGAGTTGGGTCGTGACGTCGATTGCTAGTACGACCACGTGGAGGCGTTCGGGATACATCGGTCGACCGTGGAACTCGAGTCGTTCGCTGTCCGGTCCGCTCATTCCGTGCTCGAGCATCCACAACGGACCGCCTTCCTCGAGGTACTCGTTGACGAAGCCGAGCATCTCGTCGAGCATCGAGCGCGCCGTTTCTGCTGTGGTCTGCATCGAGGTCACGAGCTGTTCGGGAGTTCCCTGGTCGCCGAAGAACGTGCGCAGTATGCCTTCGATCTGGAAATGGGGCTCCTCCGGTTCGGTGGTCAGCCACTCCGAAAGTGCCGCCCGCCCGGCATCGGTGATTGTGTAGCGGTTGCGGGTGCGCTCGCCGGCGGGTTCCTCCTCGACCGTGGCCCATCCGAGGTCGACGAGCCGCTTCTGTTCGCGGTAGAGGTGCCCTTCGGAGGTCCGCCATATGAACCGCAGGCTACGGCGCACCTGTTGGGTGAGCTCATAGCCGGTCCACGAGCGTACCGCGAGCATGCCCAACAGCCCGAAGGTGGCAGGAGATGGTGAAGTCATTTAACTGCATATTACTCGCATTGCGAGTAGATTCGTGGTAGATTGAATATCTAATGGGAATTGGAAAGCTGCGGTGTCACGTGATCGATGTCAACGACCTCGAAGTAGCCGAGGCCTTCTGGTCGCAGGTCACCGGTCTCCCGGTGATCCCGTCCGCATTCCCAGGACGGTTCTCTTATCTCGGCCAAGCGGATCCGTGGCGACACGAGGTGATCCTTCATCTGGTCACCACGCCAAAGGGTCCTGAGACCAACCGTTCACACGTCGATATCGGGGTCCGGAACGTCGATAGCGCAATCTCTGAGATCGAGGCGATCGGTGGCACGGTGAAGAAGGAACCGAGCATCTACCCGCGTCCTCACTCCTATGAGGGGGAGATGCCTTTGATCGACTGGGCGGTCATGCAAGACCCGTTCGGTAACGAGTTTTGTCTGGTCAGCGTCCTCACAACTGAAGAATCCAGAGCAGTCGCCCAGGCCGGCGAACAAGGAGACGGCGATGACCACCATTGGAGGGTTGTAGCCGGACGAACCGCTGCTCGGCGCTGAGAGCCGACCAGCAACCAACAAAAGGAGACCGTTCCAATGGCAACAGCAATCGACAACCTTCCCATCGAAATCGACCAGGGCGAACTCGAGACCCGCTACATCGAACTGGGCGAAATGGCCATCCGCCACGCCAAGGTTCCGGCCGGGACCGACATGACGCCCGTGCTCGTAGGACTGCCGGAGGACCGCTGTCCCAGTCCCCACTGGGGCATCGTGCTCGAAGGATCCATCCACATGCATCATGCCGACGGATCGGACGAAACAGTGGAGGCCGGACAGGTCTATCACTGGCCCGCCGGACACACCGCCGACACAGAAGAAGGTGTTGTCTTTATCGAGGTCGGACCGGTCGGTCCAATGCGCCAGTTCGGAGAGCACGCTAAGAAAGTGCTCGGCTGAGACGCCCTGCTCCGAAAAAGCCAATCATCGCCCCGCTCCAGTGGCGCCGATCTCGAACGGTGTCAGATACGGGCGGTTTCGTTACAGAAGTGTTGATATGCGTGGTTCTGCGGCGGTGTTGACAACCGATCAGCCAGGACTGGAGGACGCCGGGCAGTGAGCGTCTTCCTCCACGACGATGGTTTGGTGGACTACAGCCCGGCCTGTCTCAAGAACTCGGTGATGCTCGAACCCACCCGCTTGGGTTGTTCGAGATAGGCGAAGTGCCCGCAGTTCGCGAGCACGATCAGACGTGCCCCGGGCATCGATGCTGCGATGTGTCGCGCGATGTCGATGGGGATGAAGTCTTGGGCACCGTGGATGACCAGCGCCGGGATGCGGAGCTGGCTCAGCTCGGAAAGCAGGTCGTAGTCGGGCAGCTCCCAGGTCTGCTCGTATAGGTGCTGTTCGATGGCTCGGGCGAGACGCAAGGTTTCGGGGGTGAAATGTGTTCTCAGCCGCCCAACAACGAGATCAACATACTCTGGGTGGGCGACCGCATTCTTGAAGTGGCGCCGGTTGTACTCGGCGTCGACGTCGAGGTCTCCCTGCTGATACTCGGAGCTTGACCTGAGTCTCTCCATCTCAGCGACGTCGTCAGGGGAGCGTCGGGCACGGAGATGGTCACGGAACATCAGGTAGTCCTGATGGGATGCGGGTGCTGTGTTCATTAGGACGAGGTGCGACACCTGGTCGGGGTACCGGATGGCGTATTCCATGGCCACAAGGCCACCCCAGGAGTGCCCGAGCACTGCCGTCCTGTCCAGTCCAAGGTGGAGCCGCACCGCTTCGAGATCGCCGACCTCGGAGATAATCGTGACGTCCTCAGGCTTGACCCCGTCAGCGGACCTGCCGCGCCCTCGCTGGTCGTAGTACACCAGGCGGAAAAACTCGGCCAGGCGATCCATGTCAGGCAACAGGTACTCGTGATCGAAATCCGGGCCGCCGTGGACGATGATGATCGGCTGCCCATACCCGACCTCGCGGATGTACAACCGCGCCGGCCCGAGGGGCAGAAACGAGCCACGGGCTATCGATTCCCCAGCAGATTCCGACACCAAGCAACTATCCCAGGCCACGAAACGACCGGCAAACAGCCTTCACCACCTACCGACCAAAAGCGCAGGACGTGCCTGATAGCGGGCACGTGGGTGGCTCGAGCGTTACTGCGCCAGATTTGTTGATATGTAATGCTAGACGCCACCAGCTTGGCGTTTCCCATCCTCGCAAATGGTGGACCTGGCGTCGGTGGCCGCAGCACGGGCCGGCATCGACAATGTCGATTTCATCGAAGGTCTGGCCGAGGAACTCCCGCTTGGCGATCAATCCGTGGATGTCGTCATCACCAACGGTGTGCTGCATCTCTGTCCTGACAAACAACTCGTGTTGTCCGAACTACGACGGGTACTCCGCCCAGGAGGCAGTGTCTTTGGCGCCGACACCCTGATCGAACGCATCCCGCCCCGATCATCCAGAGATCTGATCTTCAGATGGACCAAATGTGTGGTCGGAGCCTTCACACCGGACACTCTTCGTGCTGCGTTGGAAGTAGCCGGATTCGACGAGATCCAGCTCCGTTCGCCAATCGATGTGTTCGATGGGGCTCGTGGTGAAGCCAACGCCGACCATTACGCTGCCAACGGATGGACCTTCTCGGCGCGGCGGCCGGTCGCGGAGACCGTTCTCATCAAATAGATCATCAAAGAGTGTTCGGCATGGGCCCGAAACTGTCCCAGAAGCTGGCCCAGATCACCGGCATATCATGGGTTATCGCGCTGTTTCATGTTGGTTTCTGGGGGTTCACGGGGCGTCGGCTACTCGGGCCGCCCGTGGCATCGTTTGTACTTGAGGCCCGAACCGCACGGACAAGCCTCATTCCGACCCACGCTCACGCTCACAGAGGCTCGAGTGTTGGGTCCAGACAGGCGATGCAGTGTCCGCTCACGTTCCCTGAGAGCTCGTTGTCTCCGCCTGAGAGCTTCCGTTTGGTCATCGAGGTTCTGGCCTGCAGGGTTGTCATCGATCTCAGCGAAGAGACGCCGGTCGACCCTCGTCAGCACTCCGCGGTCTAGAGCCATTCTCACCTCCTTAGGTTGTTGACCAGTTGACAGTCAGCAACTTGTTGCAGATGCGTGTGTCTGGTGGAGGGGGTGGTGCCGGATAGGTCAAACCCGCCGAGTCCGAGGGCGTCGCTTCCCCACTGCAATGGGTGGTCCAGTTCTTCAGAGTCCTCCTCGAGTCGTTCTCGGGCGGGATCATCCAGCGCGATCTTGTTCGGTGATCCGACGACACCCATGGGTCGGTCGAACGCCCATGGACCCTTGGTCGGTTCGGGTCCGAGGGTCTCCCAAAACAGCGATGAGCGCCGAAGCCCTGGTGGACTGTGTCAACCAGTAGACAGCTACCGCAGGTGTGATGCTCCTATGTCTTGTCAAGTGGCGTGGGAGGGTTTTCGAGG
>JBKHKD010000016.1:0-62854 GCA_046537785.1 Actinomycetota bacterium
CCATCGTCGAGAACCCGATGCTCAACGGCGAGGTGATCAGGCTGGACGCCGGAGCCCGCATGCCGCCCAAGTGACGGCCATCACCGGGGCGTGCCCAATGAGTATCCGCCGTCGACGTCGAGTACGGTGCCCGTTATCCACCTGGAGTCGTCGGAGACCAGAAAGGCAACGGCGGCTGCCACGTCCATGCCCGTTCCCACATTCGGGAGAGCCTGGAGACGGGGAACCCTCTCCTTGAGTGACTCCATCTCCTCGGTCTCTGTGGTGCCACGGAGCTCCGAGGGGACTATGCCCGGCCGAACGACGTTGACTCTGACACCTTCGGGCCCGAGGTCCCCGGACAGGGCGCGCGACATGGCTTCAAGGGCGCCCTTCGAGGCGACGTAGCCGAACCGATAGAGAGGAGCGCGGGTGACGACCGTCGAACCGACGTTGACCACCGAGCCACCACGCTGCTTAAGGTAGGGGAGGGCGGCGCGTAGACATAGATAGGGCCCGACGACATTCGTGCGCAGCATGCGCTCGAGGGCTTCTTCGGAGAGCTCCTCGATCCGGCCCTGGATCTCCATGCCCGCATTGTTGACCAGGGCATCGATCCCGCCGTAGCGGTCGACCGCGTGCTGGACCATCCTCTCGACGTCGTTGGCTTTGGTGACGTCTGCTTCGACGAGTGAGACATCTCCGCTCAATCCCGCCAGCTCTTCCGCGAGATCCTCGAGACGGACACGGCGTCGGGCGGCCACAGTCACGCGGGCACCGCCGGCCACCAGGACGCGGGTGATATGCGCTCCTATGCCGCTGCTCGCCCCGGTGACGATGACGGACTTTCCTTCGAGGAGTCTGTTCTCCATGCGCTGTCTACTGGTGACGATACGATCTTGTTTCGCCATCCTGGGGAAATCAGTTGACGGCCAATGGGGTGGCACCGTATTCTCGTGTAATCGATTATCGAAGATTGATGAGGAGGAACTTCGTGAGATCCCCGGGAGGCTGCGTTTGCAATTCATAGTCGACGCCCTCGTCATCGGCCTCACCGAGCACGCCCCTCTGGTGCTGGCCGCAATGGGCTTCTTCCTCCTCTACCGGCTCACCGGGCTGATCAACGTGGCCTACTCGGAGACGGTCACCCTCGGGGCCTACTTCGGGATGTGGCTGAACACCAGCTTCGGCCTTGGTTTCTACGCTGTCGTAGTGCCCGCCGCGGTGATGTCGGGACTGCTCAGCGTCGCCACCTACTTTGCTGTCTTCAAGCCCGGCAAGAAGCGCAACGTCGGTGTCCTCGAGATGATCATCATCTCCTTCGGGCTGTCGGTGTTCCTCCGTCATGCCCTGCAGTTCGTCTTCGGCTATCCGGTCAGGTTCTTCGACGTTCCCCCGCCTGACACGATCAACGTGATGGGCATCGGCGTCGGCTCGTTCCGTCTCCTGGCCCTCGGCTTTGTCCTCGCTCTGGCGTTGGGCCTGTACTGGTTCATACAGAAGACCAACCTCGGCCTCCAAATGAGGGCACTGGCCAGTGATGACGGTCTCGCCGGGGCCAGCGGCATACGTCCGGTGCTGGTGACCGTCCTCATCTGGTTCACCGCCGGGGTGGCCGGAGGACTCGCCGGCGTCTTCTACGGTGTGGCCTCCTCGGTATCACCCCTCCTCGGCTGGCGTCAGTTCCTGCTCATCCTCCTCGTCGTCCTGGTAGGAGGGGCTCGTAGCATCAGAGGGGTCATCGTCACGGGGATAGCCACCGGCATCGCCCTGGCAGCGATGTCACTCCAGCTCGGCCAAATCCTCTATGCCCAGCTCATCCTCATCGTGGCGTTCATCGTGGTCCTGAAGGTGCGGGGCAACCCGCTGGCCGATACGGCAAAGGTGTAGCGCATGAATCTCGGTTGGCTCGACGCGTTCCTGATCTCAGGTCTCTTCTTCGTGGTGATGGTCATCGGTTTGGCGCTGCTCCTCCATCTTCAGCTCGGGCTCGCCCGGATCGCCAACTTCGGAGTGGTCGGATTCTGGGGGATAGGCATGTACACCTTCGGGGTGCTCTTCACCCAGGTCGACTGGCCCTTCGGCGAGATTTGGGCGTTCCTGCTCTCCGTACTCGGAGCGGTCATCGTCGCCGGGTTGAGCGGGCTTCTCATCGGATGGGCGATCGCCGACCTCGACATCGACGGGATGCTGGTAGGCACCCTCGGCTTCGCAACCGTGGTGCTCATCCTGGTCACCACGCTAAAGGACCTGACCGGCGGCGCCCGAGGGCTCGGTGGGCTGCGATTCCCCTACGACGTGGGGACCGTGAAGGCCAACGAGTCGCTTTGGGTGCTCGTCCTCACCGTGGTGGTCGCACTGATCCTCTACTACGTACATCGTGTCCACCGTGCGCCCTACGGCCGACTCCTCACCGCGCTCGGGGACAACGAGCCCCTGGCGCGGAGTCTGGGGAAGGCCACGGCCCGCACCAAGCTGTGGCTGTTCACCCTCAGCTCGGCGGGCATGGGCCTGCTCGGGGCGATGTTCGGCGTCATGGAGCGCTTTCTTGCCGTGGAGAACATCGGAATAGAGATCACCCTCGCCGCCATCGTCGGCCTGGTGCTCGGCGGCACGACCAGAGTCTGGGGAGGGGTCGTGGGCGTGGTCCTCGCCGTCGGCTTCTTCGACATCATCGTCCAGTCCTACCTGCCCTTGCCACGGGAGTGGTACACCCAGGCCATCCCCGTGCTCAGGGAGATGCTCTTCGGGGCGGTCCTGATCGTGGTCCTCATGTTCCGTCCCGTCGGAGTGTTGGGCGACATGCGCCGCGACAAGATCATGAGGGGGCTGCATGGCAGCTGAGACGGCGACCCCGCTGGACACCCGTCCCAGGATTCGCCTGGAGAACGTTGCCAAGAGCTTCGACGGCCGCGTGGTCGTCGACGTCGAGGAACTGGTCCTCGGTGATCACCCGATCGAGGGGCTCATCGGCCCGAACGGAGCCGGAAAGACGACCCTGATGCGGATGATCATGCATTCGACCCGGCTCGACCGGGGCAGAGTGGCCCTTCATCCCGACGGTCCCGAGTCCCCGTCGATCGTGCTCTCGGAGATGCCCGCCCACCAGATGGCCCACCACGGAGTGGTGAAGAGCAACCAGGTCATCATGGATTTCGAGCAGCTCACCATCCTCGACTCCCTCCTCCTCTCGGTGGCCCGGTCGGAGGAAGAGCGGCCCTTCCGCCTCTTCAACGAGGACGAGGTGTACGAGAGGAGGGCCGAGGACATCAGTGCGTACCTCGACAGGTTCGAGTTTCCCGACCCCCTCGGCTATGCCCGGTCGGCAGGAGAGAAGAAGCTCCTGGACATCATCCGTTGTCTCCTCCTGGAGCCCCGGGTCCTTCTGCTCGACGAGCCGGCCGCCGGCCTCCCCGAGGACGTGCGGGACCGGATGATGGACGTGATCAAGGAGAAGTCGGCTGCGGACGGGATGACCGTCGTCCTCGTGGAGCACGACCTCGAGGTCGTCTGGAGTCTGAGTGAGTACGTGCACTTCATGGCGGAAGGGAGCGTGATCCTCCAGGGGGATCCCGACGAGATCCGCCAGCACGACACCGTCGTCGAGAAGTACCTGGGTGGTGAGCATGCTGGAAGCTGAGAGCGTCAGGAGCGGATACCACGGGATAACAGTGATCAAGGACGTTGATCTAAGCGTAGGTCACGAGATCTTCGCCATCCTGGGCGCCAACGGCGCAGGGAAGACCACGCTGCTCGCCACGCTCGCCGGCCTGATCCCCTTCACGGGAGGCAGGATGTCGCTGGGGGGAGAAGACGTCACCGGGCTGCCGCCCTGGGAGCTGGCGGCGCGAGGCCTCGGCTACGTCCCCCAGGAAAAGGGGATCTTCCCCGACCTGACCGTCAAGGAGAACCTCCACGTCGGGGCCATGATCGGGTCTCGCTCGAGGGATGAGCGGATCGAGGAGGTCGTCACGGTCTTCCCCGACATCTGGGAGCGTCGCAACCAGCTGGCCGGGACCCTGAGCGGCGGCGAGACCCGCATGGTGGCTTTCGGAAGAGCCCTGATGCAGGACCCGAAAATGCTGCTCCTCGACGAGCCCACCGC
This sequence comes from Actinomycetota bacterium, assembly GCA_046537785.1. GTDB lineage: Bacteria > Actinomycetota > Acidimicrobiia > Spongiisociales > ZC4RG35 > JANQRA01. Next base: position 4,085 of record JBKHKD010000016.1, read on the forward strand.
AGGGTTGTCACCGCTGTATGTCGATCAGTTCTTCGAGAAGATCGCCGAGATCCACGACTCCAAGGACGTGAGCATCGTGCTGGCGGAGCAGAACGCCAGCAAGGCGCTCGAGGTCTCGCACCGGGCGATGGTCCTCACCCTTGGCACGGCCTCCCAGGTGCTCGAAGTCTCCGATGTCACCCTCGACAAGCTGAAGGAGGGTTACCGGATTTGAGACAACCGACAGAGCTTGGCCCCACGCGACAGAGGATGGAGGCAGGAATGAGAGCGAGAGGGTCGAAGGGCAGCTAGCTGCCACAACGAGAGAGAGACAAAGAGGAGGAAACATGAACAAACATAGAAAGAGCCGGGTGACGTGGCTTGCCATGTTCACCGTGCTGGCGATGATCGTCGCCGCATGCGGTGGCGGCGGCGGAGAGGGCTCCGACACCACGGAGGCCCCCGAGACGACCGAAGCCCCGGACACCACCGATCCTTCGGACGACGGCACCACCGACACCACCGAGGCGACGAGCACCGAGCCCGTCGTGGCGTGTGAGCTTGCCTATTACACGGGTGAGTTCGCCGCATATGGCGAGTCGCTCAGCAATGACGTGATCTTCCCCATCGAGGAGATCATCAACGAAGATCCGCCGCTCGGCCGGCCATGGGAGCTCGTCCACGAGGACCTTGGGACCGTTGGCGAGGCTCAGGCGGCGCGCACCTGCCTCGAGCAGCACGGCGCCGAGATCCTGATCAGCCCGGCTCACGGCTATCGGACCTACCGGGACTTCATCATCGAATGGGTCGAGGAGAACGACGGGCCGCTGATGCCAACTGTCCACGGAGGCACCATCCCGGGCAACCTGGGTGGGACAGCCGAGGAGCCCATCTTCCGGGCGCAGGGTCTCGACGAGGCTCTGGGCATGTCGGGTGTCCTCTACGCCGAGGAGATCGATGTCGAGAGCCTGGTCATCTTCGCCACCGAGGTCGAGGGCTTCCAGCTCGCGGCCAACGCCGCGGAGAAGGCCGCCGAGGCGGCGGGCATCGAGGTGCTGGCGCGTATCGACGCTCCCGCCGAGCAGCCCTCTTACCGGGCCGAGGCGGAGCAGATCGCCGACCTGAACCCCGACGCGGTAATCGCCCAGGCGGGCTCGGTGGAATCGGCCACGCTGGTCAAGCAGGCGGCGGAGGCAGGAATCTCACTCGAGTGGATAGGTGAGACCGGCTGGATCCAGCAGGAGTTCATCGGGACCCTCGGGACCGAGCCGATCGCCTCACAGGAAGGTATCGGATACGCCGCATTCAGCTACAACGACGACACCCCGGCCTGGGAGACCTACAGTGAGGCTTGGGAGGAGGCAGGCAACACTGAGGAGTTCGGTCCTCCTTCGGATCAGTACCACTTCTCCACGTACGACCTGATAGTGCACACCGCCCTCGCGGTGGAGTACGGCGGCTCGTACAACGCCAGTGACTGGGCTCCGGCGATGCATGAAGTTGGAGAGCCCCCCGGTGAGGAGTGCTACACCTACTCAGAGTGCCTCGAGCTCATCCGAGCCGGCGAGGAAGTCGACTACGAGGGTGTCACCGGTCCGGCCGACTACACCGAAGGCGGCGTCAACGCCGTGGTGCAGTCGTACACACCGTTCCTCGAGGACGGGAGCAGCGGTGAAACCGTGAACCTTGACCCGGAGCGCTTCCTCGAGCTCCTCACGGATATCGCCGTCGAGGCGGAATGCGACGAGGACAACAACTGCGACTGGTAAGGAGCGATCTGACCCAACCGAACCACATGTGAGACACATGTGTGAGGGGGAGGGGCGGCAGCGTACGGCGCACCGCCCCTCACTCTTCTCGACGCCATCGGCATCCACGGTTCCGGTTGACGGTCACGCGAGATCGCCGTAAGTTTCAAGCATCGATTATCGATTATTCAGGAGGAACCTATGCTCACCCAGATCACGAGGGACGAGGCCCAGGTCCACGAACTCCCGGGTCGTGATTGGCTCCTCTACGTAGGGCCCGAGACCAGCCCGGCGAAGAACATGACCGTCGGTTTTGCCACGTTCCCCGAGGGATCCGCGCCCGAAGGTCATGTCCACCCAACTCAGGAGGAGATCATCTACATCGTCTCGGGACACGGGGAGCTGGTGACCCCGGAAGGCACCGCCAAGCTCGAGCCTGGCACGGCCGTGTACATCCCCGTGGGCCTGCACCACGCAACGGTCTCCCACGGTCCCGGGCCCCTGGAGATGGTCACCTCCTTCTCCCCGCCGGTCGTTCCCGGCAGCTATGAGAAGGACGACGAGGGGGATTGAGGTGACCGACCTTGGTTGACCAGCAGGCCCCTGCTGTGCCGGGGGTCGAAGAGTTGGAGGACCTGGCGCGACGTGCCAGGGCCCACATCGTCAGGACCATCGCAGGCGCCCACGGCGGCCATCTGGGTGGCCCGCTGTCGGCGATCGACATGCTCATCGCCCTCTATTTCCGGATCATGCGCATCCGTCCCGAGGAACCCGACTGGCCCGACCGCGACCGTTTCATACTGTCCAAAGGTCACAGCTCCATCGCCCTGTACACCGCTTTGGCCATGCGGGGCTACTTCTCGGTCGACGAGCTGTCGACCTTCGACTCCATCGACTCCCGTCTCCAGGGCCACCCCGACATGACGGTGACCCCCGGCGTGGACATGTCGTCCGGCTCGCTGGGCCTCGGTTACTCCGGGGGTGTGGGGATAGCCCTCGGGGCGAAGGCCATTGGGAAGGACTTCGACACCTACGTGATGCTCGGCGACGGAGAGTGCAACGAGGGGATCGTCTGGGAGGGCGCCCACGTCGCCCAGCGCTACGAGCTCGACAACCTCGTGGTGATCGTAGACCACAACAAGCTCCAGCAGTTCGGATGGCACGGGGACGATGTCAGTGTCCGGCTGCCACCGTACACCGGCTCCGAGTTGGTGGACCGATGGGCGGCGTTCGGATGGAAGACCTTTGAGATGGACGGGCACGAGATTGGCGACGTCTTGAAGACCGTCGCCCGGGCCAGGGATCACCGGGGATCGCCTGCGGTCATCGTGGCCCATACGGTGAAGGGCAAGGGCGTCTCCTACATGGAGAACGACTTCAAGTGGCACAGCCGCGTGCCCACCGACGAGGAGTTGGCGACTGCGCTGGGCGAGCTCGGGGAGAAGGCCGACGGAGGTGGCGAGGAATGACGCTGACGATGGGAAAGCCGCTCCGCGTCGCTTTTGGCGAGGCCGTCGCCGACCTCGGGGAGGAGAACGAGCGCATCGTCGTCCTCGACGGCGACCTCGGTAGCTCGACGAAAGCCGACATATTCGAGGCGGCCCATCCCGACCGCTTCTACCAGATGGGGATCGCGGAGCAGAACCTCCTCGGCTCCGCCGCCGGCATGGCGACTCTCGGCCTCATCCCGTTCGTCTCGACATTCGCGTGCTTTGCAGTCGCCCGCGCCCTCGACTCGGTGCGGGTGCTCATCGCCCAGCCCGAGCTGAACGTGAAGATCACCGGTGGATACGCGGGCTTGCTGGCGGGTATGACCGGAAAGACTCACCTGATGTTCGATGACGTGGCGATCATGCGTGCTATGGGCCACATGGTCGTCATCGCTCCCGCCGACGAGGTCGAGACACGTCAGGTGATCAGGGCCATGGCCGAGCATGAGGGCCCGATGTACGTTCGTTTGACCCGTCCCGCCACTCCAGTGCTATTCGACGACGGCTACCGGTTCGAGTTAGGCAAGACGACTGTGGTCCGGGAAGGTGTCGACCTGACCGTGTTCTCGAGCGGGGTTCATACGACGAGAGTCTTCGAGGCGGCCGAGGAGCTCGCCCGGGAGGGGATTGACATCCATCACGTTCACGTGCCGACCATCAAGCCGCTCGACGTCGCGGGTATCGTCGAGGCAGCCGAGAAGACCGGCGTCGTGGTGACGGCGGAGGAGCACACGATCGTCGGAGGTCTTGGCGGCGCGGTGGCCGAGACCCTCGGCGAGCATCACCCGGTCAGGATGAAGCGGCTGGGCCTTCCCGACTCTTTCGGAGAGTCAGGTCCCAACGACCAACTGTTGGACAAGTACGGGATCTCGGTCGAGAAGACGGCCGGGGCGATCAGGGAATTCGCTCGCGGCTGCTCGCCCCCGTGATCGCAGCCACAGCGCCTACAACCAGGAGAGAGAGGTAGCCAATGGACATCGTTGACAGATTTCGGCTCGATGACAAGGTGGCGCTCGTCTCAGGCGGCACCGGGGCGATCGGATCCGCGATCGCATTCGGGCTTGCCGACGCAGGTGCACGCGTCTCCATCGTGGGACGTTCCCGGGAGCGGGCGGCCGAGGTCGCCGAGGAGGTCGCCGAGACAGGATCGGACGCCTACGTAGCCCTCGGCGACATGACCTCGGAGGACGACGCCGAGCGCGTGGTCTCTGAAACTCTCGATGAGCTCGGGCGTCTCGACATCGTGGTCAACGCCGTCGGCGGTGGGGCGGGCAAGGTGCTCCACGCTGCCCACGAATACCCGCGGAAGGACTGGGACTGGATTTTCGAGCTTAACGTTCGCAGCACGCTGTTACCTACCCAATACGCCGTCCGCTCGATGATCGAGGCAGGCCAGGGCGGAAGGATCCTCAACGTGTCCTCTGTCAGAGGCCAACTGGGCATAGACGCCGGCTACTCGGCTTATGTCGCCGCAAAGGGTGCCATAGATTCTCTCACCCGCCAGTGGGCGACCGAGTGGGCCAAGAACGACATCACGGTCAACGCCATCTCACCAACCTTCGTGGACACCCCGCAAGTCGCGATGCTCTTGGACGACCCAGAGTTCAAGGAGAAACTGGTTTCGCGGATCCCGGTAGGCCGGGTAGGCCAGCCGATCGACCTGATGGGAGCGGTTCTGTTGTTCTGCTCGGAGGCCTCCTCGTTCATCACAGGACAGATCCTGACCATCGACGGCGGCCTCACGGCCACCCAATAGCTCTCGGAGGGACACGACACACATGGACATGCAGAGGGTGACGGAAAACGTCTACACCACCACCAAACTGAGAGGGTGCAACCCCAGCTACGTCGTCACCAGTGACGGAATCGTGGTTATCGACACGCCACAGCTGCCGACCAGAGCGGTGGCGATGCGTGAAGCGGCAGAGGGACACGGGGAGATCATGTACTTGATCAACACCGAGCACCACGTCGACCACATATTCGGCAACTACTTCTTCAAGGGGGCAGGCACCGTCGTCCATCATCGGGGCGTCTACGACAATTTCATGGTCGTCACGCCCGACCTGGACCCCTTCGCGTATGCCCTGGAGGCGCTCCCCACCGATGACCCAGACGGAGAGGACCTCGTCCCGGAGCGGGACGTCTACTACGAGGACCCCAACAAGGGCGACATCGTCTTCGAGGGAGACGTCACTCTTCACCTCGGAGATCGCACTTTCGAGCTGATCCACACCCCGGGCCACACGCCCGGCCAGATCGCCGTGCATGTGCCCGAGGAGCGGGTGGTGTTCACCGGCGACACCATTTTCAGCGACTGCCAGACCTGGCTGATGACGTCGGACATCGAGCAGTGGCTGAAGGCCTTGGACCGCATCGGGGAACTCGACGTCGACACCGTGGTGCCGGGCCACGGGCCGGTGACCGACAAGTCCTACCTGGCCGTGCAGCGCGCGATGCTGCTCGAATGGGAGGCCGCCGTCGCGGCGGCGGTGGCCAGAGGATGGACACGTGAGGAGACTATCGAGAAGGTCCATTTTCGGGACCGCTATCCCGTCGATGTGGGCCAGGAGTACATGATGGATCACATCCAGACGCTCAACGCCGCCTCTCTCTACGACAAGCTGGCCGCCACGGCTGTTTGAGATTCGCAGCCCCCGACTCCCTCACGGCGCCGGCAAGGACCCGGATCGCGATCGCCCTATATGCGGCAGTGCTGCTCGAGGGTGCCATGTTGTCCGTCCCGGGCCCCACCCTCGACTCGCTCGCGAGTATGACCGGTTCCAACCTCGGGGGCATCGGGGTCCTCTTCACCGCGAACGGCCTGGGCTTCGTCGCCGGGGCGCTGATGGCAGGACGTCTCTTCGCACGGGTGGTGGGCACCCGGCTCCTGGCGATCGCTCTCGCTGCGATGGGGACCATGTCGCTGATCATCCCCACCCTCGGCTCGCTGACAGGTGTAGTGCTCATATTCGCAGTCATCGGGATGTCCATAGGGGTGGTCGATGTCGGGGGCAACACTCTGATCGTGTGGCTCTTCGGAGAGGAAGCTGTGCCCCACATGAACACCCTGCACCTCTCCTGGGGCGTCGGCGCCTTCGTCACACCCCTGGTGGTGGCCCAGATCGCAGTCTCGACGGGGCAAGCCCACAACGTCTACACTTTTTTCGGTGCGGTGATGCTGTTGACAGCGGTGTGGCTGCTCCTCGTACCCAGCCCGGATGTCCCGGCCGATGCGCGACCGTCGGCCAATCCGGCAGTGATGCGCCGCCACGCCAGGTTCATAGCTCTCATGGGAGTGCTTTTCTTCATACACGTCGGAGCCGAACTCGCCTTCGGCGGTTGGGTCTACTCGTACGCAACGGTCAGCCAGATAGGCCGGAGACGACGGCAAGGGTGCTCAACTCGGTCTTCTGGGGCGGGCTCGTGGTTGGGCGGATCGTGGCGATCCCTCTGTCCCGCCGGCTCAGCGCCGCCACAATGATCCAGACAGACCTCATCGGTGCCGGTCTCGCCCTGGCGATCGTGGGCCTCGTGCCCGGCTGGGGAACCTGGGCAGGCACCGCCCTATTCGGGATGTCCATCGCCTCGATCTTCGCCAGCTGCCTCAACTACACGGGCGCCAACATGCCGACCACAAGCCAGATCACTGCTGTGTTCCTGATAGGAGCGAGTCTTGGGTCGATGACCCTGCCATGGCTGGTGGGCGAGTTGTTCGGCCGCGTCGGGCCACAGGCGATGATCTACGTGGTAGGGGTGGCCATCGCCGCCGGGCTGGTGGTGTTCGGCCTCATCCGATCCCGCGTCGCCCGTGCGACCGCTCGCCCGGGACCTTCGACGTGATTCGGTGACAGACTCCCATCTCCACCTGTATCCCCATCAGCTTCCCGGGGATTTTCACCCCGATGTCCCTCCCGACGGGCCATACCCGCTGGAGCGGGTAGCGGAGTTCGTCACCTCAGCCGCAATGCGAGGTGTCGAGGGCCTGGCATTCACCGAGCACTTCTACAGGTTCGTCGAGTCCGCTGACGTCCTCGGGGCCTTCTGGGAACAGGAGCCGTCCCATCTGGCCGAACGGACCCGGCGCGACGTCCTGGCCGACCGGAGGCTGTCGCTCGACCGCTACGTCGATGTGATCCTCCGTGCGAGAGAGGCCGGGATGCCGGTCCGCCTCGGGGTAGAGGTCGACTACTTCCCCGAGACGATCGGAGACGTCGTCGCCTTCCTCGAGACTTATCCCATCGATGTCCTTGTGGGTTCTGTCCATTGGATCGGGGGGTTCGGATTTGACAAAGGCCACTCGCGCGACGAGTGGGAGCGGAGGGGACACCGGGCGGTGTACGAGCAATATTTCAGTCTCGTAGCCATGCTTGCGGCCTCGGGGCTCGTCGACGTGATCGCCCATCCTGACCGCGTCAAGATGAACGGCGTTCGTCTTTCCTCCGAGCCGGTTGACCTCTACAAGGGCCTGGTCGAGGCAGCGGTCTCCGGGGACGTGTCGGTGGAGATCAACAGCGGCGGCCTCCGGCATGAAGTTGGAGAGATATACCCCACTGAGCGTCTTTTGGAGATGTTCTCCGGGGCCGGCCTGAGCCTCACGATGGCCAGCGACGCTCACCTGCCGGAGTACGCCGGGTGGATGTTCGACCATCTGTCGTTGCTGGCGATCGAAGCCGGGTTCACCGAGGTCGCCCGCTACGAGGGGCGGCGGCGGATTCTCGAGCCTCTCGTCAGGCCCGACGGCAACGCGGGCTCGGGCCGGCTCACGGCTCGATGATCACCTTCAGCGCCCCTTCCCGCCTCTCGGTGAAGGTCGCCATCGCCTCCTCGAACTCGGACAACGGAAATGTGTGGGTGTGCAGTTCTTTCACACGGATCCGGCCGTCCACCACCAGTGGGATCACGTGGCGCATCTCCCCAGCGCTGGCGCGCGCCCCGACCAGGTCCTTCTCGTAGAGCACTAGCTCCTGAAGATCCAGGGAGATGTCCTCGACGGGGATGCCGACAGCGGAGCAGACGCCACCCTTTCTCAGCATCGCAATGCTCCAGCGAAGGCTGTCGGCGACTCCTGCGCAGTCGAGGACCACGTCGGGGCCGGCGCCGCCCGTCATCTCCTTGAGCGTCTCTACCGGATTGCTTTCCGTGTAGTCGACCGCCTCGTGTTCCATGTCAGCAGCCTTCTGCAGACGCTCGCCACGGCCAACGACGATCACTCTCCCTGCCCCGGAGGCCCTGGCCGCGTCGGCGGCCAGCAGGCCGATAGGGCCGGGCCCGAGGACCGCCACGTTGTCTCCGGGGCGGATGCGGCCCCGATTCGCGGTGTGCAGGGCGATCGAAGCCGGGTCGAGCAGGGCGCCTTCATCGAATCCCAGCGCGTCGGGAAGCTTGAAGATCGACTTGATCCCATGGACGACGTACTCGGCGAAAGCCCCTTGCCAGTTGTGGCCGTATTGGCGATGGACTGCGGTGTCCCCGTAGTTCTCACACAGGTTGTACCGGCCCTCCACACACTTCTGGCAGACGCCGCAGGCATCGTGTGAAGTCCCGGCGACGCGGTCTCCCACCGACCATCCGAACTCCTCCGCTCCCGGACCGAGGGCGACCACTTCCCCCGACCACTCGTGTCCCGGGATGAAGGGAAACGATGGCGGCCAGAAACCGGGGTAGTCGCCCCGGAACAGGTGGGCGTCTGTCCCACAGATCGTCACGGCTCGCACTCGACAAAGGACCTCGTCAGTGCCCGGCTCGGGCCGCTCTACTTCTTCGATCGAATAGTTGTTGGGTTCTTTCAGGACAATGGCTCTCATGTGATCGCCTCTCTTAGATGATTGCCAGGGGATCGACCATCGATCCGGTGGCTCCGCGAATCTTGAGGGGCAGGGCGATGAAGAGGAACTCGTATGCCCCGTCTCGCGCCAGCTCCTCGAGGTAGACACTTTCAAGCAGGTAGATGCCGTTCTCGATCAGGAGCTTCGTGTGCACCGGCTGGGGGTTGGCAGGCTCGCCTCGATCGGGAGCCGGCTGCACCTCATAGGTCTCGGTATCGGTTCCGGTTGCAACGATTCCCCGCTCGAGGAGCCACTCTGCGGCCGATAGGTCAGGGCCTGCGGTCCGGTGCTCCGCCATAGCCTCCGGATCCGGCCAGTACTTGAGGTACCCGGTCCGGATCAGCACAACGTCCCCGGGTCGTATCTCCACACCCTGTGCTTCTTCTATTGCCGACAACTCGTCACCAGTGACCGGATCACCGGCCCTAAGCGCATCAATGCCACGATGGGCCGGGGGGTCGAGCAGAACGCCACGCCTGAAGAAGGGGGGCATCTTCTCGGCATCCCCGAAAGCGGGCCCATGGTCGGTGAGATGCTCCCGGGTGTTGCCTCCGCCGTACCAGTGGTTGTCTTCCCCGATGGTCATGTGCCCGAGGGCATCGATGTGTGCTCCCGAGTGGGAGGTGGCCATCAGGTACTCGGCCATATAGCCGAGACCGGCGTCGTTGGGCGGCCCCCATGGCTGCGCGCCCTCAGCCCTGATGCCCGGGGGAGTGCGATAGTTGAGGACCTGGAAAGGAGGATGACCGGGGAACAAGGGCATGCCGGGGAAGCGGGCCGTAGCCAGTGAGTACCAGTGTCCTTGGGTGACGAGACCGGCCGCCTTGATGATCGTCTGTGGATCGATGTCTCCTGCGGGGCCGATCTCCCCGCTCCGTGGTTCGGTCATGTCTGCTCCCTGATTGCTGTCCAGATACGTTCTGGGGTGATGGGCAGGTCTTTGATGACGACCGCTGCCGCCTGCTCTACTGCGGAGCCAACGGCCGGTGAGGTCGCCAGCAGCCCACCCTCGCTGACCCCTTTGATGCCGAAGGGCCCGGGCCCGTCGGCGTTCTCGATGCTGTCGCTGACCATCTCGGTCGGAACATCCATCGAGGTTAGGATCCGGTAGTCGACCGCGCCCATGTTCAGAATGCGTCCGGTGTCGTCGAGGATCATCCGTTCCATGAGGGTGTGGCCGAGCCCCATGATCGCGGCTCCCTCGTCCTGGCCGGCGACCTGCAACGGGTTCAATGCTCGGCCCACGTCGCCGACGGTTACGTACTTGGAGACCTGGATCTCCCCGGTCTCGCGGTCGACCTGGACCTCGCAGGCGGCACAGTGCAGCTCGAAGAACACGGCACGCCCGCCGAGGGGATGGTCGGGGTCGCCTTCCACGCGCATCTCACCGTTGCCGATTAACTCGCCTCCGAGACGACCGAGGGCTGTGCCCAACTGCTCCACGATCGATGAGGATCTGTCGGCCGGAAGCCTCACCTCGCCCTTCTCCACGACGATCTCGTCCTCGCTGACGCCGAGCCGTGCTGCCAGCCTTGCGCGGAGTTCCGCTCTGATGTCGCCACAGGCCCTTGAAATGGCGTTACCCATCAGCACAGAGGAGCGGCTCGCCGATGTCTGCTGGTCGTAGGGGACCCGGGTCGTGTCGCCCATGACGACGGTGACCCGGTCCATGTCGACACCGAGCTCCTCGGAGACGATCTGGGCGAAGATGGTGCGCGCTCCCTGGCCCATGTCAGAGGTTCCGGCATAGACGACGGCACTGCTGTCGGCGAGGAGACGTACGGTGGAGTAGGACAGTCCGGTGGTGGGGCCAGACTTCATCCCGATGGCGAAGCCACGACCAGTTCCCTCGGGTAGGGGAGCGCCCCAGTCGATCAGTTTCGCCGTCCTCTCGACCGCCTGGGCCCAGTCGCCGTCTGCCGGCGTCTCGTTGGGGATGAACTCCTCGCCGGGGCCGGCCAGGTTCATGAGACGTATCTGCACCCGGTCCATCTCCAGGGCGGAGGCGGCCCGGTCGATGTTGGACTCCCGGGCCCAGGTCAGCTGGGGTATCCCGAAGCCTCTCATGGCGGTACTCGGTGTCGTGTGCGACAGCAGGCCGCGGGCCACGATGCGGACGTTGGGCGCCCGGTACGGGCCGGCAGCCAGGTAGTTGCTCTTCCCGACGACCCGATCGGCGATGTCGACGTAGGCGCCGATGAGGAAGTCGCTCCTGAACTCCTGGAAGACGATGGTCCCATCGCTCTTGAGGCCAGAGCGCACACGTATCTCGGCAGAGGTCCGTCGGACCGTTTGGAAGGTCTCCCCGAGAGTGAGAATGAGGCGAACGGGTCGTCCCGTCTTCAGGGCCATGAAGGCAACCAGAGGCTCGTACTTGGGATTCTGCTTACCACCGAAGCCACCGCCGGGATCGGGGGCGTGAACTCTCACCTTGGACAGCGGCATGTCGAGGATCGAAGCCAGGGTCTTCTGGAGGAGGAATGGATGCTGCACACTGCTCCATATCCGGATCCCTTCCTCGTCTGGCGCGGCTATGAAGGCGTGGGGCTCGATAGCGAACTGGGTGATCATCGGGAACCCGTAGGTCTCGTCGATGACGAGGTTGGCTTCTGCCTCTCCTTCCTCGATGTCTCCCCATTGGTAGCGATGTTCTGCCAGCACGTTGGTGTCGGCGAGGGGATCCCCGGGTCGTAGTGAAGGGTCCTGCACGAGGGGAGACCCGGGGTCCAGAGCCTGGGCCACGCTGAATACCCCGCCTTCGAGTACCTCGTGCTCGACTTTGACAGCCTCTGCGGCGCGTGCTGCCGCCTCCCGGGTCTCTGCTGCCACGGCTGCGACCGGCTCGCCGTGGTACTTAGTCTCGCCGACAGCCAGCACGGGGCGATCCTGGAACTGGGGACCATATCGGGGTATTGGCTGGGGTAGGTGGTCGGGGGTGAGGATCGTCACGACGCCGGGGATCTGTTCCGCATCGCCGGTGTCTATGGAGATGATGCGCGCCCGGGGGGTATCGACGGTGACGAGTTTGACGTGCAGAGACCCCGGCAGATGTACGTCGGCTACGTATTCCTGCGCCCCGCTGACCCTCCCCGGCCCGCCCACACGGCGAGGCGAGGCTCCTACCATCGTCATCGTTGCCTCCCCGCTGCGTCGAGTACTGCATTCGTGATCTGCTCATAGCCGGCACATCTGCACAGATTGCCGGCGAGGGCAGCACGCACCTGGTCCCGAGTCGGATTGGGATTCCAGTCCAGGAGGGCTCTGGCCGCCATCAGCTGACCGGGGATACAGAATCCACACTGCGCAGCGGCGTTGTCGAGAAACGCTGCCTGCAGCGGTGACAGCCCTTCTTCGGCGAGCCCTTCCACAGTTGTGAGCTCCGACCCGTCAACCTCAGCGGCCAGGATGAGGCATGAGTTCATGCTCTTGCCGTCGAGGATCACGGTGCACGCCCCGCATTCCCCCTCGACACAGCATTCCTTGGAGCCGGTCAGTTCCAGTTGATCCCGCAGCACGTCGAGCAAGAATGCGCCCGGAGCCACCTCGAGACTCCGTGGCTCCCCGTTGACGATGAGCTCTATCCGCGTCATGTGCCGGCCCCGGTTCTCTCATGAGCGATGCTGAGTGCTCTTCGTACCAACACCGGAACCATCGCCTTGCGATACTCCGCGCTGGCCCGTAGATCGTCGATGGGGCTGCACTGATCGCCGGCCGCCTCACCCGCCCGGGCAAACAACTCTTGCGTTGGTACCTGGCCCACCAGCATCGCCTCGGCTTCGGTCGGGCGGAAGGTCGTCGCGGCCACCGACCCCAGGCCGACGCTTGCAGAGACGATGTCCCCGCTTTCGCTGATCTCGAGACTCGCGCCGACGCAGACCACGCTGATCTCCATCGCGCGCCTCACCCCGAGCTTCAAGAATGAGGAGCTACTCCTTTCGGATGGCACCGGGATGCGAATGACGGTGATCAGCTCGCCGGGCTCGAGTGCGGTCGTCCGATAGTCGACGAAGAAGTCGTCTATCGGAATCGTTCTCGAGCCAGAAGGGCCCTGGGTCAGGAACTCCGCTCTGAGAGCCATCAGCACCGGCGGCGTATCCGCCGCCGGTGACGCGTTGCAGAGGTTGCCGGCGAGGGTGGCGCGGTTGCGGATCTGGACGGAGCCCACCACCTCGGCGGCTTCTACCAGCCCGGGTAGGCCGGTGCGCACGTTCTCGTCGTTTTCGAGGTCGGTCATAACGGTGTTTGCCGCAATGGTGAAGTTTCCGTTAGACACCTCTATGGATGGCTTCAGCTCGGGTATGGCCTTTATGTCCACGATTAGGTCGGGTTGGGTGCCGCCATGTCTCATGGCCACAGCGAGGTCTGTCCCGCCGGACAGGGCATAGGAGCCGTCAGACCCTGACAGGAGGCTTATGGCCTCGGAGAGGCTGGCCGGTCGCTCGTAGCTAGGCCCACTCATGGCCGGCGGGTCACTCTTGCCCGGCTTCTTCCTCTTGAAGCTCGGGGTGCTCGAACTTCTCGAGCATCTCAATCACCTCTTCAGCATGCACCCGCGCTCTTTCGGCGGCCAGGTTCGGGTCTTGATCTCTGATCGCCTCGAGGAGGCCCTTGTGGCGAGCTCCGAGGTAGTGCAGGTCTATGCCTTCGGCGGTGGCGGTGATGTACGTCCGGCCGAATGGCTCCAGCATCGACCAGTGCCGCTTGAGTGTTTCGTTCTCCGCCGCCTCGATGATGCGGGCGTGGAACTGGGTGTTCTTGATCGACTGCGCGTGCGGGTCGCCCCTGTCAGCCGCTTCCGCCATCGCGTCCAACAGCTCCTCCAGGTCCATGACGCACTGCTCGGTACGGCGGCTCGCAGCCAGCCTTGCGGCCAGGGCCTCGAGCTCTGCGCGAACCTCGATGGCCTCGACCAGCTCACCCTTGGATGGCTTGCGTACCCATGAGCCCTTGTATGGCCGGCTGTCTACGAACCCGAGCGATGCGAGATCCCTCAAAGCCTCACGAATCGGCGCCTGACTGGTCCCAAGTTGACGGGCCAGCCGGGTCTCGACGAGTCGAGACCCGGGGGCCAGGTCTCCCTGCAGTATCCAGGTGAGGATACGATCTTTCACCTGTGTCGAGAGGACTTCTCTCTCCACAGGCTCGTGAATGAGCTCTTTCTCGCTGGTCACAGCACCTCAACCACTCCGCTGGAGCCGTCGACCCGCACGCGGTCCCCAGACTTGATCCTGCTGGTGCCCACCGAGCAACCGATGACCGCAGGAATGCCGAACTCGCGTGCCATGACGGCCGGATGGGAGACAGTACCTCCTGCGTCCGTGACTATGGCGCTAATCATGGCAAACAGTGGGGTCCAGGCCGGGTTAGTCATCTGGCAGACGAGCACGTCACCCTTCTTGACCTCATCGAACTCGTCGATGGACGACACCACCTTCGCGGTGCCTTCGACGACGCCTGGCGAGGCGCCGATGCCGGTGACGGTCTCAACCCCGCCCTGCTCGATGTCGAGGCGGTCGGGGAAGCCCCAGAGGCTGAGATACGGGAACTCGAGCTGCGATTCGGTCGCGGTCCCGATCCAGTCTCTGGGCTTGATCTTCTCGGCCTCAGCCCGCTCGGCCTTGCGCTGGGTGACGATGCTGCGGGCGTCGAAGCCCTCGAGGTCGCCGATCAGGTAACGGAGCTCGTTGTACCTGAGGAAGACGATGTCCTCGGGATCGTCGAGAGCTCCGGCCTCCACCAGCTTCTTGCCGATGCATACCAGCACGACACGGACGTGAGCGTTGGTGCCCTGGTCGATGTAGAAGTGGTGGTCGGGGGTCAGCGGGGCCATCTTGAGGTTGATCTCGTTGGCCGCCTTCATCTTCTCGATGTCCTCGCCCTCGAGCCCCTCGAGCAACTCTTCGGACGCCGCCTTGATGTCGTCGGCGAGGTGCTTGACCGCCGACGGGTAGTCGTAGTCGGAGTCCAGGTATCCCTTGATCACATCGAGGGTGGGGGAGGGGTCCTCGAAGCGCGTGGGGAAGATGAACTCGTGGCTCCATACCGCGTGCCAGCCGAACTCCCGCTGGTATGGCTCGAGGTTCTCTTCGATGAACTTCCGACCGCGCTCCGTGCTCTGCAACGCCTCGAAGATCGTGTCACCCTCGCCGCTGGCGAAGGCTTTGCCGATCTCCTCGTCCTCCTTGGCGATCTCCTTCATCTTCCACAGTTGCTCAATGGCGTCCCAGTTGCGGTCGTCCGCCGAGTTCTGGAGACGGCCCAAGAGCTCGCTGTCCACCTCTCCGTGAACCTCCTCGGCAGTAGCTTCGAGGTTCAGGGTCGACGAGAGCTGGGCGAAGTTGAGCATCCAGTGGATCTTCCAGTGTCGATCGTGGATGTCGATGGCATCCTCAAGGATCACGGCCCACTCCATCAGGTCGATCTCGTCGAACTTGTCGATCTTCGACTTCAGATAGTCGAGGTTCCGCTTCATCTCGGGGACGAGACGCTCCTTCCACCAGTCGGCGAAGTTGAGCCCGTAGGTGGGAAGCACCGCGTTGAGGTAGTTTCCGATTTTCGACGCGTATTCGGGGTCGTCTTTGGGGACCCGAGCCACGTACAGGCTGTTGTACTCCTTGGAGCGGACGTCGAAGTCGGGGTCGGCGGGGATCGCCGCGGTGTACAGATAACCGTTGACGTTCTTCGCGATCCAGTCCGAAGCGAAGGGCGTCCCGAACCTGCGGAACATGTGGTCACACGTCAGCCACCATCCGCCAATGTCGAAGTACATGGGGGAGAGGGGTCGGGGACAGTGGAGATCGTCATAGACCCAGAAGAGCTCCTTCTCCTGTTCTGTCTCCCACTCGATGGGGAAGTCTTCATCCCCCAGGAATTGTTTGACGACCTTGCTCGTATCGGCCATGCGCGCTCTCCTCCTTCCTCTGGGCATTCACCTCGGTGCGAGGTGCGCCCGCCACGCCAGCAATCCTCATCGTCATCGAGGCGGTGGCACTTAAAGCCAATTCTCGATAATCGATAATGTCTCGTAGCCTACGGAATCGCCCGCTCGTTCGTCAACTGATTCCTGGGGCTGCCCGAGGTCTCAGGCCCGTCCCGCCTCGGTTTCCTCCTCGCGGGTGCGCCCGGCGAGTTGTATCAGATCCTCGTGCAGATCGAACCAGACATTGTGATAACTGTCGATTCGCGGTGACGCGATGAAAGCGTGGTCTCCCCCACGCACCTCGGAGAGGGCGCGGGCCAGGCGATCCAGGTAGATCTGCAGCCTGTCCAACTCGCCTATCAGCGGCTCCAGCCATTCCCTGACGTCGTCGTGCAGGGCGTAGAATCTCTCGAGGACGCCCTGGTCGTAGTCCTCGTCTGAGTGGTCGTTGAGCACCTGCTCTCCGTCCACCTCCCTCATCTGCCAGGCGGTCACGATCTCCTTCATCCGGGCGTCGAGTGGCAGAAACGCGTCCAGGGCGCGATTCGCCTTCTCCCGGGACCACCGCTCCCGGTCCTCGCTCATCAGCGTCTCGCCCTGCTCTCTGCCCTGGGGAGTCAGCTGGTACATGTCGCCGACCGGCTTGACCAGGCCGTCGCTCTCCAGTCTCTGGAGGATGGGCTCGACCTTGGCCACCGACGACATGACCACCGGAGCCAATCCTTCGGCTGCGATGAACCCTTTGATGTGGAGGGCTCGGATCACATCGTCTGTCGATATGTCTCGCTCCTCCTCATTGTTTGCAGACGTGTCTCCCTGTTCTGGCGCGACCAGGGCCGAGATGTCGATGTCCAAATCTTCGGCCCAGGCGAGGAGTTTCTGTCCAGCAGGAGAGACGACACTCTCAGTCTCGATCGTCCCGGAGAAGATCTCGCCGCTACCACCGTTGATGGTTATGACGTCGCCGTCACTGAAGGCATTTCCCCCGATCACAACGGAGCCGTCCTGAACTTCGACGTCCTGTGCGCCCACGACGGCCGGGGTCCCCCAGCCCCTCGCCACTACGGCGGCGTGACTGGCAAGGCCACCCCGACTGGTTAGGATCCCCTTCACCCGAGCCATGCCGTGGACATCGTGGGGAGACGTCTCGGGTCGAACCAGGATCACGTCGTGCCCCTCGTCGGTCATCGTCACGGCCGAGTCGGGCGTGGTGGCAATCTCGCCCATGGCGATCCCGGGCGAGGCGGGCAGGCCGGTCGCCAGCGGCTCCATGTCGGGGCGCACATGGTTCACCGACACCGGTGGATTGACCAGGTGATGAGCGACGCGTTCGATTGCCTCCTCACGGGTGAGAGGGAACTCGTCGTCTTCCGCCATATCCACGGCGAAGCGCAACGCTGCCTCCGGGCTGCGCTTCCCGACCCGTACCTGGAGGAACCAGAGTTTTCCCCGTTCTATCGTGAACTCGATGTCGCAGACGTCGCGGAAGTTGCGCTCCAGAGTGTCCGCGTGGCGCTTCAGCTCCCCGGCGACCTCGGGGAGATGATGGCCCAGTCGCTCTATGGACTCGGTGCTCTGAGTGCCGGCAACCACGTCCTCTCCCTGAGCACGGAAGAGGACGTCTCCGTATGGGTTCGGCTCGCCCGTAGCGGGGTTCCTGGTGAACAGCACGCCCGTTCCTGAGTTGTCGTCCAGATTGCCGAAGACCATCGCCTGGACGGTCACCGCCGTCCCCAGATCGTGGGGGATGCCCTCACGCTCCCGGTAGGCACGGGCCCGGGGTGTGTTCCACGACTCGAACACCGCTCTGATCGCCCCCCTCAGCTGCTTCCAGGGGTCATCGGGGACCTCTTCCACGCCCACGATCTCGCGATACATCGTCAGGAGTCTCTCGTACGACTCGGTGGCGAACTCCGGATCGCCGGAAGCCGTGGCGAGGGCGGCAACGTTGTCCTCGGTGAGCCCGAGGTTGAGGATGGTGTCCATCATGCCGGGCATCGACACCGCGGCCCCGGATCGGACACTGACCAGAAGAGGCTCACCGTCGTCTCCGAACCGGCGCCCCACCTCGTCCCCGATCCGCTCCATCTGAGTGCGAAGCTCCTGCTCCAGCTCTTCGGGCCAGCCTTCGCTCAGGTAGGCGCGTTCGGCCTCGGTCGTGATGGTGAAGCCGGGGGGAACGGGCAACCCCAGCTTCGTCCGCATCACCGCGAGGTTGTGCCCCTTGCCCCCCAGGAGGCGAAGTGACTCCTCCTCGGGGAGGGCCGGCGGCTCGTCAAAGTGGTAGATGTAGGTCATTCGGTAGTTCAACCCTCCTCGAACCCAGGCCGACGTCTTGGCGGAATCCTATCGATAATCGATAGTAGGCGTGGAAGGTGAAAGAGTTTACCCTTGATCGATTATCGATAACATCGTCCAATAGTATGACCGGGATGAGGAGTCGTACCCCAATGCCAGCCGACAGGACCAGATGAGGACCCACCGCATAGCCGTGATCCCCGGTGACGGTGTGGGCCCCGAAGTGGCGACGGAGGCCACGGCGGTCGTCGAGACCGCCGCCAGAGAACACGGGTTCGAAGTCGAGTTCGCGACATTCGATTGGGGCTGTGATCGTTATCTAGAGGTTGGTGCGATGATGCCCGACAACTCTCTGGAGACGCTCTCCGGCTACGACGCGATATTCCTCGGCTGTATCGGCGACGCGGCCAAGGTGCCGGACCACATCTCCCTCGAGGCCCTACTGCAGATCAGGAAGGGCTTCGACCAGTACGTGAACCTTCGTCCGATCCGTCTCTACGAAGGGGTCCCGACCCCGGTCACCACAGCGTCTCCGGGCAACCTCGACATTCTCGTTGTCAGGGAGAATACCGAGGGGGAGTACTCGGCGATCGGTGGCATGTTCAAGGAAGGGACGGCCGATGCCTTTGCCCTCCAGACCGGTGTGTTTACGAGGAAGGGCTGTGAGAGGGTCATTCGCTATGCCTTCGAACAGGCGCGGTCGCGGGGGAGGCTCAGCGATGACGGAGACGTGGTCGGGCGGGTCACCAACTGCACCAAGTCCAACGCCCTCAACTACTCGATGGTGTTCTGGGACTCAGTGTTCGACGAGGTAGCTGCCGATTTCCCAGATGTCGAGACCGACCTGGCATTGGTGGACGCCCTGACGATGTGGTTCGTGAAGAATCCCGAGTTCTTCGATGTGGTCGTCGCCTCCAACCTGTTCGGAGACATCATCACCGACCTCGGAGCGATGCTGCAGGGCGGGATGGGCTTCGCCGCTGGCGGCAACATCAACCCCGAGCGGGTCTATCCATCGATGTTTGAGCCCATACACGGTTCTGCGCCCAAGTACGCCGGTCAAGGTCGGGTGAATCCCATCGCATCTATCGAAGCCATGAGGATGTTGCTCGAGCACATCGGTGAGGAGGAGGCAGCCAGAGCGGTCGGGCAGGCAGTGGCAGCCGTCCTGGCGGGAGGCGGGGTACGCACCAGGGACATCGGTGGTACCAGTTCCACCGCTGAGGTCGGCCAGGCGATTCGGGAGTGGCTGGAGGCATGAGTCCTCCCAGGTCCAAGATCCGGCTCTATCTATTGCGACACGGTGAGGTCAGCTCCCACCACGGCGATGTGCCGATCACAGAAGATGCGGCCAAGCAGGCAGAGAAGGTGGGCCGACGGTTCGGCGCAGATGTCTCCGGAATCATGACAGTTCTCTGTGGTGAGACCCAGCGCGCCCGAGAGACCGCGGAGCACCTCAGTCGGGGAATTGAGACTGTAGGTGGGCGAGTAGAGGGGCCAACCGTGGCCCACGCTCTGCGCAACCCTGACCTGTATCTCGGAGGCCACCGGGTCAACATGGTCAGCACTTCGGAAGCCCTTGCGGCCCAGGTTCCCGATCTTGAGCCCGAAGAGGTGGCAGGTCTCGAGTTCTTCCCGGATTTCTTGTCCCAGCCCGATCGCGTCGGTTGGTGGCTCCGCCACGACGCTCCCCCTGGTGAGGGATCGTCCGTCGTCGGCGCCCGGATCGAAGCGTTCGCCCGCAGTCTCGTCAACCCCTTCCGGGAGGACCGAACCGAGGTGGTGGCGGTGACGCACTCACCCTTGCTCCGCGCCATGGGGCTTGCACAGATGGGGTACGACATCGGCGAGCCTGACTGGGTTTCCGGCCTGGCGATCGAGGTCGATCGATCAGGTGAGCTCGGCGCGGACTTCTATCCGGGAAGTGGCTGATGAGTTACGAGGTCATCGCGATGGGCCGCCTCGGCGTCGATCTCTATCCCCTCCAGACGGGACTCTCTCTTCAGGACGTGGATAGTTTCGGAAAGTTCCTTGGCGGTACCGCCGGCAATGTTGCAGTGGCCGCAGCTCTACACGGCAGGAGGGTAGCCCTGATCTCGCGCACCGGAGACGACGCTTTCGGGCAGTACTTGGTGCGGGAGTTGGAGCGTCTTGGTGTAGACCCGCGATATGTCACTCCCGTCCCCGACCTTCCGACGCCGATCACGTTTTGTGAGATCCATCCGCCTGACGACTTTCCCATAACCTTCTACAGATATCCCAAGGCGCCGGACATGCAGATTCGGCCCGACGAGCTCGACTTCGATGCAATCCGGGACGCGGAGATACTCTGGATCACGGTCTCGGGTCTCTCCGGGGAGCCGAGCCGCTCTGCACACCATGCGGCGGTGCGCGCCAAAGGCGATTCGGGGATGATCATCCTCGATCTCGACTATCGCGCCGACTTCTGGGAGGGCGAAGAGATCGCCAGGGAGCGTATAGGTGAGATCCTCGCCGACGTCCATGTCGTAGTGGGCAACCAGGCCGAATGTCGTGTGGCCATCGGAGAGAGTGACCCCGAGGCTGCGGCCGAGGCCCTTCTCAACCGCGGTCCCGGGATGGCCGTGGTCAAGTTGGGACCGGACGGCGTTTTCGCCAGGCGTGGCCAGGAGACCGTAATTGAACCCGCTCTGGATGTAGAGATCATGAACGGGTTGGGAGCCGGCGACGCTTTCGGCGGGGCTTTGTGTCACGGTCTCTTGTCGGGGTGGAGCCTCGAACGAACCATCAGATTCGCCAATGTCGCTGGGGCGCTCGTTGCTTCCCGACTGGAGTGCTCAACCGCCATGCCCACTACCGGGGAGGTCGAGGCCACCGTGAGCGAGATGGCATCATGAGCGTGGACGTCAACCGGCTGAGGCAAATCAGGTTGGAGGACCCCGATGCGATCGTCCAGGCCGCCTCTGGACGCAAGCGACGGGGGCCCGGATCACGACTGATGCTCATCGCCGCGGATCATCCCGCCCGGGGTTCGCTGTCGGTCCGCGGGCGCCCCGACGCGATGGCGGACCGGACCGATCTCCTCGAACGGCTGGTGACGGCACTGCAGCGTCCCGGTGTCGACGGTGTGCTGGGAACCCCGGACATACTCGAGGACCTGCTCCTGCTGGGCGCTCTCGAGGATCGGGTCGTGGTGGGCTCGATGAATCGCGGGGGCCTATCGGGATCCTCATTCGAGTTCGATGATCGTTTCACGGCGTACGACGCGGAGACTCTTGCGACCATGCGGTTCGAAGGAGGA
The DNA here is from genome assembly GCA_046537785.1 of Actinomycetota bacterium. GTDB lineage: Bacteria > Actinomycetota > Acidimicrobiia > Spongiisociales > ZC4RG35 > JANQRA01. The sequence continues at coordinate 25,627 of JBKHKD010000016.1, forward strand.
AAAATGCTGGTGCGCATCGCCCTCGACGACCCGGCGACTGTCCGCACCCTCGAGCACACCGGTCGCGCGGTCAGCGAGCTGGCCGGGAGAGGTCTGATGGCCATGGTCGAGCCATTCATGTCGAGTTGGCAGGAGGGGAGAGCGTCCAACATCCCGACCAGCGATGCCGTGGTGAAGTCGGCGGCTATCGCTTCCGGACTCGGCGTGACGAGCCGGCACACCTGGCTCAAGCTTCCCGTGGTCGAGGACATGGAGGCGGTGGCGGTTTCGACGACGCTGCCCATCCTTCTCCTCGGTGGAGATCCCAAGGGTCGGGATGAGGAGATATACGAGCAGTGGAGGCATGCCCTCTCGATGCCCGGGGTGCAAGGGCTTGTCGTGGGCCGAGCCCTGCTCTACCCGGACGACGATGACGTCGCAGCAGCGGTCGACGTGGCTGCGGGCCTGGTCCACCCCTGACCGCCGAATTTGGCCGACTACAGGGCTTTCAATCCATCCAGGGCCTGCGGATTCTCGAGGCTGCTCAGGTCTCCGGGATCCTCACCGAGCGCCATCGCCTTCACCACCCGTCGCATGATCTTCTGAGACCTGGTGCGGGGGAGGTCGTCGACCCATCTCACCTGTCTGGGTCGGAATGCCTTGCCGAGCGCGGCGTCACAGGCGTCGTAGACCCGGGCGGTCAGCTCTTCGTCCGGGGTGATCCCGGGTGCGGGGACCAGGTATAGGGCCACTGTCTCGCCTTTGACGTTGTCGGGTATCCCGATCGCCGCGGCCATGACCACCTCGTCGAGCGCCACAGCGACCGACTCGACCTCGGTGGGCCCGATGCGCTTGCCGGCGATGTTAAGGGTGTCATCCGACCGCCCATGCAGATACCAGAAGCCGTCCTCGTCGACCGATGCCCAGTCGCCGTGAACCCAGGTGTCCTCGAATCGTGACCAGTAGGTTGAGATGTAGCGATCCGGCTCGCCCCAGAAGCCTCGGGTCATGCCAGGCCAGGAACCCCGTACCACCAGTTCGCCAACTTCTCTGCGTACGGGATTGCCCTGAGGGTCGTATACGTCGGCGTCCATGCCGAGCGCGGGCTTGCCCAGCGAGGTCGGCTTGAGCCCCTGCAGGAGGTTGACGGAGAGGATGCAAACTCCGATTTCAGTGCCTCCGGAGATATTGATGATGGGGCGTTTCTCCTGCCCGACGTCCTTGAAGAGCCACCACCAGGGCTCCGGATTCCACGGCTCGCCGGTGGATCCAAAGAGACGGAGGGATGAGAGATCGTGGCGGTGTGCCTGCTCCGCTCCGTGGGGCTGCAGCGCCCGGACCAGGGTTGGAGAGAGGCCGAGGAACGTGACTCCCAAATCGGACGCCACCTGCCAGATCCGGTCGGGCCCAGGGTGGTTCGGTGCCCCGTCGTAGGTGGCGATAGCCGCCCCGTTTCCGAGTCCGGCGATGACCATCCAGGGCCCCATGATCCAGCCCATGTCGGTGGCCCACATCAGGACGTCATCCCGTTTCAGATCCCCCTGGAAGGCGCCCTCCTCGACTATTGCCACCGTCAGGCCGGCCTGGACGTGGACGGCTCCCTTCGGCCGGCCGGTGGTCCCCGAGGTGTAGGCGATGAGCATCGGGTCCTCGGCCCACGTCTCTGCCGGGGGCTGGCGTTCCGCCTCCGGCACGACATCGTGCCACCAGACGTCGCGTCCGGCTGCCATCGGCGTTTTCGGGTTGTCCACGTAGTCGACGACCAGCACCGCGTCTATGCCACCGGCTCTTTCGATGGCTGCATCGGCGATCTCTTTCATCGTGACCGGGCTTCCCCGTCGCTCGAAGCCATTGGCACAGATCATGAGCTTCGGCTTGGGGTCCTCCAGCCGGAGGGCAACTGCCTCGGCGGCGTAGCCCGAAAAGACCGGGATGAAGATGGCCCCGATCCGGGCCACGGCGAGCAGGGAGACCACTGCCTCCAGAGACATGGGCAGATAGACGGCTACCGCGTCGCCTCGTCCCACACCCATCGACGTCATGGCCCCGGTCAGACGCTCCACCTCCTCGAGCAGCTCTCCATAGGTCAGCTCCCGTGTCTCGCCGCTCTCCTTCTGTGAGCGGAGGGCGAGTCGGTCGGGATCATCCTCCACCCAACGGTCGACACACGCCTCCGAAGCGTTGAAGCCTGAACCGACGAACCAGGTTGCCCACGGGTGCCCGCGTGACGTGTCGCGGACCGCATCCCACGGCGGGTCGAACGGGAGCCCGAGGAAATCCACCACTTCGGCCCAGAACCATTCCGGGTCGGCAGCAGACCTGTCCACCAGGTCGTCAAAGTCGTCGAACCCATGCTTCGCCATGAAACGAGACGTGTTGGTATCCGAGGCCTGTTCCGGCGTCGGCGACCACGCGATGTCGAACCTGTCCATGCTCCTCCTGGTTTTACCGCGAGGCTATCGGGAATGACACCGATCCGCCGTCGGTGATTCCTAGCCTGATTTCCATGACCGATCGACCGTCCGATTGGGACCACGCCACCTTCATTCGCCGCACGTTGACGGTCGCAGGGGTGCTCATCGGGGTGGCGGCCGTCCTCTGGCTCGCCTTCAAGCTGCGCAACGTCCTGTTCATGGTCTTCGTCTCGGTGTTCGTGACGGTGGCCTTCGAGCCCCCCGTCCATTTCCTGGCCAAGAGGGGATGGCGCCGGGGCTCCGCCACCGGGCTCGTCTTCCTGGTGGCCTTCCTCCTCATCATGCTCTTCATCTGGGCCCTGGCTCCGTTGTTCGTTCGTCAGGTCGAGCAGCTCGTCAACTCCCTCCCCGGTGTCGTGGAGTCGTTCCTCGTTTTCCTGCAGGACTCCCTCGGGTTCGAGTTTGAGAACGTCGACCCGCGTCAGGCGGGCCGCGACCTTCTCGGCTCGATCGAGGACCTGACGGGGACGCTGGCGGGCGGGGTGCTCGGGTTGGCCTCGACGGTCTTCGGGTTCCTTCTGTTCGCGGCGACCGTGACTCTGTTCTCCTTCTACATGATCGCCGAGCTGCCCAAGCTTCAGCGGACGATCCTCGCCACGATGCCGGAGGCACAGCAGCGGCGGGCGATGCGGATCTGGAACGTGGCGGTGGAGAAGATGGGTGGGTACATCTACTCGCGGCTCATCCTCGCAGTGGTTTCCGCCGCAGTGACCTACGTCTTCCTGTCGATGCTCGGAATCCCTTTCGCCATCTCGTTGGGGATTTGGGTCGGGATCCTCAGCCAGTTCGTTCCTGTGGTCGGCACGTATCTGGCATCGATTCTCCCGGCGCTGGTAGCGCTCACCTTCAACGACGGGACGACAGCCATCTGGGCGCTCGTCTTCTTCATCGCCTACCAGCAGATCGAGAACTATCTGATCTCACCCCGCATCACCAAGCGGACTATGGAGATCCACCCAGCCATTTCCGTGGCAGCGATAATCATCGGGGGGACGCTGCTCGGAGGCATCGGCGTGATCCTGGCGCTTCCCATGGCGGGCATAATCCAGGCCATCATTGGAGAGTCGACGAAGTCCTACGACGTCTTTCTCGACGACCAGTCGCTGGTGTCGGAGACCTGACACATTCCGCGCGCTCCGCTGGGCATAACCGGCATCGAGCCTCTAGTGTGTCCCTGCGGTACCTCATATGAGGTGCAGTTACCCCTAGTTCGGAGGAAACTAAGTGAAAGTAACAAAGCCCTTTGGGCTTAAGCTGCTTGCACTCCTCGCCGTATTCGCCATGGTCGTGGCGGCGTGCTCTGACACAGCAGAGGACGACACCACCACTACCGCAGGCGGAGACGATGTCACCACTACTGCTGGAGACGACTCTCCAGACACGACTAGTGGCGACGGAGACGACGGCGACGGAGATGGAGACGGCGACGAGGGCGGAACCCTCGACACGTACAGCCTGGGCATATTCCAGGAGCCGACGACGGACAACCCGTGGTCGTACCTAGATAGCTCGGGTAGTGACGTGTGGGTCGGTTACGTTCTTGCCCCAACCCTTGGCGCCCCTTACGAAATCCGCTACCCGGGGCTCGACCCCGCGCCTGACATGGCTGACGGTGAGCTCGCGGACCCGGTGCAGGACGGAGACAACTGGGTCGGCACCATCACCCTGCGTGATGATCTGACCTGGTCCGACGGTGAGCCCATCACCGCCGAGGACTATGTCTTCACCTACGAGACCGCCAGGGACTTCGAGTTGACGGCTAACTGGCCCGACGTCCTGGACGCGGTTACCGACGACGTCCCCGAAGGTGTCACCGGTGTCGAGGCAGTGGACGACGTGACCATTGAAGTCACCTACAACACTGAGCCCGGTCTCGCCACCTGGGGACTCGGTCAGGGACCTCCTTACATGACGGTCCTGCCCGAGCACTTCTGGGGCCCGATCGTGGAGGAGGCCGAAGGCACCGACAACCCGCGTGACACGCTCATCGCCGCTTCCGGTGAAGGCCAGCCTTCCGCCGGTTCCACTGTGTTCAGTGAGATCCAGGAAGGCTCGTTCGCCGCTAGCACGGCCAACGAGAATTGGTTCCGCTCCGGCGAGACCATCGAGTCCGGCGATGTGTCCTATGAGCTAGGTCCTTTCGCCGAGGACTTCAACTATCCGCTCTACGGTGGGCAGGAGGCTGCGGTACTGGCTCTGGCCGACGGTGAGGTCGACTTGCTGTTGAACCCGCTGGGCATGCAGCGTGGTCTCCGTGACCAGGTTGCGGACAACGAGGACCTGACCGCCATCGTCAACCCGACGAACGGCTATCGCTTCCTCGCCTTCAACCATGACCGTGCCCCCATGTCTGATTCTGCGTTCCGTGACGCGCTCACGGCCATGATCAACAAGGAGTACGTGACGGAGAACCTGCTCCAAGGAGCCGCGTTCCCACTCTACGTGCTTCTGCCCGAGGGCAACGAGGCGTGGTACAACGAGGAAGTTGCCGCAGAGCTGGCCGAGCAGGGCTACGCGGGTCTCGAAGACGAGGAACGCCGCGCCACGGCCATCAGTCTGCTGACCGACGCCGGTTACAGCTGGGCCGAAGATGAGGCGCCTGGGTGGTACGACGAGGACGGCGAATACTCGCCCGAGCCTGCGGAAGGATTCTCCTACGCAGCCGCCGAGGGAACCATCATCGATCCCGATGGTGAGACCGTCGAGGAACTCGAGCTGATCCACCCGAACGCCGGCTACGACCCGCTTCGTGCCACCTTTGGCGGTTACATCGCAGGTGTGGCCCGTGAGCTTGGTATCCCGGTGAACTCGGTTCCGACCGACTTCGGCCGGATCATCGACATCGTGTTCGAGGCTGACGAGGAGACAGGGGAATACACGTCGCCATACGACATGTTCATCCTTGGCTACTCGCTGGGTAACCCCGTGTTCCCCACCTTCCATGAGTCGTTCTTCGGAACGACTGGAGGTTCGAACAACACCCAGTACAGCTCTGAGGAGTTCGATGCCCTCGCCTCCGAGTTCGGTTCTGCCACTTCGGAGGAAGATGCCTACGAGGCCTTGTGGGAGATGGAGCGCTTGATCGCTCGCGACAAGCCTCATGTCCCGCTGTTCGACACCGGAATCCTCGAGTTCTACAACAACCGGGTCGAGTTCCCGTTCACGGAGACTCTCTCCGGGTTGCAGTTCCTCAACGGATCCACGGCGACAGTGACGTCTCGTTAAGGCAAGCAAGCAATAGTGGAAGTGTTTGGGCCCGCTCCCGGCGGGCCCAAACACCCCGCTTTCAACCTCGTCAAATCTCTTAGTCCACGTATGAGGATGAACGTCTAGATGTTCCGCTTTCTCGGCCGCCGTCTGTTCCAGATGGCGTTTCTGTTCATTCTCTTTCTATCCATCGTCTGGCTGCTGCTCCAGCTCATGCCGGGCGACATCTCCGACACCCTCATCGGAGACCCCTCCATTCCTCTCTCCACCCGGCTCGAGCTCCAGGAGCGGCTCGGCCTGAATCTGCCGCTCTGGCAGCAGTACTTGACCTACATCAGCAATTTCTTCAAGGGTGAGTTGGGTGTCAGCTTCAGTCGCTACCCCCAGCCGGTCTGGAATGTCCTCTGGGAGGCCATCCCCCGAACCCTCGTCCTAGTTCTCACTGCCACGCTGGTGGCCTACTGGATGGGCTTCAAGTCCGGCAAGCTCATCGCCTGGGGCCGGGGCGGGAAGATGGAGCAGGGCTTCATCGTCGGTGGCATCTTCCTCCAGACCGTGTTCTACCCCTGGTTCGCCATCGTCATGCTCTGGATCTTCGGCTTCTTCTTCGGATGGTTCCCGATCGGCCGCTTCATCGACGTCCGCTTGTGGCAGGGCTCGGGGTTCGACGCCACCGCCATTTTTCAGGAGCTCATCTTCACGACCTCGATAGCGGTGCTGGCTTACTTCCTTGCCCGCTATCTGATAAGACGCGCCATCCCCAACCTGGTGAAACAACAGCGTGTGCAACGGGTGGTGGCCGTGGTGGTGATGGCCGGACTCGTTGCCTACTGGTACTTCAATCCCGCCCGCACCTATGCGGCGGACATTGTCTGGCACACGGTCCTCCCCGTGACCACGCTCAGCCTCATCCTCTTCGGCGCGGTCATGCTGATCACCAGGACTTCGATGCTGGAGACTCTTGGAGAGGATTACATCATGACGGCGCGGGCCAAGGGCCTCCACCCGAGGGCTATCCGTGACCGTCATGCTGCCCGGAACGCATTGTTGCCGGTGATCACGTCGTTCATCCTGGCTCTGTCCACGGTGGTCGGCGGGGCGATCATCACCGAGGAGATCTTCTCCTGGCCGGGCATGGGTTTGCTCTTGCTCGACGGGATCATCGTCAACGACATCCCTCTCGTGGCGGGCGCTCTCGCCCTCACCGGCGTCCTCACCCTCTTCGCCCACCTGGTCGTCGACATTCTCTATTCCGTTCTCGATCCCCGTATCCGCGTATCGTGAGGTACTGAATCAATGGACATCAAGGAGACAACCGGGCACCGCGACGATACGGGTACACCCGAGGATGAAGAGTCCGTTCTCGACGAGCTGATCACGGGTGAGGACGTCGTCGGCGAGCCGTTGTGGAAGATCCGGCTCCGTCTCTTCCGCCGCTCCTTTTCCAAGAACTGGGATCTCTTCAAGGACTCCAAGATGGGGATCGTCGGTCTGTGGATCATCATCATCTTCGGTCTCATGGCCATTGCCCACCCGATCCTGTTGAGCACAGTGTGGGATCCGGCCATCTATGACCCGGTGAGTGGTTACGACGCCGTGATGACCGAATTCACCGTTGTCGAGGACGGTGCGGTCGAAGACCCGGCTTCGGAGATGGCCCTGAGCGATGCCCGATTCGAGCTCAACCCCACCGTCGACGTCGGTGACACCGCCCGCATCCCGGCCCAGCCGGCGGCTCCAACTCTGGGCGGAGAGGAACACCATGCCCACTTCCTGGGCACCGACCCCCAGGGCAGGGACATCCTCTCCCAGATGCTCTATGGAGCGAGAGCTGCGTTCCTGCTCGGCTTCGTTGCCGCCTTCACCACCGTCTTTCTTGCCACCACCGTCGGCTCGATTGCCGCCTACTACGGAGGCCGGATCGACGGCTTCCTGATGCGCACCGCCGACCTGATCCTTCTCATGCCGCTCCTGCCGTTGCTGATCGTCATGAGTGCCGCAGTGCAGATCAACATGGTCCTGTTGGGGATATTGATCGGTATCCTCCTCGGCTTCGGTGGCGACGCCATCGTGCTCAAGTCTCAGGCCCTGTCCATCAAGGTGAAGTCATATATCGACGCCGCCCGGGTAGCCGGTGGCGGGGACGGGCACATCATCTTCCGGCACATCGTCCCCAACGTGGTGCCACTGAGCCTTCTCTACATGATGTTCGGTGTCACCATCGCCATCTCCCTCGAGGCCACGCTGTCGTTCCTCGGGTTGCTGAACATCCAGATGTCGTGGGGGATCATGATCAACACCGCGTCCACCCAGGGATACCTGTTGAGCGGTACCACGTACTGGTGGTTACTGTTCCCCGCCGGCCTCGCAGTGTCGTTCCTGGCTTTCGGCTTTTTCGTCGTGGGCCGAGGTATGGACGAGGTCATCAACCCACGACTCCGCGCCCGGTAGGAGGTAAGCCCTAGATGACACTCTCGGTGGAGAACCTGCAAGCACGCCAGATCGACCCCGACAAGCCGTTGCTGGAGATCGACGACCTCATCATGCGTTACAAGATCAAGGCGGGAGAGGTGTCGGCTGTCGAGGGTGTCGGCTTCACGATCCATCAGGGCGAGGCGGTTGGTCTCGTCGGTGAGTCGGGTTGTGGCAAGACCTCGGCGGCACTGTCGCTCCTCCGCCTCCTTCCCAGCAATGCCGAGTACATCTCGGGTGAGATCCGGCTCAACGGCCAGGACCTCCTCCACCTCAGTGAGGAGCAGATGCGGCATCACCGCTGGAAGGAGATCGCGATGGTCTTCCAGGGGGCGATGAACTCCTGGAACCCCGTCTACCGGGTAGGCGACCAGATTCGCGAGGTTCTCGACACCCACTACCGCGGTGAGTTGGACATCGACGAGCAGAACGAGCACATCGAGAAGCTCTTTGCTGCCGTCGGACTCCCGGCGGAGATGGTGAATCGCTACCCCCACGAGTTCTCCGGTGGCATGCGGCAAAGGGCGGTCATCGCCATGGCCCTGGCGTGCAGTCCCGAGCTGATCATCGCCGACGAGCCCACCACCGCACTCGACGTCATTGTCCAGGACCAGATCCTCAAGGAGTTGAAGAGAATCCAGTCAGAGATGGGGATGTCGATCCTCTATATCTCCCATGACATAGCGGTCATCGCTGAGGTCACCGACTCACTCGGTGTCATGTACGCCGGGAAGCTTGTTGAATATGGCCCAACAGCGGAGGTGTTCGCCCGTCCCCGTCATCCCTACGCCTATCTGCTGCTTCGCTCGACCCCTTCGATCACCGGCCCCCGCCGCAAGCTGGCACCGTTGGAGGGGGAGCCCCCCGACCTGGTGAATCCGCCGTCGGGCTGTCGGTTCCATCCCAGATGTCCCTTCGCCACCGAGAAGTGCGCTGTCGAAGAGCCTCCTCTAGAAGAAATCTCCGAAGGTCACAAGGTGGCCTGCTGGAACTACGAGGACGTGCCCGAGCTGGAAAAGGAGTTGGTGCGATGACCGTCGAAGCCCCGACTCAGACGAAGCCCCTCGTTCGGGTGAGTGAGCTGCGCAAGCTCTTCCCCATATCACGCGGCCTGTTCCGCGCTCCGACCGAGTTCGTCCACGCCGTAGACGGGATCGACTTCGAGATCGCACCGGGAGAGAGTCTGGGCCTGGTCGGCGAGTCCGGCTGTGGGAAGTCGACGACGGGTCAGATGCTGGTCAAGCTGCTCGATGCCACCGACGGCCAGATCCAGTTCCGCGATGGCGACTATGAAAAGGACGTCGCCGACGTCAGCCGCTCGGAGATAAAGGAGTTCCGGGCTCGGGTCCAGATGATCTTTCAGGACCCCTACGAGTCGATGAACCCGAGACGGACCGTGTTCGACACGGTCTCCGAGCCGCTGGCCGTGCAGAAGGTGGGGACGATCCCCGAGCGGGAGGAGCGTGTCCTCGAACTGCTGGGCTTGGTTGGGCTGACACCTCCCGAGAACTTCCTGTTCCGTTATCCCCATGAGCTGTCAGGCGGGCAGCGTCAGCGCGTGGCCGTTGCTCGCGCCCTGGTGATGAACCCGAGATTCGTGGTGGCCGACGAGCCGACGTCGATGCTCGACGTCAGCATCCGCATCTCCATCATGGAGCTGATGACGGAGCTGGCAGATCGGCTCGGTGTCTCCTACCTCTACATAACTCACGACCTCGCGGTGGCCCGGTACATGTGCGATCGCATCGCGGTCATGTACCTGGGCAAGATCGTCGAGATCGGGCCCACCGAAGAGATTCTCGCCAACCCCCGCCACCCCTACACCCGGGCGCTGTTGTCGGCGGTCCCGATCCCTGACCCCAAGGTCCAGCGTCAGCCGGTGGAGATCAAAGGCGGCATCTCCAAGGCCATCAACCCGGCGCCCGAGTGCCGTTTCATCGAGCGTTGCCCGTTCGCAGCCGAGGTGTGCCGGGAGAACCCGCACCCGCAGCAGTTCGAGGTCGGCGAGAACCACTACGCGGCCTGCTACCGGATCGACGAGATCTAGTTTCTCGACGTGATCGCTGAAGCGGCACGCGAAGCTTCGGACAGACGGCCTCGTGTTCCCTGGCTGATCTCCTTCCTGGGCCGGCGGGCCGTTTGGGCGGCGATCACCCTGGTCATCTATCTGGCTGCGGTGTTCGTTCTTGTCCAGGTCTGGGTGCCCTTCAACTTTGCCACTGAGGCCGCCATGGGCGGGCCAGAGGCCTATCAGGCAGCCCTGGAGTCGCTTGGGCTCGACCGTCCGCTGTCCGAGCGTCTGTTCGAGTTCGTCGGAGGTCTACTGAGTTTCGATCTGGGGAACTCGTTCACCGGCCAGCCCGTGACGACCATCCTCGCCGAGTCCGCACCGGTCACCATCTTCGTCTTTGCCGTGGGCGCTCTGCTCGCCTTTGTCGTGGGGGAGTCGATGGGACGTTTCGGGGCCTGGCATCGCGGCACCGCGACGAGGACAACGCTGTCGACTGTCGGCGTGCTCTTCACCACGATCTTCCCCCCGTTTCTCGTCTTTCTCATCGCCGAGTTCCTCCGCGACCCGTTCTGGGAGCTCAGGGAGGCGATGGGGTTGCCTGCCGACAGTCTCCAGGTATGGCGCGATGTGTCCGCGGAGCAGGGCGATGTCCTCTTGCTGATGGCGCTCGCCTTCTTCGGTGCGGTGGCGGCCGGAATGCTCGTTCGGGCATGGGCGCATCGCAATAGGATCCGCTGGGTCGCCCTGGCTGCCATTCCCGTCTCGGTGGTGGCGGCCGGCGTCGGCATCTGGCTGAGCGGGTACGGCGTCGAGGCCATCGACCTGCTCTACCGGTCGGACATCTCCCAGCGCGTGGCCACCGGCAGCCCGTTGCTGGTGCTCATCGGTGTAGTCCTGATCACGTTCGGTCAGGTCATGTTCATGATGCGGGTAGGTGTGGAGGACGAGCGCAATGAGGATTACGTGCTCACCGCAAGGGCCAAGGGGATCACCGAAGCCCAGGTCCGCGATCACCATGTGTCCCGCAACGCCCTCGCCCCGGCAATCGCCGGTTCGTTCCTGGCTCTGCCCACCGTGCTCGCGGGCATGGTCATCATCGAGTTCGGGCTCGAGGTGCGGGGTCTCTCCTGGGCCTTCTTCAACGCCGTCGAGAGCCAGGACATACCCACGATCATGGGCGTGCTCGTCGTCCTCGGCTTGATGGGGATCGTCCTTCGCGTCGTGGCCGACCTGGTCATCGCCTATCTCGACCCGAGACAGCGGAGGGCATGACAATGGCGGTAGCCACGAGGAGGAGGAGGAGGGGACGGAGAGCCCGCCGCATCAGCTGGGCGACGAATCCCAAGCTCATGTCCGGGGTCGTCCTGGTGGTCTTCTTTCTTCTGGTCATCCTGGCTCATCCCGTGTTCGACGTCACCATCTGGGAGGGCCAGTTCACCGTCTACGACCCGTTCATCGGCTACGACACCCAGGTAGTCCACCCTTCCGGACCTTCCGGGGACCACTGGCTGGGAACCGACTCTTTGGGTCGCGACGTGGTGTCGATGTTCACGTTTTCAGCGAGATACAGCGTCGTGGTGGCATTGACCGCCGGTGTGGCCATTGCAGTCGTCTCACTGCTGCTGGGCTCGGTGGCGGCCTACCGTAGGGGATGGGTGGACAGTTTCGTCACCCACACGAGCGACGCCATGGTGTTCCTCCCTGCCCTGCTCGCCGTCTACATCATCGGTGTCGGGGCCGACCCGGTGGGCTTTGGTGCCTGGGAGGTGGGAGTCACCTTCGGTGTCCTCTACGGACTGGGCCCGGCCACGGCCACCGTGCGGACCGCGGCGCTGTCAGTGATGGAGAGGCCGTTCATCGACGCTGCCCGTCTGGCCGGAGCCGGCATGACGAGGACGGTGACCCGCCATCTCCTGCCCCATCTGGTTCCCCATGCCGCAGTGCAGGCGATGATCGGCGTGGCCGGAGCGGTGACCGCCGAGGCCTTCCTGGCCTTCCGCTCGGGTGTCGGTGAGAACATCGGGTTCGGTTATCTCGTCTTCGAGGGTCTCACCTGGGGAGAGCTTTTCGCCGGTGTGCTCGACACGCCCTGGTGGGTGATGATCACCGGGGCGATGGGCATCACGTTGCTGGCCGGCGCCTTCTATCTGATTGGCGTGGGTTTGCGGGAGATCTTCGACCCCCACAGTCTCGATCCGAGAAAGGTGGACTGAGGTCAACCTTCCTCGAAGAAGAGCTTTTCGTATACCACCGATCCTTCGATGGAGACGACGCCCAGATCCGGGACATCGACGTTCTCGCACGTGATAGTCAGTTCGTGATACTCCGCTTGGGGGTTGACCACCATCAGTGTCTCGGAGACGAGGTCGCAGGCATCGGGAGCGAGATCGGTGATCGTTCCGTCATAGGATACATTCCCGGGGGAGAGCCGGTCAGTCTCCAGGTCATAGGACAGGAAGATGCCCTTGCCCGGCTCCTCGGGGTTGAGGGGGAGCCCGATCTCGCCGGATCCGCCATTCGACCCCTGGAAAGTTGGCCCCACCAACAATCGCGAGTCGACGACCTCCCACTCCTCGTCTCCGACGGAGATCGTGCCGCCAATGTCGGGTATGTCCAGGGTGATGACCATATTTGCGGGCAACGCCAGGACCCCCTCCAGGGTTACGGTCCCGTTGTCCCTGATGTCCACCAGCTCGGGGCATGACACCTCAACGCCGACGAGGCCCGTCTCCTCGTTGTGCTCGCCCTCGGTGAACTCGCAGTCCTCGGGCTCGGGAAAGAAGGCCAGCCCGTCGTAGGACATCTGGCTGATGGTCAGAGGATCTGACTCGAAAAATATCTTCATGTCGCTGTTCTCCAGTCCGTACGTGGGCCCATCAGCGGTGCGTTCCAGAGTGATCGTGCCCTCGGTGGCACCGGTGACCTCCAACTGGCCGCCAACGGCGTTTGGCGTGAAATCCACAGCGCCGTCATCTGACTCCGCCGCCTCCTCCAGGCCCTCGGAAAACGTCGGCTCGTCGGGAACGATGAGAAGCGCCAAGCCGACGACCATCAGGACGACCACAACAGCGCTGCCAGCGAGAACGCCGAAACCCTTCCAGATCATGTGCTATCCAACGACACTTTCAGTGAGGTTAGAAGCGTGTCGATACTCTGTGCATGAGGCTTCGGGTAGGTGTGCGCGGTGCTGCGAGCAGCAGACGTCTGTCTTCGCTCGTCGGCCTGCTGGTGGTTGCGGTCGTGGCGTGCTCTGGCGAAACCGCCGACACGATTAGCACCAGTTCCACCGAGCCTCCGCCGACTACTACGACCTCGACTCTTCCTCCCGATCCGGCCGTGGACGGACCCGTGTTCCGGGTCGGGCTCACCGCGCCGATCACGGCGGCCAACTGGTGGGCGGCAATGGACACTGCCGGTACTCCCTCCGCCCGGGCGGTCTTTGCCCATACCAAGACTGCCCTCTTTGAGTTGACCCGACCGGGGTTTGCCTACGTCCCGGTCCTCGCCGACACGGATCAACCGGTCCTGGCCGAGGAAGAGGACTCGACCTGGGTCGTGGAGCAGCCGATCCGCGATGACATTTCCTGGTCCGATGGGGAGCCTCTCACTGCCGGGGATCTTGCCTTTTACTTTGACGTCGTCCGCGAGTTTGAGCTCGGCGGTTCCCACGCAACCGCCTTTCCTGCCTCGGTTGCAGACGTCTCCGCGGTCGACGACTACACGCTCAGGGTGGAGTTTGGGGCCGAGCCCTCTCTGTCCGATTGGCAGGCGGGGGTGGCAATGATGCCTTTCGTCCCGGCGCACTTCTGGGAGGACCACGTCGCCGCGGCTCGGGAGATCGCGGGGTCGCGGGGCCTCGATGCCGGACGCAGCCATCTGCTCTCTGTCGAGACCATCGACGAGCCTTCCTCCGGCGCCCTCGTTTTCGAGTCCCTCGGCGACGACGCGGCTCGCTCTCGATCCAACCCCGACTACTTCGCCCGGGGAACCGAGACGACCGTGTACTCGGACGGCTCGGTGCGGGTCGCCGGTCCGGCAGGCGATGAGGTGTATGGCGGCGACGCCAGCGGTGAAGTGGTCGCCCACCACGTGGTCGGTCCCTTCATCTCCGGCGTGGAGTGGAGGCGCTACGACGGCAATGATCCCGCCTACGAGGCGCTCGTTGCCGGTGAGATCGACTTCGTGGTCGATCCTGAGGGGATGAGTCTCTCCCGGTACAACGAGCTTGCCGGGGAACGAGACATCGAGTTGTCGGTCAGTCCCGGAGACGGATTTCGGTTTCTCGCCTTCAACCTGCGCAAACCGCCCATGTCCGATCCGGTGTTCCGGGAGGCCGTGGCCACGGTCATCGACAAGGATGCGGTGGCTACGTCGCTGTTCAACGGAACGCTCTTCCCGGCGCACACGGTGATCCACCCGGACTTGACCATGTTCCACAATCCTGAGGTGGAGCTTCCCGGGGGGTGGGGCAGCGACTCCATCCCGCAGGGCGAGAAGTTCGAGACGGCCCTGGAGAAGTTGACAGAGGCCGGTTACACCTGGGACGTCGAGCCGGAGCTGGTATACGACGCCGACGGGTCGCTCGTCGATGTGGTGGGGGGCGAAGGGCTGGAGATGCCCAACGGTGTGGACGTTCCCGCCCTGACCATCGCTGCTGCTCCCTCTTCGGTCGAGGACCCGGTCCGTGCCACCTACGCCCTTTGGATCGGCCAGTGGATCGCAGATCTCGGGATACCGGTGACCACCGAGCCGACCGATCTCGACTCGGCTGCCGGGACCATCCTCGAGCCGGAGACCTCTGAGGACGTGCTCTCCTGGGACCTGCATGTGCTGGGCTGGGGAGCGCCAAATCCGGCCCTGCCCGGTCTCAGTCTCGTCGCCTTCTTCCATTCTTCGAATCGGGTCGAGGCCGGTGGTCTGAATGCCACCGGATACTCGAGTGCGGACTTCGATGCCGCGGCGGAGGAGTTCCTGGCGTCGCGGACCATGGCCGAGGCTGCCCGATGGACCAAAGAAATGGAGCAGATCATCTCCGCCGGTCTGCCCTATGTGACTCTGTACCGCCCCGCGGTCATCGAAGCCCATGGGTCAGCGGTCACCTTCCCCGTCGATGCGATCATGGGCGGTCATGGAGCCCTTCCGGCCGCCTGGCCCGAGTCCGTCCGCATCGGTCGTTGAAAACGTGTTGGGAATCGCCCGGTCCGTCGCGGTTCTGGCCCTCTTCCTCTCCGCATGCACTCCCAACGTCAGCGGTCCCGTGCCGGCCCGACCTGTCGAAGAACAGGCGGCAGCAGCAACCGCGCCTCCTACGGCGATGACGATGGCCGCTCCGTCGGTTGTATCCGCCGAATCGTCGGATATTGGCCCGGAATGTCCGACCAACTTCTGTCTCCGCTATGAAATCAACCCTCGAGCACGGTGGGCGGACGGGTCGCCGATCACGGCCGCGGACTTCGCCCATACCGCTGACCTGTACAGAGAGGTATCTCCCGACACGCCACCGTATGCCGCAGTGTCCGAGGTCCTCCCTGTTGCCGAGCACACCGTTCAGGTCGTCTTCGATGAGCCCAATGGGGCATGGCAGGGTCTCTTCTCACGATTGATACGCTCCGGAGACCCGGGACGTTCGATCGAGCAGGTGACCACGACCGGGCCGTTCCGGTTCGACGAATGGGCCGAGGGCGAATTCCTGACGCTCGACCGCGACCCGGACTGGTGGGCGGAGGAAGACCCCATCAGCGGGATGCCGCTTGGAGATGTGGAGCGGATCAGGTTCGTTTTCATCGACAGACGCGAGGAAATGGTCGATGCCCTCGAGAATGGCGACATCGATGTGATGATCGCCCGGCCCGACGAATCCATCGTCGCTGAACTGTCGGAAGTGGACGGGGTGCGGGTTGCTCTTGCCCCGGGACCGTTCTGGGAGCACATCGATTTTCACCACGACGATCCTCTGCTCTCTGAACCCTGGGTGCGCGAGGTGTTCTCCGTGGCGATAGATCGGGAGAAGATCCTCGATCGGACAGTGAGGGCGGTAGCACCCGATACCGCGGTCCTCGACAACACCATCTGGATGCCCCGAAGCGAACACTACGAGCCCCACTTCCCCGATGGATTCGACCCCGACCGGGCCCGGGAGATACTGCGTCGGGAGGGCTGCGTTGCCGGGGAGGACGGCGTTCAGGTGTGCGGCGGCGAGCGCATGTCGTTCCGGTGGGCTTCGACCGACGATGATCCGACGCGGCGCGCGACTTTCGAGTCTGTCCGGGAGGACCTGGAGGCCGTCGGCATCGAAGTGGTCGGTGAGTTCCTTGCCCCCTCAGACTTCATACGTCGTGATTTCCTCTTCGGTGGGCCGGACAGGTGGCAGCTCATCAACTTCTCCTGGAGGGCCCGTCCCGACCCGGTGGCAACCAACTCTGTTTACTACTGCGGAGACGCCGGAGTGCTAAACGTCAACCGCTACTGCTCGGAGCGTGTCGAAGATCTGATCCGCTCCACCGACAGGATCGTCTATCCGGAGGGCAGGGCTGCGGTCTACAACTGGGCCGACCGTCGCTACCTGGAGGATCGCGCCCTCATCCCCCTCTACCAGAAGCCGACCATGATGAGCTGGTCAGCCGCCATCGATGGTCCCGAGCCCAACCACAACCTCGGGGGCGATCTGTGGAACGTCGCCGCGTGGAGCGGCAAGGTTGAAGTGATCGTGGCCCTCCCATCCGAGCCGAACACGATCGATCCTGTCTCCATCGAGGACGACGTCGCCAATGTCATCCTCGGTCCCTTGTTGTACGGTGCCTTCGGTATGGATCCTTCACATGGGCGGCTGCCGGTTCTGGTGGAGTCCGTCGAGTTGCTCACGCCCTCCCAGAGATGACAGGCCCGCTGAGTGGTGTGGTGGTCACCGAGCTTGCAGGTCTCGGACCTGCCCCCTTTTGTGGGATGGTCCTGGCCGATCTCGGGGCCACGGTCATCAGAGTGGACCGTCCCGGCGGCGCTTCTGTTCCCATTGGCTCGGTTGACACCGACATCATGAACCGGGGGAAGCAGTCGGTCGCGGTCGACCTCAAGTCTCCCGACGGTGCCGCCGTGGTGCTCCGTCTGGTCGAAGGCTCCGACGCCCTCATAGAAGGGTTCCGCCCCGGTGTGGCCGAGCGTCTCGGTGTCGGGCCGGCCGAGTGTCTGGCGAGGAACCCGTCGCTCGTCTACGGGCGGATGACCGGTTGGGGCCAGACCGGTCCAATGGCGGACATGGCGGGCCACGACATCGACTACATCGCCCTCTCCGGTGCCCTCCACTCGATCGGCCCTCCGGAGAGGCCGATTCCGCCACTGAACCTCGTCGGTGATTTCGGGGGCGGTGGCATGCTGTTGGCCATGGGCCTGTTGGCCGCCATCATCCACGCTCGCTCTTCCGGTGAGGGCCAGATGGTGGATGCCGCCATGGTCGACGGATCGGCTCTCCTCATGGCGTCACATCACGGATTCGTAGCGGACGGCTGGTGGGTCCCGGAGAGGGCCTCGAACCTGCTCGACGGTGCCGCGCCGTTCTACACCACCTATGAGACCTCCGATGGCGAGCACATGGCCGTGGGCGCTCTCGAGCCCCATTTCTTCGCGGCGCTGCTGGATGGGCTCGGTCTGAGTCCGGAGGACGTCGGCGCCCAGAACGACCGAGAGCGATGGCCGGCCATGAGAGACCTGTTCGCCGCCAGATTCAAGACCCGGACCAGGGACGAGTGGGCCGCTCACTTCGATGGCTCGGATTCCTGTGTGACGCCGGTCCTCTCCATGAGTGAGGCGGCCGACCACCCCCACAACTCCCATCGCGGCACGTTCCTCGAAGTCGAGGGGGTGACCCAGCCCGCCCCGGCTCCCCGCTTCTCGAAGACCCATGCCGCCATCGACCGAGGACCCCCCGTCCCGGGCGCGGACACCGCCACGGTGCTCTCGGCGGCGGGATTTAGTGACGAGGAGATCGGTAGGCTCAGAGAGTCCGGAGCCATTCTCTGATCCCGTGGAGGGAAACGTGACCGTCAACGCCAATGTCCTCGCCGAGCGAGCCGAGATCGATGCGCTCGTCGAAGGGAAGACGATCATCGACTCGTTCAACCGGAATGCCGACACTTATCCGAATGAGCCGGCGATCCACTGGAAGGAGGGAGACTGGCAGAGTCTCACCTGGTCGGAGTATCGCAACGTGGTCCACAAGGCGGCCGCCGGTCTCGAGACCCTCGGGGTGGGCGACGGCGAGTTCGTTGCCATCATGTCGGGCAATCGACCCGAGCATGTCATCGCCGACTTCGCCGCGGTGCACGCCGGGGCGACCCCGGTCACCATCTACTCGACCCTCGCCGCCAGTCAGATCCAGTACATAGCGGACAACTGCAAGGCGACGGTTGCGATCCTCGAAGATCTCGATTTCATGAAGCGGTGGGAGGAGATCCGCTCCGAGCTGCCCAACCTCCGCTACGTCGTCCTCATGTCCGGAGCAGAGAACTACGACACGCTGGAGTGGGTCCTCTCCTGGGACGATCTGCTCGCCAGAGGAGTGAGACGTCTCGAGGAAGATCCGGAGGTCGTATCCCGCTCGGCCAACTCCATCACGCCTGAGACCCTGGCGACGCTCATCTACACCTCGGGCACCACCGGGACCCCCAAGGGTGTCATGATCAGCCAACGCAACGTGGTGTGGACCCTGGAGAGTCTCCGGCGGGCCACCAACCTCGAGGTCGGCCCGCGCATGGTGTCCTATCTGCCGCTCGCTCACATCGCCGAGCGTCTGGCGACCCACTACCTGGGTACCTACCTGGCCGGACAGGTCTGGTATTGCCCCAACCTGGCCACCGTGCTCGAGTACATACAGGAGGCCCGGCCGACGCTCTTCGTGGGCGTACCCCGGGTCTATGAGAAGTTCCACTCCCGCCTCCAGGCTCGCTTCGCCGAGGCCGAAGGGCTGAAGGCGAAGATCCTCCACAAGGCGCTCGACCTCAACGCGAGGCGAGTCGATGCCGAGTTGGAGGGAAGGAGCGGTCCCCCGCTGGCCGGGCTCCTCGACAAGATCGCCCTGTCCAAGGTTCGGGAGGGTCTGGGCATGGAGGACGTCGATCTCGCCATCACTGCAGCCGCTCCCATCAGTCCCGACCTGGTGAAGTTCTTCCACACTATCGGTGTGCCCCTGTACGAGGTCTACGGCATGTCCGAGAACACCGGCCCGGCCACGGCCACTCTGCCCGGTGCAATCAAGATGGGGTCGGTGGGCAAGCCGCTCCCCGGTGTCGAGGTGAAGACCGGTGACGACGGTGAGCTCATGATGCGCGGTGGAATCGTCAGCGAGGGCTACTACAAGCTGAAGGAGGAGACCCGGGAGACGTTCGACTCCGAAGGTTGGCTCCACTCCGGAGACCTGGCCCGGATCGACGAGGACGGCTATGTCTGGATCGTCGGCCGGAAGAAGGAGATCATCATCACCGCGGCGGGCAAGAACGTCGCCCCGGCGAAGATGGAGACGTTGCTCGGCAACCACCCCCTGATCTCGAAGACGTGCATGATCGGCGATCAGCGCAAATTCCTGAGCATGATCATCGCCCTCGATCACGAGGAGGCTCCGGCGTGG
Organism: Actinomycetota bacterium; assembly: GCA_046537785.1. GTDB lineage: Bacteria > Actinomycetota > Acidimicrobiia > Spongiisociales > ZC4RG35 > JANQRA01. The sequence continues at coordinate 45,386 of JBKHKD010000016.1, forward strand.
GCCGAGGCCAACGGACTCGAGTACACCGACCTGGCCAGCTTCTCCCAACTCCCCGAGGTTCGGGAAGAGGTGGACAAAGCGGTGAAGAAGGCCAACCAGCAGGTATCCCGCGCCGAGCAGGTCAAGCGATGGGTGGTGGTCCCTGACGAGTGGACCCCGGACAGCGGAGAGGTGACCCCTTCGCTGAAGCTGAAGCGCCGTGTGGTCCTCGACCGCTACGCCGACGAGATCGAGTCGTTGTACTCGGAGGTCTGATCGGCTGCTCCGTCTCGAAGTCGGGGGATCTACGGTGGGGCAAACTCGATGATCGGGTCCCGTTGGGAACCTGACCGACAGACACGGAGGAATCGAATTGACTGAACCGATCACATTCGACGGACGCGCCGCCATCGTCACCGGTGCCGGCGGCGGCCTCGGCAGAACCTATGCATTGGAGCTGGCCAGACGCGGGGCACGGGTCGTGGTCAACGACCTTGGTGGAAGCGTCGATGGCACCGGGTCCTCGGAGTCGGCCGCCGACCGGGTGGTGACCGAGATCGAGGAAGCCGGTGGTGAGGCGGTGGCCAACTACGACTCGGTGTCCACCCCCGAGGGAGGGGAGGCAATAGTCCAGACGGCCCTCGACTCGTTCAGCACCGTCGACATCGTCGTGAACAACGCCGGGATCCTCCGCGATCGCTCCTTTGCCAACATGGAGCTGGCTGAGTTGAATGCGGTGCTGGACGTTCATCTCCGTGGTGCGTTCTACGTGTCGCAGCCGGCCTTCAGGGTCATGAAGGAAAAGGGGTACGGGCGCTTCGTGTTCACCTCCTCCAACGCCGGGTTGTTCGGGAACTTCGGCCAGGCCAATTACGGCGCTGCCAAGGCGGGTCTCGCCGGTCTGTCCAACGTCCTGGCCATCGAGGGCGCCAAGTACAACATCAAGTCGAATGCGATCGCCCCGATCGCCAAGACCCGGATGACAGAGGATCTCCTGGGTCCGTTTGCGGACATGGTTCAGCCGGAGCAGGTGACGCCGATGGTGGTGTACCTGTGCTCCGAGGCAAACGAGTACACCCACGAGATCTTCACTGCCGGAGGAGGCCGCTACGGACGTATCGCCATTGTGACGAACAACGGTTGGATCGCCGGTCAGGGGGAGGTTCCCCCTGTCGAGGAGATTGCCGACCACCTCGACGAGATAAGGGACCTGTCTGACCCGATAGTGCCCGAGAGCATCAACGACGAGATCACGCTGATCGGCAAGCTTCTCAACGGCTGATGTCGATCGATGTCGAGCGAGCGGTCGGGGCCGGTCTCCCGGCCACTTCCTACTCCTGGGCCCAAGAGGACATCATCCTCTACAACCTCGGCGTCGGCGCCGGCGACCCGCCCACCGACCCTGATGAGCTGAAGTATGCCTACGAAGGTGATCTGGTGGCCGTTCCGGGGTTCGGCACCATTCCTCCGTTCGGCATGATGATGAGCATGGGATCAGTCGACGGTCTCGATGTCGACCTTGCCCGGATCCTCCATGGCGACCAGACGCTCACCATCCATCGTCCCATCCCGATCTCGGGCACCGTCAGCCAGCAGGGGAGCGTCGTGGACGTCTACGACAAGGGGAAGGGAGCGCTGGTAGTCATCGAGATCGTCTCCACGCTGGAGAAGACCGGCGAGCTGCTGTTCACCAATCGCTCGGGCATCTATGTCCGTGGCGAAGGGGGGTTCGGAGGCAGCAGCGGCCCAGCCGCATCAAACCATGCCCCCGACCGCGATCCCGACTACCTCGTGGAGTCGCCCACGCTTCCCCAGCAGGCACTGCTCTATCGCATGGCCTCCGGCGACAAGAACCCTCTCCACGCCGATCCCGGCTTCGCCGCGCTCGCCGGCTTCGAGAAACCCATCCTTCACGGACTGTGCACCTATGGCATCGTCAGCAAGGCCGTGGTAGACGCGGCACTCGACGGTGACCCGACCCGGGTCGGGACCTACACCGCCCGCTTCACTGGGCATGTCTTTCCGGGAGAGACCCTGGTGACGAAGATCTGGGAGGAAAACGACCGTTACGTCGTGGAGACCAAGACCAAGCAACGCGGGGCCAGGGTCCTCTCCAACGCCGCCGTGACTCTCGCGTGACTTCCAGCGGGCGCGGCAGCCGCCGGCCGACAGCTCTTATGGTCGGCCGACTTCGAGCGAGTGCCTCCCGCGCATTGATCTGACCGCGGCATTGGGGGTTCACCCTCAGTCATAGCGCCTTGCCGGGGTGATTGTCACTCGAACAGACGCCGGTCGGCCGACTGCTGCCGCCCCACGTTGGGGTTTACGCGCTGACTGTCACACGCGTGCCGATGGGGACCATCTCGTGGAGGGCGGTGATCTTGTCGTTGGGGAGCCGGACGCAGCCGAGGGAGATATTGCCACCGATGGACCCGGGGTTGTTGGTGCCGTGGATGCCGATGATCCCGTCCGCCCCGTTGAACTCAGTGATGGTGTCGGAGCGGGCGGAGAGACCGAGCGCGTGCGGCCCCCAGGGACTGTTGGGGTCGGCGAGCGTGACACTGTCGGTTACGAAGAACTCACCTACGGGAGTCCGGTTGTGCTCACTTCCGACCCCCACCTCTGTCTCCAGCACTGTTACCCCGTCGACGACATAAGTGAGCCATCGCTCGGAGAGGTCGATGTGGATCTCCCCATCGACCGAGTACAAGGAAACCTGGTCCGTGCTCACCCATCCGGTGCTTCCGTTTGGCCTCACCGGCAGCATCACCTCGACCCAGCCGTCCCCGGGCGCGTCGACGACGGCGAGAACGGTGACCGTGTCGAGGATCGTGGTGGCTTCGAGTGTCATTTGCGGCTCCGCGTCCCCGGGGCTGGAGAAGACCTCGACCGGGCCGCGGGCCATCGCCGCCAGATCACGGGAGGCATCCGAGCTGGCCGCGAAACCCTCCCACACGGGCCGCGGCTCCCTGATGGTGGTCGTGGGGGAGGTGTCAGCCACAGGCACCACGGCAGCCTGCAAAGACTGTGTTGTCACAGTCGTCGCGGACCGGTCGTCGGAGCTTCCGGCCCCGCATCCGGCCAGGAGGAGAAGAGCCGCCAGAGTGGTGGCGTGAACACGCATTGTGGGCAATGATATCGGCAGGAGAGGTATGTCATTTAGCCTCGCCAGATGGATCGCATATTCGTCACCAGGCGAATACCACCCGAACACCTCGAACAGCTCTCCGGTTTTGACGTCAAGACCTGGGAGGGCGACGGACCGGTGCCCCGGGACATTCTTCTCGAGGAGGTGAGGTCGGTGCGCGGTCTGCTGTGCATGCTGACCGACACCATCGATATCGAGGTCCTGGATGCGGCCCCGGATCTGGAGGTCATTTCGCAGATGGCAGTCGGGGTGGACAACATCGATGTGGCCGCCTGCCATGAACGGGGAATCGCCATTGGTCACACCCCGGACGTGCTTACAGAGACGGTGGCCGACTCTGCTTTCGCCCTTCTCGCCGCGATCGTGCGGCGTCTTCCTGAAGGAGAGCGTGAGGTGCGTGCGGGTGAGTGGGGGCCGTGGGATCCCTTCCATCTGGCCGGAGGAGACCTCCACGGGACGACGCTTGGCATCGTGGGCATGGGTCGCATCGGCCGGGCGGTGGCGCGACGCGCCCGCGGTTTCGACATGAACGTGGTCTACACGTCTCCGCGCGCGGCCGATGTGGACGCGGAGAGGCTGGAGCTGATCGATCTGCTTCGCAACGCCGACCACGTCGTGCTGTGTGTGAGGCTCGACGAAACAACGCAGAGGCTCATCTCAGTCGATGAACTGGCCGCGATGAAGCCGACCGCATACCTGGTCAACGTGGCCCGCGGCCCGGTGGTCGACACCGATGCGCTGGTCGAAGCGCTTACCGCCGGCGAGATAGCCGGAGTCGCGCTCGACGTCACCGACCCCGAACCCCTGCCAGGGGACCATCCCCTGCTCGATTTCGACAACTGTCTGGTCGTGCCCCACATCGCCAGCGCCTCGGTCAGCACCCGGATGCGGATGTCGCAGCTCGCGGTGGAGAATCTGTGGGCCGGCCTGCGCTCGGAGCCCATGCCGGCCGGTTACGCCGAAGCCGGATAAGCGTCTCCGCCCGGGTAGCCTTCGATGTCCTTGGACTAGGAGAGCGAGGAGAACATGTTCGAGTTGCCTGTAGCTCGCTCGGTGGAGCGCAATCCCGAGGACGGGCGGCTCCGCGACCTCGCTCTTGCCCGCATGCCCCGAATCACCGAGACCGAGTTCGGCAACCTGAACTACCAGGCGGAAGTCACCGCACGGTTGAAGAACTCCACTTTCTTCGTCTCGGATACCGAAATCCACCAGAACCGGATCTCTCGCGCCGAGGCCGAGGAGTGGGCGGCCCGCCAGGATGCTCACATCGCCGAGCGTGACATGCTGGTGGTGGAGGGATACATCGGTCCGGACCCCGGCTTCCGCACCGGCTCCCGTCTCTACATCGAAGCGACGCAGCCCAACATCGCGGCGATGCAGGCTCACCTCTATTTCCCTGCCGATGACGACTGGGCTCCCGAGTTCACCGTCATCTACACGCCCTCCCTGCGGGCGGAAGGAAAGCCCGACGACAGGTTGATAATCGCGGATCTGGACAACTGGGTGACGAGGGTCTTCGGCTCTGACTATTTCGGCGAGTCGAAGATGGGCGGGCTGCGGATGTGGAATCGTCTGGTCTACGACCACGGAGGTCTCGCCTGCCATGCCGGGTTGAAGACCTTCCCGGCCGATGCCACCCGGCGCGGCGAGGAGGAGTCGATGCTCATCATCGGGCTCTCGGGGACAGGCAAGACCACCACGACCTTCAGACAGCAAGCCGGCTCCCTCCCGGTCCAGGACGACTTCGTGGCCTTGATGCCGGGGGGAGACGTTCACACTACCGAGGCGGGGTGCTTTGCCAAGACCTACGGTCTCAATCCCGAGGACGAGCCCACGATCTACGGGGGCACCACGCGTCCCGACGCGTGGCTCGAGAACGTGGCGGTGTCACCGGACGGCAAGGTGGACTTCTTCGATACGAGCTACACCGCCAATGGAAGATGCACTTTCCCCCTGGCCAACATCCGCCACCGAGATCCCAGCGACGTGCCGCCTGCCCGGTATCTGCTCATCCTCAACCGTTCCGATCACGTGATACCAGCAGTTGCCCGGCTCCGTCGCGACCAGATCCCCGCCTACTTCATGCTTGGTGAGACCAAAGGCACCTCGGCCGGCGGGGCCGCCGAGGCCGGCAAGAGCCTCCGGGTGCCGGGCACCAATCCCTTTTTCTTCGACGACGATTCGCTACAGGGCAACCGTCTGCTGGAACTCCTCGACACGATGCCCGACCTGGAGGCCTATGTCCTCAACACCGGCCGGGTCGGAGGAGAGGGCGACGGTTCTAAGAATGTGAGGATCCCGGATTCGTCGGCCATCGTCCAAGCGATCGTCGAGGGCACCATCGACTGGGAAACAGACCAGGACTTTGGCTACGAGATAGCCGCCGATGTCCCCGGTATCGATGATCGGGACGTGCTCCAACCCCGCCGGTTGTACGAGCGCCGGGGCCGTCTTGGCGAGTACGAGGAGATGGTCGGCCGGCTCAAGAAGGAACGCGCCGAGTACCTGAGCGGGTTCGCAGCCCTTGATCCGGAGGTCCTCGAAGGTCTCGGCGGCGACTAGCCCGGGGGCACGACGGCCAGCAGCGAACCGGATCCGACCCGGATGTCCGCAACCGGCCCGGTGAACTCGTTGGATACGCCCCACGTCGTGCCAGACTGCATGGTGGCTCCGGTCAGATCCCATCGCAGGCCCTTGGTGGTCACACCGTGGACCGACCCGCCCATGGGAATGAGGCTGATAGTGCTGGCGACGTCGCCGTGGATGATCCGTCTGCCTCTGATGACATAGGACCACCCCCTGTCGGTGACCCAGTCGATCTCGTCGATGGTGACCCAACGTTCCGAGCAGAGCAGGGCCGCAGCGGCGATCTCGTGGTCGAAGCGTCCACCGGCGCCCCCGACCACCACCACTCGCTCCGGCTCGTGACGCAGCGCCCTCGTGAGCGCCAACTCGAGGTCGGTGGCGTCCTTGTCGGGGGAGTGGCGCTCGACAACCACGTGTTCGGGGATGACCTCGGTCTCGATCGAGTCCATGTCCCCGACCAGCACGTCGACCGAGCGCCCGGTGGCCACAGCGAGGTCGTAGCCGGAGTCGGCTGCGATCGTCAGGTCGGCATCGGGCAGTTCTTCGACCAGCAGGTCGGCGGGGGAGTCTCCTCCCGCGAAGATCAGGACGGTTTCCATCTAAATGACAAAATCGTCTTACGCGCGTCAGCGCGGGTAAGACCTAACCCTCAAGTTGAACTTCAAGGTTGGAGATGGCCTTTCTCAGGGCCGATTCCACCTTTTCGGGTGTGTCCGCCCTGGCATACACAAACCCGAGGTATCGCTCGCCCTCGGGGGGAGCGACGATCTTCTTGCCCGGCACGATGGTGAAATCCATGCCAGTGATCCCTTCGATGGCCCTGGTCTCCTCTTGTCCCTCGACCGCGGCGAGCACTCCTGTCTCCGGAGTGGGGATCATCAGCACTCCACTGGCGACAGACTCCCGTCTCAGGCTGTCCCGACGCATGCCGATGGCGTTGCGGAGGATCAGCGACTCCAGCGTCGTGCCGGTGAGGCCGAAGTTGAGACTGCGGGAGCACAACCCGCCGATCGAACGCGCCGCGACCTCGAGCACCCGCGCCCGGGTTCCCTCCATCTTCAACTCGATGTGCACAGGCCCCGAGGTGAGGCCAAGGGCGTTCACCGCCGCCTGGGAGACCCGCTCTGCCTCGGCGATGGCATCGTTTGGAAGTCTCGACGGGGTGATGAAGAGTGTTTCGGGAAAGTAGGGCCCGGACGGGGTGTCCGGCTTGTCAAAAATGGCGAGGACCGTCAGCTCTCCATCGGAGATGAGACCCTCGATGGCGATCTCGGGGCCGGGTACGAACGACTCGAGCAGGAGCGTGGCGTCCTCGCCGACGATGCCCCTGATCCTCTCTGCGGTGGCTGCGGCGTCTTCTGGGCGGTCCACCCGGATCACGCCCTGGCTGGCGGAGCGATCGAGGGGTTTCATCACCAGCGGGAACCCGAGGGCAGTTGCTGTCTCCTCGGTAGAGTCTCCGGGGCGCAGGGCGGCATATCTGGGCTGGTCCACCTCGCTTGCCGCCAGACGTTCTCTCATCAGGAGCTTGTCGCGGGTCGTTCCGGCCGCCTCGGGAGTGTTCCCGGGGAGCCCGAGGATGGAGTTGGCGTGGGCTGCCACCAGCACCCCCTGGTCGTCGGCGGCCACCACTCCGTCGATTGGCACGTCCTCTCCGAGCGTCGCGATCGCCTCTGCAGCCCTCGCGGGGTCGGAGCAGTCGATCTGGAGGTAGCGGTCGCCCATGTCGAATGGGGGTGGCTGCTCGGAGGCGACCACCAGCTCTATGCCTAGGGTCTCCGCGGCCCGAACGAAGTCCGCGGCCCGGTAGGTGTTGGACGGAAGGATCACTACTGCTTTGGGCATCTGGGATTCAGGACAGCTCCTACTACCATCCTTGCATAGATGAGTGATTCGACAGTTCTGACGATCGCACCGGACGCATTGGACATGATCCGCCAGCTTCGGGACAACGAGCCAGGGGAGGGCGAGTTCGCGTTGTCCATCGAGGTGACCGGGTTCCAGGGTCCCCAGTTCAACTACGAGCTGGCCTTTGTTCCCCTGGCCGATAAGGCCGACAACTGGGTCGAGGAGCGTCACGACGATCTGGCGGTCATCTTCCCCAAAGCCGATATCGGGAAGCTCGATGGCGCCGCCCTCGAGCTCACCGAGCAGGGTCTGGCGATGAACAACCCCAACAAGCCGGCCAGCCCCGTCATGGAAGCCGGGGCGCCTGCGGGTGATCTCTCCGGTCCCCTGGTGGACCGGGTCCAGCAGGTCCTCGAGGAGCAGGTCAACCCGGCCATCGCCGCCCACGGCGGCGGGGCGGAGCTGGTCTCGATCGACGAGAGCATCGCCTACCTCCGCCTCTACGGCGGATGCCAGGGTTGCGGCCTGGCCCAGGTGACACTGAAGCAGGGAATCGAGCGCATCCTGTTGGAGTCGATCCCCGAGCTGAGCCAGGTCGTCGATGTCACCGACCACGCTTCCGGGGACGATCCCTACTACGAGAGCCAGAAGAAGTAGACCCCTGGGTTTCACCAAGGCAGAGCTGGAGGCGTTTCGGGGAGCCACCGTCCCCGACCTCATCGGAGACGACTGCGGGCTTCTATTCGTAGGCATAAATCCGGGTCTGTGGACCGCGGCCACGCAAACCCACTTCTGCCATCCCTCGAACCGGTTCTATCCGGCCCTTGAGCGCGCCGGTCTCATCGACTGGTCCGTCGACAGCGACACCGGGATGACCGACGCCCAGCGCAGACAGCTCACCGGAATCGGCATCGGGATCACCAATCTCGTCCAGCGAGCCACCGCCCGGGCATCTGAGCTCGACCGGGAGGAACTTCGCTCAGGCGCAGAGCGTCTGGTTGGGCTCGTGGAGAGGCTCCAGCCCCAGGTTGTCGCCGTGGCCGGGGTGACGGCCTACCGGGATGCGTTTGGCGACCGCAGTGCGGCCTTGGGCAGACAGGGGACGTCCATCGGCGGATCCCGGCTCTGGGTGGTGCCGAATCCCAGCGGCCTCAACGCCCACGAGACGATCGACAGCCTCGCCGACTGGTACGGCCAGGTTGCCATGGAGGCGGGGATCTCGTGAGCGAAGAGCCGACACCCAGACAAGTTCTCTACGCCCTGGTCGGAGGCGGATTCCTGGTTGTCGTGGCCGTTCTCACCGCGGCCGGGGCGGCGGCCGGTCTGGTCCCGACCTGGTGGTCGGGAGTACTGGCGCTGGGCATCGCTGGGGGCGCTGCCTGGAGCGCACGGAACTGGCGCAACACGGTCGGCGTCCTGTTGGTGGCCATCGGCCTCTTCATCGTCTGGCTCATCGGGACGCTTGCCCTGGCGAGCTGACCTAGACGACTTGGTCGACGTAGAGACTCTGGGTCGACCTTCCCAACCATCCCGATGTGTCCCACAGGGTGCCTGTGGCCAGGCCGCGTCCTTCGTGGCCGTAGGTCGACTCGGCGGAGAGGGCGATCCACTCACCTTCGGGATAGCGGGAGACGTGAACCGTGAGGTCGGGGTTCATGAACACCCAGCGCTCGATGTCGAGCCCTCGTGAGATGCCATTGCTGAAGTCAGCCGTGGCGACGGTCCGTTGCAGGGGAGTGGTCTCACGACCCGCCACGATCGGTTTGCTCAGGCGCATCCACACCGTTCCCGGTCCTTCCTGTTCGAAGCCTCCCTCGACTTCCCGGATCTCCATGGCGTGGCGGTGGAACATGGTTGTGTCTCGAGCGCCTACACCCCATGCCTCGCCGACCCTGCCGTCGATCTCGCCTGGCAAGGGGAACGGCAATGGCGGTGGGGCTGAGGACTCCGGGATGCGGAGATCGGCGACCCGGAGACGTTGCACGGCCACCGTGGAGAGGAGAGTCCCGGCTTCGTCGTAGACATGGGCCTCGACGTGCTGAATTCGCTTGCCTTCCCTGACCACGTCGGTTTCGATGCGCAGCGGAACCAGCGGGATGACCCTGAAGATCTCGATCGTCGCCCGGCTCACCTGCATGTCGGTGAGCGTTGGCACGCTTTGCTCGACGTGGCCCACGACGAGGGCCGAGAATGCCCCTCCGTGCTGGCCCTCGTCGTACCAACCGGCGTTGGCCAACGGTGTCGAATGGTAGATGTCGGTGGTCTCGCCGGGGAGATAGACCCCTGGATAGTCCTGGTTCATCGTGACGGAACGGTAACCGAGACCCCTTTGAGACAGCCATTTCTGGTTTAGCATTCGTGCCCGTGACGACAGACGCATCAACCGAGCCGCCACGCACCGCCTCACGCATCGGACATCCCCTCATAGTCGCCTCAGTGGCCGGTTCGACCCTCGGGATCGTGATCGCCCAGTTCCTCGACGACCTCGGCGACGGGATACTTGCCATCATCCTCGGGGGCGAAGCCGTCGTCTACAACAACAGGATCGAGTTCACCGGAGCGGGAGACCTCGCCTGGGGCGGCGGGTTCGTCCTGTGTCTCCTCATCGGCTTGTTCGCTCTCTTCATCTACCCCACCCAGCGGGGCCAGTCCGTGTCGCGTTTGGTGCTGTTGTGGACGCTTCTCCATGTCCTGCGCCAGGCTCTGACTCAAGCGATCCTGCTTCCCTTCAGTGACAGCAGTCAGCTCGCTCTGGCCTATGACACCTTCGAAGCACCACCCGGGCTCGATCTGGTGATCGCCGCCGGCGGAGGGGTCGGCCTGCTGCTCATCGCCCTCTCCGCCGCCGCCGCCTTCCTTGCCTACACGCCGCATCGAACCCAGGTCTCAACGCCCAGGAAGCGTCTGATGTTTGCTCTCTGGATCGCCTTGGTTCCTGCGGTGGTCTCCGTGTTCCTGGCAATCCCGTTCTTCCTGCCCGACACCGAGGGTCTAGTCCTCCCCGGGCTGCCGCTGGTAGCGGTCATGTTCCTGGCCACACTCGCCGCCGCTCCGGGCACCACGACGGTCGCCGGCCCCGACGACGAACGAGCGACCCCCTGGCCCTGGGGTCTCATCGCGTTCCTGCTGGTACTGCTGGTGGTCTATCTGGGCGTGCTGCAGGGCGGAGTGTCGCTGGATCCCAGACAGTGGGGCCCTTAGTGCCCGAAGCGCCGACGGCAGTGGTCATAACGGTCAGCGACGGCGTCTCTGCGGGGGTGCGCGACGATGGGTCGGGAGAGGCTCTCGAGGTGATGCTCACAGAGCATGGATTCGAGGTCGCCCGCGACCTGGTTCCCGACGAGTCCGATCGGATCGCAGCCGCGATTCGCGCCGCATGTGGTGTGGCCCCGCTGGTACTTACTACAGGCGGCACCGGTTTCGGTCTTCGCGACGTGACGCCGGAGGCGACGGCTTCGGTCCTCGAGCGGGATGCACCGGGCCTCGTCCACGCCATGATCTCCCGCGGGCTGGAGGCAACACCGATGGCGGCTCTCACCCGGGCTCGGGCGGGGACGTTGGGGTCATCGCTGGTGGTGAATCTCCCGGGCTCACCCAAGGGAGCGGTCGAGAATCTCGAGGCGATCATCGAATTGATCCCCCATGCCCTGCAGCTGCTGGGAGGGGACAACCGGCACCATTGAACCGTTGGGCTAGACAGGTCCGACCGATTAGCGTTCGGAACCGCTCGAAACCCCTCTGGAGGACAATGAAAATCTCACAAGAATTCGTCGTGGAGCGCCCGCCCCAGGAGGTGTGGAACTTCTTCCAGGACGTCCCGGCGGTGGCGCACTGCCTTCCCGGAGCCGAGTTGGCGGACCAGAACGAGGACGGTTCCTATGAGGGGAAGCTCTCGGTGAAGCTCGGCCCGATGACGGCTGCGTTCGAGGGGACCGCCACAATCACCCCGGACGAGCCGAACCTGTCGGCGAAGATCGAAGGCAAGGGCGTTGACAAGCAAGGCGGCTCCCGCGGGCAGGTCTCGGTCGTCTATACGATCATCGAGGACCCCGCTGGCTCCAAAGTCGACATCGACGCAGACGTCACCCTCTCCGGTCCCGCCGCCCAGTTCGGGCGCACCGGCCTCATCAACGAGATGTCGAAGCGGCTAATCAGCGACTTCGTCACCTGTATCGAGGGCAAGCTCGGCGCCGAGACCGAGGAAGAGGCCGACTCGTTCAAGGCCAAGGACGTCAATGGCATTGCCCTGTTCTTCTCTTCGCTCTGGTCCTGGATCAAGAAGCTGTTCGGAGGTTCCAGGGAGTGAGCCGGAGACTGTTGGCGCTCGCCCTGGCGAGCGTCGTGGTCTTCAGCGCGTGTGGAGGATCGGATGACGGAAGCGGACAGGCCATCGAGGGAGAGGACGTGGTCGTTGAGATGTACGACAACCGCTTCCAATACACAGAGATAAGGATCCCCGTGGGTGGCAGTGTGAACTGGGTTGGCGCCGGGCAGAATCCTCACAATGCCGTGGCGGCCAACGGGGAGTGGTCCACCGAAACCGTGTTCGGCAGTCTCGATCAATACGAAGGCGACGAGGCCGTGCTCACCTACGACGAGCCTGGAGAATATGTTTTCTACTGCACCTACCACGGCAATGCCGAAGGCGACGGCATGGCGGGGACACTGATCGTAGGAGACGGCTGAGGTCGTGCTCCGTCTGTCCCTCGTTGTCGGATTACTAGCCCTGGCCGCCTGCGCCGGGCCCCCGCAAGGGGAGGCCGCTCCCGCAGCCACGGGCGACACTTCCACAGAGTCTCCTTCGGAGTGGTCGGGAAACACCCGCAACGTCCCCGGCGACTACCCGACGATCCAGGCAGCCGTCGACGCCGCCGAGCCGGGGGATCTGGTTCTCATCGAGGAAGGCATCTACCGGGAGTCGGCCGACGTGAGGACGCCCGGCGTCACGATCCGCGGGGTGGACCGCAACGAGGTCATCATCGACGGCGAGTTCGAAAGGCCCAACGGCATCCAGGCACTGTTCACCGACGGTGTCGTGGTCGAGAATCTGACCACCAGAAATCACACCCTGAACGGTGTGTTCTGGAGTGGAGTCCGGGGATACCGGGCTTCTTACGTCACGGCGATCAACAACGGTGACTACGGGATCTACGCCTTCGACTCCGGCGACGGGCTCTTCGAGCATTCATACGCCAGCGGTTCCCCGGATGCCTCGTATTACATCGGCCAGTGCAACCCCTGTGACGCCGTGATCACCGACTCGATCGGCGAGTACAGCGGTCTCGGCTACTCGGGCTCCAACGCCTCGACCAACATCTACATCGTCAACAACGTCTTCCGATACAACGGGACTGGGGCCGCGCCCAACTCCCTCGATGGCGAGCTGCTGCCTCCCACCGAGAACGTGGTCGTGGCGGGGAACCTGATCCACGACAACGGCTACGGGGAGTTCCCCCACAAGACGGCGCAGTGGGCGACACAGGGAATGGGAATTGCAGTAGCGGGCACCGTCGACTCCTTGGTCGCCAACAATCGGATCATCAACCATCCTGTCGGCGGCATCCAGGTCTTTCCGATGATCGATGACAACGTCTACATGCCTGCCGGCAACACTGTTACCGGGAACGTGGTGAAGGGCTCGGGTCTCGGTGACCTCACCCTCAGCGGCATGGCCGGTTCGGGCAACTGCTTCGCGGGCAACGACGTCGGATGGACGATGCCCGGCGCGCTCCAGTTCAAACAGCCCTGCGATGGCCTCCGGTTCCCGGCGTTGTGGCAGATCGGAGCGCTCTCCGCCCAGTTCGGCCGTCTCATAGAGCGCAACCTCGAGCTCGATGCCGACGTGTTCTACGGCGACATGCCCCATCCGCCCGACCAGCCGCAAATGCCCGGTGGAGCGGAGGCTCCGGGGATTCCCGCCGTCGATGTGCTTGGCAACGCCGAGCCGGACCTCGATGCGATCGACGTGCCGGACATGCCATCAGATCTGGAAGTCACCCAACAGAAAGGTTTCAACATCATGGGAGTGACATTCGCCTCGACCATCGGAGCTTTCGTCGGCCTATACGCCTATGTCCTGCCGCTGGTCCTGTATGCGTCGTGGGTGGTGATCGCGGTTTGGGAGATCATCACCAGGCGTGACGACCTGAGCCGGGGCGCCGGCATCGGCTGGATCCTGGCGATCCTGATCGTGCCGTTCATCGGGGTGATCGCTTACTACATCTTCGGCAAGAGCCAGATCCCCGCGGCCTATCGCTGGGTCCTCCTCGCCGGCGGTATGGGAGCCTATCTACTGTTCCTGGGGCTTGGTCTCGTCGTCGGGGGAGTCGTCTAAGCCGCCATGGGCTCCGATGAAGGGCTTTCCCGCCGCGATCTCCTGAGGAAGGCCGGTCTCGGGGGTGCGGCCCTGTTGGGAGGCTCTCTGCTGGGAGCGTCAGTGGGCGATGAGGCGCAGGCAAGCACCGAAGCTGATGTATACGCCGGGGGCCACGGCGGTCAGATGGCTGTCGGGGAGGACGTCCTCTCCACCATCTACGGACACGGGGCGGGTCCGCCGCGGGGCATCGACCCGGCCGCTCTGGACGCTCAGACTTTCCCACCACCTACCGATGGCAGCCAGGCCAGCACGGTGCGCGAGCTGGAGTTTCGAGTCGAGGAGCGACTCATCGAGGTAGCCCACGAGGTCCATGTCGAGGCCTGGACCTACAACGGGACCGTGCCTGCACCCATCATCCGCGCCACCGAAGGCGACCAGTTGCGAATCCGCTTCGAAAACCGGACCGGCCACGCCCACTCGCTTCACTTCCACGGTGCCCATCGCCCCGAGATGGATGGTTGGGAGCCGATACCTCCGGGTGGCGAGACCGTCTACGAGATCGAGGCCGGTCCCGCCGGTGTTCACCCGTACCACTGCCACACGGCTCCGCTGGCGGAGCACGTCGCCCGCGGCCTTTATGGGATGATGATCGTGGACCCGCCCGGTGGCCGACCCGAAGCCCGGGAGGTGGCTCTTCTACTTTCAGGATTCTCCAACGAGGAAGTCGGGAGGAACGGAGTCGTCGCCTGGAACGGCGTGGCCGGGTTCTATCACGACTACCCGATCAAGGTTGCCCGCGGTGAGACTGTCCGTGCCTACGTCGTGAACATGCTCGAGTACGAGCCGCTGGCGTCGTTTCATCTCCACGCCCGGACCTTCGATGTCTACCCGGCGGGGATGGGGAAGTCGCCGACCTTCCATGACGACACGATTGCGCTGGCGCAGGGTCAACGGGCAATGATCGAGTTCACCCTGCCGGACTATGGCCGGTACATGTTTCATCCCCACCAGCACTGGCTGGCCGACAAGGGCGCCATGGGCTGGTTCGCCGCGGTCTAGAGCTTGGTGATCTTGTCGCCGACCTGAAACGTCCCCGACTCGACGACGAATGCGTTTACCCCCCGGAACCGGTGCTCCCGGCCGATGCCCACGTTGGCGAAGCGGAGCGCCTCCTTGCCGAACCTGGCGGCGAACTTGGCACAGCCGGTGTGTGGCGCCTCCGAGATCTCCACGACGGCACTGCCTACTTTGATCTGTGATCCGGGAGGCAGGTTCTCCCGGGAGATGTCCATGTCGACATAGATCTGGTCACCTGCGAGTGGCCAACGATCCCGGGTGACGGCCACGGCATCGGTGACCCGTGAGTTCATGAGCGTGAGCTGGGCCGCCCGGTGTGGCTCACCGTTCTCGTCGACGCGTTGGATCCAGTTGTCTCCCACCAGCCCCGATTCAGTGGTCAGCTCCCCGGAGTCTATGACTTCACGTTGGTTCTCCCCGGGTCGACGTACGATCATCTCGATTGGTCCGCTGTCTTTGGGTGCGCCGAGAATGTGGTCGAGATCGGCTTCGAGCTCGTCGGTGGTTCGCTGCATAGGCTCAGTATGGCGCGATCGGTCAGGTCTCGAGAGAGCGTTTCAGCTCGTCGATGGTTCGCTGGCGCTCCTTGCTGGCGAGCACTCGCACGAGCGGCTCGAAGAGACGTGTCGGCCCGTGCGTCTCGCCCACGGCATCATGAATGACCTGGGTCCCGTTGTCGGTCGGTTCCAGCGTGTAGGACGGCTTTGAGATGAATGCCAGCCTGCCGAACTGGCGGACCGATTGTTCGAAGGCGACCCGCCGAGGTGGGTCCAGTTCTGTAACTTCGCCGTGGAAGCGTCCGAATGGCGTTCGGTCGACGAATCTGGTGCCCACCTCTATCGCCTGCTCGGGGTCTTCCAGGCCGCCACCCTTGAAGATCAGCGATTGGGGCAACCAGTCCGGATATGCGTCGATGTCGATGAGACGCGCGAAGACATCCTCAATCGGCTGTTCGATGTGTCGTTCGAACCGGAGGTGGAACACGTATTGCCAATCTATTTTGTTTCGGTACTTCGTGTCCGGGGTGAGGGCCCGCGGCTCACCCCTTGGTTCGGTGTCGTCTTCGTTGGCGGTGGTAGCGGTCTTTGAGGTGTTGTTGGATGTGGCAGGGCCGGCAGAAGAGTTTGCCTTTGTCGACGGTGGTTTCGCCTCCGTCGGCCCAGTGGTCGGTGTGGTGGATGTCGCAGTGTCGGGGTTTGGCCCGGCATCCGGGGCCCTGGCAGTGGCGGTCCCGGGCGGTGATGGCGCGGCGTTGCGCTGGAGTCCAGACTCTGGTTTTGCGTCCTACGTCTAAGACTTCTGAGTCGGGTCCGAGGATGATGCGGGTGAGCGAACAGTCGCAGGCGACCATGCGGAGGTGGTCGATGTCGACGATGTCCTCGTTTTCTGTTTCGTGGAGCCCACCGGCGACACCCTGTAGTGCAGCCAGGTCGGCGTGGAGGACCATGTGTGGCTTCTCGCCGCCGACGGTGGGGGTGGTGCCGTTGTCCAACCAGTCGCGGGCCAGGTTCTCCAAAGCGTCGTGGCGGCGTTGCCGGGGAGTTCTGGTGTCGTCTTCTTGTCGGGGTGGGGTGTTGGCGTCTAGACCGGCGAGGAAGGCTTCTCCGGCGGGTCGGGTGAGACATCCGTCGACCATGAGCATGCCTCCCAGCCATGACGCCGACAGGCCCCTGCGGGTCTGCTGTGTCGCCGGATCCAGTTCGCCGGGGCCTTCCATTGCCTGCCGCCAGTAAGCGACCGCCTTACGAGTGTCTGGGGCGTCTAACCCTTCGACAATGTCCACCAGCGCTTCTTCCGCATCCGGATAGGCGTCGGGTACGGCTTCGGCCGCGGCGAACAAATACCGGGCCTGGTCGGTCGACAACCTGCCGTCCACCCACGCCTGATGCGCATACGGCGCTTTCTCGGCGGCGTTGCCATAGCCGATCACCCGTCTCGCATGAGCCGAAGACACACCCGTCTGATCCACCAAAAACGCGGTGGGGGAGGAATAGCCGAGAGTGTGGTGGCCACCCCGGTCAGAAAGGCTCTTCACCCACCCCGCAACTGCTGTTTGCAGGATCTGTTGGCCGTGGCAGGCTTCGGTGATCTCGGCAGCCAGCTCCTCAATCGAGAGGTCGTTCGGGTCGAACGACACCAGCTCCTCGAGGATCGAACGTAACTGACTCATCAACTCCCCTCTTCCTGCCAACCAACCTATCGGCCAGCTGTGACAGATTTCCCTATCAACCCCGCTCCACCGTCAACGTACAACCTGGGTAGGACAAGAAATCAGGGAATGCTCGGGTAACGGCTCGTCGGGAAGGGCGTCAGCTCAGATGCGGCTCATCGCGATCTGCGGCTACATGTCCTCGCCGGGCAACTTGCTGGCCTGCTCGACCCATGACCGGAGCTGCTCCTCGTTTAATTCATCGTCCTCGTGGATATCTCTTTCCCGGTCCATCTGGTCCCGAGCCCGACGCAGCCTACGCAGCTCATCGAGATCGACACTCATAGGTCCGAGGGTATCGACCGA
>JBKHKD010000017.1:0-62519 GCA_046537785.1 Actinomycetota bacterium
GGTGGTCAGGGACGGCGTCGATCCGTCGACCTCCGGTTTTTCAGACCGGCGCTCTACCAACTGAGCTACCTGACCTCACAACCGATTCTTACAGAAATCGGTTGGCGGGCACGACGGGATTTGAACCCGCGACCTCCGGCTTGACAGGCCGGCGAACACTCCAGACTGTTCTACGCGCCCTGGAGTTTGCCCGTGAGACCGGGCGACCAGCGAAGTATATCTGGCGCAACCCGCTGCTCAACATCGGCACGAATCGGATCCCTCTCCGCTCGTGGCCTCAAGGGCAACCGATCGGAGTGAACGCCCCCGTGACGCGAGTCATCTTCTCTCGATTGTCGGATCGCGTCTGAGCCTCTTCCAGAGAGCCTCGGCCGCCAGGACGACCACACAGAGAGCGATCGCCACGCCAAACACGGCAAGAGATCCCGTGATCGATGTCATCGCATCCGGGGCGAGGATCAATGTTGCGGCCAGCACCACCATCACCGCCCCGCTGACCAGCCTGAGCACTCTCCCCGCTCGCTCTTCGAGTTTCGTGGCCCGCATCGTGACCACTGCCGCGCCGAGGATGGCCAACTCGTCGGCGAGGAAGATCGTCATGTAGAGGGCGAACAGGGGAAGAGCGCCCATCAAGCCGATCTGCTGCTCGGCGAGGAGATTGGCCCACAGGAGTGGATAGCCGGCGGTGCATGGCGTCTCGAGGATCGAAACCCCGACGGCGAGGAGGGCTGTGCCTGCCAGGGCGACGGGGAGAGTGCTCGCCTCGACGCTTATCGCCCGCATCCGCCGGTAGAGCCCGGGCTTTTTGTCTTCGGCGATGCCGAGGGAGAATCCCTCGCCGAACTTGAAGAAGTCCTTCAAACTGACCACCCCGAACCCCAGAGCCACCAGAGCCATGGTCACCCGCACCCATGCTTCACCGGTCATGTAGGTGAGAAGCCCGTACATGCCGGCGATGTAGAAGGCATAGAGGAGGGCCGTGATGAACAGGAAGGTCACTCCCACGGCGAGAACCCGTCTGCGAGATCTCGTTCTGAGCACCAGCGCGAGCAGGATCGCCAAAACCCAGAGAGAGCATGGGTTGATCCCATCGACCAGGGCGATGAGGCCGGTCGCCACGAACAGCGGCACCTCACCGGAGTCGACCGTCCCAATCAGAGGGAGGTCGATGCTTTCTGCGGTCGTCGAGGGAGGTGTGGCATCCGGCGCCGTCGACGAGGCCACCGCGCTCCGTATCTCGGCTGCGATGGGCTCGCTGAACCCCACCCAGACCCGGTCTCCGATGACAGTCGTAGGCACCGAACGGGGTTCGAGACCGAAACGCTCCATGGTTTGGGCGAAGATCTCCCAGCTGTCGGGGTCGCGGCTGACTTCGTAGGCAACGATCTCGAGCGGAAACTCATCCTCTAGCCCGTGTAGGAACTCGAGCGCCTCGGAGCAGTAGGGGCAGCCCTGACCCCAGAAGACGGTGACAACGACCGGTTCCTCTGAACCAGCGAGGGCCGCCGGGGTTGCCAGCCCGGCCAGGGCGAGGAGGGCGATGAGAATCGCCCGCAGGACCGCCATAACAGGATCATCGGTTCTGCACAGGGCTTGGGGACAGTTCCATTTGTCACCAGATCTAGGGACGTTTGGGACAGGGTCCTGCGTGGACATCGCGGACCTCCTTGCCCGGTGCCTCGAAGGTACGCGGGAGACGCTCGAGGATGTCCCTTGGGGCGGAGAGGCAACGGATACGCACACTGCGTCGTCGTGCGTGGCTGGACGAGCTTTGCATGACTGAGGTCGATTGGGTGCTCAACGGCGTCTACGCCGTCTACGTCGTTGCTCCACTTCTAAAGAACGAGTTGATGCTCATCCTCGACGGCGAGGCATCGGTGATGAGCGAGGATCGTCGGGAGATAGCCCGTCTCGGAGCAATGGACATCGTTGGGGAGATGAGCTTCGTCACCGGCGAGGCGCTTCGGCCACGGTCGTTCCGGTGGGCTCGGTGCGCGTGCCCTGTTGGAGTCGTTCCGAATTGGACATGCTGGGCCCGAGCGCTACATAGCTCGCGGAATGAAGACGATGAGGGTGTTGCAATTGCGGTGGCGGAGTACAGGCGGCTTCGGAAGATCTCGTCCAGGTTTCCTTAGGATGAGCGAATGCCGATCTACATGGACATCCACGAAGATCTCGGAGACGTGACCGAGGAGGACATAAAGGCGGCTCACCAGCGTGATCTCGATGTCCAGGACGCCTATGGCGTTCAGTTCCTCACTTACTGGTTCAACTCACCGGAGGGGCACAGCTTCTGCCTGGTTGAGTCTCCCTCCAAGGAGGCCGCCATCGAGGTGCACAAGGCATCACATGGATTGGTTCCATACAAGATGATCGAGGTCAACCGGCCCACGGTGAGCCAATTCATGGGCGATTGGGAGCGTCATGTGCCTAATGAGGCCCGCACGGAGGGGCCCGACTCGCCCATCGACTCCGGTCTGCGGGCCATCCTGTTCACCGACCTGGAGGGATCCACCGACGTCAGCTCGCGTCTGGGTGATGATCAGGCGCTGGAGCTCATCAAGTACCACGACCAGATCGTCCGTGCAGCGTTGAACGACGAGGGGGGTCGAGAGGTCAAGCACACCGGCGACGGGATCATGTCGTCGTTCACGTTCGTGAGTAGGGCGGTGAGCTGCGCGACCCGCATTCAGCGGGAATTCGCCGGCGGAGAGGCTCCTGTCGATGGAGCCCGGGTGCGGATCGGCATCAGCGCCGGGGAACCGGTGGATCAGAGCGACGACATGTTCGGTGCCTCCGTGAGCCTGGCTTCACGGATCTGTGCTCATGCGGAACCAGGCCAGATCCTGGTGTCGAGCGCGGTCAAAGAGCTCTCGATCGGCAAGGGGATCGAGTTCGACGACTGCGGCCCGATAGCGCTCAAAGGATTCGATGATGCGCTCCGGCTGTACGAGGTCGTTTACCACTGAGCGGCCAAACTCGCGTTGTGAACCTGCACCGTCATCTCCTGGAACTGCCTCTTGGCGCTGATCTCGATACTGGCGATCATCCGCTTGACCCACAAGCTGATGTTCATCGTCACAGGTGAGGCGGTATCGGCGACTGTGGCGCCGGACCGTGTGATTCGTCGGACCAACATCGAGTCACCATGACTCCAGCTCCTGACGTCATCGAGTACGTGGAGACCCTGGCTGGAGGCTTGGATACGGATGATTACGAGATGGCCACCCGTCACGGGTTGTCGCAGGACTAGCTATAGCTAGTCCAGAGCGCATTCCCGGGTAGCCGTTCCGGTGAACTCGGGCAAGGGCCGCGCCTCGGCCTCCTCGGGGGTCTCCGCCGGGCCGTTCTCGTCGATGTCCGTGATGAGCCACTCCATCTCGGAGATCTCACGGCGCTGGGCTTCGATGATCGCCACCGCGAGCTCGCAGACTCTGACATCGGAGAGCTCGGAACGCTCACTGGTGAGGATCGCTATGGAGTGGTGAGGGATCATCGCACTCATGTACGAGCTGTCCTGGACCGTCTCCTGACTCCGGACCAGCCATATCGCTCCGACCAGTACCAAAGCACTGACGACGAAGATCCCCACGTTCATCTTCGTGCTGGTGAACATCCCCATCATGAAGCTGAGCATGATTCCGGCCATGGCCGCTCCCATGATGAAGGTCATGTAGAAGCGGGTCTCACTCCACTTGACGTGGTCGAAGACAAATGTGTTGACATACATGAGCACGAACATCGCCGCCATCGACGTGGCGATCATGGCGGCGAACCGCCAGTAGCTGGGACCGCCATCGCTCGCTGGATCGTCGTGATGGTTCTCGGCTGGTGGTGTCTGCTTCATTCCTGGCTGATACCCGATGTGGACGAGGCTCAAGCGTCATGTCCGAGTGCTCAATCATGTGAGGCAGAACAGGTCCCTGTGGCGGTTCAGCAGGAAGAAGGAAACGACCGGGCTACGGTCCAGTCGTCATGATCGAGATCCTCGACCGTTATGACCTCGTGCTTCTGGTCATCGGTCTGGCGGCATTTGGCATTGTCGGACTTCCTCGAGTTCTGGCCGACAGGCCACTGTCGTATCCGATCATCTACATACTCGGCGGTTTCCTCTTCTTCGCACTCCCGCTCGGTTTCGAGACGCCGAATCCGATCAGGTTCAGTGATGTTACCGAGCGACTCACCGAGATCGGGGTCATCGTGGCATTGATGGGAGCGGGGATCGGGATCTCGCGTCCGTTTGGTTGGCGTCAGTGGCGCACGACCTGGCAGCTACTCGGAATCACCATGGTTCTCACCATCATTGCTACAGCCCTGCTCGGGTGGGGAGTGTTGGGTCTGACTCCGGCGGCAGCGTTGCTACTGGGAGCGGTCCTGGCCCCCACTGACCCGGTCCTCGCATCTGAGGTACAGGTCGGGGGACCGACGGAAGATGACGGAGAAGGCGAAGACGAGGTTCGATTCTCCCTGACCTCTGAGGCTGGCCTCAACGATGCGCTGGCCTTCCCCTTCGTCAATCTGGCCATACTCACAGTGATCGGGGGGATCAATCCGGGGAATTGGCTGGCGGACTTCCTGTTCATCGAGGTCGGCTACAAGTTGGCCGTGGGAACGATGGCCGGGTGGCTCGTGGGACGATTGCTCGCGTTTGCCATCTTCGATCGCCGGTCGCCCCTGCCCGGGACGATGGACGGGATGGTGGCTCTCGCCGCCACTCTCATCGCTTATGCCGTGACCGAGTTGTTGGGTGGTTACGGGTTCCTGGCGGTGTTCGTAGCAGCGCTGATGATCCGAAGGTCGGAACACGAGCATGAATACCACCGGGTCATGCATGATTTCGTCGGTCAGGTCGAGCGCCTGGTCACCGCGGTCCTGTTGATCCTCTTCGGTGGAGCCATCACCACTGGCCTGCTCTCGGCGTCAGGCTGGAACGAGGTTCTGGTCGCGGCAGCGATCGTCCTCGTCGTTCGTCCCCTCACCGGTTGGCTCGGTCTTTTGGGAACACGGGCAGGTCGGCTGGAACGTCGAGCGATCGCCTTCTTCGGTATCCGCGGCGTCGGGTCGTTCTACTACCTGTCGCATGCCGTCAATGAGGTCGGTTTCTGGTCGGTGGATCGTCTCTGGGCGATCGTGAGCCTGGTGGTGATCTTCTCTATCGTGGTCCACGGAGTGACGGCTACGCCGGCGATGCGGCGCCTCGATGAGTTTCGCGCTGCCCGTTGACGCCAGAAAGGATCATCAGCGCCTTGGCGCGAACCGGCTGAGAAGGTGCGCCGAAAGACCAGTAACAGTTTCGCTCAGACTGCCCTGGGTTTTCGGAGGCTTCTCAGGGTGGGTACGGCTCGAAACCCTCGACCCGCTGACGCTCCCTGACAAAGGCGACAATCGCCTCAACGTCCTCTTCGCTCAGACCGGGGACGGGTGGCATGTCACCAAAGTTCCAGTGGTGCTGTGGCGAGCCCGACTGGACCGCCACCAGAAAGGCACCGTCGCCGTGGTGGGACGGTTCGTAGACCTCCGAGAGAAGGGAGGGGCCGGTGTTGGTTCCACGCAGGTCGAACCCGTGACACTGGGCACAGTTGGCCTGGAACAACTCCTCGCCTTGCGCGACGAGTTCGGCGTCCTGGGCCGGCGGAGTCGACTCGGTGGCATTGCCTCCGCAGGCAGCAACCAGGAGGGCAACGATGAGAGTCCCGGTGAGTCGTCGCATCACGACGCCGAGCTCAGCTCCACTCCCCGCAGGAACTGCGCGTTGATGGCCACGATCACGGTCGACGCGCTCATCAGGAGCGCCGCCACCGCCGGGCCGAGGGTTATCCCGGCCCAAGCCAGAGCTCCGGCCGCCAGCGGGATGGCCACCACGTTGTAGCCGGCAGCCCACCAGAGGTTCTGGAGCATCTTGCGGTAGCCAGCCTGGGAGAGACGCCGGACTGCCACCACCCCGCGGGGGTCGTCGGAGGCGAGGACGATGCCCGCCGACTCGATGGCCACATCGGTCCCGGCGCCAATGGCGATCCCCACGTCGGCTTGGGCGAGGGCGGGTGCGTCGTTGACTCCGTCGCCGACCATGGCCACCCGCTTGCCCTGGTCCTGGAGCTCGGCCACCTTGGAATTCTTGTCCTCGGGTAGGACCTCGGCGAGGACCTGATCAATGTCGAGCTCCTTGGCCACCGTCTCGGCCACCTGGTGGGCGTCGCCTGTGATGAGAGCTACCTCGACCCCGAGAGCGTGTAGCTCGTCCACCGCCTCCCTCGACTCGGGTCTGATCTCGTCCTCGAGGGATATGGCACCGGACACCGCTCCGTCGACGACGACGTAGAGCACCGCGGCGCCACGATCCTTCCATTCTTCGACAGAGCCGGTCAGACCCGACGGCACGTCCAACCCTCGCTCGGCCAGCAGGGCCGGGCCGCCAACGGCCACCTCGGCTCCGTCCACGGTTGCGGTGACCCCGCGTCCGCTCGTAGCCTTGAAGCCCGACGCCTCCGGGATCGAGCCCTTGTCCCCGGCGGCAGTGGTGATGGCACGGGCAAGCGGATGCTCCGATTCGGCTTCGGCGGCTGCGGCCACCCCCAGAAGACGGTCCTCGTCATCGTCGAGCGAAGCCACCGATGTCACCCGGTGGCTTCCCTTGGTCAGGGTGCCGGTCTTGTCGAAGAGGACGACGTCGATGTTCCTGACCTCTTCGAGTGCCAGACGGTCCTTGACGAGGATCCCGTTGCGGGCTGCCATCCCGGTGGAGATCGACACCACCAGGGGGATGGCGAGACCGAGAGCGTGGGGACAGGCGATGACCAGCACCGAGACGGTCCTCACCACGGCCTCGTCAGGCCGCTCGATCGCCACCCAGACGATCACGGTGATGACCGCCGCGCTTACCGCCACGTAGAACAGCCAGGCGGCGGCCCTGTCGGCCAGCACCTGGGCCCGGGAGCGGGACTCTTGGGCCGCGGCCACGAGACGCTGGATCCCGGCTAAAGCGGTGTCATCTCCCACCGCGCTCACCCGCACTCTGATCGAGCTGTCGGTGGCCACTGTCCCGGCCACGACCTCGTCTCCCTGTTGCTTGGGAACCGGTTTGGATTCTCCGGTCACCATCGATTCGTCGAGCTCCGCCTCGCCCTGCTCAATGTTGCCATCGGCCGGCACCCGTCCGCCGGGCCGGACCAGGACCAGGTCACCTTCGGCGAGGTCGCTCGCGGAGACCGTTTCGGTGCCTGAGTCGGTGACACGCTCGGCCTCGTCGGGCAACAGTTCTGCCAGGGCCTCCAGCGCTCCCCGGGCCTGGCCGATCGAGCGCATCTCCATCCAATGGCCGAGCAGCATCACGGTGATTAGGGCTGCGAGCTCCCACCAGAACTCGAGGTCGAACCACCCGAACGTCGTCGCCAGGGATGCGATGAAGGCAACGACGATCGCCATTCCGATCAGCAGCATCATTCCCGGCTGGCGATCGCGGGCTTCGTTGACCGCACCCTTGAGGAACGGCGATCCGCCGTATACGAATATCACGGTACCCAGCACGGGTGCGATCCACGTCGATCCCGGGAAGGTTGGTGCGGTGTATCCGAACCAGTCCTGGATTGTCTCGCTGAAAAAGAGGACCGGGATGGTCAGGGCGAGGGAGAGCCAGAAGCGATCCCGGAACATGGCAACGGAGTGGCCTTCGTGCTTGTCGTGCCCTGCTTCGTGACCGTGCCCCCCGCCATGGTTCCCACCTGAGTCATCGTGGGATTCGTGGGTCCCATGGGCAGTTGTCATTTGGTTGTGGTCGTGCTCGGCCACGTCATCGCTCGAGATCGGCGCGCCGTTCCAGATACTCCTCGCGATCGATCTCGCCGCGTGCGTAGCGCTCGTCCAGCAGGTCGAGTGCGCCCTTCGTTGCGGTGCCACGACCCTGGTCGCTTCGGGCCAGGTAGACGACGAGCCACACGATCAGGCCGACGACCAGGAGCATGAAGAGGGCACCGAAGATGCTCATCCCCCAGCCCCATGGGCCCATGTGGTCCCAACCGACCCCACCTGCCCCGATCATCGGAGCCAACTGCATGAATGTCATGTTCCCTTTATACACCTTCCAGCCAACTGGAAGGTCAAGGGGACGTTTCACCCGGCGAGGGAGCCGCCGAAGATCTGCCAGGCGAGGACGCTCTTGGCCACCAGGCTGAGGACGAGATAGGACTTCTCGCCGGAGGCGTAGTCGGCCCAGCGGCCGATGCCCCGGTACTGGAGCCACTGGTTCAGCCCGAAGCTGAAGAAGAAGACGAACTGGGCGACGACGATGCCGTAGACGAAGCCGGGGACCGTCTCGGCCCCGGCCACGTTGATCGCGATCACCACCCATGGAGCAAGACCTGCGATGGTGCCGAACCAGAACGGGAGCATGGTGGTCTCCTCCCGTCCCGGCGGGTTCATCCGCTCCTGGATCCACCCGAAAGAGATCATCGCCACATTGGCCCCGGCTATGGCGACGAGGGCGTCGATCCCCGTTATCCCGGAGTAGAGGGCGATGAGGATGACCATCAAAGTGGCGCTGAATGAGTACTCCACCCACCGGAACCGGTTGACCCCCTGTCTCAGGTCGGCTTCGTAGCGATCGCGGGCGACCGTGCCGGTTAGGAGATGGTCGAGGGCGGCGAGAGTGAGGAAGATGGCGGTTGCCCAGCCGATGGGTATCTCGAAAAGGGCTTCGGGAGCCGGCTGCGGGGTCCCGGGAGGACCTTCCGGAAACGTGGAGGTGACCGAGATGGCGAAGTCCCCTGCCAGGAAAACGATCAGTGCCGCCTGTATCAGGTGAAGGACGGTCAGGCCCAGGTTCCAGACACGGAGATTGCGCAGGCGATCAGGGGTGATCCCGCTGGCCTCAGATGTGTCTGCGGTCATGGCTCCTCGCATGGGGTGAGTCTGATCCACCATTCGGAGCCGCCAGTGGATCCGGATGTTCCCCGGGGCCAGCAGGCCTCGGGTACGGTTAAACGCTTCGGACGGCGACCGGAGGATGGCCCGACATGAACATTAGACGCATCCATCCCGGCGAAGGCCCCCTGCTCAAGGACATAAGGCTCCGGGCCTTGCTCACAGACCCGGACGCATTCGGGGCGTCATATGGAAGAGATGCCACCCACGATGATGATCATTGGGAGAACCGGGCCAGGGGTGCCGCCTCCGGCAATGAGCAGTTCATCGCTCTTGCCGAAGACGATGGGCGGGTGGTTGGCATGATCGGGGCCTACACACCGGAGGACGCATCCCATGTAAGGCACCTCGTTTCGACCTGGGTTGCCCCTGAGGCTCGTGGAAACGGGCTCGGTCTCGGGCTGGTGGGCGCAGTGGTCGAGTGGACCCGGAGGGTCGGCGCTTCGGAAGTGACGCTTTGGGTGGTAGACGAGAACCGACCGGCGATCGCTCTGTACGAGGGAGCCGGTTTCGTCCCGACCGGGGACAAGCAACCACTGCCATCCAACCCCTCACTCATTGAGAGTCTGATGACGCTCAGCCTGAGCTAGGCCCGGTTCGGCTCCCCTCCGTACCAGTCGAGCACCCGAATGGCGCGAAGAGTGTTCCAGCGACTGGGCTTTCCGGAGGGCTCCATGACGAAGTGCTCCTTGCCGGGATGGCGTCCTTGGAGTGGCCAGGTTCCGTCTTTGCGCTGCTTCGAGCGGACCACTTCGATCGCCTCGGCACAGCGCTCGTCCGGTTCCGTTCTGGCGTCGGCAAGGTACTCGAGGGCGCGCAGCACGTCGTAGAACCACCTCGGCGGGAACGACAGGAGCAGCCACCGCTTGTTGATCAACTCTCCGTCGGAGAGCCGGTACATGAGCTGGCGCTCCAGCAAGTAGTCGTGTGCCCGGTCTCGCGCCTCCGAAACGTTCCGGTCCCCGTCAACCGCCCGTTCGTACTCGAGCAGGCCCTCCAGCACTGAGATCGTGGTGTTGAACGACGATCTCGTCGAGCCCGTGGCGCAGTTCCAACCGCCGTCGGTCTTCTGGTTCTCCAGGAGCCACTCGATCCGCGCTCCCTCCGCCTCCCGGAAGTAGGAGTTCAATGCAAGGACCATGCCCGAGATGCACGTCTCTCCGATGTATTCGAAGAACGGATGGTCGGCTCGACCCACTCTGATCTTCTCCTGCACACGATCGGTGGCGGCGCGTACCCGCTCGTCACCAGGGTCGATGCCGAGGTGCCGGAGGAGCAACAGGGTGTAGGTGGTGGAGATCCACTTCGGCGAATACGCGCCGCCACCCCAATTCCCGTCCCCGGATTGGAGACCGAGCAGACGGGTACCCCACCCCTCGGTAGCCACACGAGCCCTCTCCTTGGCGATGTCGCCCGGCGAGGTGTCGGTCAGGCCCCGCATCACCTGCCAGCGGATCGACGGGTCGGCGTCGAGAAGCCAGTCGAGTCGGGCGTCGGAGTCGGCCATCGCTGTATTCATAGTCGATCAGACCGCGTCGAGGACGGCACCGTCCCACCATCGTCTCCCGGTTGATCGACCAGCAGGCTATTCAGACGACCTCGGCTTTTCGCCACCACCGGACAGTCGCCCCGACGCCGAGGGCTGCGAGGGTGGGCACCAGGACGAGCTGGACCCGGCGTCGTCGTGGCCTGGGACTTCGGGAGGGAGCACGCTGACTGCACCTTCAGTCGCGGACGAAGACCACCCCGAGGCCCATCGCATCGAGGCGGAGATCGGCGACTTCAACCTTTCCCTTGATCCGGCGAGTCTCGACCCCGACTCGGCGAGCGTGCCAGGGAGGCGTTGCGATCGGCTCTGGCCGCACTGGAGACCGACTCCGATCTGACCCACGCCAACCGACCGGTTACGGTCTTGGTCGATGCGAATAGCGGTTCCCGCCGAAACGCCAGGTGAGCGACGGGTAGCGATGACACCCCAGGTTGTCACGCGTCTCGTCGAGGAGCGTCACACGGTCGTGGTCGAGTCCGGCGCGGGTGCGGCGGCGGGTTTCCCCGACGCGGAGTACACCGGCGCAGGCGCCGAGGTCTCCGCGAGTCCCTACGAAGGGGCCGAGGTCGTGGCCATAGTCGGCCCCCCGTCCGTAGAACAGGTGGCGAGCTTTCCCGAGGGGTCTGTGGCGATCGGGTTCCTCGAGCCCTATACGAGGTCAGATCTACTCACTGCGCTCAACGAGCGACGTATCACCGCCTTCGCCATGGAATCGATACCGAGGACGACGCTCGCTCAGAGCATGGACGCCCTCTCCTCGCAGGCGACTGCCGCCGGATACCACGCCGTTCTCGCGGCTGCGGTGGCTACTCCCCGTATCTTTCCGATGCTCACCACGGCTGCGGGGACCATCTCGCCGGTGAAGCTGCTCGTCCTCGGTGCAGGCGTGGCCGGCCTCCAGGCGATAGCCACCGGCCGCCGACTCGGGGCGTCGACTTCGGCCTACGACATCCGGCCGGAAGTGAAGGAGCAGATAGAGAGTCTTGGCGCACGATTCGTAGAGGCGCCCGTCGATGAGTCGGCTACGTCCGAGTCCGGCTACGCCAAGGAGGTCACCGAGGAGACCCGCCGCCGCCAGCAGGAGGAGTTGGCCAAAGTCGTCGCCGTCTCCGATGTGGTGATCACCACTGCCCAGATTCCGGGATCGGCCGCACCCCAGCTCATTTCGAAGGAGATGGTGGAGACGATGAGGCCGGGTTCGGTGATTGTCGACGTGGCCGCCCCCACCGGCGGGAACTGCGAGCTGACCGAGCCGGGAGAGACCGTGGAGCACAATGGCGTGAAGATCCTCGGGCCCACCGATCTTCCGTCGCGGGTGGCCCACGACGCCAGCCAAATGTACGCCCGTAACGTCTCGTCGCTGCTCGGTCGGATGACAGGTGAGGAGGGTGAGCTGACACTCGACTTCGACGACGAGATCATCTCCGGGTCGTGCATCACCCGGGAAGGGGAGATCGTCCACCCCGAGGTGCGGCGCAGGTTGGGACTGGACGGAGAATCATGAGCGCACTTGTTCTTGGTATCACCGTGTTCGTCCTGGCCGCCTTTGTCGGCTTCGAGGTGATCAGCAAGGTTCCGCCGACGTTGCACACTCCGCTGATGTCGGGAGCCAACGCCATATCGGGAATCACGATCATCGGAGCGGTGACAGCCGCGGGTGTTGGGGTCACCGCGCTGGCGCAGATTCTCGGTTTCCTCGCTGTCGTGGCAGCAACGATCAACGTGGTCGGCGGATTTCTGGTCACCGACCGCATGCTCGAGATGTTCAAGAGCAAGTCCGACCGTCGGAGAGAGCCCAAGTGACCGCCATCCTCTACTTGGCTGCCGCGGTCGCCTTCATCATCGGCCTCAAGCGTCTTAGCTCGCCGCGCACTGCCCGCTCCGGGAACGTCATCGCCGCCGCCGGGATGCTGGTGGCGATCGTCCTCACGCTGATCACAGCGGGAATCCTCAATTGGGGGGTCGTGGTGGCCGGCCTTGCGGTGGGCGCCATCCTCGGCGCGTGGGCCGCGGTGCGGGTCCAGATGACTGCCATGCCCCAGATGGTGGCCATCTTCAATGGTTTCGGAGGCATCGCCTCAGCCCTGGTCGCCTCCACCGAGGTGGTGGGATCCGACGTGCCCGCGTTGCCGCCGGAGACCATGGTGACGATCCTGGTCTCGATCCTCATCGGCTCGGTCACCTTCACCGGCAGCTTCGTCGCCTTCGGCAAGCTCCAAGGGATCATGCCCGGCCGTCCCATCAAGTACGCCGGCCAGCAGATCGTCAACACCCTGATCGTCGTGGGCATCGTGGCTGCGGCGATCTGGGCGGGTGTCGCCGGGGAGGAACTCGGCTACTGGATAGTGGGGGCCCTGTCACTTCTGTTGGGCTTCTTGACCGTCATGCCGATCGGTGGTGCCGACATGCCGGTGGTGATCTCGCTGCTCAACTCGTTCTCCGGGCTGGCGGCGTCGGCGGCCGGGTTCGTCATCGAGTCCACTCCGCTCATCATCGGCGGTGCCCTGGTCGGGGCTGCCGGGCTGATCCTCACCTTCCAGATGACCGAGGCTATGAACAGGTCGCTTGGCAACGTGCTGTTCGCAGGCTTCGGCACGGAAGGCGCGGTGGCGTCGGCCGAGGCCGAGGAGCGTCCGGTCAAGCGTGCCACCGCCGAGGATGCCGCCATCACCCTCGGCTACGCCAACTCGGTGATGGTCGTCCCCGGATACGGGCTGGCCGTGGCGCAGGCTCAGCACGCCGCCCGCAAGCTCGCCGATGCCCTCGAGGACCGGGGGGCCAAGGTGCACTACGCTATCCACCCGGTGGCGGGGCGCATGCCCGGGCACATGAACGTGCTTCTGGCAGAGGCCGATGTTCCCTACGAGCAGCTCTTGGACCTGGAGCAGGCAGATCCGCAGTTGCCGCAGACCGATGTCGTGTTGATCCTCGGTGCGAACGACGTGGTCAATCCTTCGGCGAGAGACGACCCGGGGTCGCCGATCTACGGCATGCCGATCCTCAATGTCGACCGTGCCGGCACGGTCATCGTCGTGAAGCGAAGTCTGTCGCCCGGTTTTGCCGGTATCGACAACCCGTTGTTCTACGAGGACAACACCCTAATGTTCTTCGCCGACGCCAAGGAGGCCCTCGAGCAGACCATCGCCTCCCTCGACGACCTCTGAGCGGGGCGGAGCGGAACTGCGAACCTCAGGTAGTACGGCTCATATCCGGAACTCAGCGCCTCGAGAATGAGCGAACCCACGGCCTCGAGCTTTTCTCGAGGCCGTGGGTTCCATATGTGAGTCCCACTACCTGAGGTAACAGGTTCACCCCGGGACCACGACGGCCCAGCCACCGCGTGGTAGGGGCTGAGGCGGCATCGGTGATAGGAGCGGCATGGACCGGGTCGAGCACGGGTTACATTCTGGGGACCGTCAGCGGTGGATTGCCCTCCAACAGGATTCGATGACCATGTCGACCTGGTCGTCCTCCAGCGAAGTGTCGGATGCCGCCAGACGGGCTGCCGGAGCCAGCCCTAGTTCGTAGATGATCTCGACCGGCAGATCGACGAGATGGTCTGCCATCTCCTCGCCCAGACGCACCAGTGGGTCGTCGTCGGGAAGCGCCTCGTGGGCCTTTGCGCGCAGCGGCGACTCGTCGATCTGGGTGAGGAATCTGGCCAGATGGAGATCGGCTCGCAGGTACTCGTACAGCCTTGTCCAGAGTCTTGAGAACGTCTCTTTTGGTGGTGCGGTCAGGTCGAGATCCAGGGTCACCGCCGCATCAACCTGTGCCTTCGCCTCGACGAAGGCGGCGATGAGCAGCTCGCCCTTCGACCCATAATGGACATAAGCGGTTCCCGTAGCTACACCGGCGCGCTGGGCGACCTGGCTCATGCTCGTTCCGTGGAATCCTCGCTCGGCGACCAGCTCCACCATCGCTCGTCTGACCAGGGCCGCCCGGTCGACTCTTGCAGTTGTCACGTAGATGACCCTTGCATGGCCCCGGCCACGTCGATGGTCAAATCGGTCTCTGCTTCGGAGACCGTGAACAGGGTTTCGATCGCCTTCGTGCTGGTGGAACGGGGCGTCAGGGGCCGCCGGACCGGGGCGCCAAACTGCGCCCAGCGGGGTGCATAGAGCTGCCCACCACTTGCGCCGGGGTCGGTGGCCGCTCTGAGCTGGGGGAGGGCGCCGTCGGCGGGGGACATTCCAAATACGTCGGCCATCCGATCCCAGAAGTGACCGCCTCCTTCGCGCGCCGTAGTCGCCTGGAGGTCGGTGTTGGACAGACCGGGGTGGGCGACGAGGGAGGCGGTCGGCGCACCACTCGCCTCGAGACGACGATTCAGGCCCACGGCGAAGTGGAGGTTGGCCAGCTTCGACTGCCCGTAGGCCCGCCAGGGGTCGTACTTGCCCTCCAGGTGGGGGTTGTCGGGATCCACAGGTCTGCCGAAGTGGCGGGCCGTGCTGGTGATTGTCACCACCCGGGACCCGGGCGTGTCGACCAGGAGCGGGAGGGCCCAAGCGGTGAGGGCGTAGTGGCCGAGATGGTTGGTGCCGAACTGCATCTCGAACCCATCCTCGGTCTTGCGTTCCGGGATGCCCATCACTCCTGCGTTGTTGAACAGAAGGTCGAGCCGGTCATAGTCGTCCAGGATCGAGTTGGCGAAGGTTTTGACCGAGCCGAGCGACGCCAGATCGAGTTCTCTCACGTCGAGATCGGCCCCGCGATTGGATATCACGATCTCGGCCCTAGCCTGCTCTGCCTTGTCCTGGTTGCGGGCGGCCAGGATCACTCGAGCACCTTTGGCCGCGAGTGCCCTCGTCGTCTCGAAGCCGAGACCCCCGTTGCCACCGGTGACCAGGGCGACTCTCCCCGTCTGGTCGGGAATGTGTGATTCGTTCCAGCTCATCTCGATCTCCTGAATGAATGAACGTTCATTCTGTAGGTTCGCTCGTGAATCGTCAAGACGGATCGCGATGAGACTCGCGCCCACCATGTATCAACGGGCCGCTACGTGCCTCTATTGAATATGTCTGCAAGCACGCTGTTAGGTACTCCCGCCGATACGCCGGAGACAGCCTCCCGCGAAGTGAAGGTCGAGTTTCGTGCCGCGACTCCCGATGAGGTAGCAGAGATCGACATGACAGCCGATGAGGTGGTCCTACCGGCGCAACTATTCATTGCTCACGAGCGATGGCTGGAAGCTATCGCCCCGTTCCCGATCGGTCAGCCCTTTGCTCACGGAGCGGCAGATATCCGATCATGGCAGCCCCCGGGTTCGATGGTGTGGGCACAGCTCGCCTCTCGGTCGCGTGACATGATCGTCGGGGGACGGGACCGCTTCGGTCTGCCCTCCATCCCGGTGCCAGCCGGCAATGGAGACATCTTCTTCGCCTCAGTTGTCCCCGATCGGCGTTATGCCGATCTAGGTGGTACCCCGCTGGTTCGTCTCCAACGCCTCTCGCTCGAGCCGCACGAATGTCAGCCGATCCTGAGTTCGCGTGGCCCCATCAAGTGTGCCTCCGCGGACTGCGATGACTGTCTAAGGATGTTGACCAGGAACAATTGGAGCACGAATATCGCCTGCGTCTGTGGCCGGCATAAATGACAATCCTGCCCGGATGTTCGAAGATTTCATGGTCCCGAAATGACTTCGGGACCCGCAGTTCTCAGTCTTCGTCGCTCTCGATTCCGAGTTTGACGAAGATGCGATGGCGCTCATCGTCGTACTGTGCCTGGGTGATCACGTTGTTCTCGAGGTCTTCGCTGAGACGAGCGAACTCCTCCATGAGCCGGGTTTCGTCGACTTCGGGTTCTTCGTTGCCCTCGTCCGATCGCGACTGGCGTTTTTCGCGCTTGATCGCCTGTTTTTCCTGACGGGCCCGTTCCCGTTGGCGTTTGAGCACACCTTCCCGTCCGCGCTTAGCCACGGACGGGATCCAGGTGTGTCGGGTTTATTTCCCTGATACTCAGCGCCGCGGCTTGGCGACGTTGACCTTGAGCTGACGACCGTCGACGTTTGTCCCGTCGAGAGCAGAGATGGCCTTCTGGGCCTCGTCATCTGACTCCATCTCGACGAAGCCGAAGCCCCGCGAACGACCGGTGTCGCGGTCGACGATGACCTGAGCGGAGGAAACCCCGCCGTGCTCGGTGAAGAGCGACTCGAGATCCGAATCGGTCGTGGAGAAGGCGAGATTGCCTACATAGAGATTGCTTGACATGGATTGCTCCTGCATTCCTACCGTCGTATGACACCGTGCCGGCCAATGGACTCAAAGAGTGTGTCGGCTGCAAGCATCCGACGGAGAGAAGGAGCAAAGCAAGGCGAGTGCGCACTATTGCGTACTTCGTCAGTCTAACCGGGATCGAGACGGAAGCGAACCTGCTGTCTTAGCCGTGCTCCAACACGACGTTTCCGATCTGTTCACCGGAGTCGAGATAGCGCATCGCATCGGGCAGTTCGTCGAAGGGAAACACCTTTGCGACCGGTGAGGATGCCTTGCCCAGCCTGATCCAGTTGAGGGCCCGGGCGAACTGGGCATGGGTTCCCATCGACGAGCCGACCAGCTCAAGTTGTTTGAACCACAGGACGGGGAGGGTGAGCTCGAATTTCGGTCCACTCGTCCCACCACAGATGGCGATTCGACCGCCCGGCTTAGCGGCCCGCATCGACTGCTTGAGGGTGGCCGGGCCGACATTGTCGACGACGAGATCGGCGCCACCGAGCGAGCCCACCTCCTTGCCGAACTCGGACGACGAGTCGAAGCCGGCGAGGGCGCCCTGTTCGATGGCCCAGTCGATCTTCTCCTGGGAGCGGGACGTCACATAGACGTCGGCGCCGAACGCCTGGGCCAGAGACATGGCCGCGGAGGACACGCCACCTCCCACCCCGACGACGAGGACCGTCTCGTTGTCCTTCAGGTCGGCCTTCTCCAGCATCCGGATAGCGGTCGTCGATGCAAGCCCGAAGGATCCGGCCACCTCCCAGTCGACCGCTGACGGCTTGGGAACCACGTTGATGGCGGGCACCACGACCTTCTCGGCGAAGGTGCCGGGGAGGTGCTCACCCAAAATGCCGAACTCGGAGCAGTAGACGATCTCGTCGCGCAGGCAGTAGTCACAATTACCGCACGAGTGGGAGGGGTCGACAATGACCTCGTCGCCCACCTCGATGCCGGATACGCCGTCACCGACCGCGTCCACCACGCCGGCGGCGTCGGCCCCGGTGGTGTGGGGCATGACCTTGGGAGCAGGGAGTCCCATCGAGGTCCATATGTCCAGGTGGTTGAGGCCCGAGTACTTGATCTCGATCCTCACCTCGCCCGGTCCCGGCTCGGGCTCGGGGACGTCGCTGAGGACGTAGGAGTCGATTCCCTTGGTGTCTTCTAGCTGCCAGGCCTTCATGATGGCGAGGGTAGCGTTGGGGGTCCCGCGCCGAAGAGGAGAGAGATTGGCCGTCGAACTGCCCACCGATCGCGAGGTCTACACGACCTCGTTGAAGGTCCGCTTCTACGAGCTCGATCCCTACGACCACGTCAACCACACCAACTATTTCGCCTACTTCGAGACGGCGCGCATCGAGTACCTGAACGAGATGGGTTGGGGGCTGGATGCCCTGAAGGAGCAGGGCTGGCAGCTCGTCGTCGTCGAGATCTCGGCGCGGTTTCTCGCCGCGGCGCGTTACGGCCAGGAGCTGACGATCCACACCTGGGTGGAGGACGCCGGGCGGGTCAAGTCGACCTGGCGCCAGACGATGCTCCGCGGCGACGAGGAAGTGGCCCGGGTGAAGGTGACCGCCGCCTTCACCGACCTCGACGGCCGTCCCCGTCGTCTCCCACCCGAGTTCCTGGAGGGTCTCCGCAGGTAGCGGCTCCGGTCAAGTCCTCCAGTCGATGTTGGAGACGAGCACGGGTTCGGAGACACCCTTCAAATCGACCTCGCGGGCGCCAGAGGTGGAATAGGGGATCGGCCCGGCCGTATCGAGGAGCTCCGAGGAGACGACGATCTGCTCGCCTTCGCCGAGGTCGCCGATCCGGGCAGCCACGTGCACTCCGGCTCCCGAGTAGTCGGATTGCAGTCTCGTCGCCTCGGCGACATGGGCGCCGATGCGGACGGTAGGAGAGAAGCCGTGCTCGAGCCGATGCTCGGCGAGCCGGCGCTGTATCGACACCGCACAGTCGATTGCATCGCGTGCGGAGTCAAAGGCGACGAAGAACCCATCGCCGGTGTGACGCACCTCCGCGCCGCCATGCTCTGCGATGACCTCCCGCAGTTCGCGATCGTGCCAGGAGAGAAGCCGCTCCCATGCCTCGTCGCCGATCAACCCGACCAGATCGGTCGACGTGACGATGTCTGTGAACATGAATGCCTTGGTGAGACGCTCCCCCTTATGGCCGGGGGCCGCGGGTAGCTCCGCATATTGCTCGAGTCGGTCGAGGTCGGTTCGTGCCCCCAGCTTCTGGTAGGCCGAGCGGACTGCCCGAAACTCGAGCTCGGCGCCTCGCTTGTCGCCGGTCGCCAGACGGGCCCGCCCCAGCAGCTCTCTCGATCTCGCCGTCTCGTAAGGGAGATCGATGTCCTGCCAGAGCCTCCAGGCCCGGTTGAGGACAGCCAACGCGTCCTCACTTCGACCCTCGGCCAGCTCAAGCGCACCCTCACAAGTAAGTGATGTCGCCTCCCAGGACGGGGCGTCGTACATCTCTGCGATCTTCTCCAGCTCGGTCAGGGCGGAATGGGCGGTCTCGTAGTCGCCCGCGGCGATGGCGATCTCGACCTGGGCCGGCAGGAGGTGCCCGCGATTGAGGAAATCCGGTACGGCCGCATCCGTCGGCATTCCCGCGAGCGCTCCGGCAATGGAGCTCATCGCCTCGTCGAGGTCGCCCCTATCCATCCGAAGCAGGGCGAACCCGGGCTGGGCCGGGTGCCCGTACTCATACGCTCGCATGAAGGCGTCCTCTGCGGCGTCGAGGTCGCCCATGCGACGACGGACTTCGCCGATCTCATAGTGGGCGAAGCCGAGACCGTTGAGCAGATGGAACCTCTCCAGCTCATCACAGGCAATCCGGGCCTCTCGCTCCGCCTCGGACCATGCACCGCGCAGACGCTTAAGCTCGGCCCTGTGCACCTGGCAGACACCTGTGAAACCACCGAGGGAGTGTGACCTCATCCACCTTTCGACTTCGTCGGTCCACTCACCGGCGCGGCGATAGTCCCCCAGGCTGCTGCAGACGCCCATCATGTTGCAGTAGACGTCACTCGATGCCCGGAGATCGTCCCCGCGTGACATCGCGAGAGCAGAAGCTTCGTCTACCAGGGCCATACCTTCGTGAAGCGAGCCCGCGTAGGTCATGGCGACGCCTTTGAAGCTCATTGCCAGTGCCTGAGGCCCGATGACGTTTTGGCGTTGTGCGATCTCGGTCGCCTCATCGGCGATCTCGATGACTTTCTGCAGGTCGTGTTCGAAGATCAAGGCACTCACCATGTGCAGGATCTTCTGCCAGGCGTGGCCCTCCGCTTCGGGCTGTCCGTCGAGCAGCTTGTCCACCCGGGCCATCCAGCCCTGGCCAACCGAGATGGCCATTCGCCTCATGGCGAAGTAGGCGAGGAGCGCAGCAACCGTGGCGGCATCGGAGCGTCGATCCTCATTCACGTACTCGTTGAAGGCCCGTTCGAAGGCATCAACGGCCCGATCCGGCTCCGAGGCCCACCAGTAGGCGTCTCCCAAGAGCATCAGATCGTCGGGAGACAGACCGACATCCTCATCGACCTGGGTCAAAGCCTCGAGTGCTTTCCCCCAGTCGTGGCTCCGGATCGCTTCCTTGCCGGCTTCGAGCGTCGCGACGATCTCGTTCTCCTCTCGCCGTGTCCCACATTACAAGAGGGCCATATCGCCCTTACTGATACGTCGACCGGCCGGCCATCAGGTCTGTTCGATGAGACGCTTTGCCAGCGTCCCCAGCATCCCAACAGCCACGGTGGGACGCTCCTCGAGCACTGTCGACAGGTCGGTGGCCGTGAGCGTGAGACCACGCAGGCCTTCCTCTCCAGCGTGAACATTCGCTGATCTCGGCTGCCCGGCCAGCAGCGAGAGCTCCCCGACGTGGTCCCCGGGACCGTATTCGCGGATCAGCCTGGTGGTGGAGCCCTCGGGCACGGTCACCACTGCCGACCCCTCGACGATGACGAGCATCTCCTCGCCAGCTTCCCCTTCTGTGAAGATCGGCGCTCCCGGCTCGTACACCTCTTCGGTGGTCGCTTGTGCAATGAGGTCCAGGTCCTCCGGATCGAGTTCGGAGAACATGTGTACTCGCTGCAAGACCAACACCCTGTCCAGGGTGTCGAGTATCGATCTGGTGACGTCCTCGTCCATGTTCGACAAGCTTGGCAGGGAGTGCCGCTCTCCGCCTTCCTCCCCATCAAGAGCCCGGACGGCCAGATCTCGCAGCCAGGGGTCGAAGTCGTTGGACAACCGTCGAAGTGACTCCCCGGCGTGGGCGTCCTGGGACGTGTCCTCAGACTCGAGTAGGGGCAGCAGCACCTCCATCACATCTCGGGCCCCGATGCTCTCGAGAGCTTCGATCGCCTGCGCCTGCGTGTCGGGATCGGACGACTCGACCCCACGCGCCACCAGAGGCATGACCGCCCTGGTGTCGCTGGTCGTCATGGCCATGAGCACCCATCGCACGAGCCGGCGACCTCGGTTCTCGAGGACCTCAACGAGATATTCGTGGGCCTCCGTGGGCCGCTCTGCCAGTTTCAACGCTCCCGCCTGAGAGATGAGGAAGGCCGCCCGTTCCGCCTCCTGGCGTGCCCAGTCGGTGAACTCCTCGGGAAACTCCTCCAGTGGTGTGAGCGCCTTCAGCGCACTCTCGGAGGCACTAACTGACCCGGTTGCGAGCACGTCGAGGAGGATTTCTCGTCCCTCCTGGGTTTCTGCCAGGACGGCGGCCGTAGCGGTGCGCACCCGGGGCGATCGGTCGTCCAGTCCGGGTCGCAGAGCTGAAGGTTCGACACCTGCGTCGAGGGATGTCCTCGTCGCGGCCTCCCGGACGACCGGACTGTCGTGACGGAGATACGGACTTGGGTCGACGCTGATCGCCGAAGTCTCCTTCGCCGTCTCGGTGAGTACGGCGGTCACTCCTCTCGGGGTGTCCTCGGAGAGCAGAGTCGAGACCACCTCTTCGCCCTCCTCGCCCCCAACAAGGGTGGCTGCCGCCGCTCGCACTCGGGCGTCCGGGTCGGTGAGCGCCGCCCGGGCGATGGAGACTGCCTCGTCGTCGGGGTGGGCGGCTAGAAAGTGGAGCACCTGGAGTCGTACTTCCGGGACTTCGTCTCCTATGGCCCTCTCGGCGTGACTGGAGACACGTTCGGGCTCGATTGCACACACGGAGTCGAAGGCTGCCGAGCGGACCCGGGGGTCTGAATCGTCGAGAAACGGCTCGAGGTCGGTGGCGTCTGCGCTCCCTTCCAGACGCCCCAACCCGGCCACCGCCAGAGCCCGGGCGGCCGGTCGGGGGTCGCGGAGGCGGTCCTTGAGCACACGGACAGCGTCGGCGTCGGTCGGGGTGAACACCGCCTGCGACGGCACGTCGAGGAGCCCGACGACTCCTCTCCGGACCGCGGAGACGACAGCGTTCAGGTACTCCTTGCGTAACAAGACCACCGCACCGAGGGTGAGCAGCGACACCACCAGACCGATGACGAACACCGTCTGTACGGGCATGGCGAACGTGGTCATGAGGAAGAGACCTGCCAGGGAGACCCCTATCTGGGCCGGGACGGCGGTCATGAACGCGTTTACCTGACCGCGCTGGTGTCTCGACACCACGTTGAACAGTGCGTTGTATGCCGTGAGCGCGATGGCGTTGACGGTCACCCACTGGACGAGCCTGAAGATCGCCGCGCTTTCCAGGGTGAAGACGGTCAGCCATGTGCCGAAGCCCGTGGCGTATACCACAGGAACGATCATCAGCGTCAAGACCAGGCCAACCCTGGCAAACAGTCGGTTGGTGACGAACAGCGAGAAGAGAAACGTCGCCGCGGTGGCTATGGCCGAGAAGATCCCCAGAAAGGCGGCCGTCTCCGCCTCTGTTTCGAATGACCTCGCCACTGTCTGGCTGAACGGGAAGTAGACCAGCTGGAAGAGACAGAAGATGGCCACCGCGATGCCTGCGGTAATCCGGAGGAACCGACTGGATCGAATGATCGTCGCCGTCTCCGACAAACCCTTCAGGGTCGACCGGGAGTGCTCGGAAGAGTCGTCCTCAAAGAGGTCGCGGATGCGTATGAGGAGGAGAGCCCCGGTGAGCAGGAGACCCGCCTGAACGAGAAGGAGGTTCTCGGTCCCGAGGACGCCGGCAAGGATGCCGGTCAGGAAGTTCCCGAGGACACCACCCGCTATTCCAGCCGTGGCGAATATCGGAAAGAGACGCTTCGCCTGCCGGGAGGTACATGCGGCCCCAGCCGCGTTCCACATGACGGTGAGTGAGACCATCATGAGCACCTGCGTGGAGATCCAGATGATCGGGTACACAACTTGCGACCCGGTGAGGATGCCCGCCCACTCCCCGGCCGCCCAGAGGGCGCAGACGAGTGTCACCGAGGGCAACCAGCGAGCAGTGCCCCGGGAGGCGAGACCGCTGCTGTGCCCCAGCACCGAGACCATCACCGCCGGTCCGGAGAGGAGGATCATCAAGGGCAGCTGGTCTACTCCGTACCTCTCGAAGAAGAGGGCGTCGGCTGCGTTGATCCCAAAGCCGTGACTGGCCTGGATAACAGTGAACAGCGCGGTCAGCCAGCCGACAAGGGGCCGTTCGGAACGACGGATCCGGAGCGCGCGCTCGACTCGCGTTGGCTCCGAATTGGTGTGTGTGGCGACCACGCACCGGTTCTACCAGCTCAGAGCCCCGGCTTCAGCGCGTGACGGTGGATCTGTGAACCTCAGGTTGTGCGGCTCACATGTGGAACCCACGGCCTCGAGAAAGACTCGAGGCCGTGGGTTTGCTCATTCTTGAGGCGCTGAGTTCCGGATATGAGCCATAGAACCTGAGGTTTTGGGTTCCGCGTCTACGCGTTTGGCTCCACGATGAGGGCGGTGACCATGCCGAACATGCCGTCGTCGTTCTCGACGTGGGTGAGGATGTGGCAGTGCCAGACCCATGTCCCCGGCGCGTCGGCACGCAACAGGACCGAGTAGCGCTCGCCCGGCGCCACGTTGACCGTGTCAGCCCAATAGGGGTTGTCCAGCGGAATGCCGTCCTTGGCGAACACCAACTGGGGGAACTGGTGCTGGTGCATCGGGTGAACCTGGAGGCCCTCGTTGTAGTAGTGGTAGACGAGCCAATCTCCCTCCTGGGCGACGTATGGCTCGGTGGCGGGGAACGACTTGCCGTTCAGACTGAGGCCGATCACCCCGGCGTCATTGAGCACCATGGGGATCTCCTGGGCGACCTCCAGGTCCTCGGGAATCTCGATGCCGGAGACCGTCTCCCCATATGGGATAGGCGTCTCACCGATGGTGAAGGGAGCGAACATGCCGTTCGGCACGCTGATCTGGCTGTGCAGGTGAGCGTGGTACATGCCGATCGCGGGCTTCTCTGCGGTGAAGGCATACGTGAAGGTCTCTCCGGGTGCGATCGGGTCCTGGGTGTAGGGGGCGACGCCATCCATCTCATTAGGGGTGGACACGCCATGCCAGTGGACGTCTGTCGACAGGTCCGTGTTGTTGGTCACGTTGATCTCGACCTCGTCGCCTAGATCCAGTTTGATCCACGGGCCCGGGACCATGCCGTTGTATGCCCATGCGTCGACGAACTCACCGGGGGCGACCTCCCACTCGATGACCGAGGCCTCCAGGTCGAAGACCTTGGTGCCGTCGGCGTTGATCTCGGTGGGCTCCAGAGGCTGGTTGCCGATACCCTCGGTCTCGGCGGGGAACTCCAGCATCGAGTCGACCATTGCCTGGTCCATCTCCGCCGGGCTCATGTCACCGTGGCCTTCCGTCTCAGCCTCGCTATCTCCCCCACCCTCTCCAGGCATACCGGTGACGACGAGACGTGCCTCCATCCCGGCTGCCTGATGGCCGGGGATGTCACACAAGATCGTGTAGGTGCCCGGCTCCAGCTCGTCGACTTCCATGGTCACCGTCTCCCCGGCGTCGACGTCGACCGATCTGGGGCCGTTCTCGAACACGAGATTGTGGACCATCGAACCGGTGTTGCTCAGCGTGATGGTGAGGTCGCCGGGCGGGACTTCGAGGTCGCCGGTGATCGACCACTCGGCCAACTCGATGTTGGCCGTGACGGGGCCACCATCTTCTTCGGCCGCCTCTTCCTCGGCTGGTGCCTCTCCGGCACGGACGGCGGCGACTCCCGCCAGCGCTGCGGTCAGGACGGCGAATATGGCCATCACGGCCAGGGCGCGGTCGAACGTCTTCGAACTGGTCTCTTCTGCCACTTTCTCTCCTGGTGATCACGGACGAGCGACAGCCTTGGCTACCGCCCTGTCAAACGTCTTCGGCTCGTTTCGGGCAGTTTCGAGTATGGCCTCCTTCGGGGGCAGGGGCGAAGGTTCCGGGATCTCTAGGGACTTTCAGCCCTAGTGCTGCGACCACAGCTTTCCAGGGTGAAAAGTGGCCTCATCGGCCAGTCAATCGACACAGAAGCGTTTCACAGTCTTCACTTGCTCCTTACAACCGTGACCGAGATTGGTGGTGTAGCTGGCACCAAGGAAGAGAGCTATGCGCACCAAGATCCTGGCCTCGTTTCTTGCCGGAGGTCTCGTGGTTGGAGCCGGATTCGCCACCTTGGTGATCTCGGCACCGGGAACGGCTCAGGCTCATGAGGCGACCCCAGAGGACGCTGAAGACCGCCCCCTGGCAGGTCCCTTCTGGTTCATCGAGGAGGTCCTCGACCAGGTCGTCGAGGACGGGACCATCACCTCGGACCAGGCCGATGCCATTGTCGACGCAGCCAGCGCCAAGGTCACAGAACTGAAGGAGCAGCGTCGCGAGCGACTGGAAGACACTCGACGTCATCTTCGCCACGGCTTCCGAGGAGGGTTCCGTCTCGGCGCATTGCTCGATGACGGCGGCGTCGACGAGTCCGAGTACGAGGACCTCGGCGAGAACCATCCCCTGAAACGTGTCGATGTCGACGAGTATCTCGACGATGGCTTGATCACACCGGAGGAGCTCCGCGAGATCCTCCGCGAGTTCGCTGAGGCACGCTTCGGCTCCGAGTCCTAGGGCTCCATTCCTCCGATCCACTTCCTCCTGGAGCCCGGGTGGAATCGGTCCCCGGTCATCCCACCGGGGGCCGATTCGCGTGTCGAGCTACTCGATGAACGAGGCCACCCAGTCGTCTGCCGGGTGGGCCAGGATCTCGTCCAGATGTCCGGTCTGGACGATGGTGCCCTCCCGCATCAGGGCGAGACGGTCGGAGATCGCCACTGCTTCCTCCCGGTCGTGAGTCACCACGATGGCGGTTACGTTGCGCTCCTCGAGCACCCTCCGGGTGTCGACGACGAGCTTTTGGCGAAGGTTCCGGTCGAGGGCCCCGAGGGGCTCGTCGAGCATCACCAGCTCGGGATGCGGGGCCAGGGTCCTGGCAAGGGCGACCCGTTGCTGCTCCCCTCCGGATAGTGACTCCACCTGTCTCGGCCCGAACCCCTTCAGTCCGACCGAGGTAAGGGCGTCGTCCACCTCACCTGCGATGTCCTCGTTGCCCGACATCTTCAGGCCGAAACCCACGTTCTCGGCAACGGTCATGTGGGGGAAGAGCGCGTACCCCTGGAACATCAGACCG
The DNA here is from genome assembly GCA_046537785.1 of Actinomycetota bacterium. Lineage (GTDB taxonomy): Bacteria > Actinomycetota > Acidimicrobiia > Spongiisociales > ZC4RG35 > JANQRA01. The sequence goes on from JBKHKD010000017.1 coordinate 26,257, forward strand.
AATCCCCGCTTGTGGGTGGGGATGTGCACTATCGAGCGTCCGTCCCACTCGATGTCGCCGCCGGTGACATCGACGAGACCGGCGATGGCTCTGAGCAGGGTCGACTTGCCCGAACCGGAAGGTCCGAGGACAGCGACGATCTCGCTGTCGGCCACTTCCAGCGACACGTTCTCCAGGATCGGGGTGGAGTCGATGACCACGTCGAGGTCCTTGACCTCCAGCATCAGAACGACCCCAGCTCGCCGAACTTTGCCCGGTCGATGGCCATCACTACTCCCGCGGTGAGCAGGGCCAGGACGACGGACAGCGCCATGGCCATACCGAACGAGGTCTGGCCGGGCCGGGAGAGTAGCCGGAAGATCATCGTTGGAATAGTGGCCGATACCGGTCGTGCCACGAAGGACGTCGCTCCGAATTCCCCCAGGGAAATGACGAAGGCGAAGGCCGCCCCGACCATGGTGGCCCGGCTCACGATGGGGAGGTCGATCTCACGCCACACCCGGAATGGTGTGGCCCCCAGGACTCTGGCGGCCTCCCTGGTCTCGGCAGGAACGGAGCGCAGCGTGGGAACGGTGGAGCGGACCACGAAGGGGATAGCCACCAGGGCGTGGGCCATTGGCACCAGCCACGAGCTTGCCCGGATGTCAACCGGCCAGTCGAGCGCCACGATGAACCCGAAGCCGATGGTCACCGCAGACGTCCCGAGCGGGAGCATCAGAGTCAGGTCGAACCATCGCGAGAGGGTCCCCGAGCGTCCGGTAATCACCGTTGCTGCCAGAATGCCGATGACCACGGCGAGCAAGGTGGCCACCACAGCGAATGTGAGGCTGTTCCACACCGACGATATCGGTGTTCCCACCACCCGGTCATCGCGGAACAGCGCCTCGTAGAAGGAACCCTCGAGCGACCTGGCCACCAGCACTCCCAGCGGTATCGCCAAAGCGGTCAGGGTTCCGACGGTGGCGACGGCAACCCCGATCCGGGCCTTGCCCCTGGGACGTTTCAGGTTGGTCCCCCTCTCCAGTGTCCAGGACACGGCGGTGCGCTCCTGGTATTGCGAATACCAATAGAGAGCACCGCTGACCCCGACGAGTTGGACCACGGCCAGCGCGGCGGCCAGGGGAAGATCGAACAATGTCACCGCCTGGCGGTAGATCTCGACTTCCAGGGTGGCGTACTGGAATCCGCCCAGGATGAGAACAACTCCAAACGAGGTGAAGGTGAAGAGGAAGACGATCGATGCTGCGGCTGCGATGGCGGGCCGCAGCAGCGGCAGGGTGATCTTCCTGAACACCCGCCACTCGGACGCACCGAGCACCCTCGCCGCTTCATAGAGCCGGGGGTCGATCCGGGACCAGAGCGTCGACACTGTGCGCACCACCACGGCGACGTTGAAGAAGACGTGGGCGGCGAGAATCGCAATGAGCGATTCCTGGAATCCGAGGGCCACGAATGCGGTGCCCACGACCACCGTTGGCATCACGAACGGGACCGTCGCCAGGGCCATGGCAAGCCGTCGTCCCTTGAAATCGAACGAGGAAACCGCCCACGTCAACGGGGCGGCGGCGAGGAAGGTGAGGATCGTGGAGACAACCGCCTGCCACAGGGTGAACCAACCGACCCGCACCAGCCTGGCCTCGAGCCCGCTGGCGCCGATGCTCAGCTCGGAAAGGCCCAGTCCGAGGATCCGTGCCAGCGGATACGCGAAGAAGTAGCCGATGAAGAGGACAGGCAGGGCAGAGACTGCCACCCAACCCCACCTGATCCTCCTGGTCATCAGCCTTCCATCACCGCGATCCACTCGTCGATCCAACCGTCCCGGTTCTCCGCGATCTCATCGGAGCCCAGTCTCGTCGGTGACTCGGGGATCGTCGTGTGTTCCACAAACTCCTGTGGCAGCTCAGCGTCCTGGTTGGTGGGGAACACGAACCACTTGAGCGGAATCATCTCCTGGAACTCGACCGACAGCATGTAGTCGACGAGCTCGCCCGCTGCCCCGGGGTAGTCGGTCCCATCGAGGACCCCCGCGTACTCCACCTGGCGGTAGCAGCCGCTTTCAATGACGCCGGTCGGCGCCTCGTCGAGCGGTTCCTCGGAGAAGATCACCTCTGCCGGCGGCGACGATGCGTAGGACATGACTATCGAACTCTCGCCGTCGTAGCGGGTGAAGTCGGAGTAGTAGGCCGTGTTCCAGTCGTTGGCGATGTTCACCCCGGCGTCCTTCATCTGCTGCCACCAGTCGAGCCAGCCATCCTCGCCAAAGGTGTCGATGGTGGCCAGCATGAAGGCCAGTCCGGGAGAGGAGGTGGCCGGGTGCTCCACGGTCACGAAGGGAGCGTACTCCTCGCTGGTGAGGTCCTCGAGGTCGTCGGGGACCTCGACGTCGTTGCTCTCGAACCACTCCTTGTCGTAGTTGAAGCACACGTCGCCGTAGTCGATGGGTGTCACCAGGTTGTCGGGATGGTGCAGGTCGTCGGGGACCGTGTCCAGGTTCTCCGACTCGTGGGGTCGGAAGATGCCCTCGTTGATGGCCCGGGACAGAAACGTGTCGTCCACTCCGAACAGGACGTCGGCAAGTGGATTGTCGGCGCTCAGGGCTGCCTGGTTGACCAGGGTACCTGCGTCGTCGGAGGCGAGTACGTCGACCGCGATGCCGGTTGCCTCCGTGAATGGCCCAAATGTGGAGTCGTCTACCGCCTCGGCGAACGACTCGTGGGCCATCAGGGTGAGTTCTTCGGGGACCTCTGTGGTGGTCGTCTCCTCGACGGCCGTCGTGGTGGTGTCCTCGCCGACGTCCCCATCGCCGCAGGCGGCGACCACCAAAGCGAGGGTCAGTGTGAGAATCGTGACTCTGTGCAGGTGTCTCATCGTTTCCCTTTCGTTATGCGGGAGCGATGAGTGTCCGAGGTCCCTGCGCCGGTATTACCCGTGTCAGGTTCTTGCGGTCGGAGTCTCCGCAGACTCCCTCTCAGCCCGGTCTCACCGAGCTCCCGTCACATCCGAGTGTAGGTAAGCGCGAGGGGAACCCGTGCGGGAGAGTGCAGCAACCCTGGAACAGCCGTGCGGCGGGCGCGGTAGCTCTGGCGGACCGGCGTCTGTTCGGATGAGATCTGCAGACTGAATTCAAATGACCTGAGGGTGGAACCCATGCAGCGACACGGCCGCTCGGTCCGGGAGGCATGCAGCCGAAGTCCGCCAGTATCAAGTTGGCGGGGCGAGGACGACGACGGTGTTGTGGCCGCCGAAGCCGAAGGAGTTGGAGATGGACGGGCCCGGCTCCCAGGGGCGGACCTCCTGGACGATGTCGTGGAGGGGGATCTCCGGGTCCTGGTTGGTCAGTCCGATGTTGGCCGGCAACTCCCCACGTCGCATCGCTTCGACCACTACCGCCGCCTCGATCGACCCGGAGGCACCCAGGCCGTGGCCGGTGGGGCCCTTTATCGACGACACTGCCGGCTGGTCGTCGCCGAACACACGTTGGATGACCGCACCCTCGGTCTTGTCGTTGAGCTCGGTGCCCGTGCCGTGGGCATTGATATAGACGATGTCGTTCGGCTCGAGGCCCGCGTCCTCGAGCGCAAGGCGGATGGCACGCTCGGCGCCGTCGCCAGCCGGGTGGGGCGCGGTGATGTGGTGGGCGTCCGCGGTGGATGCCCCGCCCAACAGCTCCGCCATGGGAGTGGCACCCCGTCGCTCGGCGATGTCGGCTGCCTCGAGTATCAGGACGGCAGCTGCCTCACCCATGACAAAGCCGTCGCGGTCGATGTCGAACGGTCGGGCGTAGCCGGTGGGCGACAGGGCGCGCGCCGCGGCGAAGCCATCCCGTGACGCTTTGCGGGCGGCGGCCTCGGTGCCACCGACCACGGCTGCGTCGGCATAGCCCCACTGGATCTGGCGGAGACCGTCGACGATGGACTGGCTGCCCGCGGCGCAGGCAACGACTGGCGTGGTGACCTGGCCGCCGAATCCGTACTTGATCGAGATAGCTGCCGCGGCGGCGTTGGCCATCATCATCGGGATCTGGAACGGGGAGACCCTCGGCTCCTCCTTGCCCGACTCGTGAATCAGGTCCTCCAGCGATTCGAGCCCGCCAATCCCGGTGGCGAGGGCGATGGTCACGCGATTGGGGTCGACATCCAGCTCCCCCGCCTGGGTCAGGGCCTCGTCGGTGGCGACGAGAGCGAACTGACTGAACTTGTCGAGACGGCGGCTCTCCCGCTTGGGGATCCAGGGTTCGGGGTCCCATCCCTCGACCAGCCGCGGTGCCGGACCGGGCTGTTCGGCGAGCCCCTTCCAAATGTCGTCCATCCCGATTCCAGGTGCGGCGACCCCACCGACGCCGGTTACTACGACTCGTCTTCTGTTCATGACTGTGATTCTGCCTTATTCATCCGTCTGGGAAAACCGTACGTTGCAGCTTCCTCATTCCCCCTAGCCAGCGTTCGTAATCATTTGCCTTGTTCTGGAAGTACTTCTCCACCTCCGGATGGGGGAGGATCAAGAAGCTCTCCTCCGCCAGACCCGACACGACAGCCTCGGCGACCTCGTGCGGCTCTAGGGTGTGGTTGGCCCCCAGCGCCTGGAATGCCTCGGATCCCTCCAGCAGGGGCGTGTTGACGAATTGCGGACAGAGAGCGCTCACTTTCACGCCGGCGTCGCCGTAGGTTATTGCCAGCCACTCGGCGAAGGCCACCGCGGCGTGCTTGGTGACCGAGTACTGGGCGGCCTTGAGATTGGTGAGAAGCCCTGCCGCCGACGCGGTGGCGAGGAAGTAACCCTCGCCACGGGTGACCCATCCGGGGATGAGGTGACGGGCTGCGTGGACGTGGGACATGGTGTTGATCTCCCACATGCGTTGCCAGGTAGATGGGTCCGATTGCTCGTCGCCGACCATCCCGATCCCGGCGTTGGCGCAGAAGAGGTCGATCGGCCCGAAGCGGTCCTCGGCCCCTTCGATGAGGTCCTGGTTGGAGGCGGCTTCCGCCACATCGGTGAACACTGCGATGCCACCGACCTCCTCGGCCACCTCGTTGGCGGCGTCGATGTCGATGTCGGCGACCACCAATGCCCGAGGCCCTTCCTTGGCGAAGCGGCGGGCCATGGCGGCGCCAATGCCGCTTCCGCCACCCGTGATGACGACGACCTTGTCGTTGAGATCCACCCCAGGGAGCCTAGAGGGGTTGGGAGTCCCCTGGGTCTCTACGGAGTTAGGTCGGCTTCGGCGAGTAGGTCGTTGCCCGCCTTGATCGTGGCTATGAGTCCGTTTGCCTTTCCCAGCAAGTGTTCCCCGTAGAACCGGGCGGTGTTCACCTTCTGGGTGAGGAAATCGTCCGAGTAGTCAGCGGGCTCCTTCTTGGCTTCCACCGCGGAGACGGCCATCAACCAGCCTCCGAGGACGGTTCCGAACTGGGTGAGGTAGGGGGTGGCTGCGGCCAGGGCGTCGTTGACGTCGCCATTGGAGAGCTTCTCGCCGATCCAGGTGGAGGTGTCGGCCAGACCCTGGATGGCGTTGGTCAGCTCGTCCCGGAAGACCTCGAGGTCCTGGTAGTCGCTCATCTCCCCGAGGACATTGGTCATCTCGGTGATGAGGTCTTCGACGACCTTCCCGTCGTCAATGGGAACCTTGCGCAACACGAGGTCGATGGCCTGGATGCCGTTCGTTCCCTCGTAGATCGGGGCAATGCGGGAGTCCCGGAAATGCTGCGCGGCGCCGGTCTCCTCGACGTAGCCCATGCCACCGTGGATCTGGATGCCAAGCGACGTCATCTCGACTCCGAGGTCGGTGATCCACGCCTTGACGATCGGGGTGAGTAGGGCGATTCGTTTCGATGCTGCGTCCCGCATCTCCTCCTGCTCGGCGTGGAAGGCGAGGTCTCCGGACCGGGCGGTGTAGTAGAGGAGGCAGCGCATCGCCTCGGTGTTGGCTCTCATCGTCAGCAGCATCCGGCGCACGTCGGGGTGTTCGACGATTGCCACGCTCTCCTTGATCGAGGCGCCGACCGGGCGGCCCTGGATGCGGCTGTTGGCGTAGGCGAGGGCCTGCTGATAGGAACGCTCGGATAGGGCAAGGCCCTCCATCCCAACACCGATTCTGGCTGCGTTCATCATGGTGAACATGTTGCGCATGCCCTCCATCTCGTTGCCGACGAGGTAGCCGACGGCTCCGTCACCGTCGTCGCCGTAGGAGATGACGCATGTAGGGGAGGCGTGAATGCCGAGCTTGTGCTCGATGGAGACGATCCGGTAGTCGTTGCGCTCGCCGGGCTCGCCGTTGTCGTCGAGGATGTACTTGGGCACGAGGAACATGGAGATCCCCCGTGTTCCTGGAGGGGCTCCCTCGGTCCGGGCAAGCACCAGGTGGATGATGTTGTCGGCGAGGTCGTGGTCACCCCAGGTGATGAAGATCTTCGTTCCAAAGAGGCGGTAGGTCCCGTCGTCCTGCTTGACAGCCCTGGTGCGGAGAGCGCCGACGTCGGATCCAGCCTCGGGCTCGGTGAGATTCATGGTCCCGGTCCATTCCCCACTGACCAGCTTCTCGAGGTAGAGATCCAGCATCTCCTCGTCGCCGTGGGCAAGGATTCCCTCGACGGCTCCCTGGGTGAGCATTCCAGCCAGGGAGAAGGACATGTTGGACGTCTTGAACATCTCCTGGATGACGACTCCCACCGTGTACGGAAGACCGCCGCCGCCCCACTCGGTGGGGGCATGGGCGGCGGGCCAGCCGGACTCGACGAGCTTCTCGTAGGCTTCTTTGAAGCCGTCGGGCGCGTGGACCTGTCCGTCCTCGTCGAGGGTCGACCCCTGTTCGTCGCCCGTGCGGTTCAGCGGCGCCATGACCTCGGCGAAGAAGCGGCCAGCCTCTTCGAGGATCGTGGATACGGTCGCCGGGTCGGCGTGCTGGAAGCCATTCAGCTTCGAGGTGTCCTCGAGATCGGCGATCCTGTTGAGCACGAAATTGTGGTCTTCGACTGGCGGAACGTACTCGGACATGCCCCGAATCGTAGTTCGCAGACGCCTCCTACCGTTCTGTGAACGCTGGCTACGCGTGCGGCGTAACCAACGTTCACGGAAGGGGGTTCAGGCGAGGATTCGGTCCACGATGTCGGGAAGCACCTCGCCAATGCCGGCTTCGATCCTGACAGCGGCGAGATGGTCGGCCTCGGTCGGACCCTTGTTGATGACGACGAGCGGCTTCGACTGGGTGGCCGCCCGCATCACGATGTCAGCGGCCGGCCAGACCGACACAGTCGAGCCGACCACGAGGACGGCGTCGGCGATGGCGAGGAACATGGTCGCCTGCCTCACTTCCTGTTCGGGCAGCATCTCGCCGAACATGATGGTGTCGGTCTTGACCATGCCCCCGCACTCCGGACAGGTCGGATCCTCCTCGCCGGCTTCCACCCATTTCAGGACGGTCTCGGTCTCCCAGCTGGCACCACAGGTCATGCAGTAGCTGTTGCGCACGTTGCCGTGCAGTTCGGCGACCATGTCGTCGCTCAGCCCGGACTTGTAGTGAAGACCGTCGACGTTCTGGGTGACGACACCGGCGAGGCGATCCGCCTCGTGGAGACGGACGATCGCCATGTGGCCGCGGTTCGGCGCGACGGTTGATCGGGCGCCCCACAGCTCGCCTTCGACGTGCATCTTCCATCCCTGCACCCGGAGGTCGCGGTTGACGACGTAGCGGTCGATGGTGAAGTCTTCGGGGTCCACTTTCGTCCACAGTCCGTCCGGACCCCGGAAGTCGGGGATGCCGGACTCGGTGCTGAGACCGGCTCCGCTGAAAACGAGGATCCGCTCGGCGCTACGCAGGACGTCGACGGCTTGGTCGATCTGAACCATCAGCCCCCTGTATAGCGCCTCCTGAGGGTTCCCTATTCGGGATTCGACAGCTGAATGGGGCCGCTGAAGTAGGTGCGCACCGTCGGATAGGCGAGCTCGATCGTGGGCTCGGCGTCGAAGGCCTCGAGGACAGCCCTCCACACCCGGTCCTCGCGGCCACGGCGTGTCCGGGCTTCGACGAGGAAGCGTGCGGTGAGCTGCACCCCGCTGTCCTTCCCCGTCAGGTAAACGGTGGGCGTGAGCGTCCCCACCCTTATCTGGTAGCGACGCGCCGTCGCCCTGATAGTGGTCCCGGCCGGGCCCTCGATGTCGGGAGCCTCGTTCTTCAGTACCTCCAGCATGAGCTGCTCGGCCAGCTTCCAGTCAGACTCGAAGGTGATGAGGACGGGGATCTCATGCCAGACGTAGGCAAAGCCCTCGGTGTAGTTGGCCACCTCATGGTTGAAGACCAAGCCGTTGGGCACGTGGACGAGGCGTCCTGTCGACTGCTCGGCGCCGACCCAGTTCTCCACTTCCATCAGGGAGAAGCGGAACAGGCGGATGTCGACGACGTCACCCTTGAAGTCGCGTATCTGAATCCGGTCGCCGACGTTGAGGGGGCGGCGGGTGATGATGTACACCCAGCCCGCCATGTTCTTCAGGAGGTCGGCGAGGGCGATGGCGATACCGGCGGATACGAGGCCCAGGTATGTCGACATGTCGTCGAAGGCGTCCACCCAGATGAACGCCATCGTGATGAGGAAGACGGCGGTGGTCAGGTAGTTGACGATCTTGTTGGCCCGGTACGGGTCGTCGATATTGGCCACCACGATCCGGCGCACGACTCGTCGCAGCACCAGAACCGCGATGAGTGTGACCAGGGTCCAGAGAATGCCGTACAGGGTCTCGAGAGTGATACCCAGGGTGTCGGCGAGACTCTGCACAGCCCGATTATCGGGCCCGGCTATCGAATCGGGCGGGAATTCGACCGGTAGGCTCGCCCCGGTGGGAGACCAGAGCAAGAGACGCCACCCCGACACCGACTCGGTGTCACTCGGCCACGACGCGATCCGCCATCTCGGATCACTCAAACCCCCGATCTACGAGACCTCGACGTTTGTATTCGAAACGGCCGAGGAGGGGAAACGGTTCTTCGAGGCCGCCTACGGGACTTCCGAGGACGCGGGGGAGGTGTCGGGTTACATCTACAGCCGACTCGACTCGCCCAGCCTGGCTTCCGCCGAGTCACGTCTGGCCAGTTGGGAGGAAGGCGAGGACGCCGCCATCTTCACCAGTGGCATGGCCGCCATCACGAGCGTCTTGCTGACCTATCTTCGCCCTGGCGACGTCGTCGTCTACTCCATCCCTACCTACGGAGGGACCGCGACACTGATGAACGGGCTGCTCGCCGACTTCGGGGTTATCACCAGGCCGTTCCGGTCGGATGCCACCATCGACGGCCTCCACGAACTGGTCGGGGAGGACTCTCTGGCGATGGTCTATGTGGAGACACCGGCGAACCCCACCAACGAACTGTTCGACTTGGAGCTCGCAAGGGGTCTGGCTGACGAGCACGGCGCCCGGCTGGTCGTGGACAACACCTTTCTCTCTCCGGTTTGGCAGCGGCCGATCACTCTCGGGGCCGACCTCTCGGTGCACTCGGCGACCAAATACCTGGGGGGTCACAGCGACCTGACCGCCGGAGCGGTCTGCGGAAGCTCGGACGAGATCTCAAGGCTGCGCCGAACCCGATACGAGATCGGGACCACTCCCAGCCCGTCGACGGGATGGCTGCTGGGACGCAGTCTGGAGACCCTCCGGCTCCGGGTCGAACAGCAGACGTCCAACGCCACCGAGATCGCCACTTTCCTAGCGACCCACGACAAGGTGGACCGGGTCGCCCACCTCAGTCTCCTCGAGCCGGGTGACCCCCAACACGAGATATATCAGAGACAGTGCGACGGCCCGGGGGCGATGGTCTCATTCGAGATCCACGGCGGAGAGGCGGAGTGCTTCAGGTTCCTCGACGCCATGGAGGTGGTGCGTCTCGCCACCTCGCTCGGCGGCACCGAGTCGCTGGCGTCACACCCATGGACCATGAGCCCGCCCACCGTTCCCGACGACGAGAAAACCGCCATCGGGGTTACTCCCGGGCTGATCCGCCTCTCCGTCGGCCTCGAGCATGTCGATGACCTGATCGCCGATCTAGAAACGGCCCTCTCCGCAGCTTGACGGTCACTCTTTGGGTCGGAGTGCCCATACCTGACCACTCTCCGCGCGAGATAGTCTCTGTCCAGGATCGGGGTGGGGGAGGTCCAAGACTGAGACATATGGCGAGTAAGCAAGCGCTGGTCTTCTCGCATCGCTCATCTTCCGGCGCACAGAGAGATTCAACAGGTGCTCCCTACCCGGAGCTGAGGGGGTGGCTCTTCGGAGCCACCCCCTCCTTTTGCATTACCTACCATCGCTCCGATGGACATCACCGCTCCGGTGGCCGCACGCATCGCCGATCTGAAGGTTGAGCCAGGTGAACGTGTCATAGCAGGCGAGATCCTGGCGATCCTCGAGGTCATGAAGATGGAACACCCGGTCACGGCCACCGTTCCCGGGGTGGTGACGGTGGTCAAGGTCTCCATTGGCGATGCCGTGGATGCCGGTGATCTCCTGGTGACGCTCGACCCGTTGGAGTCGGAGCCAGGTGAAGGGTCCAGCGAGGAGACGCCCGATCTCGCTGCGCTCGGAGAGGTGATGGAACGGCATGAGGCCACTCTGGACGCGGCCCGACCTGATGCGGTGGAGTCCAGACACCTGAAGGGACGACGGACTGTCCGGGAGAACCTGGACGATCTCTGCGACGATTTCGTGGAATACGGACCCCTGGCTCTCGCCGCCCAGCAGAGCCGGCGCGACCTGGACGACCTCATCCGCAACACTCCGGCCGACGGCATGGTTGGGGGCGTCGGCCGCATCGACACCGGCACCGCTGGCAACGACCGGGCGATCGTGGTCTCCTACGACTACACCGTCCTTGCCGGAACCCAGGGAGCCCGCAACCACCACAAGAAAGACCGTCTCTTCGCCCTCGCCGCTGACACCGGGCTCCCCTTGGTTCTCTTCGCCGAGGGAGGTGGAGGACGTCCCGGCGATGTCGACTGGAACGGTGTCTCGCTTCTCGATGTCCGTGCCTTCCGTCTCTTCTCGGAGATCCCCGGCCCCACCATCGGGGTCAACACCGGGTACTGCTTCGCCGGTAACGCCGCGCTGTTGGGCCAGTGCGATGTGATCGTGGCCACCCCCGACTCCAATCTGGGGATGGGTGGCCCGGCGATGATCGAGGGCGGGGGTCTGGGCCGGTTCTCTCCAAGAGAGGTGGGGCCGGCCGAAGTGCAGGCCGTCAACGGTGTCATCGACGTGACCGTCGCCGACGACGTCGAGGCCGTGGCCGTCGTCCGCGGTCTGCTGGGGATGGTGCGCGGATCGGTGACCGATTTCTCAACACCGGACCAGGAGAGGCTGCGGGCGATTGTCCCCTCAAACCGCCGACGCCTCTATGACATGCGCGAGGTGATCGAGGGCCTGTACGACCAAGGGTCTTTCATCGAGTTCCGCCGCGAGTTTGCCCCGGCGGCGATAACCGGCATCGGGAGAGTCGAGGGACATCCCATCGGGATCATCGCCAACGACCCAGGTCATATCGCCGGGGCGATCGACAACGATGCTGCGGTGTCTTTCGCCCGGCATCTCGACCTGTGCGACCGGTGGGGCATCCCGGTGCTCTCGCTGTGCGATACGCCCGGGTTCATGGTGGGGCCGGACGCCGAAGCCGAGGGCCTCGTCCGGTCAGCCGGCGAGCTGTTCCGTGTGGCGGGCCGGCTGTCGGTGCCGACGGGGGCCATCGTCACCAGACGGGGGTTCGGGCTCGGCGCCCAGGCCATGGCGGCAGGGGGTTTCCACGAGCCACGGTTCACCATCGCCTGGCCAAACTCAGAGTTTGGGCCGATGGGTCTCGAGGGCGCGGTGAAGCTGGGTTTCCGCAAGGAGTTGGAGGCCATCGAGGACCTTGAGGAGCGTCAGGCGGAGTTGGATCGTCGGGTCGAGGAGATGGCACATGAGGGGCGCGGCATCAACGTCGCCGCCGCCTTCGAGATCGACGACGTCATTGACCCCGCCGACTCCCGCCGCTGGATCACCACCCTGCTGGTGGGTTGAAACCCGTTCTGTGAATAGATTTCCGGTTACCGGAAGAAAACCTTACAGAAGGTAATTCAGTCCCCTACGTGGGTTGGGGGAAGGCCCATGCGGTCGCTGAGGGCTTCCTGGCGGTCGTTGACGATGCGGTGGGCGATCTCCTCGGCGGAGTGCATCAGCCACATGGCGGTGTGGGAGCCGTCGGAGTAGTCGGCCTCGCCGAACGCATCGACACGGTCCTGTTCCAGCAGCCGGGCTGCCTGCTGGAACTCGCGCTGCGAACCGGGGCGATAGACGGCATAGGTTCGCCCTCCATTGGCACCGACGATCGAAAAGACGGGGACGTCTGAAGGTCCGTCGGCGACGTAGATCATGTTCTGGAACGGCACCCGTCGGTCCTCCGGTGCGATCTTGGCGTTGACGTCGATCGACGGGTTCTTGTTGGTCCCCTTGTTGATCTCGAACACCGCCCTGGTCTTCGAGGTGTTGTCGATGGTGTAGATGAGCTGGCGGATCTCGCCCTCGGGGGAGAAAAGCTGGCCTTGTTCCTCGGCGTAGCCGGGCGGGGCGACCAGTTCGGTGAACTCGCACGCCCACACATCGTGCACCTGGGGTGCGATAGCCGAGCCCATGATCATCTGGCGCAGCCCGGTTGAAACGACGTAGTGCTCGACCGTGATCTGGTGCTCGGCGAATCGGGGTTGGGACTCGATGGTCTTGCGAGCCAGCTCGAGAAAGTCGGGCATGCCCGTGTAGAAGTCGATCTCGGCCCCGAGTTCCTTCAGCAGATCGTTGCCGAGCCCCGGCATGCGGCCCTCACGCACGTAGGTGAGGATATGGTTGAGGTAGAGGTGGTCCCGCTGGATCAGGTTGTAGCCGCGGGACCGATAGAACTCCTCGAGCCCGTCGACCTCCTCCCAGAACTCCGCCGCGTTGATGTCGAAATGGCGGAACAAGGGACCCTGCATGTTGCCGGGGATCAGGGTCTTGTCGAAGTCCCAGATCATCGCGATGACGTTCTGGGGAAAGAGCTGACGGTTCTGCACGGATCAAAGGCTATCGAGTTATCCACAGCCTTCAACCGGTGTTCATCCGGGGATGAAGCTGAACCTCACTCTCCGTGACGGGTTGTCGACGTTGGTGTCGACTAGAACGATCGACTGCCACGTCCCCAGGGTCGGCTTGCCTCCGACGACGGGGATGGTCACCGAGGGGCTTACGAATGCGGGAAGGACGTGGTCTCGGCCGTGACCTGGCGTGCCATGCTCGTGACGCCACATCGACCGCTCGGCCGGGAGGAGACGATCGATGCTGTCCATCACGTCCGTCTCGCTTCCGGCGCCGGTCTCAAAGAGGGCGATGCCTGCCGTGGCGTGGGGGACGAAGATGGAGAGCAGGCCGTCTCCCTTGCCGGAACAGAACGACACGGCCTCGGAGGTGATGTCGACCGTGGTCTTCCGGTTGCCGGTGTCGAGGTTGATCTCGTGTGTGTCCACCCCAACAGTCTCACACATCGGGGCCTCCTAATCTCGGTCTATGCCGACCTCGCTTACACCCGACGAGGTGAACGCCTTCATCGCCGAGGTGTTTCCTTCCTCCTACGCCGACGGGACCCGATGCGTGGAGCTCGGGGAGAAGACCGCCGTGGCTAGATGGCCCTATGACGACACCGAGCTGAGGCCCGGTGGCTACATCAGCGGGCCCCGCATGTTCGCCCTGGCTGATAGTGCGCTGTGGTTTGCGTCGTTCACGGTTATCGGACTCGAGGCGATGGCAGTCACCAGCGAGCTGTCGATCAGGTTCCTCCGCCCCGCCCGCAATGGCGATCTGCTGGCCCGTTCGGTGTTGAACTCCGTGAGCAAAAGGAGGTTGGTGGGAACGGTGGAGATTTGGGTCGACGGCGCCCCGGATCGTCTCGTGGCGGCGGCGCAGGGCTCCTACGCCCGACCTTAGACCGTCATCCGGCCCCTAGCTGCGGGCAGTTCGCGCACCCGCCGTGCCTCTGGCCTCGGGTTCTGGGGGTGGGCGGGGGAACCGTCCCTCCAGGTAGATGGCCAGTGGGGAGGCAGTGAATATCGACGAGTAACTTCCCACTACCGTTCCGATCAGCAAGGCGAGGGCGAAGTCGGACAGGGTGTCGCCACCCAGGAAGTAGAGACTCACCAGGATGAGCAGGGCACCCATGCCGGTGTTAATGGTCCGGGGCAGGGTTTGGAGACATGCCTCGTTAGCCACCTCCTCGATGGGGTCGTCCGGTCGGATGCCCAGCCGCTCCCGAACCCGGTCGAAGATGACCACCGAGTCGTTGACCGAGTAACCGATGACGGTGAGCAGCGAGGCGAGGAACACTCCGTCGAAGGTCTTGCCCATCCAGGCGAAGAGTCCGATGAGGATGGCGACGTCGTGGGCCATTGCCAGCACGGATGAGAGTGCGAACGTCCAGCGGAAGCGGATGGCGAGATAGGCCAACTGCGCTGCCAGCGCGATGGCGAGGGCGGTCAGGGCCTTGTTGCGGAGCTCCTCGCCGAGGGTGGGCCCCACGAACTGGTCGCGCACCACATCGATTTCTCCGCCCAACTCGTTGACCGCGTCGAGGACGAAAGTCTCCTCTTCGGCGGAGAGTTCCTCGGTGCGGATGATCAGGTTGCCCGAACCCGTCTCCTGGATACCCGCCCTGGGGAATCCCCCTTCGCCGAGAGTGGTGCGGAGTTCGTCGATGTCGACGCTCTGGGTGGTCGAAACCTCGAAGAGCCGGCCGCCGACGAACTCCAGGCCGAGATTCACCCCTGCGATTGCCAGACCGGAGAGGGTGAGGACCACAGCCGCGGCGGAGATGACGATCCAGCGCCGCCAGGGTCCCAGGACGTTGGGAGGAGAAGTGCTGACCCACTCCTGGAAGCGACGGCCGAAGGTGAGTCCGATGAGCCGCGGCCTGCCTTCCATGCCGGGGAGCGACAGCATGATCTCGAGCAGGACCCTGGTGACAACGAGCGCGGAAAACATGGAAACCACCACACCGATGCTCAGGGTGACCCCGAACCCGCGGACACCACCCGAGGCGAATGCATAGAGCAATCCGGCAGCGAGCAGAGTCGTGACATTGGAGTCGATGATTGCCGACCAGGCGCGTTGGAATCCTGTGCGGATTGCCTCTCCGATCGTGTTCGACTCGAGGTGTTCCTCTTTGGCTCGCTCGTAGACGAGCACGTTGGCGTCGACCGCCATGCCGATGGCGAGCACGAATCCGGCGATCCCCGGAAGGGTGAGGGTGGCGCCTATCCAGACCAGGAACGCATAGGTGATCACCCCATAACCCAGCAGGGAGATGGCGGCCATCACCCCCATCAGACGGTAGAAGATGATCATGTAGACGATCGTCAGCCCGGCGCCGATGACCGCCGCCAGGATGCTGGCCTCGATGGCCGCATCGCCGAGAGTTGGTCCGATAGTTCCCCTCTCGATCACCTCCACGGGGACGGGGAGGGCGCCTGCCTGGATCAGGGCGGCCAGCTCGGTGGCGTCCTCCTGCTCGAAGCCGCCGGTGATGAGGGTGCTCCCGCCAGTGATGCCGACTCCGCAGGCCACATTGGGGGAGACGCCCGGGCTCGATATCACCTGGTCGTCGAGGACGATCGCGACCCGTCGCTCGGGCGAGTTCGGGTCGGCGCAGGCCGCGTCTGAAGTGAGCTCGGCCCACGCCTGGGAGCCCTCGGGGAAGAAGTCGATGGTGACCACCCACTGCGCCGACCCCTGGCTGTCGAAGAACGGGGAGGCCGTCTCCACCTCCTCGCCCGAGACGGCCACCGGGCCGAGGAGCAGATCTTCTCCCGACTCTCCGGGCAGGACGGTTCCGTCGGCGTCCGGCGGGGCGCTGTCGGTGGGGAAGGAGTCGAGCACCGGGTGGAAGGTGAGCTGGGCGGTTCGCCCGATGGCCTCCACAGCCTCCTCGGGATCGTCGACACCGGGGAGCTCGATGATGATCCGGTCCTCACCGGAAACTTGAAGCGTGGGCTCGGTCACTCCGAGGGCGTCGACCCGGCGGCGCAGTACCTCGAGGGTGCGTGCAGTCACGTCGGAGTCGACGGTGACGTCTTCGGTGTCCTGGGCCTCGAGCATCACCTGGGTGCCGCCCCGAAGGTCAAGGCCCAACTGCACCTGCGATCCGGTCATCACATAGATCGAGGAGCCCAGCACGAGAACGGCGAAGAACAGCCGCCACTTGGAGATAGTCATGAGACCGGGCCAGATCGATTCACAGGGAGGCAGGCTAAACCCTCTCCGGGCGCAGTCCGGAACAGATCGGCTCCTGGCTCGTCCTTACGGCTCACGAGTCTGGTCGACCAGGCATCCGGATCGCTCTAACGTCCCCACGCCATGACCTCTCAGGGATTCCAATTCGAGTCGATCGACGCCGTGACTTTGGCCACGCACGACATGTCGAGGTCGGTCCAGTTCTACGAGTCGCTCGGATTGGAACGACGCTACGGCGGACCCGAGTCGGAGTTCACCAGCTTTCACGTCGGCCCGGGGTATCTCAACCTCATCGCCCAGCCGCCCGACGTCGAGTGGACCTGGTGGGGCAGGCTGATCTTTCATGTCTCCGACGTTGACGCCATCTACCGCAGGGTGCTCGACCTGGGTCTCAGCCCGGAGGCGGCGCCAAGGGACGCCGAATGGGGGGAGCGGTACTTCCACCTCACCGACCCCGACGGTCACGAACTCAGCTTCGCCAAGCTGCTCGGCGACTGAGCGCCGAATGCGCAACGATCCCGAAGCGTTGTCCCGGCAGTAGATGAGCGAGTCGCGAAGTCTCTTCAGCGCCATCAGGGACCGCAGGTTCGGTCCCTACCTGGCGGCCAACTTCACCTCGAACATAGGGAACTGGTTCCAGAACGTGGCCGCAGGGATCGTGGTCTTTCAGATCACGGGCTCCAACACCCTGGTGGGCCTGGTCAGTGTCGTCCAGTTCCTCGCCACCCTGTTCCTGGCACCATGGTCGGGGGCCCTCGCCGACCGGTTCGACCGCCGCAAGCTGCTGATGCTCGCCCAGGGTGTTTCGGCCGCCGGGGCGCTCAGCCTTGCCATCTGGGCAGGTCTCGAAGGGGTGGAGGGGTTGCCCGGCGTGTGGCCGATCTACGCCGCCACCGCGGTGATCGGTCTGGGTTTTGCCGTCGGCATCTCGGCGATGAACGCTCTGATCCCGGCACTCGTCGAGCCCCGGGACCTCGACGACGCCATCGCACTCAACTCGGCCACCTTCACGCTGGGACGGGCGATCGGCCCCGCTCTGGCGGGTCTGGTGGTGGCCGCCTTCGGTGCCGTGTGGGCATTCGGCGTCAACGCCGTCACCTTTCTCCCGCTCATCGTCGTCCTTGCCCTAATCCGCCCCCGTCCCGTGAAGAGGTCGCGTGGTGATGGCTCGGTGCGGGCCGGCCTTGCCTACGTGCGAGAGCGCAAGGCGCTGCTATGGCTCGTCCTCGCCACCCTCACCATCGGTTGGGCCGGGGACCCGGCGAACACCCTTTCGCCGGGGTACTCCGACATGTTCGGTCGGGGCGAGGCCTTCGTAGGCCTCCAGGTGGCGGCATTCGGAGCCGGTGCCGCGGTCTCCTCGGTAATGGTGGGACATATTCGTGCCCGGATCGGTCAGGTGGCCACCACGAAGACCGGGATGATCATCCTCGTCATCGGTCTGCTCAGCCTCTCCGCAGCTCCACACGAGGCGGTGGTTCTCGGCGCCTTCTTCGTCGCAGGGACCGGGTTCACCCTCGGGGTGACGACCACCAATAGCAACATGCAGCGACGCGTCGACGAGGACATGCGAGGACGGGTCATGGCGCTGTGGAGCATGGCCTTTCTCGGATCGAGGCCGATAGCGGG
This sequence comes from Actinomycetota bacterium, assembly GCA_046537785.1. GTDB lineage: Bacteria > Actinomycetota > Acidimicrobiia > Spongiisociales > ZC4RG35 > JANQRA01. The sequence continues at coordinate 44,146 of JBKHKD010000017.1, forward strand.
TTTCATCGACGGCGCGGTCGCCGACCTGATCTCTCCCCGGGCCGGTGTGCTCGCTGCCGCGATTCCACTCTCAGTCGGCTGGTGGGCGATGAGCAAGGTTGCCGCCCTCGACGAGGTCAGCGGTCGTCACGAGGGGGTTGGCCCGGGGCCTCCTGCTTGATCTCCTCGAGGTAGCCCCGGTCTTCTTCGACCACCTTCGCTGCTCCCTCGACCACCGAGCGGAGATCGTCGGCGGGAATTGCCACGGCACCGGAGGAGTCGGCGTAGATGAAGTCTCCGGGGTGAATGCCCACTCCATCTATGACGACGGGGACGTTGGCCAGGTAGGGGGTGACCACGTCACCGCCCCAACGGGTGGCCTCGCCACGGCAGTAGACGGCGAAGTCGTAGCCAGATAGCTCGTCAAAGTCTCTGATCCGCCCGTCGGCGAGGACACCGGCGAGTCTCATGTTCTGGGCCCGGGACAGCTTGGTGCCGCCCGCCAGGGACGTGTCGGGGTGCCCGTTGCCGGCCAGGACCAGGACCCGGTCCTCGGGCTGGTCGCCGACCGCCTCGAGAAACAGGGTCCCGAAGTTGTAACGGTCCGGGTCGAGTCGGGTCTCGCAGGTGGGGAAGTAGGAGATCGTCACCGCAGGGCCGAAGAGGCGGCGTTCTGGCGTCGGGCTGACGAAGTCAAAGAGATGGGCGCGGTGTCTGTGGATCCGCCCCATCGCGTCGACCAGGTCGGCCGTGGTGAGACGGTCGAGGATGTCGTGGAGGTCTTCGGTCATGGCATTCGGGAACCTACCGCCTGTCCCAACTCCGGTCGACCGAAGACCTGCGCAGCTGGTTGTTCTCCATGGCGGCGCCAAGGTGGCTGACCTTGGATGCGGAGAGGGTGTGACGACGGTTCTCCTCGTCTCGGCGTTTCCGACCGGGTCGACTTCATGCAAGACGACGTGGAGAGTTTCGCCGGCGGTCCATACGACCTGGTCTGGCCCTTCGACATGCTTCACGATCTCCCTGCTCCATCAGTGGCCGTGGAGACGATCAGGGCCCAGCTGGCCGATGACGGGGTGTTGTGTGCAGTCGAACCGGCCGCCGGTGATGACATGGCGGAGAACATCGCCACCAACCCGGCCGCTGTTCTCCACTACACCGCATCGACCTTCCTGAGTATCCCGAACTCGCTGACTCACCCTGACGGAGCAGCCTTGGGCGCCCAGGCGGGCGGACGCATCGTGACCAAGACAATCGAAGATGGTGGCTTCAAGGACGTAAAGCGCGTAGCTGCCACGCCTGTTCACCACGTCTACACGGCTCGGTGAGATAGTCGGCAGGGTGGGGACGACGACAGGCTCCTGGCCTCGTCCTGTCGCGGGTTGCGCTCGTTTCCCCGATAATCGGGGGTGGAAATGGCTGTCTTACTGGTTCTCATCGGTGTCACGGGGTTGATCTTTGCCCTGGTCAACCTGGTTCGGCCCACGGGTTGGCTGGGTATCTATTCCCGAAACGGCGCGGTTTGGATACTGGCGGCATCGCTCGTGGTTGTTCTCATCGGCGCCGCCCTGACCCCGCCGCCCGATACGGCCCCAGATCCTGAGGCGGCTCCCACGACCACCACGGAGCCTCCTGATGAGATGGCCACGACGTCGTCTACTTCACCCGTGGTGACCTCCACCTCGACCTTCCCCACGTCCACTACGACGCTCCCAACCTCGACCACGACGACAACCACATCATCCGACCTTGAGACCGAAGACCTCTTTGGCCCGCCCCGAGCAGGTCCCTCGGGTGATCCCGGGGCGCCTCTCGACCCGGCAGCCGAGACAGCCACTGTCGTCGCCATCACCGACGGTGACACGATCGACGTGACTCTGTCCGACGGGAGTCGGGACACGGTGCGGCTGATAGGCATCAACGCTCCAGAGCGCGACGAATGCTGGGCGTCCGAGGCCACCCGGGTACTCGAGGCGCTGATCCCGGTCGGTAACGAGATCGGGATGACCATCGACCAGTCGGACAGGGACCAATTCGGCCGACTGCTTCGATATCTCTGGGTCGGCTCGATGTCGGTCAACGAAGAGTTGGTACGCAGGGGGGCCGCCCTCAGCCGCCGCTATCCCCCCGACACTGCCCACTCCGACCGCTTCGATGCTGCACAGGCGACCGCGGAGGAGGCGGAGTTGGGTCTGTGGGCCCCGGATGCGTGTGGGGAGCCGGTGGCGGCCGATGTCCGCATAATCGAACTCCGTTACGACGCCGCTGGAAACGACAACGAGAACCTCAACGACGAGTGGATCAGGCTGAGGAACGAGGGCAACGAGACCGTCGACATGTCTGGTTGGGGTATCAAGGACGAGTCGGCAACCAATCGCTTCGAGTTCCCGAGCGGGTTCACGCTGGCTCCCGGCGATGTGGTCACCATCTACTCGGGCTGTGGAGACCAGACCTCGACGGAGCTCTACTGGTGCTCTGTCGGATCGGCGATCTGGAACAACGACGGAGACACCGCCTTCCTCACCGACCCTGCCGGCAACACCCACTTCACCTGGGCGTACTCCCCATGACCCCAACACGGGTTTCGTTAAACTTCGAGGCGTCCGCGTAACCACGCAGGGGTGAGGCGAGTGCACGGCAGGGGCCGGGTGTCACGAGGGTGGTGGCCGGTCGCGCTGTCGCTGGCTCTGCTCCTGGTTGTGGGGGCGTGCGGAGAGGGCGACGCCGACGCTCCCCCGGCGGTGCGGCCCGAGACGTCGGGTCAGGTTCCTTCCGAGTTCCCCGAGCCGCCGGACATCACCGACTATCAGGAGCTGACCGCCTCCGAAGACCAGATCCATGTCCAGTGGGAGAGCGACTCGTCCACCGCGGAGCTCGCGCAGTTCTACGACGAGGCGCTGGCGGACGGCGGCTGGGAGGTTGCCTCGCGACGCGAAGGCGGTGACTCGACCCGGTTCGGCATAAAAGGCCACGGTTGGGAAGGCGCCGTGACCGTGCTGGGCGGCGACCCTCCCAAGGTTCTACTCCAGTTGGGCAGGCCCGACTGAGATCAGTCGAGTTCACCCGACTTTCTGTGGGGTGATGTTGCGATTCACTCGGAACACGTTGTCCGGGTCGTACTTCGCCTTGACGCTCGACAGACGCTCCAGGTTCCCCCGATACGATTGCGCGACCCTGTCTCCGGTCTCGTCGTCGGTCTGGAAGTTGACGTAGTTGCCTCCCGTCGAAAACGGCTGGAGGGCCTTCCAGGCGGAACGCACCCAGTCGCGGTTCTGGTCCGCAGCTGGGCTGTCTCCCGGGTACATGGACTGCACGACACAGGCATGTTCGGCGTCCCTGTTGCCCATGGCGCCGTCGCTCTCCTCGAGCTCCTGGAGCCTGCCTGCCAGGTGGAAGAGGACTATCTGGTTGGCCGGGGCCTCCAGTCCGACGAACTGGGCTCGATAGGTGTCGAACAGCTCGTCGCTCAGTTCGGCGAGGAACTCGGACTTCCAGTAGTAGTGCATGCCCTTCGGCTGGGTGGCATCGAGCATCGACTGCTGGTCCGAGTATGGCTTGAGCTGGATGAGGTCGGCCCAGGGCTGGGAGAAGCTGCGCAGCTTCTCCAGGTCTCTCCTCGCCTCTGCCTCGGTGCCAGTGTGGTTGACGACCACGGCGATCATCGGCTGACCGTGCTTGTCCTCGGGCAGCCACGGCGCCGGCGGAGCGTTTCTCATCAGCACGGCCAGAGTCAGCTCGCATGGTGCGGTCTCGGTGATCTCGCGGTACCGCTCCAGGACGCCTTCGGCCTCGTCGGCCGACCAGGCGATGAGCCCGCCCGTGATCTCGGGGCCGATCTCGTGGAGCCGGAAGACGAACTCGGTGACGACGCCGAAGTTGCCGCCCCCGCCCCGGAGTGCCCAAAACAGGTCGTCGTGTTCGGTTCTAGATGCACGAAGGACTTCTCCGGCCGCGGTGACGATCTCCACATCCTCGAGGTCGTCGACGGTCCAGCCGAACTGGCGGGTCAGGTAGCCGAAGCCACCTCCGAGGGTCAGGCCCGCGACTCCAGTGTCCGAGACGAACCCGAGGGTTGTGGCCAGACCGTGTTCCTGGGTGGCCCGGTCGACGTCGCCGAGAGTGCATCCTGCGCCCACCCTGGCCCGCTTTGCGTCCGGGTCGACGTCCACGGTGCGGAAGGTGGACATGTCGAGAGTCAGCCCGCCATCGGATAGCGCCAAACCTGCAATGTTGTGGCCACCTCCACGGATCGACAATTCGATGCCACGTTCGCGGGCCAGTTCCACGGTCCGCACTACGTCGTCGACGGTCCGAGCGCGGACTACCAGCGACGGGCGGCGGTCGATCATCCCGTTCCAGATGGTGGTCGCCTCTTCGTAGACGGGGTCGCCAGGGTGGGCGACTTCGCCTTCTAGCTCCCGGGTAAACGAGTCGAGGGTCTCGGGTTGGACTCGGTTCATGTCTCCTGCCTTGTCGTGTCGTTCTCCTGGTGACTATGGAGCATCAGTCCCTGCCATGTCAGTTTGAATTTCGAACCGTCTATGGAGAGGCTTGTCGCCATAATGGGGATGTGACCCGAAGTTACGGTCAATACTGCCCGATATCCAAGGCGTCGGAGCTGCTCGGCGACCGATGGACTCTGCTGATCGTCCGGGAGCTGTTGTTCGGCCCCTTGCGTTTCACCGACATGGAAGAAGGCCTGCCCGGCATCTCCCGATCCGTTCTCTCCGACCGTCTCAAGAACCTGCAACGGGCCGGCATCTGCGAGAAGACGTCCGACGGCGCCTATCGCTTCACCGACGCCGGGGAAGCGATGCGTCCGGTGTTGCAGTCGATGGGGGACTGGGTGGCCCGCTGGATCATGAACGACCCCACTCCTGCGGAGTCAGACCCACGGCTGTTGATCTTGTTCATCTCTCGGCACGTCAATCGGGAGGCGCTCCCGGAGGAAAGGGTCGTGGCGGAGTTTCGCTTGAGCGATCCGGATGATGTCATCTGGCTGCTCCTGGAATGTGACGACGTGTCGGTGTGCCCCGAGGATCCCGGTCTCCCCATCGATCTGGTCGTGGAGGCGAGAACCCCTGACCTGTACCGGGTGTACATAGGACGGACGACACTGGACACGGAACGGGCAGAGGGACGGATAGAGATTCGTGGCCGACCCTCCATGGTCAACGCCTTCCCCGGGTGGATGAAGTGGAGCTCGTTCACGGAGGCTTCCCGCCAGGCCGTGTCGGCGGCCGGACAGTGACCCATTCGGGGCTGTCCTCGAGAGGTGACCTGACCCTCGCCCATCGCTTCGAGTCGAGTTCTGGAGAGATCGCGTACGGGGCGTTTGGAAGTGGACGCGACGTCGTTTTGGTCCACGGCACCCCGACGAGCTCGGTGGTGTGGAGACGGGTCGTCGCGAGGCTGTCCGACAGCTACCGGCTCCATGTCCTCGACCTCCCGGGCTACGGGCAGTCGGCCAAGTTCGAAGGCCAGGACGTGCGTCTCAGGGCGCTGGCCAGGGCGCTGTCTGGCTGGCTGGATCACATGGGGCTCGACAGCCCCGTTCTCGTCGGCCATGACTTCGGGGCGGCCACTGTCCTCGGCGCCCACCTGGTGGAGGGAGCTCCGGTGAGTGCGATCGCGATTGCCGACGGCGTGGTGCTCTCTCCATGGGGCACTCCTTACTCGAGGCTCGTGAAGGAGCACGAGCATGTGTTCGCCGCCGTGCCGGGATACATCCACGAGGCGACGCTGCGCGCCCATCTCGCCACCGCGGTGTCGAGAACCCTGCCCCCAGGGCTGATGGATGAGCTGATAGCTCCCTGGCTCGGAGACGGGGGACAGGCGGCCTATTACCGACAGGTCGGCCAATTCGACTACGGGTTCACCAACGAGCTCGAAATGCTCTACCCGGACATCGAAGCGTCCTTGCTTGTGCTCTGGGGCGAGGAGGATCGCTGGGTCGATATATCCGAGGGCGCCCGTTTCGCCGACATGGTTCCCCACTCAGAGTTCATCACCCTCCCCGACGCCGGCCACCTCGTCATGCTCGACACACCGAGCCTTCTCGCCCGCTCCCTCGGCGAATGGCTAGAGCGTCTCGACGAGGACGGGTAGAGGCTCAGGCCCCGAGCAGTTCCTCGAGCTCCTGACGGGACGGCACCGAAGGTAGGGGGATGTCGTCGAGGTCCGGCGGATCGGCGAGGGCTTTCTGAACGTATGGCCTGTTCATTACCTCCTCGGGCAAGGCGAAACAAGAGGCCATCTCCATGGCTGCTCTGAAGATGTCCGGGTCTGTCAGCTGTGCGGCAGCGAATGCTTGCCCCTCGGCGACCTCTTCTGGTGAGAGCGACTGTCCTGATCGCAAAGAATCCATTCGCCGGGTGTGAGCCCGGTCAAGTTGCCGCGTCGCCTCATGCCACGGCGACATCTCCTGTTCTGTCCGGTATTCCCATGCATAGAGCAGATGTTCCAGATCATCGAGATGCTCGGCCATGGCCGGCACCGTGGCTGCGATGTGCATCATCGCCATGCTGATACCCCGCCCGAGTGAGGGGTTGGTACAAGCCCAGGCGTCGCCGAGCGGCACGATGCCGGTGGCGACGGGTTTGCCGCCGACACGAAGGGATCGAACCCGATCCGATACACCCACTATGACGTTCACTCCGGTGGTGGGCTCGCCTTCAGCCCAATGAGCTGCCGTCGGGTAGGCCCGAAACACACGGTCGAAAACGTCCGGATCTCGGAGCGACCGAAGTTTCCTGTCGGCGGTCGTTCCGTAGATGGTCGCCGACCAGGTTCCGTTGTCCCCCGGCAGAAGGAGGAGGGAGATGGAGCCCTGCTGTACGGCCCGAACCACGAATGGACGGGGCACATCGCCGTGATCGAATCGACGATAGAACCGGGTGTAGTAGGCAAAGCGGCTGTCCTCTCTCACCTCGTCTGGAGGTGTCGCCCCGATCGTCTCCAGCAGCGGACCCAGGGTGGATCTGCGCCCGGCGGAGTCGATCACGACCCGGGACCGGATTGTGGTGCCGTCGGCGGTCCTGACCCCGGTCACATGGGGTACGGCGCCGATGACGTTCGTTCCCGGGATCAATTCGGTGACTGTGGTGCCCCGTCTCATCTCAAGGTTCGGGACGTCACTGGCCGCCCGGGCAAAGGCCAGCTCATATATTGGGCGTCGAGCCGCGAGGGACCTGAACAGGTCGTCTCCCTTACGGGGTTCCCTGTCGTCGATCCATGACGGAAGGGCGTCCAGTCCGACCCATTCGTGAGCACCACTTTGCTTGAGATGGCGAGTCACGTCGGGCAGCAGCTCGTCGAGCTCGCGCAGTCCCCTCGCCAGCAGCGTGTGCGGCTCGCGAAATTGGGAAACTCCGTTGCGTTGCCACGACTCCCAGGCGTCGGCTACGGAGTCGGGAACAGGTGCGGGGTCCTTTTCCAGGACGACGGTCTCAACGCCTCGGCGGGCCAAGACCGCCCCGGCGACCAGTCCGGTCGGGCCGCCTCCGATGATGACGGCGTCTGACACCTTTCCTCCGTCCACGCCTGGTCGACGAACCTAACACAAGCGATTTTCGACCATTCCCGCTGGTACCTTCACCGCGATGGTCGATGTGTACGCAGACGCGTTGAAGGTCCAATCCAGCGGGGTCGAGTTGACCGTTGCCGTCCATGGCCCGTCGGATGGGCCAGCGGTGCTGATGATCCACGGGTTCCCCGACTCGGCGCGGTTGTGGCGGAACCAGGTCCCCGCCCTCGCCGACGCCGGCTATCGGGTGCTCGCCCCGGATCTCCGTGGTTACGGGCGATCGGACAAGCCCGCTGACATCGAGGACTATCACATCACCAAACTCGCCGCGGACATGCTTGCCGTGCTGGACGCGGTGGAGGTCGACCGCGCTCAGGTAGTTGGCCACGACTGGGGGGCCGCCGTCGCGTGGTATCTAGCCATCGCCCATCCCGATCGCGTGCGCAGCCTCACCGCCCTGTCGGTGGGACACCCGACGTCGTTTCGTGAGGCCGGGAATCGTCAGCTGGAGAAGAGCTGGTACATGCTGCTGTTCCAATTCGAGGGCGTCGCCGAGGAATGGCTTTCCGGCAAGGACTGGCAGGGATTGCGGCGGTGGATGGGATCCCATCCCGAGGTGGAGAACTGGATAGCGGACCTGTCCCGTCCTGGTGCGCTCACGGCCGCCCTCAACACCTACCGGGCGAACATGGGACCGGAGCGTCTCATCAAGCCCCCACCTTCGCTGCCACCGGTCCGGGTGCCGGTGATGGGTGTCTGGTCGAGCCGCGATGGCGCTCTCCTGGAACCCCAGATGCTCGGTTCCAGTGAGTACGTCGAGGCCGAATGGCGCTATGAGCGGATCGACGACGTCTCACACTGGATCCCACTCGATGCCCCGGAGCAACTGAACGGTCTCTTGCTGGACTGGTTGCACCAGCACTGACGGCTAACGAGCCCGTCGAGGCTCAGCCGGTTCTCGGTTGGTCGAGGGGGTCGAGCCACGCCACTTTCACAGCGTTGCGTAGCTCGTCGTCGATCACCGAACTGGCTGCCGAATCGGCGACGGCACGAGCCGCTGCCGCATGTCGGTCTGCCGCCTCGTCGTCCCCGGACAACGCGGCGGCCTGGGCGGCGGTCACCTCGATTTGTGCCATCAGGGGTCGAAAACCTGCTGAGTCAGCGGCGCTGGCTGCAAGCTCCAGCTGAGAGATCGCCTCGTTTGGCCGGCCTTTTGCGAGAAGGAGCTTGCCGCGAGCATGACGCAGGTCTCCCTCGTACAGACGTAGTTCCTTCTCCTGGATGATGGTCTCGGCCTCGTCCAGGTCTCTTCCGGCCGATTCGAGATCGTCCCGGGCGACGCCGGCCAGGGCTCTTCCGATCAGCAGTCGGGGCCGCTCCCAGTACTGGGTCGCGGATGAGGTGGCTAGACCCGTGGCGAAGTCTTCCTCGGCCGCCTGGTGGTCTCCCATGGCGAGATTGGCGCGACCGAGCTCCACCCACACGGTGGAGGCGAGATAGTTGCCGAGGGGGGCCTGGACTGCTTCCAGTGCGGACCTTCGATATTCGGCAAGCGGCGAATCGATGTGCAGAGAGCCGTACATGCGAGCGAGCGTGGCTGATGTCACCGCGATGTGAAAGTCCACGCCCAAGTCGATGACGGTGCGACGGATGTCGGCGATGCGGCTGATCCCGGTCTCGATGTCGCCGAGGTCGTAGAGCAGTGTCCCGGCGAAGATTCCGGCCATTGGCGCATAGAAAGAGGCTTCTCTGAGTAGTTCTTCCTCGCTGTCGAGAAGGAGCCGCAGTGCTGATTCGGTGTCACCTTCCCGCATCCGGAGCCGGGAGAGCCCCATCACCTTGACGGTGGCGAGTCGGCCGGTGTCACCGATCTCCTCCGCAGCTTTGATCGCGTCTTCCACTGCTTGCTCCGCCCGGTCGAAGTCCATGAGCCATACGGAGTTACCTGCCAGCCGGCCCAGGCCCTCGACACGGATCGCGTCGACGCCGAGGGTGGTGCCTTGTTCGGCGATCTTTTCGTCGTGCTTGATGGAAGAGCTGATGTCGCCCCCGAGCCCCGAGATGACACAGGCGTTCATGTGGTATTCGGCGAGTCCGAACTGGTCCCCTGATTCCTTGGCGATGGCGTAAGCGTCCTCGAGATAGCGGTGTGCCCCCTCGAGATCCCCGGCAAGCATGGCGGTGTTGATTGCGAGACGGTTCAGGGCCTTGACTTTGGCAGATGGGTTGTCCGCTGAGTCGGCATAGTCGACCAGCCGCTGGTAGGCGGCTCCGGATTGGGTCAGGTCGGGGATGAGGGAGTAGGCGACACCGAGGCCGTCGTGGGCTCGGACCACGAGGTCGGGATCGGCGTCTGCGGGGATGTGTTCCAATGCGGTGGTGAAAAAACGGATGGCGTCGGACAATGCCATCGACTGCGAACTCGACTCTCCTGCCGCAACCAGATGGGGAAACGCATCTTCCTCGGCTCCCGCCTGGATGAAGTGTTGTGCTATCTCCTGAGAGGAGCCGGGGGAGACCCGTATCAGGTGCTCGGCGACTTCTCTGTGGAGCTCCCTCCTGGTGCGCAACAGCATCGTCGAATAGGCGGCGTCCTGGACGAGCGCGTGGTGGAAGCCAAGGATCCCGGTTGCGTGAGGCTGCTCGACGAAAATTCCCCTGCGGAGCAGGTCGGTGACCGGTCCGGCGAGGTCCAGGTCGTCGCCCAGGAGGGCGGCGAGGGTGGCTCGGTCGAATTCCGAGCCGATCACCGATGCCGTCTGCGCGACTCGTCTCGAATCTTCGTCCAGCCGATCGAGTCGTGCGGTCAGAAGCGAGGTGAGCCCGGTGGGCACCGCGAGGTCGCCGTCGTCCTGGCTCTCCCGGATAGCCCTCGCCATCTGATCGACGAATAACGGGTTACCTCCGGCGCGTTCGAGGATGGTTCGCCGGGTCTCCTCGGAGAGGGTCATGCCTTCCACGAGGGCGTCCAACAGCTCCTCGGTCTCCTCCTCACCGAGCAGGTTCAGGTTCACCGGTCGATAGCGATGAGGGTGGTCTCTTTCCGCCACCTCGTGGACCCTCCACACCGGTTCGTCACGATATGGGCGCATCGAGACGAGGAGGCCGAGTGGTGCACGCTCGGTTATCTCCATCAGATCCTCGATCAACGCCAGCGACATCGTGTCTGCCCAGTGGGCGTCCTCGAATGCCACGATGACCGGGCGGCGTTCGGCCTCTGCCTCGAGGTAGGCGCCCACCGCTTCCCGAGTCCGCTTGTGGAGGACCGGAGGCTCTAGCTTTCCGATCAGTTCTGAAGCGTCGTCGGGTAGTGGGATTCCTGTCGCGTATCCGAGGTAGAAGGCTGGATCCTGGACCGTTTCGGAAACCATCGACGCCGCGATCTCATCGAGGTGCTGGTAGGGATCGTCTGCGTCGTCGAGTTCCAGCCATCGAACCAGCAGGTCCTTGATCGTGGAGTATGGGACCGACGAATCGTAGGACTGGCTGAACGCGGAGATCCAGCCGAGCTCGTCGGCATTCTCGTGAGTCGTGCCCGATCCGGGAGTGTCCAGGCTGCGGGTGCGGAACTCGTCGAGGATACGGGTCTTGCCCACGCCGGCCTCGCCCATTACCGACGCGATCCAACCAGCGCCCTCCGCGAGTCGATCTCGCAGATTCTCCAGGTCCGCGATCTCTCCGCTCCGTCCGATCAGGGGTTGCTCTTGCGGGGCTTCCGGAACCGATCCCTGGTAGCTGATCACACGTACCGCTGGAACAGGCTCCGCTTTGCCTTTGACCTCGATCAGCCCGAGCTCCTCGCCTTCGAAGTGATCCGAGACCAGGTCCCAGGTCTCACCGGTGACGCGGACCGTTCCCGGCTCGGCGGTCTGCTCCATCCGCGCCGCCACGTTGACCGCATCGCCAAGGGCGGTGTATTCGACCTTGAGGTCGGAGCCTACGGCTCCTACCACGACCAGGCCGGTGTTGATGCCGACGCGGACATCGATGGGGATGTTCCAGCGTTCCGCCATCTCGGCCTTGTACGGCTCGAGTCGGCGGACGATGTCCAGACCGGCTCGCACCGCGCGAATCGGATCGTCCTCGTGGGCTATCGGGGCTCCGAAGAAGGCGAGGACGGCATCACCTTGCAGCCTGGCCAGGGTCCCCTCGTACCGGTACACGGGAGCGATCAGATGCTCGAAGGCGCCGTTGATGATGTCCGCCCAATCCTCCGGGTCGAGGGTCTCCGCGACCGCCGTCGAGCCTTTGATGTCCGCGAACAGCATGGTGACGGTCCTCCGCTCGCCCTGCATGGCGCGTCCCGAGCGAGCCTCCGTGATCTTGTCGAGCATCTCCTCCGGGGCGTACCTGGTGTGGTCCCTCTCGGGAGCCTCCGAGGTGTCCTGGGTCAACTTGTTGCCACAGTTGCTGCAGAACTTGTCGTCGGGGCGTGCCGGTGTGGAACAGACCGGGCACACCCGTGCGAGTTGGTTGCCGCACTGGGCGCAGAACTTCGAGCCCTCCGGATTTTCATGTCCGCATCTCGAGCACTTCACGAGGAGATTCGACCTCTCTTGATGTCGGGACCAGAGATTCAGTGTACGGATCCGAGGCAAAGAGGGGGCGTACGCTTTCGGTTGCCGCCGCTATTTCTGTGGCAGGAGAATCCAATGACCAGTATCCGCGCCGCGATCGAGAAGGCCGTCGACTATCTCAGTAGCATCCGGATGAAACCCGCTACACGGCGGCCAAGCAAGCAACTCGTCGCGAACTCAAAAGCATTGACCCGGGCGCTGGCGGGATGGCGCCAGACCCAGCATGCCCACCGGGGAGAGGTGCTCAGACGTCGGAGGTCTTGCGTTTCAGCCAACCGTAGGCCGCTGTACCGATCAGGAGAACTATCGCCACGACGGTCAACCAGAACAGACCTTCGAGAACGGCACCCAGGATCGCGAGCGCCAGCCAGACGACAACCAGGATCACTATTACTGCGGTCATGTGACAAGCATTGCACACCGGGAGTGAGGCGTGCGGATTACGGGTTCTCGCTGCACTATTTCTTCCACCTCGATCTCTGTGTCTGTCAGCTTTCAACCAGTTCGACGTCTTCGAACCGGACGAATAGGTCTTCGGTATAGCGCTTGCCGTTCTTCTCATCATGCCGGGGGAACTCGGGAGCATCGATCTGTATCTCCACCGTCACCGAGCTGCCCATGGGGAGGGTGAAGTTAGACCCGTAGTGATAGAGCCACGGATGCCACAGCATGGGCAGTGTGGCGTCCGCTCGCGTCTGGTCGCTGTCATCGATCACTCGCACATGCACCTTCAGTCCGGGGATGAATCGATTGTCGGTCGCGTCCCGGGCAGAAACTTCGAGATGCACGTTGTGATCGCCGGGCTCAATCCACGAAAGCTCACCTTCGTCCCACTCATACATCCCCTCTGCAGGCTCGACTGCGAGCGCGACGATCATCTCCCCTACATGAGCTTCGGCCCCGGTCATTGCAACCTTTTCGGCCATGTGAGTGAGCGCCGTGCTGTAGGCATCACCCTGTTGTTGTGCCATCCTGTGTTGATGGGGTGCCGCCTCATCGGATTCTTTCGCCGGCGGACTGACGGGGTCGGGACGTACTTCTGAGGCGTGGGCGGGCATCTTTGAGCTCCTAGGTCTTGGGGAGCTACCGATCTACCCGTTCGCAGCTAGGGCGAAACTCTCGACACCGCGGCGGAGCCGTTCCATTGTTTCCGCTTCGGTCCCACTGGGTAAGCGACAATTCATGTCAAGCAATCACGAAATCACCGAAAACATCGTCTTCGATTTGGTCAGCATCCAGTACCACGCTCTGCAAGGTTCCCATCTCTACCGGCAATTCTTGGATGACGCCCGACAGGCGGAACACTCCGAAGTAGAGGAATTCATCAAGGAGTGCCAGAAGGCCGACAAGCGCCGCGCCGAGCGATGCCACGAGCTGCTGCGAGATCTGACCGCCGACACCGAAACCAGCCGAACCTAGCGATCAGTTCCCGCCGGCTCGACGCTCGAAGGACGTGCCTCCAGCCTCGGGTCGGTTACATGTTGGTCACTAGACGGATCTCTCAGCTACGGGGCGAACAGAGGGGTTCCCCGTTCGCTTCGGGAGCCGGTCAGTTGTTGGGTGGCGCGGAGCTGATCTCGCCGAGCGCCGACTTCGGGTCCCGATGTTCGGCAAGGTCGCCTATGGAGACCACGCCCACCACCTGGCCGTTGTCGACGACAGGAAGACGCCGGATGGCATGACTCTCCATGAGCTCCACGGCCCGAGCAATGGCATCACCCGAGCTCAGGGTGACGACGTCGTGCTCGCAGACGTCCTCCACGCTCGCGGAGTCGGGGTCCAGCCCTTCGGCGATAGCACGCACCACGATGTCTCGATCGGTGACGATCCCACAAAGGCTGCCGTCTTCATTCTGGATCAAGACGTCGCCAATGTCGCGGTCTCGCATGACTTCTCCGGCCTGTCTGATCGAGGCATCCTTGGCCAGGCTCACGACGTCGGCGGTCATCACTTCATCGATGCGTTCGGGCATTGCAGTCCTCCCAAGTCGATTGGCTGTGCTGATCTTTACCCGGACTGCTCGAGCGTTAACCCTCGGAGGGTCCGCAGGCCTCGCTGGCGGGCCGCGGCCGGACCGGAGCTTGGGGGCCGGAGAGGCTGAGTTCCAGCGTGCGCTTTGAGCAACAGCTCCGGTCATCCGGAGAAAGCCGCTATTGCCGCTTTACGAAGGCCCACGAGTAGGTCGAAGAGCTCACCCCGACGTCCGTCGTCGGACGACGGGAGGATGAAGGAGGGTGAATGGTGGGGATCACCGGGAGCGGTCTCCAGGCGACGGGGTGGCCGTGATCCACCATCACGCGTATTCCAATGGCCTCAAATTTGCGACTTCGCAGCATCTTCGCGTTCACCGTTTCAGCATGCATCATCGCCTGAGCCAAGTCCGAGGAGTCAAAAGCGCGGTCAGCACGGAGAGACTGTCAAGTAGTGGGTCCCGTGGGAATCGAACCCACAACCTTCGGGTTAAAAGCCCGCTGCTCTGCCAATTGAGCTAGGGACCCGGGGGTGCGCGAAAACGCTCGAGAAAACGCGCGAGAAAAGGATACCGTCGCTGGTACCTGAGGAAGAATGTGGCCTCTCGGCGGGATGCGGCAATCGAAGACTCGTCGAATTTGATCGATGGGCCGGTCCGAACCCCGTCAAGGCCGACAAGCCGGACTGATCCGCACCCGTCAGCGGATCCCTGGCGAAAGCGTGCATTTTCGACACCGTGCGGTATCAGGATCAGGCGTGCACTCAAAAATACGCGACAAGATCCTGCTATGGCTGACACACTGGAGGACTCCCAATGCATAACCACAACCAGACGATGATCGTCGACCTGCGGGATCGCTCGCCCTCATCCACCACGCAATCGGATGACGATGTCCAGTTGCGGGCACCCACTCGTTCTGACATCCCAGGAATAGGACAGCTCTATTTTGACTCATACGAGTCCGGGCTCTCCGGAGAAAGCGTCGAAGAAGCCACTACCGACATTGAGGCATCCTGGGACGGCGACTACGGGGAGTTCTGGGAAGAAGGTTCGGTAGTTGCCGAACTAAACGGCAAGATTGTCGGCGCTCTGCTCACCGTGAAACAGGCTCCCTGGGAGCAGACGCCAAGTGGCCCATTCATCATTGAGCTCTTTGTCGGCTCTGACTTACGGGGCCGCGGGATCGCACGTCGCCTGATGGAACGAGGCCTGGACACGATGAGAAGCCAGGGCGCCATGTCGGTAGGCCTGCGTGTGCTAACAGGTAACACACGCGCACAGAACTTCTACCGATCCTTGGGCTTCAGCGACTGGACGCCAACCTAGAAGCGGGCCAGGTGGGACGGCGGTGTTCTCTCATCCATCACCGGATCCCACTGGCGCCGATGAGACTCCAGCTTCTCAGCAACGGCACCGGATAACAAGAAACGAATATGTCGCGGTCTATCGGTCATGACTGGGATTTGGCACGGCTAGACAGACACCAGTGCGTACAGCGGACTGCTCCGACCTCCGTCCTCCTCATCACCTATCGGATTTGAAAGCTGCGCGTAGCGTGCTGAGTCGGAGAGATGAAGACCGCGGATTCTGCGTCGTCCCCCTCTACCGATTGCAGTGGCTCTCTTATGGGGCACCTTCGGGTGAACAACCAAACGCCGACCAAGACAACAAGAGACCCGGCGGCCTATCCAGCCAATCATGCCGAGGTTGCGCGGAACTATTCCAATACCCGGTCGGTGCCGTCCCAGATCGGCCGTATTGCGGCCCTAGCCGAGCGCGCTTCCACCAGGTCAGAGTAGTTTTCGCGCAGTCCCAGGGACCCGGGGGTGCGCGAAAACGCTCGAGAAAACGCGCGAGAAAAGGATACCGTCGCTGGTACCTGAGGCTGAATGTGGCTCGGTGGGATGTTTACGCAATCGAAGACTCGTGGAGTTTGACCGATGGGCCGGTTGGGGGTACCTCGCCGCAATTTGAGCGGATGTGCGAGGCCTGTCTATGTGGTGTCAGCAGAAGGTTCCAGATGGTCGGTCTGGCGACGCCGGAGAAGATGATTGCCCATTGGACATGCACGATCTCTTGGATACGTCGAGAATGGTGGGATGGTCAGGAGAGTATGACGTTTCGGAGGGTCAACGGTCAGCTCGCCGATACGGGTCACGACGTACCTTGGGTCTGGTCGTGTGTACTCCTCAAGACCTGGGGGAGATCCGGGCGTCTATCGAGTGTGAATGACCAGTCGCCATCCTCGAACTGCCATCGGCCTATGAGCCGCAGGTCGGTCGACACTCTGGATCCTCGGTCGTTCTTCGGTCTTCACACCGAGAGGATGAATCCGACCCCTAGGTCGACGGCGTCTCCAGTGCTCAAACCCTGCTCGACGACAAGCGACCGCCAAGTCCAATAGGACGTCACGTGGCCGGCGACGGCCCGGAGGCGGTCTCTCCGGTGCCCCCTCACTCCAGACCCGACCACGAGCGCCTCTCCGATTTCGGTGAACTGAGCGATCACTCCCTGCTGGAAAGCCGGGGGCATCGCGGTGAAGTCCCGATAGAGTGGGTAGAGGTCATCGTCATTGTCCCGGAACCAGCCGTAGAGCTCGTCGAGGGCCTGACGGCTGCGTGGTTCCAACCCGGAGACCTCGGTCCATCGCTGCGGGTCGGGTGGAGGATGCAGTTGGGTCCAATGGGCGCTACAAGCGAGAAACAGGTGCTCTTCGTCGGGGAAGTGGTTGTAGACCGTGACCCGGGTGACGTCGGCTTCCTTGGCCACGGCACTGATCGTGGTGTTGGCGGGACCCACCGAGGTGTGGAGTCGCATCGCGGCCTCGACTATGCGCTGGCGCGTCTCAGCGATCTGCCTGGCACGCTTTTTCATCTTGTAGTCTCGCGACTTGAGTGAACGCTGCTGTTTAGTCAAAGTTGACACCTGGCTACGAGCATGCTTGAGTATACATGCCTGTTTAACGAAAGGAGATGGGCATGGTGAAGGACACGACAGCGGCGAGCAAGTTGAGGGTGGTCGAGCCGAGTGACGCTCACCGACCACTGGGTCCGGGAGTCGGTGTGGCCTTCAAGATCGATGGGTCCGATACGGGTGGAGCCCTGTCTGTAGTTGAGCATCCGTTCGAGGTTGGCGCACTGGTCCCGCCCCACATCCACACTAACGAGGACGAGATCTCCATCATTCTCGAGGGTGAGATTGGGTTCAGGTCGGGAGACCAGGAAGTGGTGCTCGGTGCCGGTGGCTACATCGTCAAGCCGCGCGGTGAGGTGCATGCCATGTGGAATGCCGGATCAGTCCCGGCTCGCATGATCGAGATAATCACACCCGCCGGGTTTGAGAACTACTTCCGTGAGGTCTCCGACCTGGCCAGCAGCGGCGAGTTCGACATGTCGGCGATAGCCGAACTGTCCAGCCGCTATGGGTTGCCCTTCGCCGAGCCGGACTGGCTGCCCGACGTCATTCAGCGTTACAACCTGACTCCACTAACGGCCCCCTGAGGAGACCCTACCGCTAGCCATTTCAGGTCCAGCTGTAGTTCAGTTCCAGTTCTCCGAGATAGGCGCCGGCCGAGGCTGCGTTGTGTTGCCGCCACACCTTCGTGGTCTCGCGTTCTTCTGCATACGTGACACAAGAGAGGACCCGCGTTCGGCAGCCGATCACTACGCGCAGTGTCCACTCCCGCAACCTGTAGCTGAACGAGGGCTGGCTACACATATGAGGAGTAGGACGGGCCGGGAATGCCATGGCGAAGCTCAAGCTGAAACCACCCTCTTGGGATCCGGACCGACAACTGAGGCGCATCGGCCAGGGCTAGGTGGCAGATCACAGTTTCTGGGCGGATCCTGTTGCTCATGTTCCATTCGTTTCAAAAACTCGGGAGTTTTCTGATGCGTCTCATGGTTTTGTTCGTTTTGGGGATGATGGGCGCGCGTTGTGCGATGTGAGTATTCAGGCGGTCGGTCGATGGATCGACCGGGTTGGTGACGATGGCGTGACCAAGTTATGCGCCTGTGTGTCTCGACGCTTGGACCAGGCGGATTCAAATCTCTCTAAGCGCGATACGAATGCTTATGCGTTCTTATGGTGTGCGATTAGTGCGCGGTGAGGATGGTTTGGCTGGTCCGGATGGTGTCGATGGCGTTCAGGTGCCTGGTGCTTTCGACCGGTTATATCGGGAGGAATACCGCCGGGTGGTTGCCGTGGTATATGGGTTGACGGGCAGTCGTTGGGTGGCTGAGGATATTGCTCAGGACGCTTTCTTGCGTGTTCACCGTGACTGGGAACGGGTTCTTGACTGTCTTGAGACGGACCTATTCGG
>JBKHKD010000063.1:0-4854 GCA_046537785.1 Actinomycetota bacterium
CATCAAGGTCTTCGACCTGCACCTCACTTAGAAGATATAGATGAGTAGGGCGATGATGAGCAGAATGCCCACAACTGTCCAGATGATTCCACCACGTCCCACGGTGGCCTCCTTTCAAGTCGCTTACCCCGAGTACTTACCCGACAAGTGACATAGCTAACTAATCCCGAAAGCCCGAATCTGACACCTGCGGAGCCACGCCGGAGGGGATCGCCACTGCTGTGCTCCACCGGGAGCCGTAGGCCGCGGATACACGGGTCACCCATTTCGGAATCACTCCGGTTCCAATTCCACGGTGCCCCATGTCACAGCCAGGCTATTGACCTAAGGGGAGGCGGGCCGTGATGAATGCAACTCTCTCCTCGACGGACTCTGTGGGCAGGTCGATCGTCTCGTAACCCAATCGGTCGTAGGCCGTGATCACCTCTGACAAGAAGATCTCATACTGAGCGAACGCCGCCTGCCGCATTTCACGACTGTGCGTAATGGATGGCGCGGGTGCGGGACATCCCGCGACCTTCGTTGAACAGCTCTCGGGCGCGCTCTTGTCCCACCGCCTTCCGGGCTTGATCGAGGCCTTCGACCCGGTTCGCGGATATGCCGATCAGCCCTAACCCACTCTCGTCTTCCATCGCCTGCACGCTCCCCGCCAACACGAGGGCTCTCTCATAGTCCTGCTGGGCGATGGCCATCTCGGCGTAGTCGCGAAGGTGGAACGCCACCCCTGAGATGTCTCCGGCTGCATCGAAGAGACTGATCCCGGCGTCGAAGTGAGAGCGGGCCGACTCGAAGTCGTCGAGACGAAGTAGTGACCAGCCCAACATGCGATGTACCCATCCCAACATGAAAGTGTCGTCAAGGGTTTCGAAGATGCCCAACGCTTTCTCGTAGGCAGTCACGGCCTCCGCATCGCGGCCCGCGGCATGGGCCGCTGCTCCCCACGCCCAGTTGGTGCGTGCCAGTCCCTCCTCATCATCAAGTCGAGAGAAGATCTCCCGCGCCTGGTCTGCATTACGAAGAGCGGTCTCGGGATCCGACTCGGCACCGTATGCGTAGGGAGTGATCGTGTTGTACAGGGCGTTGGCCAGGTCCGCGTCGCTGCCGCGTGTTGCCGCGATGTCCACGGCTTCCTCGTAATAGGCCCTCGCCTCGTCCATGTCGGCACTCCAGTATGCAAGGCCGCCTGCGGCTTCCAGCGTGCGAGCACGAGTCAGCGGCTCCTCACCTCCCATCGCCAACACTTCGACAATCCATTCCTTGCCTTCCTCAGGATCACCACGCATATGCCAGTAACGCCATAGCCCAGCCATGAGCCTTGATGCCAGTTCCGTCTTTTCCGTGTCGATGGCCCAGCGCAGGGCGCCGCGTAGATTGCCCAGATCCTGATCAAGACCTCTCAACCACGCATCTGCATCGGGCTTGGTCAGATGAGGAGCTGTCTCTTCAGCCCGCTCCACAAACCATTCACAATGCCTTGCCGCGGTTTCATCAAGGGAACCCGCCTCGTCGAGTCGCTCGCGTGCATAGGCTCTCATTGTTTCGAGAAGACGGAAGCGCGAGGTTTCCTGGTCGGGAGTGGCGAGGATCATCGATTTCCAGACCAATGATCCGATGATCTCGGACACACGATCTTCATCAATCTCGTCATCCGAGCACACCGCTTCTGCCGCTTCCAGGGAGAAACTCCCTGTGAACACCCCAAGCCGTTTGAACACCGTTGACTCCGATTCCGAGAGGAGTTCATACGACCAGTCGAGTGCAGTCTCGAGTGTCGCTTTCGGTGACTCCTCGGCCCTGCGGGTCCCTAGAAGTCGAAAACGTCGGTCCAAACGAGTCGCCAGGTCTTCAGGGGTGAGATGCACCAGTTGTACGGCGGCGAGTTCAATAGCCAGAGGAAGGCCGTCGAGACGGCGACATATGGCTGTGGCCGCGTCACCGTGATCATCCAGGAGGTCGAGGCTGGATCGAACCGATTCGGCTCTCTCCACCAGAAGCCGCACCGACTCCACCTCCTCCAGCGGTTTCGACCCTCCGTTGGGTACTTCCAGCGGCGGGACCATGAGTAGGCGCTCCGCGGGGATCGCAAACCCATGACGGCTGGTAGCGAGGACCTTGACGTCCGGGCAATCGGTTAGCACCCGCTCGACAAGGGTGGCAGCACCGCTCATCACATGCTCACAGTTGTCGAGCACGACCAGCGTGTCACGTTGGGATAGGTAAGAGATGACCTGACCTTCGGTGGGTACGGACGACCCACCGGTTCCGCCTATTCCGAGCGAGGTCGCCACGGCAGCCGGAACGAACCTGGGGTCATTCAGGGGAATGAGATCCACGAACACGGCTCCATTGTGAAAGTCCGAAGCCAAGCGATTCCCCGCTTCGATGGCCATGCGAGTCTTTCCAGAACCAGCCACGCCAGACAAAGTCACCAGGCGAGAAGCTGACACGCGCTCCACGATGTCGTCGAGCAGGCCCTCCCGGCCTATCAGCGATGTGGAGGGGACGGGAAACCCTCGAAGGGCCGCCATCGAGGCGAACTGGACCAAGTCGCGCCGAGTGTCGGCTCCCAGCTTTCGAAGTAACGAGGAGACGTGGCTCTCCACTGTGCGTACCGAGATGTAGAGACGCTCACCTATCTCGCCGTTGGTCAGTCTCTCTCCGAGCAAGGCGAGCACCTCCCTTTCTCGTGCCGTCACCCCTGCTCGGTCGAGCCGATCCATGGCCCCCGCAAGGCTAATCAGTGGTTTCCACGGATGACTCGAGGTTCACCGTCCGGTAGTTGTCGGGCCAACCGAGGGACGGGAGGACGAGATTGGCACGATCAAGCGCAGAATCGATGGTGGCGGAAGCGCGAGCGCGGATTGAGAACCTGGCTCCGGTGGAGGTGTTGGCGGCCTTGGACGGCGACTCCCTCTTGGTTGACGTTCGGGAAGAACAGGAACGTGTCGAAGACGGATTCATACCGGGCGACGTGTTCGCGCCCAGGGGAATGCTCGAGTTCTGG
The DNA here is from genome assembly GCA_046537785.1 of Actinomycetota bacterium. Classification (GTDB taxonomy): domain Bacteria; phylum Actinomycetota; class Acidimicrobiia; order Spongiisociales; family ZC4RG35; genus JANQRA01. Next base: position 3,005 of record JBKHKD010000063.1, read on the forward strand.
GCCGACCCCACCAGTCCCTACCACCGGGAGGAATTCGACCCGCAGGAGAGGATCATCCTCTATTGCGCCTCGGGAGGCAGGTCGGCCCTGGCAGCAGAAACACTCCAGCAAATGGGCTACCGCCGGGTTGCTCATCTCGACGGCGGCTTACAGGCATGGAAACAGGAAGGAAGAGCGGTGGACCTGCGATGAGCCGGTTCGCCCGGATAGCAGACGGGAGGAAGACAATGATTAGACGAATATTGGTGCTGGCCACTGTGGTTGCGCTCCTTGGAGCAACCGTCTCAGCGGCCGGAGCATCTCCATGGGAGACCGAGGACGTTTTCGGGCAGGGCCCCAACGGCGACACGGTCGCAAGCAACGGAGCAAAGATCAATCGTGGCTCCAACGGGATCACGGCGAAGGTGACGATGCCTACACCCGAGCCGGGTAGCTACACGTACCCGGAGGGGCCCACGGCAAGCGGTGAAGAAGGGCGACCGGAGGCCTTCAGTCTCTGGGTGTTCGTCTTCTTCAATCCTGAAGCCTGCGACGGGGCCTGCGACGCTTCAGACCTGGCAACCAACCCTGCCGTTGTGGCCGGTGCATTCAATGCCGGCGGTCATCTCGTTACCGGCCCCAACCTCACGATCAGTGGTCGGGTGACCGAACAGAACCCGACCTTTGGGCCACCCGATTTCGCCGAAACGATCGCGGAGGCTCTCGATCAGGACTATGAGATCGCCGACGCCGAGGTCCACCTGGCGGTGGCCCCTCATGGCGCACTGGCACCCGAACTGCTGCCGTCTCAAATCAAGACACCGGCAGGTGGCCCGGCCGATTGGTGGTTGGCCATCTTCGAGTAGAGAGGGGAGATCGAGGAGGGGGTGTCTCCAAGGCATCCCCTCCTTGCGGAGTCGCAGGGATGAAACATGTCTCATCGTGAATACACATCGCATTACGCCGGAGAGTTACTCAAGTATCTGGCGGTGGGAACCCTCACGTTCCAATTGGTGCATCTAATCGAGCACGTCGCCCAGTTGGGTTACTGGATCGCTAACCCGTTTGATACACCCTGGCTGACCCCGTGGGCCGTCGAGGGAAGAGACGTCCTTGCCATAGGAGGGGACCTGGCGCTGGGCAACGAGTTTCTTCATCTCCTCGGGAACATCATCTTCTTGGCCGGCCTCGTGGCGTTGGTTGTCTACTCCCGCCGACAGGCAGAGAACGTGCCTTCTCCTCTGCGTGCCGCAATGGTGGTTCAGGGACTTCATGGCGCCGAGCACGTCGCTCTCACAGCAACAACGGCGATGTGGGGCAAAGCGGCCGGTCTATCCACATTCTTCGGCCTCGTCAGCGGTCCGGTGATGACGTCCTATCGGGTGTGGTTCCACTTTTTGATCAATCTGGTCGCAACCTGGTTCGCGGCACGAGCCGTGATGGTCTTGCACTCCCGGGGTCTGCTGGTCGGAGGACTCCCCGCACTCGAGACAACCGTGAGTGAAGGGAGCTAGCGGATGGTGCGTGCCACCACCAAGGCCTGCTCCAGCCAACCACGAATGGCTGATGGCTAGCTTCGCTCATCTCTGGGGACTCGACGAGGTCGCGATCTACGCGATACCGGCAGTTCTCGCCATTGTGGCGCTGCGGTGGGCCGACAAGAAGGCCCGGTCGAATATCGAACGGCGGAATCGCGAGCAAATGCCCATAGGGTCACCAGACCACGTAGATGACCGCTGAATCATCCATGGGCTTCTTCTCGGCCAGGAGCCATCGGGTCTCGAGCAACGAGAAGAACCTCGGCGGTAACCGAGGTTCTCGTTTCGTGGGCCCTGCAGGACTTGAACCTACGACCTCTTGCGTGTCGAGCA